>CANOSP010000001.1 GCA_947569705.1 uncultured Erysipelotrichaceae bacterium
AGTAAAAGGCATGTATAATCCAGTCACAAGCATGGGCGGAGCGAATACAGGAGACCAAACAGATATTCTATTCATTATCACAATGATGTTTATTTCCCTCGGAAGTATGACTTACGCAATTTTTCACATGAAAAATAAACAAAGTTTAAAAGATCTGTAATATTAAACAAAGCATCTCATTTCTCTTTATTGAGGATGAGATGTTTTTATCTTTTTATATATTAATTCATATATGATCTTTACACCAAATTCATTTTAGATATTAAAAAACTCCCTTGATTACGGGAGTAATTAACTAATGGTGCCGGCTATAGGACTTGAACCTACGACCTACGCGTTACGAGTGCGTTGCTCTACCAACTGAGCTAAGCCGGCATTTATAACGTCATTATTCTATCATTTATTTCAGTGAAATTCAATTATTTTTCTTATTGTTTTATTACGAATTCACAAGAATGATCCATAAAAATAAAATACTGATTGAAAAGAATTGGTAAATATGCGATTATACGTTATAATAAAGGAAATAAAGAAAGCAGGTGCTAATGTGAAAATCGCTAATGAGCGCTATGAAATGACTTTTTGTGAAAAAGGCGGAGAAATGACATCATTTCTTGATAAACAAACCGGTATACAATATTTGTATCAGGGAGACAGTGAATATTGGAGCGGCAAAAATCCAACGCTGTTTCCGATCGTAGGAAATACCCACAGCGGTACTTATGAAATTGACGGCAAGCAATATGCGATGAAAAATCATGGCTTGATTCGCTATGCGACGCTGACATGTATTGAACAAACCGAGGATTCAATTACCTTTGAATGTACCGACAGCGAGGAAACAAGAAAACAATATCCGTTCTCCTTCTGTTATCACACCACATATCATTTAGAAGGAAATCGCTGTACAATCACTTATCATATTACTAATACTGATGATCGAGACATGCCTTTTACCTTTGGTTTACATCCCGGATTTCGCTGTCCGCTGACATCGGATGAGAAATTTGAGGATTATCGTTTGATCTTCAACAATCAAGAGAATATCACACAGTTATTGTTTGATCCTGAGCGTAAGCAGCCGGTAATTAAAAAAGCAGTGGAAGTAAAGGATATCCAACTCAGTTATCCATGGCTGATTGAACCTGCCACCGTTATTTATGAAGGCTGTAAAAGCACTCATGTCACACTGCAGGGGAAGGAACACGGTGTAAAGGTATCCATCGGGGGGTATCCTTATTTGGCATTTTGGACGCCGCAGGAAAATGCTCCGTTTATCTGTATTGAACCATGGTACGGTCATACCGATTTTACTTGTGAACCGATCGATTTTGCCCGACGTGAAGGCATGATGATGCTTTCTGCCGGCAAAACCTTTACCACATCTTATACAATCGAAGTATTCTAGTTGAC
Source organism: uncultured Erysipelotrichaceae bacterium (assembly GCA_947569705.1). Lineage (GTDB taxonomy): Bacteria > Bacillota_I > Bacilli_A > Erysipelotrichales > Erysipelotrichaceae > C-19. The sequence continues at coordinate 1,414 of CANOSP010000001.1, forward strand.
AGCACAATTCATATGCAGGACTGTAATTGTATAGGTGAAGCATATGAGAAAAATGTTATTATTAAAATTATTAATAAAAAAGATTAATACGCACTATTGATCAAAAATGAATTTTTTTGATTTTGGTCAATAGAATATGATAGCTCATGGTAAATCTTAAAGATAAATATACATTGATAACTTATAACAAGAATAAAAATTTCATAAACAGATAATGAATAAAGAAAACTTAAATTAAACTTTAAAACTACGTAAAGAAATTATGTATTTTCAAAACAGATACGACACCATTTCCCAATCATCAGAAACATTATCAAATAATTGCTCTAAAGAGCAAGATAAAGCAAAATCCTTTTATTGAAACAAAGGGGAAAAAGTGCTATTATATAGTTATCTATCAGGAGGTATAAACGAATGGAAGTTATCGTACTAAAAGATTATGAAGCAGTAAGCAAAAAAGCATTTGAAGTCATGAAAGAAGTTGTCGCAAATAAAGCGGATGCCGTATTAGGATTGGCAACCGGATCAACACCGATCGGATTATATGAGAATATGATTGCAGACCACAAGGAAAACGGTACAAGCTATGCAAAATGTCAGTCATTCAACTTAGATGAATATGTAGGTTTACCGAGAGATCATAAAGAAAGCTACTATACATTTATGCACACGAATTTATTTTCAGGCATTGATATCAAAGAAGAAAATGTTCATCTTCCGTACGGTGATACAAAGGCTGACTGTGAAGCATACGAAAAAGCAATGGAAAATGTACATGTAGATGTACAGGTACTCGGTATCGGTGCTAACGGTCACATCGGTTTTAATGAGCCGGGAACTTCCTTTGATGAGGAAACACATATCGTAACATTGACTGAAAAAACTCGTCAGGACAATGCGCGTTTCTTTGATGATGATATTAATCAAGTTCCTACACATGCAATTACAATGGGTATTGCGACAATTATGAAGGCAGGTAAAATTCTGTTAATTGCGACAGGTGCCAATAAAGCAGATGCCGTAGCCGCTATGATTAATCAAGCCCCAAGCACAGATTGTCCGGCTTCTGTTTTACAGAATCACAAAGATGTTGTTGTGATTTTAGATGAAGCAGCCGCAGCTAAGCTGAAATAATCAATTATATGAAGTCAGAGGGTAATCAATGCCCTCTGCTTTTTAAATGAAAGGAAATAAAAATGATATATTCATATAAAGCGATGAAGCCGATAACAGAAGCAGGAACATGGATTGCGGATTCAGCCGATGTGATCGGAAATGTTTATTTGGCAAGAAATGTGAGCGTTTGGTATCAAAGTGTGATCCGCGGTGATGCAGGTAAAATCAGTATCGGCAAGGATACGAATATCCAAGATCAATGTGTACTTCATTGTGATCCCGGACATGAACTGACGATCGGTGAAGGAGTCAGTATCGGACATGGCGCAATCATTCATGGTTGTAGAATTCACGATCATTGCTTAATCGGCATGGGAGCAGTTATCATGAATGGTGCCAAGATTGAACCGTACTCAATGATTTCGGCGGGAGCAGTCGTGTTGGAAAACACTGTGATACCTTCTGGAAGCTTGGCAGTGGACTGTCCGGCAAAGGTCATTAAATCACTCGGTGAAGCACAGCGTGAACAAATAATTAAAAATGCGCAGCATTACTTGGAATTAAAGGAAGAACATCAAGAAAGCAGGGAATCGAATGGATGAAAACAAGCAGAGATTAATTGATATACAGTGTGAACAATGCAAGAATGCTTTATCGGCAAACGGTTTTCATGCGGATATTGCCGAAGATGCAGAAGCGGCATGTCGCATCGTAAATGACATTATAAAGGACGGAGATGTCGTCTGTGACGGCGGCAGCCAAACCTTGTGGGAGAGCGGAATCATCGCCATGCTGGAACAAAGAAATATTCTCTTTCATTCACATAATCGTCCGTTTGCCTCAAGAGCGGAAAGCGATGCCGAGGCACGCAAAGCTTTCAGCGCCGATGTATTTTTAGCGAGTGCGAATGCGATAACGCAGAATGGTGAAATTATCAATGTGGACGGACACGGAAATCGCGTCAGCGCGATGATCTTCGGTCCTAAAAAAGTAATACTGGTAGTAGGCTATCAAAAAATTACCGCTGATGAAGCATGTGCCTTTGAGCGAATCCGCCGAATTGCAGCACCGGCAAACTGTATCCGATTGCACAGAGAAACTCCGTGCGCTAAGCTTGGCATATGCCGAGACTGTCATAATAAGGATCGTATTTGTTCGAGCTATGTAAAACTTGCCTATGATAATGAGCAACGGATTCATGTGATAATTGTAAAGCAACAGTTGGGATATTAGATAAACGGTTTAAATAAACAGGAAGGGAAATAGACAAACAAATTTATTTAGAATGTAACGTCAATGAATCCAGAGTCACACCGTTACGGGATGTACGTTTTTGTTTAGAAAATCACACGCAATACATCTGCGGAACATACGGGAGATGTATTTGTACAGGAAAGGATCCTAAGCGCGGATTACAGTGTTGGAATTTTCCTTTTACAAGCTTGGAAAAAGCTAAATGTTATTTACGTACAGCTGATTAATGTATGAAAAAACCATGCGGTATTTATGAGATTATAAGTGAAAACGGCAGATGTTCTTTTAAAATTTTTAAAGATTCAGCGGATTTAAAGCTTTATCTAAGAAACAACAAAGGAAAAAGCTGCAGGGCCATGAAGCCGGTCTTTATCGTTGATGAATACAGAGAATATGCGAATACGCAAGTTCGTAAATTAACCGCTGCCGAAATCCAAAAATACGTATCTGAACGATCATTATAAAAACATATGATTATGTATGATATAAAAAACATTATAAAAGAAAAACGCGTAAAACGCCGATAAGGTGTTTTACGCATTTTCATATAATTCCAAAAAAGGCATACCGAAGGTACAGGCAGTGATATTACCGGAAAAGCAAATAGCGATCTTCGCAAATGCCGCATTTCTCATTACCGGAAATTCTGCGCATACATCGTGGAAATCAGAGGCGATATTATCCGCAATCTCTTTGCGGTATGTTTCAATCAAGCACATGTTTTTATCATAGAATGAAGATTCCAGCACGACACTGTCCGCTACAATCGCACGCATATGATAACCGAAGCGAATGAGTGAAACACAGTCTAAATCAATTTCACAATCATAGCTGTTTTTTGCCTTGCCCTTTTGCATTGACAGGGAGCAGAAGCGATGATTGTCCATACAAAAGCGATCATACGTGATACATCCTTCATTGGTAAAATAAAGAATTTTGCCGTTTTCTTGTGAAAACCACTGTGCGTTTTTTATCATGTTTTGCATTTCTATCCTTCTTTCTCTATACCATATGCACAGATAAAAAATACGCTATAGTCAAATGTCCTGTTTTTAGATCAGACTCTTTCATTTTATTTCAGAAAATATTTGCACAATACTGGAACTTTTTACTTGATTATGGCATAATATAGAATAAGCATTAAAAGTATAAAAAGTATGGTAGGAAAATGCGAAAAGGAGGGTCGCACATGAGTATAAATACGGCACAAGCGTGTGCGCAGCTTTATTTGCATGCTTACGGCAATAAACGATGTTGTTGCTTCCGAAAAACATCAAAAATTAAATAAGGAGGTTTTTATGAAGGAAGCAATTAAATTGATCGGACATACACCGATGTATCATTTACAGAATACTAATATTAAGATAAAATTGGAGAAGTTTAATCCGGCGGGGAGTATTAAGGATCGAGCGGTATACGGAATGCTTGAGGATGCCTTTGAACATCAGCGAATCAGTGAACATACAAAATTAATTGAGGCAACCAGTGGGAATACGGGAATTGCACTGGCGATGCTCGGCGCGATTTATCAAATCCCCGTAACGATTATTATGCCGGATTCAATGAGTATTGAACGTCGGCAGCTGATGCAGGCATACGGTGCAGAGTTGGTGCTAAGCGAGGGCGCAAAAGGAATGCAGGGTGCTGTTGATTTGATGAATCAATATATGCAAAATGACGAGACCTTTCTTTCTTTGCGGCAGTTTGATAATCCGGCCAATGCCGATATTCACGAACGGACGACCGGGGTTGAAATACTGGAACAGGCACAAGATACGGAGATATTTGTGGCGTGTGTAGGGACCGGCGGAACTTTTACCGGAATTGCTCGCGCATTGAAAAAAGCTAACCCTAAGATTCGCTGCATTGCCGCAGAGCCGACAAACAGTGCGCTGCTGTCAGGACATGAGTCAGGGGCGCATAAAATTCAAGGAATCGGCGCTAATTTCATTCCGAGTATTTTAGATACTTCGCTCATTGATGATATTTTATTGATTGATGATGATGAAGCACTTAAAGAAACAAAGGCGTTTGCACAGGAGACCGGTATTTTAGTCGGTATTTCAAGCGGTGCCAATATTGCGTTGGCAAAAAGATTATCTAAGTATTATCCTGATAAGAAAATCGTTACTATCGCTCCCGATGGCGGCGAAAAATATCTTTCGGTGTTGAACAGCTTATGAGTTTAATCAGTGATATCCGCTATAATATCTCCCGTACCTGCGAATATGATCCGGCGGTGCATTCTAAATTAGAAGTGTTGTTATTGTATCCGCATATCAAAGCCTTGATTATGCATCATTTATCTCATTGGTACTGGAAGCATCATCTGTATTTTTTAGCGAGATGCAACTCTAATCTGGCAAGAAAATGGACCGGTATTGAAATTCATCCCGGAGCGACAATCGGAAAAGGTTTGGTCATTGATCACGGCATGGGGGTTGTGATCGGTGAGACAGCGGTGATCGGTGATGATTGTGTTATCTATCACGGCGTTACCTTGGGTGGCACCGGGAAGCAGCACGCAAAACGTCATCCGACCATCGGTAACCATATTTTTATCGGTGCGGGCGCAAAGCTTTTGGGTAATATTACAATCGGCGACTATACAAAAATCGGAGCGAATGCCGTGGTGTTGGAGGATTGCCCGGCACACAGCACATTGGTCGGAATACCGGCGGTTAATAAAGCAAAAGAAAAACAAGGTGAATAACTCAGGCAGTATCTTGGTTTATATATCGGATACTGCTTTTTTATCGGGTAATTATTTGTAAACAGCGCAAGCTAATATTATGAAAAATCGTTATGATGACAAACAGATCTATATACGGAAATGGCAGCACGAGGATGCCGATGCGCTTTTTACTTTAGGCAGAGATCGAAGAATGAAGGCATATTGGGAACACAGCTATCCATATACTCAACGGAAAGCAGAAGACTGTATTCAATTTCTGATACATGCGAATCCGCATCGTTATGCCATCTATGCAGTTGTAATCACCGATCAGCTTTGCGGCTGGATTCAAGCTAAGGCAGTTGAACATCAATGTGCTGAAATTACCTTTTGGCTGCATCATTACGATCAGGAAACAGCGATTTTAAAGTCAATATTAAATCAGCTGATTCCGCTCGCTTTTGCTCATTTGGATATACTGACTCTGTATATGAAAATACCGATGGAAGAAATTCCGTTACGAACGGCTTTACTTCAAATCGGCTTTATTGAAAATAATGAGACAGTACCGATTTATCTTTATTTTTTACATGCCTGTACGCTGGAAAAAGCAAACGCACGGCAGTTGAAAATGAGTCGGCCATTGCTGAATAAAAGTGATGGTTCCAGTTTATAGAGTTTTGTTTTTCAATTATATTACATATAAATAAACAGTCTTTCCGATTCATTAAAATCCTAACGCATCGGTTTCAGTCATTTCGATTCCCGATTAAAAGAATACTGTAAAAAGCACTGATGCCGATGATAAAGGCATAGACCTTGCATAATATATCCATATCATGAATGCGCTTATACAATAAAGAAAAACCAAGTAATTGACTCATGCTGAAATCAATCGCAAATAAGATAACAATACAGAGGCTGATCGTCTGTGTTTTTTTCATAGTGTTCTCCGTTTCTTTGCCTAAAGCATTATGACTATTATAATCTATGAAAAACTGGTTTGTTTATGAATGATTTCACATCCTTAAGCATAAATTATGAGTGAATCGAAAAGGGAGGAGCAGCACATGAAAAAGAAAATCATTGCCGTCTCAGGCATTGTCATTTTGGCAGTCGCATTATGTTTTGCGTTAAAGCCAAAATCGTTTGAAAAGCAGTTTACAAAAGTAATGGAGAATACGGATTCATACATCTTAAAGGGCGATATGGAGATAACCAAGGGTGAGGATATTAAAACATATGCACTTGAGGTTGGATATCAAAAAAGTGAAGCCAATGATTATTTCAAAGTCAGCTTATTGGATAAAGAATTAAATCAGGAACAGATTATACTTAGGAATGATGAAGGAGTATTTGTGATAACTCCGGCACTGAATCAAGTGTTTAAGTTTGAAGGCGAATGGCCGCTGAATTCACCGAAACCGTATTTATTGCAGTCTATGGCAGAATTTGTAAACAATGAAAAAGCGGAAGTTGTTAAAAATGAGGAAGGCTATTTAATTACGACACCGGTAGTCTATCCAAATAATAAGAATTATATAAAGCAAGAGATGATGTTTAATAAGGATGCTATTATTAAATGGGTTCAAATCTACAATCAAGATGAAAATGTCGAGTTAAAAATCGTATTTAATTCTGTAGAATACGGAAAAGAGCCTTCTGCGGATTATTTTGCGGCACCGACCAGTTTAGAAAAACCAACTGCAGTTTCACAGATCAGTGATGCAGACCTACCGCTGTATCCTTCGGCAGTTTATGATGCGCAGCTCAGCAGTAAGAGTGAAATGAATGCGAACGGGGTACAGAAGCATATCTTAGAGTTCAGCGGTGAAAAGAACTTTACGGTTGTTGAAAGCGTGCGCAGCAGTGCCGAGTCCACACAGACGGTGATTATGCCGGGTAAGATCATTGATGCCTTAGATGTATTCGGATTCTATGACGGTAATCGTTTATCGGCAGTTTACAACGGAATAGAATTTACCGTTTTCAGTGATGATTTAGCACCGGAAGAAATGATGAATGTGATCAACAGTATGCGGGTGGCTGTGATGAAATAATGGTAAGGCGCGGAGATGTGTTTTATGCAAATTTATCACCGGTGATCGGAAGTGAACAAGGTGGTATGCGGCCGGTATTGGTCATTCAGAATGATAAAGGAAATAAGTATTCCAATACAATTATTGTTGCACCGATTTCCAAAAAAATGAGCAAGCCTCCGATTCCCACACATGTAATTTTTTCCGATACTGCATTAAATTATATTTCCATGATTTTATGTGAACAATTGAGAACGATTGATAAACAGCGTCTCGGTCAATGGATTTGTGCACTGGGTGAAGATACGATGAATAAGGTGGATCAGGCAATCAGAGTGAGCTTGAATTTATAAAAAACCGTTGCTGCGCGAGCGGCAGCGGTTTTATGTGTAATAATCTTTAAGTTGCTTTTAAGAAATTTACGCAGATTTGATGATAATGTTTTTTGTGCGGCTAACAATATCTCAATCATATGAAAGGAAGGCTTGGAAAAGGCAATGACTTTCTTAAGGATTTATGGTACAATTTATCTATCTTAACGAATAGATAAAGGAGAACAATATGGCGACAACTACTGCTTTTGTGAATTATGTATGTGAACAGTTAAACGGCATCGGCGCAATTCGCTTCAGAAAAATGTTCGGAGAATATATGATATATGTGGACGATAAACCGGTGGTGATTGTTTGCGATAATACAGCGTATGTGAAAAAACTGCCTTATATTGAAGAAATGATGGGAGAAGCTGAAACAGGCAATCCTTATAAAGGGGCAAAGGAGCATTATGTCTTAGATATTGATAATGCCGTATTCGCTCAAAAGGTAGTGGATAAGTTAGTAGAGGTTACTCCGCTGCCTAAATCAAAACGCAAATAATCGGTTTATAATTGCTATAAATAAAGCAACAGCCGTAATAATAAGAGAGATTCAATTGATTTTTAATTGGATCTTTTTTAAGGGGGTTCGATCAATAATACGGAGTTGTAAAAGGATGAAATTGAGTTTTTATTCATACAAACGTGTTCTTATCAATCGAAATAAATTGTTTAAATCTCATGTATTTATAATTTAAAATTAGATACCGGACTCTTACGATAATTAATGATTATTATTTTTGTGTATTTATATTCTTTTAATGTATACTATGCTTTATAATATGACTATTTCACCTGTTTGATTCAGTAAAAATTTACCTCATTCTTTTTTACATAATATGGATAAAATCGTTGCATAAAGAAAGAGGGTGTGCTATCATTAATAATGAGACGTGAAAGGAGAATATTATGAAGCGTTGTTTTAAATTGTTGTTCGTTTCAGTATTGATTGCGAGTTTCGCACTGTCCTCGTTGTTTGCGATGGATTTTGTCAGCGGAACAATCTCAGCCAATACCGGTGACGAAACAATAAGCGAAGAAGAAACTTCTGATAAAACAGCGATGGAGGGAACTTCTGAGGATGCACAAGCGGAAGAGCAGCAGGGTGAGGAAGGTACATCGACTGTTGATGACAGCACAACACCGGAAGGTGATGCTGATGAGGTTGTGGAATTGGAGCCTGAAGTCTATCATTTGGACGGTCTTGAGGCAACCGGTAATTTAGAGCTTGATATTAAGTTTGTATTACCGATCAGCAATATCACAAACCCGAATATTTCAGTAGTTTTAAAAGATCAAGGCGGCAACAGCCAGAAAATTGATTTTAACGGAATTACTGAAATGAAGCGTATGGATTATACTCTCGGCGATCAAAGCGGAGAGATCAGCATTCGTAAGATGGATAAAGAAGGCGGAGTGATTAACGGTGTAGACGGTGAAGACGTCAGATATTATGCCGTCACTGTGTATAACCTGAAAAAAGGAACTTACAGTGTTGAGTTACGCGGAAACGCATATAAAACATATGCAATACAAGAGATTCAGTTAGATGATTATGCAAAACGTATTTCTATCTCTAATGAAAAAGGCTTATTTGAAGTCGGAGATGTAAACGGTGACGGTAAAGTTGATCAAACTGATTTGAATCAGCTGATCTCACATATTGACAGTAAAAAAGCCGAAGATGTGAATGCATATGACTTAAATCGCGACGGTTCAATTGATATTGCTGATATTGCGATTATTGCGACTGTACTGAACAGCACTCAAAAGGCTGTTAAGGTTGAGGATACGAGTACCATGATTGACGGTTCCAATATGAAAGTGGAAGCGATCATTGACGGTGATGCAAAGGACTTGTTCCAAGCTGACGGTCAGGTAACGGTAAAACCGGCAAAAGAAAACGAAGAAATTTCTGCCGATAATCCGGCTGTCTTAACGATGAGCATGGAAAAAGCTTTTAAGATGAATCAGATTCGTATCGACGGCGGCTTGAATAATCAGCCGGAAGAAATGCTTGTTGAGGTTACTGATGAAAACGGAAAGGTTTCTACTTTCAATGGCAGCTTGAATCAATCGGAAGAGATTCATTATTTTACCGATAAAGCGACAGCTAATACAATCGTAATTGATTTAGGCGGACAAATTGCGGTGAAAAAAGTTACAATTAAAATTACGAAAACCGCAACTAAGAACTTAGCCGATATTTCAGAAGTTGAATTCTTAAACAACGTATATGAAGAAGTACCGGTGCCGGTAATGGAGATTCCTAAAAATGTTAAGGTTAAAGTAGGAAGTGAATCTGCAGTCGTTACCTATAATGATATGCCGAATATTACTGGATTTGAGCTGTTGGTGAAAACATTGTCGCCGGACGGTCAGGTGATTGAAAACGAAATGTATCAGACCAATTATACAACATTTGACTTAAGCGATCTGAAAAATTATACAACCTATTTAGTTCAAGTAAGAGCAGTAAACGGAGAATGGCGCAGTCCTTATTCTGATGAAGTCAGCTTTGAACCGCAGCCGAATCGCTTACCACCGGCAGTTGATATGGTTGTGATGAGCCCGGTGTATGAAGGTTTTAACTTCAGCTGGAAAAAGATGGATGATACGAAGACTTACAATCTTTATTATCGTAAGGCGGGAACTTCTGCTTATACAAAGGTTGCAGGTATAGCTGCTAACAGCTATCAGCTGCGCGGTTTGGAAAAATTAACAACTTATGAAGCCTATGTAACAGGTGTGAATGATTTGGGTGAAGGTAAACCGTCTAATTTAGCGAAGGGTACAACCAAAGATGCGGTAATGCCTGATGTTTATAACTATGGACTGATCAATCGTCCGAACAAAACAGAGAAAACAGATCATATTAAGAGTGTAACGACAAACAGCGGACATATTTCTTCCGGTGAATTTGCACTTGTAGATAATGATTTTGAAACCTACTGGCAGGCAAATACATGGGATGTCGGAGGATTTAATCCGGGCAGATCGGCCCCGATTGTAGAGTTTGATGACTTCTATGATATTGCTAATGTATTTATGGTTCCAAAAGAAGAAAATGCATCTTTCACTTATGTAAAAGTGTATTATTGGGATGAAAGCGGTGCGATGCAGTCTGTAAAAGCTTCAATGACAAAACTTACAAGCAAAAACGGACAGATTTATTATCAGGTAAAACCGGAGCATGCAGTTCATACTAATAAAATGCAGATTTGTTTGGCTAATTATGTAGCGAGTGGCACGATCGGATTACGTGAATTGAAGTTCTATGAATATAATCCGTTAGAGGATGATGTTGCGGCATTATTTAAAGATGATTTACACTTGGAGTTAGTTGACGGTGTGAATGAGGCACAGATCGCTGCTTTGGAAAAACGTGTAAATACAAAAGAAACTGTCAGTGATGAATATCATCCTAATCGTACTGCATTATTGAATGAATTGGATTATGCAAGACAGATTCTTAATGATAAAAAGATTCAAGATGTGATTACGGTTGACCAAAAGATTTCTACTTCAAGAAACTCTCATTTAGGATTCTCCAGCTTAAGTGATTTACAGCCTTTGGGCGTCTCTGTAAAAGCAGGTGAGCAAATTACCGTTTATGTAGGTACTACCGGCGGAGTAATGCCTCAGGTTGTATTCAGTCAATATTATGCGGAGGCTTCAGTATGGAAACAGAGTGTAACCAACTTGAAAAAAGGTGCAAATATTATTACTGTTCCGCAAATCGGTACAATGGCTACAGAACGAGGCGGTTCCGTATATATCCGTTATCCGAGTGCTAAAGAAAGCGGTACTTTAAAGGTACGTGTCAGCGGCGGTACTAAGATCCCGTTCTTAGATGTTCATAAGATTGATGATGAATCGGAAGCAAAGGCAGCAATCAAAACTTATATTACGGAATTAAAGGCATATACTGAAAAATTGGAATCAATGTATAATGATGCCGGTGAAACTTTTGAAGCAAGCACAAGCGTATTAAATACAACCGAAATTGTTTGTAAGAAAGGTTCATTCTCGATCGCAGCACTTTCTGCATATAATGGTATAGCACAAGGCTTAACAAATATCGATGATCAAGTAAATCGTTTGTATAACTCTTTAGTGGCATTCGATCAAATGGCTACTTTATTCTACAACCATAAGGGATTATCCGATAATCCTGCAGAAGCAATTGATAAAACGCCGTCAAGCTATATCAATATTCGGGCAATGCGTATGTTCGACGGTGCCTTCATGTATGCCGGCGGTGACCATATCGGTATCGGACACGGAAGTGCCGCAGGATTAGTACAGGGAAGACCGAATACGGTTACAAACGGTGAAGTGACAACAACAGGATTCTTCGGTTGGGGTATCAGCCATGAAATCGGACACCAGATTAACCAAGGCAAAATAGCTTATGCGGAGGTAACAAACAATATCTTCGCATTGCTTGCACAGACCAGCGACGATAAGGCAGCTGCCCGCATCGAGCCAAAATATGAGAAAATTTACCAAAAGGTTACTTCTAATACGATCGGTAAAAGCTCAGATGTGTTTACTACTTTGGCAATGTACTGGCAGTTGCATCTAGCCTATGATGATAATGCGACGTATACGGATACAAACTCTATCTTCGCTAAAATGAATAAGGAAATGCGCAGAACGACTTTGAGCGGCTTCAGTTCAGATGAATCGCTGATTGTTTATTCATCATTAGCTGCCGGAAAAGATCTGAGCGAGCATTTTGAAAATTGGGGCTTGGTAGCGACCGATAAAGTAAAAGATTATTTAGCAGAGAAGAATCTTCCTAAAGAAGAAAGAAAAATTTGGTATTTGAATGATGAGGCAAGACGCTATCGTTTGAAAAACGGAGCAGCAATGTCAGACGGTACTACTGTTAAAACAGAAATTACCGAAGCGGACAGTCAATCAAAACGCTTTAAATTAAGTCTCGCTGTTGAAAACAATTCAAATGCGGAAGCAATCTTAGGTTATGAAATTAAACGTAACGGTCAAGTGATCGGCTTTACAATGGAAAATGAATTCGTAGATCTGATCGGATCAATGAATAATCGCGCCCTTGTTTATGAGGTTACTGCTTATGACAAATATTTAAATGCGACAGCGACAGTGAAGCTTGATGAAGTGAAAGTTGCACATGACGGAAGCATCAGTAAAGAGAAGTTCGATATATCCTCTAACTTTATGGGAGCTGATGACAGTATCGATCATGAAAATCCGGATATGGATTACACTGCTTTGACGGTAAACAATTTGATCGACGGAGATACTTCAACATTCTTTAACGGTAATGTCAGAATTAATGATAAGGATAAGACAACTCCGAATGTCATTATTAATCTGAATACCAAAATCGATATAGCCGGTATTAAATATCGTGCAGTAGCTACTGATGGTCAGTTGTTACAAAACACTGTTTCTAAATTCAATGTTTATGTAAGTCAGGACGGTGCTGATTGGACATTGGCTAAGAGCGGTACATTTGAATTGAACAGTGCGAACAGTTTCACACAAATCGTATACTTTGATAAGGAAGGTACTACAGGCGGAGATCAGCTATGGACATATAATGATATTTCCTATGTTAAACTTGAGGCTGTTGGTAATCAGGGTATCAGCGGTGCTGAAATTGATGTGATTGCGCCTCCGGGTGATAATATTGAAATGTCAAATGATACCATCGGTATTTTAAAGGATCCTTATAAATACTTGAATTCTAAGGGTGAGGAAGTTGAGATCGCTGCCGGCTCTGTTGTGTTCAAGGGTGATTATCGAGGCAATCCGGCATTCAACGCGATGTTGTTGGTAGACGCTGATGATGATCAGATCTTCTATGAAGGTGACAACTTCTTATTTGCGAAATTAAACAGTAATGCAGAGGTTTGGGAAATTGAAAAGGGTTACTGGTTCTTTGTAGTAACTCCTGAACAATATGAATCGATGAAAGGCAAGAGTATCAGAGCGGAATTATATCGTGTTAATGACGCAGAAACAAACGAAGGACAGCGTTTAACAAGTACTTCGATGTCAGTAACTAATTTACCTGCTTATGATGATTTACCATTTATGGAAATCGTTGATACGACAAAAGGTAATTAACTATGAAAAAAATTATGACGGTATTAGCTGCTGTAAGCATTTTCTTAGGTGCTATGGTAAGTGTTTCGGCAGCTACCCTCTGCCGTACAAGCGGAGGAAACGGTGCTGTAAAGCTAACAATTAATTTGAATGATGGTTATGCAGGAGCCTTAGACGCAACGCTTAAATTAAGCGGTAAGGTCACATTAGATACGATAGAATGGGATGCGTCTTTAGCACCTGAGTATGTGAAAAAGTATACGTATGATAAAAATACGAATACAGTAAGATTATATATTGCCACCGGAGATGCAACTAAGAATCTGGCCGATAAAGACGGGAATGTCTCAGTCGGTGTGGTCAAAGTAAAGGCTGCGGCTGATAAAGAGAAATTTAATGTTGAAATCAATCGTTTGTCTGTAACAAATATGGATTATAAAGTAAGAAATATTACAACGCTTGAAAATGACAAGACGGCAGATTTTACGTATAAATTGGAAGATCTCAATGATAATGATGAGTCCGATGACAATAACGATAACAACAGCGGTGACAATAACGGAGAAAAACCGGGAACCGGAGACAATAATAATTCCGGTGATGACAATAACCAAAACGGAACCGGCAATAATAACGGTGATTCCGATATAAATAATCCGGCACCAACACCGGATAATAAGAAGGATGAAGCCATTAAGAATAGTTTGGGAAATAAGGGAACTTATGAATCCACTAATACGGGAAGCGATATTGATATGAGAGTTTATTTAAATCTTAGTTTAAGTATGCTCTTAATATTGGGCGCTGCCGGTTATATTGTTTATCGCAAAAAACAAAAAGCGTAATTGCTTATAGGCTTAGATAAAAAGCATCTTGTTGATTCTTCAGCACAGATGCTTTTTTATGTGTAATTTACAGTAATACAAGTATTTAGATAGACCTTGGTTAAGAAAAATGATCATATTAAGAGATACGACTGTTTGTTATACGGATATTATATTAAGTAACAGTAGCATTACTATTACTAAAAATTATTTAATCTTTTAAATGTTAAGCAAATAAAAAAACGTACCGTTGCTTATGATTTATTCGGTACGTTTTTAGATTTAGTTATTATGCTTGTTTGCTTGCTTTGCGAACTTGGGAGAATCCAACGAAGGATAATACCATCTGAATAATAACAAAGAAGAAGTACAATGGGAATAATACCATTGCGACAGCATACAGGATCGCACCTGTTAATGCAAATCCTGATTTATTCAGGAAGCATCCCAAACCGTTGAAGATAGTCGCAAGTACTGTACATACCATGTGTGGCATTACCAATGCAGTTGCGATCGCTGCTCCTGCTTGCTCTGCGCCGCTGCTTCCTCCGACAGCTCCTGTGAAATATGCGATAATATAAATAGAATATAACAATCCCAATATAAACGCAATCATTAAACAAATATTCTTTTTCATGTTCTTTCTCTCCTTTTCATAAGCCAATATATCATAACATAAACTGTAATAAATTTCAATGTTTAGATTTTATACCGACTTTTTCTACAAGTTTAAAAAAAACTGTTTATCTGATGTATAGTTTATTAATAACATTTTTTGTATGCAGTATAGCCGCTTGCTTGAGCTTTGCTTAATGTCACCTCAACAGGATTTTTCATGTTGCTGCAATTAGGGTTATTATGATACTTTGTGCCTTTTCCGGATCCTGCTATATACACAGTATTACCGATCGGCTCAACGGCAGGAGGTGTTTCAACCGGGGCTGGTTGTTGAGTGGTTGTCGGTTTAGCTTGTGAGTTTGAAGTATTTGTAGTTGATGGTTGTGCAGGGGATACGTTTGAGGCGGCACTGTTGTTTGATTGTATAGTAGATTGCTTATCAGAATTGTCAGAGGTTATTTTCGGTTTAGGTTTTGCTTTGACATTTACTTCATAGTCTTTTTGCGAACTATTACCATTTTTATCTGATGCGATAATGACTACCGAATAATCTCCTGCTTTATTATTGTTTACATTAGATTTGACTGTATATCCGAATTCTTTAGTACTGTCTTTCACTTGTTTTAAGTCTCCGTCAACCGGATCACTGACAGATTCAATATTGGCAAGTACATCGAATTTATCACCTTCTGTAAGAGCAATTGAATCTTTCTTTAGTTTGATTGTAGGAAATCTTGTATCTTTTACATTGATATTTATTTTTTGTTCGATGATGTTATTCTTTTGATCGGAAAAGATAACGGTGATTTCTTGATCACCAGTTTGTTTTTATCGTAATCTTTTATTTCTTTCACTATGATATTATCATCTGATTCATCTTTATCAAATAGAGTGCTGTAATCAAGATCAAAACCGTATTCGGCTTCAATGTCTTCCTTCATGCTTATCTTCGGTGTATGATCGCATCCTGTAAGCACACTTACCAAAATAAGTGCAGATAAAAAAATTGCAGTTCGTTTCATAATAATTTTCTCCTCTTGTCTCTTATGGTATTACTATAGCATAAATTGGTTATATTTACCATTAATAGAGAATTAATTAAAGTTGATATTATTCATTGTTATTGTAGGAGTGAAAAATTACTTCACGAACGACTTTCACAAAATTAAAAGAGGGAAACGTTTATAAAATAAAAACTGACAACAGTATGAAATCCTTGTATGATTATAAAAATCTTCTCAAAATCTTCTCATGCAATAAAAAAAGCCTTTGATCAAAGGCTTAAATGACATATGGAGCAGATGAGGGGAATCGAACCCCCGTATCAGCCTTGGCAAGGCTGTGTTCTACCGTTGAACTACATCTGCGAATGGCGGTCCAGAAGGGACTCGAACCCTCGATCTCCTCCGTGACAGGGAGGCATGTTAACCACTACACCACTGGACCATAATCTTATCAGCACTTAAAGTAATGGCGGAGTAGGAGAGATTTGAACTCTCGCGCCGGTTTCCCGACCTATACCCTTAGCAGGGGCACCTCTTCAGCCTCTTGAGTACTACTCCATAGCTGATCATTAACTTTAACGCCTGTATATAATAACATATCCTCATATAAATGACAAGCCTTTTTTTGAATTTTTCAATAAAATTTATTCTTGTTTTGTTTTATCGCCGATCCTTTCGCGTTAACATAAAAAAAAACGCCGCTAAACTTTTAAAATAATGTCTTCCATTTAAAGATACGCTGTGTAAAAACTTTCTTAAAGTGAAGTCTTCATAATTACTTTAGAATATCCTCTATCCCTGTTCGTATAAACATTGCTTAAATACAGAAAATATCATATAATGATTATATAAAGAAAAGAGGTTAAGCTATGAACATAAAAGCGGTAAAGATCCTATTATTGTCATTGTTTCTTGCCTTACCGTTGAGCGGGTGCGGTGAAACTAAGCAAGACAGTGCAGAGGTGCAGAAGCAATTCGATGAATTTATCAAAAATGATTTTATTTCAGATATGGAAAACGACTATTTAAGTCTTCATATCCTGTTAGAGCATCCGGAAAATTTCGGTGTTGATCCTAAAGAAGTTAAAATTCAAATCGGAGAGACATTCTCAGAAGAAAATGCAGCCGAAGATCGCAAAGAAGTCGCAGAAACGATTGAAGCGTTTAAAACATTTGATCGTGATCTTTTGACTGAAGAACAAAAAGATACCTATGACTGCTATGCATACATGTTAGATATTGCAGAAGACGCTAGTGATGAAAAGTTTGATTATATGGGTTCCGCATTTAATACCATGAGCGGAGACCATACACAGATTCCAACCTTGTTCGCAGATATAGTGATGCGTAATGAAGAAGACGTAAAAAATGTGATTACATTATTAAAGAATGTCAAGCCTTATATGGACGGTAATCTTGCATATACGAAGAAACAAGCTGAACTGGGTATGATGAGCATCAGTATCGACGAAGTGATCACTCGCTGTCAAGAGATAGTCGATGCCGGAATGGGCGGAAGCACGCTTTCATCCATGAAAAAACATGTAGATGAAATGGATTTAAGCAGTGAGGCCAAAACGAATTATAAAAAGCAAATGGAAGAAGCTTATCAAACCTCTTTCTTACCGGCTTATCAAAATGTCATCGACACCATGACCAAATTAAAAAAGGCTGAAAACCATACAAGCGGTTTGGCAAATATGAAAAACGGTAAGGAATTTTATGAATTATTGTTCCGCCGTGCCACAGGCAGTGACGATTCAATACAGGAGATTAAACAGCGCTTAGAGAATACCGAACAAAATGCTTTACAGAAAGCACAAGAAATTCTGATGGGTAATTTTGAGGCTTATCAAACTTATGCGGAAAATAAAACACGTACCGGCTATAAGGACTATAAAGCTATATTGGAATATTTAGAAAGTCGATATAAAAAGGACTTCCCTGATGTCGGTAAACTGACCTATAACATTCAGCCGCTTCCTGCGGATTTAGCAACCGGCGGAGTGATGGCTTACTTTAATATACCGGCAATAGACGGCACAACTCCGAAAGAAATCAGGGTTAATAATACTGCCAAGTCAGATATTGATACAATTGATACCTTTACCACAGTGGCACATGAAGGAATTCCGGGGCATATGTATCAAATCCAATATGCGTATAACAATATAAAAAATCCATGGCGTTTGGCATGTGCGAATTTCTCCGGCTATACAGAAGGGTATGCGACCTATGTGGAACTGTATTCATTAAATTATATCGATGCGGATGAAGAAATCAGAGAATTGAGTGAAACCATGAGTGTGTATGAACATGCGGTTATCGCATTGATTGATATTGGAATTCACTATGAAGGATGGAGCGTTAAAGATATTGAAAAATTCTGTAATGAAAAAGGCTTAGACGGTTCACAGGCACAAGCAATCTATGATCAGATTTGTTATAATCCTACCTCATTCTTATCTTACTATGTCGGTTATCAAGAAATAATCGATTTAAAAGCAGAAGCTCAGAAAGCATTGGGTGATAAATTTACTGACTTAGGATTCCATACGGCACTGTTAGAAAGCGGACAGGCACCGTTCTCTGTTGTAGAACGTCATATCAACGCTTATGTAGATGCCAATAAATAATAAAATTGATAAATAATTCAGATAACCTAAATATACGAGCGGACATATGTATATGTGTCCGTTTTTGTTTTGTTATTAAATAATAAACTGTTCATCCTGCGCCGATGATTGCCTGTGTTTAAAATATTAAACTTTTTGTTTAAAACCTATTGCATAAATCAAAGAATCATGTATAATAATGTTGTTTCAAATACTATACTAAAAGTTTAGCAATACTAAACAGGAGGGTGCATATGGATATTGGTCGAAAGCTTAAGCAGCTGCGTATTCGAAATGATCTGACTCTGGAAGAACTTGCGAGCCGCAGCGAGCTGACAAAAGGATTTTTAAGTCAAGTGGAGCGAAATCTGACTTCTCCGTCGGTTTCTACGTTGGAAGATATTTTAGAAGCGTTGGGAACCGATCTTGCGGCTTTTTTTAAAGAGAGCAGAGAGGAACAGATCGTCTTTCATACAGACGATTTTTTTATTGATGAGCAGGAAGATTTTACGATTCACTGGATCATTCCCAATGCACAGAAAAATGAAATGGAGCCAATGATTCTGATCCTGAAGCCGAACGGAACTTCACAGATTGTTGATCCGCATATCGGTGAGGAATTCGGTTATGTACTGCAAGGGAAGATTACATTAGTAAACGGTGATAAAGAGTATACATTGAAAAAGGGTGAAACCTTTTATATCAGCGGGCGCAATACGCATTATATAAAAAACAGCGGTAAACATGATGCATCGCTGTTATGGGTAAGCACGCCGCCGATGTTCTAGGAGGATAGTGATGGAAATGAATGAAGCAAAGCGATTAATTGAATTTAAAAATATTGTTAAGGATTTTGACGGGCAGATTGTTTTAAAAGGAATATCTCTTGACATTTATGAAAATGAATTTGTGACCTTATTAGGACCGAGCGGATGCGGTAAGACTACCTTATTGAGAATACTGGCAGGCTTTCTGAAACAAAATGAAGGCAGAGTCATCTTTGACGGTGAGGAAATCAGTGAGTTGCCGCCGTATAAGCGAGAATTAAATACGGTGTTTCAAAAATATGCTTTATTTCCGCATATGAATGTCTATGAAAATATTGCTTTCGGTTTAAAAATCAAAAAGATGAGCAAGGATGTCATTGAACAGAAAGTAATGAAGATGTTGAAACTGATCAATTTAGAAGGATTTGAACAGCGTAATGTTACACTGCTTTCCGGCGGTCAGCAACAGCGTATTGCGATTGCACGTGCGCTTGTGAATGAACCGAAAGTGCTGCTGTTGGATGAGCCGCTGGCTGCACTTGATTTAAAACTCAGAAAAGAAATGCAATACGAGTTAAAGCGTATCCAACAGGAAGTCGGAATCACTTTTATCTATGTGACGCATGACCAAGAGGAAGCCTTGACAATGAGCGATAAAATCGTTGTTATGAAGGACGGTGAAATCCAACAGGTAGGATCGCCGACCGATATTTACAATGAACCGCAGAATCGTTATGTGGCGAATTTTATCGGTGAATCCAATATCATTCCGGGTATTATGCTTGAGGATAAACGCGTGCGATTTGATGATATGAATTTTGACTGTGTCGATGTCGGCTTTAAAGAAAATGAACCGGTTGATGTTGTGATACGTCCCGAGGATTTAGATATTGTTACACAAGACAGCGGAAAAATGAACGGTGTAGTAAAATCAGTTTTGTTTAAAGGTGTTCATTATGAAATTATGGTTGAAACAGTTCCCGGTACTACGGTCAGTGTGAAAATGAATGTGACTAAGGAACATGATGTCGCTTCCAGTGACGCTAAGGAGCGTATCTCAGCCAATCACTTCTTTGTCGATTTAGAAGATGTAAAAGAGCTGAACGATGCGGAAATTATTGCGCGTGCCGATGCACAGGCATGGGATCCGGAAAATGATGAATATTTATCAATTTCTAAAATTGAATATGAATTGAAAGAAGAAGTCGGTAATTATCCGGTAACCTTTTCCACTGCCGGCGGTACAGCTGTAACCGTTAATATTATGGTAGTAGAACAGAAATATGTGGAGAATCCGAAAAAGAATGAAGCAATATCCGCATTCAATTTCTTTAAAAGCGTTGATGAAATCAAAGAAAGTGTTGCTTTGGATACTGATTTAAAGACATGGGCGAATGCACAAGGATGGAAATTAAGTGATGAAAGCATTGTCGAAATCGAGGATGTAGAATATGATTTCGATCCGGATACAATCAGTCCGGGTGTTTATCAAGTGACATTCTCAACCAAAGGACGTGTATTTAAGGTGCATACGACAGATATGAGTGAAGAAGGAGCGGAAATCGCATTGAATTTCTATCCCGAGGATATTCATGTGATGAGCAAAATAGGGTATTAATATGAAGACTTTCAAGCGTTTGACTTATCCGTATATTTTATGGATAGCGGCGATGATTGTAATACCGATGCTGCTGATTGTACTCTACGCATTCACCAAGCAAGGGAATGATGTCGCGACCTTACAATTTACGTTAGAGAATTTTATCCGTTTTTTCACTGATGTTGATTTCTTAAGCACCTTGTGGATTTCGTTAAAAATTGCTTTTTTAACTACGATATTATGTATTTTGATCGGTTATCCGATTGCGTATTTGATTGCCAAAAGCAAGCCGAAACAACGTAATCTGTATATTCTGCTGATCACTTTGCCGATGTGGATCAATATGCTGGTGCGCACTTATGCGTGGATCGGTATTTTATCCGATAACGGCTTAATTAATTATGTGCTTCAGCTGCTCGGTTTTGAGCCGCAAAAGCTGCTGTATACGGATTTTGCCGTCGTACTCGGTATGGTCTATAATTTTATTCCGTTTATGATTTTACAGATTGAATCCTCACTTGCCAAGCTGGACAATTCCCTGTTAGATGCGGCAAATGATTTGGGTGCCGATCGCTTTCATCGCTTTATGAGGGTGACACTGCCGCTTTCTTTGCCGGGGGTAATCTCCGGAATAACGCTGGTGTTTTTACCGGCGGTTTCCAGCTTTGTCATTCCTAAGCTTATGGGCGGAGGCGGATATATGCTGATCGGAAATGTGATTGAGAATCAATTTATTACCGTAGGCGAATGGAATTTCGGCAGCGCAATTTCAATGATTATGGCATGCATCATTATGATTTCAATGTATATTACAAGAAAGCTGGATAAAAGTGATGATGCTATGGCAAGAAAGTGAGGTAAGGCATAATGAATCACCGTAAGTTACTACGCCGCTTTTTACTCGGTACCATACTGCTGTTTTTCTATTTTCCGATTTTATATATGCTGATCTTCTCATTTAACGATTCACGTTCTTTGACAAGCTTTGACGGCTTCTCTTTGCGATGGTATGAGAAAATGCTTCATGATCCGAATATGCTGGAAGCAATTTATTATACACTCGTAACCGCAGTCGTGGCGACTGTTGTTTCGACCGCAGTCGGAACGATTACGGCGATCGGTTTAAGTAAATCACGGCGCATTGTGCGAGAGGTCGTCTCTCAAATCAACAATCTGCCGATTATGAATCCGGAAATCGTAACGGCAGTCGGTTTCATGCTGTTTTATGTATCCTTACGGATCGAAAAAGGTTTCTTGACTATGCTGCTTGCTCATATCGCTTTTTGTATTCCGTATGTAATATTAAGTGTAATGCCGAAACTGCGCTCTCTTGATGACAATTTAGCCGAAGCAGCGATGGATTTAGGCGCAACTCCGTGGCAGGCGATGACGAAGGTCATCGTACCGCAGATTTTACCCGGTATTATCTCCGGCGCATTAATTGCTTTTACGATGTCATTTGATGATTTTACCATTTCATATTTTGTGACCGGAAACGGTGTAAAAAACATCTCAACGCTTGTTTGGACGATGAGTAAACGCATCAATCCGAGTATTAATGCATTGTCAACGATTATTGTATTAATGATCACAATTACTTTATTGTTAGTGAATTTATTGCCGATCATCAAAGAAAAAACCAAAACAAAGACAACTCGAATATCCAAACATGCAACCGGTATTGTCGCATTATGCTTTGTATTATTTATCACCGGCGGTTTGTATTGGCTGAAAAGCGGCACCAAGGCACAGATGAGCAGTGAGGACGCAATCGCACGATTCGGCAGCGATACCTTGAAAATATATAATGTCGGTGAATATATCGATCCTGAGATCAACACTGCTTTTGAAACACAATACGGTGTAAAAATCATTTATGATACGTTTGATTCTAATGAGCTGATGTATACAAAGCTGCAAGGCGGAGAGCGTTATGATATTCTTGTACCGAGTGATTACATGATCGAACGTTTGTTGAAAGAAGAATTTTTACAGCCGCTGAATCATGATCAGATTCCCAACTTAATTAATTTGGCTGAGCCGCTTAATACCTTATCCTATGATCCCGATCATACCTACAGTGTTCCGTATTTTTGGGGAACTGTCGGAATTGTTTATAATAAAAACAATGTAGATATTGAAGATTTAGAAAAAGAGGGTTACAATATATTCAAGAATCAAAAATATAAAGGTCATATTTATATGTATGATTCGGAACGTGATTCCTTTATGATGGCTTTAAAAGCGTTAGGTTATTCAATGAATACCGATGATGAGAATCAGCTTCGGGAAGCGTATGAATGGTTGAAAGAAGCTGTATCAACCATGGATCCGGAAATTGTTACCGATGAGGTTATCGATGCGATGGCAAACGGTAATAAGGATATGGCGCTTGTTTACAGCGGTGATGCGACTTATATCCTTTCTGAGAACGAAGATATGGGTTATTTTATGCCGAAGGAAGGCACAAACTTGTGGAGTGATGCAATGGTGATTCCGAAAAATGCACCGAATCCAAAGCTGGCAAATGAATATATCAACTTTATTTTAGAGTATGAAAACAGTATGAAAAATACGGAATTTGTCGGTTATGCATCAACGAATGATGAGGTGCTGGAAGAATGCAGCGGTACGGAAGGAATTTATGCCGATAATGATGCATACTTACCGCGTACCGGTTATGAAAAAGATGAAATATTCCATTATAATGAAAAATCACGTAAGATGATCTCGGAATTATGGACAAAAGTAAAGATTGCAAAGTAAAGGTGGTAGTAAAATGAGTGCAAAAAGTGAAGCGAAACAGAAACAAAAGTGGAAACTCTATGTATATCGAACAGTCATTGTTTCCATTATTGTAGTGATGTTGATTTTAAGTATACTGCAGTTTTAAGGCAGGGGATTTCCCTTGCTTTTTTACAAAACTGATGAATATTGAAAATTCATAAATGTAAAAGCTATGCTGTTCGATAATGAAAATAAAAATTGAAACGCTACGGTATCTATGCTATAATATTGAAGATAATCAGCAGTCAAAGAAACGAATGTAGTATTTATCAAACTCATGCAAGAGAATAGGCGGTCGGTGCGAGCCTTGATGAGTGATAAAGAACGCTGTCGGGGAGATTGTTGCGTGTGAAAAATCGACGATACAGATGCAAAGGTGTACTTCTGCTGGAAGTAAATCGGGATGGTACCGCGGAAACTGCTTTCGTTCCTGAATTTCAGGGACGTTTTTTTTATACAAGGAGGAAATTATGAAACAGTTGACAGGAAATCAAGTAAGACAGATGTTTTTGGATTATTTTGCGAGTAAGGACCATATGATTGAACCGGGTGCTTCTTTGGTTCCGCATAATGACCCTACGCTTTTATGGATTAATGCCGGAGTCGCTGCGTTAAAAAAATATTTTGACGGAACATTAAAACCGGATAAACCTCGTATTGCGAATGCGCAGAAATCGATTCGTACCAACGATATTGAAAATGTCGGAAAAACTGCACGTCATCATACCTTTTTTGAAATGCTCGGTAATTTCTCTATCGGGGATTACTTCAAACGTGATGCAATTCATTTTGCGTGGGAATTTTTGACCGATGAAAAATGGATCGCATTTCCTAAAGATAAGCTGTATATCTCCGTCTATGAAGATGATGAGGAAGCGTATCGGGTATGGGTAGAAGAATGCGGTGTATCACCGTCGCATATTTTAAAGACAAAGGATAACTTTTGGGAAATCGGTGAAGGACCGGGAGGACCTGATTCGGAAATATTCTATGATCGCGGAGTAGCCTATGATCCTGATGGATTGGGTGAGCGTCTGTTTTTTGAGGAATTGGAAAATGATCGCTATATCGAAGTATGGAATGTTGTCTTCTCTCAATATGACTGTAAGCCGGAACTGCCGCGCAGTGAATATCAGGAATTGCCGCAGAAGAATATTGATACCGGTATGGGATTAGAGCGTCTTGTATCATTGATTCAAGGCGGTGAAACCAATTTTGATACCGATTTATTTTTACCGATCATCGAAGCGACTAAGCAATTTTCCAAGCATCCCTATGAGAATGAATATAAAATGGCATATCGTGTCATTGCCGACCATATCAGAACGGTAAGTTTTGCTCTTGCGGACGGTGCCTTGTTTGCGAATGAGGGCAGAGGGTATGTGCTGCGTCGTGTGCTGAGACGTGCCGTTCGCTATGCTCGTAAACTGGAAATCGAGCAGGCGTTCCTTTATCGCTTAGTGCCGGTCGTAGTTGAAATCATGAAAGCCTTCTATCCGTATTTGGAAGTTAAACAGGATACGATTATGAAGTTGGTAAAGGCAGAGGAAGAACGCTTTTCCGCAACCTTGGCTGACGGAGAACGACTGTTGATGGACGTAATGAAAGAGCGTACGGATCATATGCTGGACGGCAAAACGGCATTCCAATTATATGATACATACGGCTTCCCGTTTGAATTGACATTGGAGATTGCCGGTGAAAACGGTTATCAGGTAGATGAACAAGGCTTCCATGCGGAAATGGAAAAGCAGCGTGAGCGCGCACGAAATGCCCGTGATCAAGCACAGTCTATGTCTTCGCAGTCTGCCGATTTGATGAACTTCACGGAAAAGAGTGAATTCATCGGCTATGATCAGACACAATGTGAAGCGAAAGTCATCGCATTGTTTAAAGACGGCAAGGCAGTGGACGAATTAAGTGACAGCGGTGAGGTTATATTAGATCAAACAGTTTGTTACGCAGAGAGCGGCGGTCAGGTTGCCGACAGCGGCTTGTTGAAAAATGCGCAGATGAGTGCAACGGTGGAGAAGGTTGTGAAAGCACCGCATAAGCAGCATCTGCACAGCATTACCTTACAAAGCGGAACTTTATCTTTACATGACAACGTGTCGGTCATGATCGATGAGAAAAAACGCAATATTATTACCAACAATCACTCTTGTACGCATTTATTGCAGAGCGCTTTAAAACAAGTGGTCGGAACTCATATTCAACAGGCAGGCTCTTTTGTATCTGAGGAATACTTACGCTTTGACTTCACTCACTTTGAGAAAGTAAGTGATGCACAGCTTCAGGAAATTGAGCAGTTAGTCAATCGCTTTATTTGTTCAGCCTATCTGGTAAAAAAGGAATATATGCCGATTGAAGAAGCGAAGAAAAGCGGAGCGACTGCACTGTTTGATGAAAAATACGGCGATATTGTGCGTGTGGTTACGATGGGCGATGTTTCAAAGGAATTCTGCGGCGGCTGTCATGTGAATAATACACAGGAAATCGGTATCTGCAAGATTATTGCGGAAGAAAGTATCGGT
Organism: uncultured Erysipelotrichaceae bacterium; assembly: GCA_947569705.1. Taxonomy (GTDB): domain Bacteria; phylum Bacillota_I; class Bacilli_A; order Erysipelotrichales; family Erysipelotrichaceae; genus C-19. The sequence goes on from CANOSP010000001.1 coordinate 27,716, forward strand.
TCCGGAATTCGCCGAATCACCGCAAAAAGCGGTTATGATGCATATATGGAATTTGCCGGTGCGCAGCAGTCTTTAAAAAATATTGCCGGTTCATTAAAATTAAAGGGTCTGCATCATGTAGAGGAAAAAGTTTCACAGATGCTTCAGGAAGCAGAACAGATGAAAAAGGAATTAAATACTCTGCATAATCAGATGTTTGTATTAAAGGCAAAGGAATTGATCGAACAGAAACAAACAGTGAATCAGCTCGATGTTATCATTGAACAGCTCGACGGTGCCGATGCGAATGCCTTAAAGGATATTGCGGCGACCATTAAAGGACAGCTGCCGAATTCTGTCGTATTCTTAGCTTCTAAGTTGGAAGACAAGGCAATATTTGTGGCGGGAGCCGGTAAAGCAGCGGTAGAAAGCGGCATCAAATGCGGCGATTTAGTGAAAGAAGCGGCGCTGATCTGTGACGGAAAGGGCGGCGGTCGTCCTGATTTGGCTCAGTCAGGCGCTAAAAATACTGCTAAAATTGCCGAGGCAATCAGCGTTATTAAAAATAAACTGGGATTCGCTCTTTAAATTTTGTGTATAATACGGTAAAATAATAGGTAAGCATATAGAAAAGGAGGTAATACCATGAACGATATTACTGAAACTATGTCATTTAAATCAGATGAACTGCGCAGAGATAATATTAAGCACATCCTACGCATCGTAAAAGAAGCACTGGATGAACGCGGTTATAATTCTGTCAATCAACTGGCAGGATATTTGATTTCCAATGATCCTGCTTATATTTCTTCCCATAATAATGCCCGTACACTGATTCAAACAGTGGAACGCTATGAAATCATTGAGGAATTAGTGCGTGCGTATTTAAAGGATGAAAAATAGCGATGCGTATTTTAGGTCTTGATTTAGGATCCGTCACATGCGGAGTAAGTGTTTCGGATGCGCTCGGGATGATTGCCCGTGCATATAAAACCGTTCGTTTTGCGGAAGAAGATTATGATTCTGCTTATGAACAAATCGTCTCGATCATGGAAGAACTCCAGATACATAAAGTCGTATTGGGATTGCCGAAGCATATGAACGGTGAAGTCGGAATACGCGGTGAAATCTCTATTGCTTTTAAGGAGAGATTAGAACAAACAGGGGTTGAGGTGATTCTGTGGGACGAGCGCTTAACAACAGTCGCTGCGGAAAAAATCTTAATCGCCGCTGATGTATCACGTAAAAAACGCAAAAAAGTGATCGATCAGATGGCTTCCGTACAGATTTTGCAAAGCTATTTAGACAGTCAAAATTAAGGGGCGTCATGCCCCTTGCTTTATAATAATAATAATAAAGCGATCTTTAACGAACGGATGATCACCGTAAAAATCGCATGGAAAAGTGATGTGCATGTGAATTGTCATCGGTGAACTAAATAAATGAATCATAATGAGCATAAATAGGAGGTATCTCATGTTAGAATCAAATACGTTGTATGTGCATGATGAAAACGGAAAAGAAATGGAAATGGAAATTCTGTTTACATTTGAAAATGAAGAAAAGGGCAAGAAATATGTGGTCTTTGCCGATCCGCAGGATGAAAGCGGGGAAGTGTACGCTTCTGCTTATGATGATGCGGGTAATTTACTGCCGATTGAAACCGATGAAGAATGGTCTATGGTAGAGGAAGTATTAGGAGCCTTCAGTCAGGATGAAGAAAACGATACAGAATAAGAAAGTATTGATTTCCTTAATTGCGGCAGTTTCCGTATTGATTATCTTTTTAGGTACATTTTTATTCTATCAAATGAATTTACAGCCGGTGAGTGATCAAAGTGATATTGTTGATTTTGAGATTGTCGAGGGAGATAGTGCTTCCGGTGTCATTGATCGTTTGGCTGAAGAGGATATTATTAAAAATGCGGCGGTTGCTAAAATTTATGCGCGGCTTCACGGTTTGAATCAAATGAAAGCCGGACATTTTCAATTAGATCGTGCATGGAATACAAACGAACTTTTGTCTTATATGAACGAATCCGCAAATGCATCCGGAAAACAGATTCGCATTACAGTAATAGAAGGCATGTGGGCTAAGGATATTGCTGCTGAAATTGAGAAAAAGCTCGGCATTAAAGCATCGGAATTATTGGCTTTGTGGAATGATGAAGCTTATTTACGCTCATTGATCGATCATTATGAATTTTTGGATGAAAGTATTTTGAATGATCAGACAAGAGTGCGTTTGGAAGGTTATTTATATCCGGAAACATACAGCTTTGATGCGGATGCGACCAAAGAGGAAATCACGGAGACTTTTTTAAATCAATTCGCGAATGTATACCAAAAGCTGAAAAGTGATATAAGTACAAACGGACGCAGTATTCACGATATTATCACCTTGGCTTCTTTGGTTCAATATGAAGCGAAGACCGAGGAAGATATGGGGTTAATTGCACAGGTATTTGAAAACCGCCTTGCGATTGATATGAAGCTGCAGTCCAGCGTGACAATTTGTTATGCATTGTATGAAGAATATGAAAAAGCAATCGATTGTGAAATCAATTCGGATATTGATTCACCATACAATACATATATGCATGAAGGTCTTCCGATCGGTCCGATATTGAATCCGGGGGAAGCGGCGATCCGTGCCGTTCTGCATCCGACTGCGAATGATTATCTGTATTTTATGGCTGATATTTACGGAGACGGCAAGGTATATTATGCAAATACTTTGGAAGAACATGAAGCGAATGTAGAGCGTTATCTTCGTTGAGCGACAGCTTTGTAATGCGGATGAGGAAGAATTTTGTCAATCAGATCGTAATAAAAAATAATAGTATTTAAAAGAGAAACATGCTATAATATGGCACGAATAGGAGTGAATAACATGGCTCAAGAGAAATTTTTAGTTACCCAAGCAGGTTTAGATGAATTAAGACGGGAACAGGATGAGTTAATCCATGTCGTACGTAAAGAAGTAATACGAGAACTGCAGGAAGCACGCGCTCAAGGCGATTTAAGTGAAAATGCCGATTATGATGCGGCGAGAGATCATCAGGCACGTGTCGAGGCGCGTATTCGTGATTTGGAAGCGATGATTGCGAATGCGGAGATCATCGAAGAGGATAAAGGATCTTCTTCCTCTAAAACAGTGACACTGGGATCTACCGTGACGATTTTAGATCTTTCCTCTGATGAGGAAGAAACTTATACGATCGTCGGTTCTATCGAGGCGGATCCGTTGAACGGAAAGCTGTCTAATATTACACCGTTGGCGGTTGCGTTAATGGATCGTAAAGTTGGCGATAAGATCACCGTATCCGGTGCTGAAGTACCTTATGATGTGAAAATCACGGCATTACATTAAAATAATTCAATAAATTTTAGTAAAGTCACCTTTTATCTTGTATATAAAGATAGGAGGTGTTTTTTATGCGTAAATGGTGGTATTGTTTTATTGTGCTGCTTCCGGCTTATTTTTGCTTGGGTGTGTCGAACCCATCCTTTGAAATAGTCAGCGAGCGTGCAGAAAAAAAGACGGTGGAAGTAAAAGGTGAGGTGATGAACCCGGGTGTTTATGAATTGGCATGGGAAGCGACAATCGCTGATGCTTTGTATGCGGCAGGCGGAGTGCGCGAAAGTGCAGATACGGCAGGTATCAATCAAACGCAGCAGCTGCAGCACGGTGATGTCTTGGTCATTCCTGTCAAACAAAAACAAACCTGTATATCAATTAATACGGCGACGGCAGAGCAGCTGGATACATTGCCCGGCATCGGAGCGAAAATGGCACAACGGATTATCGCGGAAAGAGAACAAGCGCCCTTTGTTTCACTGGAGGATATCAAACGCGTCAAGGGAATCGGCGATAAGCTGTTTGAGCGAATGAAAAACGATATTTGCTTATGAAATATACTTGGCTTTATTGCGCCCTTTGTGCGATTGCTTTATGTCTTGTGCCTTATCCGTATTCATGGTGGTTATGGCTGTTCTTAATTCCGTTTTTATCAAAGCGACAAGGTATTTATTGCCTGATTGCTTTTGCGCTGTTGTTTATTCTGATGATTCGGATAAAACCGACCGCAGCGGCAATTCCCGATCGCAATGTGGAACTGCGCATCATTGAAATTCATTCAAGCTATGCAGTCGCAGATTACGGACAAGGCAGAATCTTATTGTATGAGGCTGCGGATTATGGATTGGATGATGTGGTCTCTGCCGATATAACCTGCGAAAAATTAAGCTCTTTGAAGAATTTCGGTTTATTTGACTTCTCAACATATATGAAAAAACGCGGAATCACGCAAAGCTGCCAACTGAATAAAGGCAGACTGAAGGCACAGGGGAATACATGGAGAGCGCGCATGTGGCGGGGAGTACAGGACTACGATGATTCGCTTCAGCCATGGCTGAAGCAGACGTTTTATCATATCGAAGATGAGGATGCGCCGTCTTTAGAGTTGATCGGTTCTACCGGCATTCATTTAAGTTTGTTATTACACTGTCTTACGGTTGTGTTTTCTCTTTGGGTATCAAAGCGAAGCGCCCAAACGGCATGTCTTGGCATTATTGCGCTGATTGCGCATCTGACGTCATGGCGTGATTCTATACTGCGTATTTTCTGCTTTCGTCTTGTTCATTTTCTGTTTCCGCACATGGATCAAAGCGATCGGCTTGGCATTTCGGTATTGGTCTTGTTAATACTGCGCCCGTATATCGTTAATGAGCTTGTTTTTGTAATGCCGTTCTTATTTCGTTTTCTGTTGCTGTTTCGAAAAAATTCTGTTCCTCGCTTGCTTTATACATGTGCTGTTTTAATTCCGCTGCAATTCTATTATTTTCATGAGGTTGACGTAATCTCATTGTTAATGTTCTCGATTCTTCGTTTTTTCTATATGATAAATTACGGCTGTGCATTGATTGCTTTGCTTTTTCCGTTCGCATTGCTGCAAGAGATCGGAACCGCCGTGCTGAATATCGTTTCTTCGATTGAAGCGTTTCATCTTTCTTTTTATTATCAGGCGCCGCTCTGCTTTGTTTTGTTGTGGCTGTCTACTTTATTGAAGCTGCTTCAACACCGAAACATAAAAGCAATGTGTGTGCTTGTCCTGTTGCTTCTATATTCTCAAACGGCGCCGTATTTCCGTCCGTATGCACAGGTGTTAATGCTGGATGTGGGACAAGGGGATTGTACCTTAATTTCGTTGCCGTTTCATCAGGGCAATATTCTGATTGATGCCGCAGGCAGTGAATCAAGAAATATACCGAAGGATATTATCGTACCTGCCTTGCATGCACAAGGTATTACAAGTATTGATCTGCTCATCATCACTCATGATGATTTAGATCACAGCGGCGGTGTGGAACAGCTTCGGGAATTAATGGAAGTAAAACGGGTGATAACAGCGAAACAAAATGATGTGACATTCGGCGATTTTCGCTTTCAGTTTTTGTTGACAGAGAAAGAATTCAGTGATAAAAATGAAAACAGCTTGATTACCTACAGCGATTTATTCGGATTGCGCTTCTTGTTTATGGGAGATGCCGGCAAACAGGCGGAGACAGTTTTGATGAAACAGTATCCCAACCTGAGAGCCGATATTTTAAAGGTCGGTCATCATGGTTCAAAAAGTGCTTCTTCACCGCTGTTTCTGCATTCTCTGCATCCGTTCATCGGCTTAATTTCTTGCGGTGCGCATAATTTCTACGGTCATCCGCATCAAGAGGTGCTTAGCGCATTAGCTAATACGAAAGTAAAGGTTCTCGATACACCGCATTATGGGGCAGTAAGTATAAAAATTACAAATATCTTTCAGATATACAAGACGGCAACGCATGATTTTGGTATAATTAAGCTTAGGTGATATTGTTATGAATTATGTCATACATGGTGAGGAAGCTTATCAAATAAAAAATGCGATCAATGCCGTTGTTCAAAAAGAAATCGGAATTCGTGATGAAATGAATACAGTGGTATATTCTGCGTTGAATGTCGGTTTAGATGTGATTCTTGCCGATGCGCAGACAATCAGCTTTTTCAGTGAAAAGAAATGCATTATTATTGAAGACAGTGAATTTTTAAGCGCCAAAGATTCCACCGGCTATGCATTAGAGCCTATATCGGAATATTTAAAACAGCCGATGGATTCTACGGTACTTATTTTTACCGGATCTTTTGCGAAAGCAGATATGCGTAAAAAAGCCGTGAAGCAGATATTATCTTTGTGTAAGGTGATCGTATGCAATCGTTTAGATAAGCATTCATTACCGTCCTTTGTTAAAGAACAGCTTCAAAAAAGACAGCTTCAATTATCATATTCATGCTTTCAAAGCTTATGCGAGCGTTTGCCGTATGATATAGGGATGATCCAAAATGAGTTGGATAAGCTTGCCTTATACGGAGATACGATTGATGAACAGCTGATTGCACAGCTGATTACCAGATCTTTAGAAGACGATGTCTTCGCATTAGTCAATGCCGTTGTAAATCAAGATCGAAAGAAATGCTTTCAGATTTGGAATGATTTACAGGTGCTGAATAAAGATCCGATTTATTTAATCGCCTTAATATCATCCCAGTTCCATTTACTGTATCAAGTAAAATGTGCTATGCTGAAAGGTATGAATCGACAAGATGAAATTGCTTCTCAGCTGGGGGTACATCCATATCGAGTCAAATTGGCACTCGGTATTTGCCATCGGTTCAGCGCCGATAATTTATTAGCGACATTGAATCGTTTGGCTGAACTGGATCAGTCGATTAAGTCGGGAAAGGTGGATAAAACCTTAGGCTTAGAATTATTTTTATTGAGAGGTGATCGCGTATGAAATCATTAAAGGAACTCTATAGGATCGGTCCGGGTCCTTCATCCTCGCATACCTTGGGACCGCAGCGAGCCGCAAAGCTGTTTCAGGAAGCGTTTCCGCAGGCACAGCGCTATGAGGCAGAGCTGTTCGGATCTTTGGCTTTGACCGGAAAAGGCCATATGAGTGATAGAATTATTGAAAAGACTTTCGCACCGGTTCCTTGTCAGATCCGGTTTAAGATCGGTGATGAATTGAAGCATCCCAATACGATGATACTTCATGCTTATGATGGTACAAATAAAGAATTGGGACAATGGACGATATATTCCGTCGGCGGCGGTGCGATTGTGATCGAAGGTCAGGAAAGTGATGAGGGGAAAGAGATTTATCCGCATCACACTATGATGGAGATCAGCGCATATTGTAAACAGGAAAACATCAGCTTGTGGGAATATGTCGATCGTTTTGAAGATGTAAATGAGTATTTGAACGAGATTTTATTACAAATGTGCCGTACCGTAGATAACGGATTAAATACAAAGGGGATACTTCCCGGTAAGCTGAAGTTGGAGCGGATCGCAAGAAAACTGTTGGATAAGGCTAATGTATGTGAGCATCCGGCAGAAAAGGAAAAACTGTTGCTGAGTGCTTATGCATACAGTGCCAGTGAAGAAAATGCGGCAGGCGGAATTACGGTAACAGCACCGACACTCGGCAGCAGCGGTGTACTTCCGGCACTGATCTACTTCTATTATTATGATCGTAAATTACAGCGTGAGGAATTGATCAAGGGATTGAAAATTGCTGGTTTGGTCGGCAATCTGATCAAACAAAATGCGACTATTTCCGGCGCACAGGGCGGCTGTCAAGCAGAAATCGGCGCTGCCTGTGCAATGGGAGCGGCTATGGTAGCGTATTTGCGCGGCTTGAACCAGCATCAGATTGAATATGCGGCAGAAATGGGAATTGAACATCATCTCGGTTTAACCTGTGATCCGGTCGGCGGTTATGTCATGATTCCTTGCATTGAACGAAATGCGGTGGCAGCCTTAAGAGCAATGGATGCAGCGATTTTGGCGGAATTTATCTCTAAGGTAAAACAAAATCGGGTGAGTTTTGATATGATTGTTAATACGATGAATTATACCGGCAAAAAACTGCCGATGGAACTCAGAGAAACATCCTTGGGCGGCTTAGCCGCAGTGGTACCGTTGGAATCATGCTGACACTTCCTAAGCAACCGGGAGCGTATGTGTATATTTTGGAATGCATTGATCATTCCTATTATACCGGTTGGACAACGAACTTATATGATCGCTATCAAGCGCATTTACAAGGCAAAGGGGCTAAATATACAAAAGCGCATAAACCGCTTGCCTGTGTATATTTTGAAGTTCACAGCGATAAACAGAGCGCTATGAAAAGAGAATATGAAATAAAGCAATTAAGCAGAAGTGATAAAATCAAACTGATTCAAAGCATGGATAAATAATAATTTAGAATAACAAGCAAAAGCAATCTTTACAAAAGCGTTTCTATCGCTTGAAATATTACCTGACAGTTGGATTCAAGGCAGTTTGACAGATATTGCAGATTATTAAACAAGGAATCTGATACAACCGGGCTATTCTTTCAAACGGTTCAAAATAAAAGGATTGTTAATGATTATGGTTTTAAACTTCTGTCAAGCAAAAAAAAACAAAACAGATCGATATGAACGATTAAGTATATAAACAATGTTACTTTATAAAAATGAATAAAAAAAGATCCGCACTTTACGGATCGATTTTTTTTAGGCGATAGTATTGATCGCTTTTGCCAAACGAGATTTTTGACGACTTGCGTAATTCTTGTGATGAATCCCTTTGACTACTGCTTTATCTAATTTAGAACAAGCATCATTATATGCGCTTGCGGCAGCTTCTTTGTCTTTTGCATCAACAGCGGCAATTACTTTTTTAATTGCTGTTTTTAATGCGGATTTCTGAGAAGCAACTGCTAAGGTTCTTTTGTTATTGGTTTTCACACGTTTTTTCTGAGATTTGATCTGCGGCATATCTACACCTCCTAATTTTCAATGCCTACAAATTATACCAAACCGCAACTAAAAAAGCAATAATTACCTTTAAAAATTCCATACTAATCATTGAATGAGGTGATGAAAATGGAAAAGCATTATCAAATACGCACTGATTTTGCCGATGAAGCCGAAGGCTGTACGTTAAAACACGATACGTTTACGCATGAAAAAACAGTTCACGGCAATATTCAAAGCAGCTATATTAAGGTGTTACAGGAAGAAAATGCATTGGGAAAGGAAGTCGGTGATTATGTAACCGTGCAGTTCAGTGAATTATATGATCATAAAGAACGCGAGGATACGATTAAAGAGGTACTCGAACAGCTTCAAAAAATGTTAAGGTCAATGAAAATAAAGGTCAAAAAAGCATTGGTGGTCGGACTCGGCAATCGATTTATTACATCAGATGCTCTCGGACCTGAAGTAAGTGATGATATTATGGTAACTTCCCATTATTATGCTAATGAGGACAAAGAAATGCTGAAAGGAACTCGCAATGTGGCAGTGATTCAACCGGGAGTAATGGGACAAACCGGATTAGAGTCGTTTGCGATCGTAAAGTCGGTATGTCAAGAATTTCAGCCGGATTTGATCATTGCGGTGGATGCACTGGCAACGCGCAGTATTTCGCGAATCAATCGCGTGATTCAGATTAATAATACGGGCATTCAACCGGGCAGCGGAGTAGGGAATCATCGCAGTGCATTAACCGAAGAAAGTCTCGGGATTCCCGTAATCGCGGTCGGTGTGGCAACCGTCACAAGCATCGGAGCGATTGTATCTGATCTGTTTTCAGAACATGCGGATCATGAAGCGATTCTCGAGGAACTGTCACAGCGTCAACAACTGGATCTTGTCGTAACCCCTAAAGCGATGGACGATGAATTAAAACAGCTTGTCTATCTTGTATCGGAAAGCATTAATCGCTTTCTTCATCCGCAGTATTTGAAGCTGTAAAACGGCATATTATTTTCAATTATGATCTTATCGGAAATGAATGATCAGATTTTTGTCTGACAAACATAAAAGCACTCTCTGTATCATATGCTTTTTTGAGGGGGTGCTTTTATTTGCGAACCAACGGAAAAATCATTTTGAAGTTAGGATTACTAATTGCTTTTCTATACATTACACCGTTTTTCAGCGGAATCGGTGAAATTATGAAGCACAACGGTTTTTTAGATGCTTTTGTTTATCGACAACATTCATTTGATGAAAGCATCTCAATTAAAGATGAGATGAATTTATTTTCACATAATGCCAATTTAACTATTCAAGACGACTTTAAATTTGAAACCACACAGGAAGATCCGGAAGTAAAGCAAGATGCAGAACCTGATCAATCCAAAAATGACGCGTCTAAACAAGATGAAGGAAAAAAGGAAGAAGTAAAGGATACAACTCAACCCAAGCAAGAGAATGAGTCTCAAACAGATGATAAGAAAGAACCGCAAAAACCGAAAGACACTGGTAAGAAAGTATATATCTATAATACGCATCAATCTGAATCCTATGCCGGCGGAGAAACTGTAATGGACGCAGCCGCAATTTTAGGCAATGAATTAGAGGAACGGGGAATCCATGTAGTATTGGAAACGGCGAATTTCTCGGAGTATTTGAAAGCGAGAGGACTTGATTATAATCAAAGCTATCAGGCTTCAAAGAACTTTATGAATGATGCATTGGTAAATTACGGCGGATTCGATTTAATTATTGATTTTCATCGTGATGCGATCCCGCGCGAAGCGAGCTATTTAGAAGCGAACGGAAAAACCTATGCGAAATTGATGCCGGTAGTCGGCGGTTTAAGCACGAATGCCGAAGTGATAAAAAAGAATTCCTCGACACTGTCTGACATAATTGACAAGAAGGTTCATGGTATTATGCGTTCGGTAATGGTACGTGAGGCATATTACAACCAGTCGGTCAGCGATCGCATGATGCTCATTGAATGCGGCGGTGATGTGAATCCGTTTGATGAGGTGAAAAACTCAATGGATGTATTGGCTGACGGTATTTATGATTATTTGATGAGGTGATGAGATGAAGCGCTTTGTGGTCGATGCTTTGTTTGTCTGGCTGATTATATCGTTAATGATGTATATCAGTGAGCCGAAGCAATCAACCGAAATCAATGATAAAATCAATGAGTTTGAGGATGAGATTGCGCGTCATGAGTATGTACAGCAGAAGGTGAAGGGTACGCGCTTGAATGATATTGACGAAAATGCCGCAGCTCGTTTGGCTCAGGCAGGAAGTGATTTTGTTATCAGTGTTATGGACAGCGGCGTGAATGTGCTGTCGCGCTTTGTTCAAAGTTTTTCTAAATAGGATGAAAAGGCAGAATTCATTGTTCTGCTTTTTGTATCGTTTGACATAAGGGGAACAATACAGAAGGCAATACACTTATAAATGCAATAAATGTATTAATTGATACATTATTGTTACCTTACTGTATATGATAAGGTATCATTGTATTATAAAGGGGCGATGCAATGAAACCGTATTATAATCAAAACTATATGAGGGAAGAGACTTTGGAAGGAGACATTATTATGCTTGAAAGAAAAATATTTTGTGATGAATGCCGAAATGATGTAAACTACATTGTTGAAAATGCAGAAATGCGCGGAACTTTAAAGGGAGAGACCTATACTTATTCAGGTAAAATTGCCTGTTGTATCGATTGTAATTCAGAAGTTTATGTCGATAAAATAAATGATTATAATTTAAAAGTTTTGTATGATAAATACAGAGAAAAACAGTAATCAGAGTGTGATTTTTTACGCTTTATATTTTCAATTCGCCTTGTTTTTGATATAATTACACAGCGATAGATAAAATAGAGATGAGGTGCAGGGCATGGATCAAAAATATATTCGTAATTTTTCGATCATTGCGCATATTGATCATGGGAAATCTACCCTTGCCGACCGTATTTTAGAATTGACGGAAACGGTAGAGGCAAGAGAGATGAAGGAACAGCTGCTTGATACAATGGATTTAGAGCGCGAGCGCGGAATTACGATTAAACTGAATGCGGTGCAGTTAAAATATACGGCATTAGACGGACAGGATTATATTCTGCATCTGATTGATACACCGGGACATGTCGATTTTACTTATGAAGTATCACGTTCCTTGGCAGCCTGTGAAGGCGCGGTGCTTGTCGTGGACGCAGCACAGGGAATTGAGGCACAAACCTTGGCAAATGTGTATTTGGCGCTTGATAATGATTTAGAAATATTACCGGTCATCAATAAGATTGATCTTCCAAGCGCACAGCCTGATGTGGTAAAGCAAGAAATCGAAGATGTCATCGGATTAGATGCACAAAACGCACCGTTAATATCAGCGAAAAACGGTTTAAATGTCCGTGATGTATTAGAGGCAATCGTGCATCATGTGCCGGCACCGAGCGGTTCAAGTACCAATCCGCTGCAGGCACTTGTATTTGATTCCTTCTATGATGCATATCGCGGTGTTGTGGCATTTGTGCGTGTGAAAGAGGGAAGTATTCGTGTCGGCGATCATATACGCTTTATGGCAAGCGGTGCCGAATATGAGGTGCTTGAGGTAGGAATTCGCAATCCGAAGGAAATCAAGCGTGATGTGCTGCATTGCGGTGAGGTCGGATGGCTTTGCGGCAGTATTAAATCCATTCAGGATGTGCGGGTCGGTGATACGATCACTCATGTTCAAAACGGTGCGAAGGAACCGCTGGCAGGCTATCAGGTAATGAATCCGATGGTTTACTGCGGTTTGTATCCGATAGATTCTGCCAAATACAATGATTTGCGCGATGCACTCGAAAAATTACGTTTAAATGATGCTTCGCTGCAGTTTGAAGCAGAAACCTCTCAGGCTTTGGGCTTTGGCTTTCGCTGCGGCTTCTTAGGTCTTTTACATATGGATGTGGTACAGGAGCGCATTGAGCGTGAGTATAAAATTGATTTGATTTTAACGGCACCGTCGGTTGTATATCATGCGTATTTAAGCGACGGCTCCATGATGAAAATTGATAATCCGAGTATGCTTCCGGAAGTTCAGCGCATCGATCATATCGAGGAACCGTTTGTCAAAGCAAGCATTATGACACCGAATGATTATGTCGGCGCAATAATGGAATTATGTCAGAAAAAACGCGGTATTTATAAAGATATGGTGTATATTGATAATAATCGTATGGATATTGTTTATGAATTACCGTTAGGGGAAATCGTCTATGATTTCTTCGATCGTTTGAAATCTTGTTCCAAGGGCTATGCTTCCTTAAATTACGAACTGATCGGTTATCAGACAAGCAAGCTGGCGAAAATGGATATTCTTTTGAACGGAGAAAGCGTGGATGCGCTGTCGCTGATTGTCCATAAAGATTTTGCGGCTCCGCGAGGCAGAGCCATCTGTGAAAAGCTGAAAACGCTGATTCCCAGACAGCAGTTTGAAATACCCGTGCAGGCAGCTTTAGGCGGAAAAATCATTGCGCGTACCGATATTAAATCACTGCGTAAAAACGTCCTTGCGAAGTGCTACGGCGGTGATATTTCACGTAAGAAAAAGCTGTTGGAGAAACAAAAGGAAGGTAAAAAGCGGATGAAAGCGGTAGGCTCCGTAGAAGTACCGCAGGAAGCTTTTATGGCTGTTTTATCCATGGATGATGACAAATAACAAAATAAGCTTGTGAAGAATCATAAGCTTTTTTACTTTCTGTCATTGTTTTGTCAAGTTTCTTCTATCTTTGTCGAATTTCTCTAACAGGTACCAATCTCATGCTAAAATAAGACTATGGAAAGGAAGCAGAAATTAAGGCTTTAATGGGTGATAAAATGTTTGAAACAGCGAAAAAATACAGTGAACAAGTATACTACAATAAAGCAGATTTAGAAAAAGAAATGGATTTTTATTTAGTAGATCCGCTGTGGCAGGAAATTATACAGTATCGTTCGTTATTTCGTCATGATTTTCCGATCAAAGACAAAAAAACATATTTGATCAGAAATCCGTATGTCAACGATCAAATGGCACTGACACAGGATCTAATGTTTGAGTGGCTTTTGGCACACAAGGATGATCCCGATAAAGAATATGATTTATTTTGGTTAAAGGAAGAAGAACAGCTGCGCTTTTTACGATTGTTAGTAAAAATGCGTTATGATCATTTTGTGAATGCACAAAGCTTATTTCGGGAAATCACGGACAGCTTTGAACTGCATACGGAAATAAGCAGCACGACCCTGCAATATCTGACAGATGCACAAAAGCCGTTATTACTGAAGCTTTTTCTGTTGTGTACGGATACTGATAAGCGAACGGCATTTTTACTGATGTTTCCGACTTTGTATCTGCATCATTGCTTAAAAGCAGCCGATATTATTGATATGGAACAGTTGACTGACAAAATCAATCTTCCTGTCAATGACCTTGATGTCACCTCAGCGTTTTTGTCTCATCTTGTTATATTGCGGTTGAAATTCTCTGATGAAATGCTATCATTAAAAAGAAATGAGCAAATATCGCCTGTGCATCAGGATGAAATTGATCTTTGTGAACGGTATCCGATGTTGCAGAAGGAGAGTATCGCATTTTATGTCCGTCATCGAAAGCTGCATCACTATTATACGTTACAGGATTATATGCAGGAAGCGGGAGTCTGTTATGAAACAGCACGCTATTCGATGGAAAAATTAGTTGAATTGAAGTGGTATCAAAAACAAAAAGTCGGGAAGAAATTTGTTTATTTTATCATTTGAAGGGGGCGGAAAACATGTATAGAAGTGAAAGCCGTAGGATTCTGTTATGAGAATTCTTGCTTGCCTGCGTGATTTAGAATTACTGAAAGTATTGATGAATAAAATTCAATATGATCCTAATACGGTGTTGATCGCAGTCTCCGCCTTTCCCTCTGATAACGATTTGATTGATGTATTGGATATTGATGCATGTCTGTTTGATTATGAAACATTTTCCAATGTTTATTACATGAATCATCTCAGTCAGTATGAGGTTCCTATCTTATGTTTGTTAAAGGAATCGCAGCGCGCTTTTGTAAAAACGATTACCGCCAAAACAATGGCATTTATGACTGCACCTTATACGGCTGATGAAGTATTGAAGCGGTTAATGAACATTAAGGAAGGAATTTCGCAGCGTGCAGCGATATCCGATTACAATGCCTATGTTGCCCGATATATTCAACAGCTGGGAATACCGGTTCATCTCAAAGGGTATCATTTTATAAAAAGCGGCGCAACGACTATTTATAAGAATGGCGGAGAGATTATGAGTATGGTACAATTATATAAAGAAATTGCCCGAATTCATAAAACAACTTCATCACGTGTAGAAAAGGCAATCCGCGATGCGATAGAGTATGCTTATCGTAAGACCAAAGACAGACTCTGCGCAAACGGATGCAAGCCGACCAATTCACAGCTGATTTATCATGTGTATGAGCATGTGACGATTGAGATAACGAAGGTAAGGGACGCTAAGATAGGAGTTTGATACCGTGAAGGCATTGTATGTGCATGTGCCGTTTTGCGATCATATTTGCGCATATTGTGATTTTATGCGCTGTGGCTATTATGAACCGCTGGCTGAAAAATGGCTTCTCGCCGTGAAGCGTGAGATAGAAGAAAAAAAGATCGCAGCGTGCAAAACGGTGTATATCGGAGGCGGGACACCGAGTGCCTTATCGCCGTCTTTATTAAAACAGCTGTTAGAGCTGTTACAGCCGTATCTAAAAAACTGCGAAGAAGCGTCTATCGAAGTAAATGCGGATTCTTTCAGTGATGAAAAGCTTGCTTTATGTAAGCGATACGGAATCAATCGCATTTCTATGGGAGCGCAGACCTTTCAAACGGATTTACTGAAAATCATCGATCGTAAGGCTGATTATGCGACTGTAAAAGATGCGATTATGCGGATTCATGAACACGGTATTCATGATATTTCACTTGATCTTATGTACGGACTTCCGCATCAAACAATGAAGATGTGGTTGGATGATTTAAGCAAAGCTGCTTCATTACCGATTACCCATTTATCTTTATATGCCTTAACGATTGAAGAACATTCGCGTTTCGGCAGAGTCGGCATTCAACCGTGTGATCCTGATAAGGAAGCTGATTTTTACGAACAGGCGATTGCGTATTTACAACAGCAGGGCTTTGAACATTATGAAATCAGCAATTTTGCCAAAAACGGCTGTTATGCCAAGCATAACTTAATGTATTGGCACTATGAGGATTTTTACGGAATCGGCTGCGGCGCAAGCGGTAAGTCGGATCATATGCGCTATGATAATACACGCAATCTGCATACTTATCTTACTGAAGGGGCATGTCCGAATCAGTTTTTGTTAAATAGGAAAGATGAAATGTTTGAAACGTTGATGATGGGACTTCGCTTAAAGCAAGGGATTCATAAGCAGATGTTTTATCAGCGTTTTAAAAGTGACATTCATGATATATATCAAGAAGCGATCCAAAAGCACATTCAGTTGGGAAATTTGCAGGAAACTGCGAATGAGCTGCGAACCACTTATCAGGGGATGTTGGTACTGCATAATATCTTGATTGATTTTCTGTAAAATACTTGCATCAATTCACTGTGTGTGATAGAATATAAAAGCTTTTGTACTGGGTATTCACGTACACTCCGACGGTTTACGCGGTAGAAAAGGACAAAACATACAGGAGGAAAAATTTATGTTATTAAAATCAGAGAAACAAGCAATTATGAAGGAATATGCTCGTTTTGAAGGAGATACAGGTTCTCCGGAAGTACAGGTTGCTGTTTTAACAGAAAAAATCAACCGTTTAACTGAGCATATGAAAGAACACAAGCATGATTATCATTCTCATCGCGGATTGATGAAAATGATCGGTCATCGCCGCAATCTGCTTGTATATTTGAAGGACAAGGATTTGAATCGCTATAAAGATTTAATTCGTCGTCTCGGATTACGTAAATAAATAGAACAGCTGCGGCTGTTTTTTTTGTGTTGAATGACAGCTGTTAAGTCATTGAGGTTGAAAGATCAAGCGTTTCATAAAATTGAATTTGTGAACAAGATAACGATACGCTCATTAGTACAGGGGTACGAATTGTTTTTGAGTGATCGATTATACGTATAAAATCACTGCATTTATACTTTGAAAAGCTAATTTTTTGAAAAAGCCGGCTTAGAACGATATTTTTTATGTCTTTTCTCGCTGAAATATGATATTATTATAAAGTAAAATAAAATAGAGGTGAAAGAATGAGTAGACAAACATTCAGTTTGGATTTTTGCGGACGTAATTTAACCGTAGAAACAGGTGAAATCGCAAAACAAGCCGGAGGTTCGGCGTTGATTCGATATAATGATACGGTTGTACTTTCGGCAGCAACAGCCAGTAAGCAAGCAAAAGAAGGAATTGATTTCTTTCCTTTGACCGTATCCTTTGAGGAAAAATTATATTCAGTAGGTAAAATACCGGGCGGCTTTTTACGCCGAGAGGGCAGACCGAGTGAACATGCGACGCTGACGGCGCGAATGATTGACCGTCCGATTCGTCCGTTATTTGCGGATGGATTTCGTAATGAAGTACAAGTTGTAAATACCGTTTTATCGGTAGATCAGGAATGTTCGGCGGAGATGGCGGCGATGTTTGGTGCTTCTTTGGCACTTTGTGTTTCCGATATTCCTTTTAACGGACCGATTGCCGGTGTAATTGTCGGCAGAATCAACGGTGAATATGTGATCAATCCGACTCCGGAACAGCTGGAGAAGGAAAGTGACATTCATTTGACAGTTGCCGGTACGAAATATGCGGTGAATATGGTCGAAGCAGGCGCAAAGGAAGTCAGTGAAGAAGCGATGCTCGGTGCAATCATGTTCGGCCATGAGCATATTAAACAGTTGGTTGCGTTCCAAGAGGAAATAGCGGCTGCCGTCGGCAAGGAAAAGATGGAAGTTACGCTGTATACGCCGGATGAAGCGATTGTGTCGGCAGTGAAGGAAGGCTATGAAGCACAGATCCGCAAAGCCGTTTCAATTGAGAAAAAACTGGAGCGCTACGGTAAAATCGATGAGTTGACTGCCGCAGCGGTAGCGGAATTTGAAGCGAAGGAATATGAAAACGATAAGGCGAAAGATAAAGCTTTGAAGCAGGTCAAGGAAATTTGTCACGGCATTGAGGCTGATGAAGTACGCCGTTTAATCATTGAAGATAAGGTACGTCCTGACGGACGTAAGATTGATGAGATTCGTCCTTTGGATTCTCAAGTGGATTTATTGCCGCGTACTCACGGCAGTGCGATGTTTACACGCGGTGAGACGCAAGTATTAAGTGTGACTACATTAGGTCCGCTGAATGATCATCAAATCATTGACGATGTGACCGAGGTTGAAGAAAAGCGCTTTATGCATCACTATAATTTCCCGCCGTATTCAGTCGGTGAAACGGGACGCATGGGCAGTCCGGGACGTCGTGAAATCGGACACGGTGCATTGGGTGAGCGTGCGCTTTCACAAGTGTTGCCGAGTGTCGAAGAATTCCCTTATACAATTCGTACCGTAGCTGAGGTATTGGAATCAAACGGTTCCTCTTCACAAGCTTCCATCTGTGCCGGTACAATGTCTTTGATGGCAGCCGGTGTACCGATCAAAGCACCTGTAGCTGGTATTGCCATGGGTCTGATCATGGATGAAAACAATGAAAATTATACCGTTTTAACCGATATTCAAGGTATGGAAGATCATTTCGGCGATATGGACTTTAAGGTTGCCGGAACAAAAGACGGTATTACGGCACTGCAGATGGATATTAAGGTGACCGGTATTACCGAAGCGATCTTTAAAGAAGCATTGGCACAGGCGAAAAAGGCACGCAGTGAGATTTTAGCTGATATGATGAATGCGATCAGCGAACCGCGCAGCGATGTCGGAAAATATGCACCGAAGCTGGCAAGCTTCATGATCGATCCGGAAAAGATTCGCGAGGTTATCGGACCGAACGGTAAGATGATTAATAAAATCATTGAAGCCTGCGATGATGTACAGATCGATATTGAAGATGACGGACAGGTTATCGTATATCATATGAATCGTGATGCGATCAATAAAGCAACAGCGATGATTCAAGATATTGTAAAGGTCGCGCAAGTCGGTGATGTCTATGACGCAAAGGTTGTCAGAATTGAAAAATACGGTGCTTTTGTGAATTTATTTGCACAGACTGACGGTCTCTTACATATTTCCAAAATCGCTCATGAGCGTGTTGAAAAGGTTGAGGATGTTTTGAAACTCGGTGATACGGTTAAGGTTAAGGTAACGGAAATCGATGATCACGGTAAAATCAACGTATCTGCGAAAGCTTTGTTGCCGAAGCCGAAAAAAGAAGCGGATGAAAAAGAACCGGAAAAAGAAGTTCGTCGTAAATCACGCTTCCAACAAGAAGATTTAAAAGCAAAAGATGAATAATCAATCAGAGGTGAAATGAAAATTTCACTTCTTTTTTTGTTCTTCCAATCATAGTGTCATAATCTCTGTTAAGATGTGCTTGAGGTGATCGGATGGAATATTTAACTTTTGTTGCCTTCTTAAGTAAGGCAAAGCGCAGCTTTATCAAAAAGCGTTATGAACAGGATTGTCATTACCGCAGTGTATTATTTCATCAGTTCGGTGAAAGTTATCGGTGGTATTGTAAAACGAACGGATTGGCCGACGAGTACGATCAGTTGTATTTTGATGTTCTGCAATATGAACAGCGTATCAAACAATATCGGTAATGCTTAAAGTGAGGAAAATATATGCGATTTTCTTTATTTATGGTAAAATAAAGATGAGGTGATCTCATGAACTGGTCAGAAAAATGCAGCGCGCATCAAGCGCAGCTGTTAGCAGATTTAAGCGGTTTGATTGCAATTCCTTCCGTGCGCACGGCTCCACAGCCGCAAAACAATGCGCCGTTCGGTACGGAATGCCGCAAAGCGCTGGATTATATGATGGAATTAGGTCGAAGGGAAGGCTTTACGGTAACTGATATTGATGGATATGCATGTGTGCTTTCTTACGGTGAAGGAACGGAAAGCATCGGTGTTTTAGGACATTTAGATGTAGTTCCGGCAGGACGCGGATGGACAAAGGAACCGTTTGCGTTGACCAAATGCGATGATGTTTTATTCGGACGCGGTGTATCTGATGATAAAGGTCCGGGCATTGCGGCTTTTTATGCGTTGAAAATGATAAAAGAAGCACAGCTGCCGTTATCAAAAAAAGTACTGTTGATCTATGGCTGTGATGAAGAAAGCGGCATGGAATGCATGGATTATTATGTGAAGCACGGAGAAATACCGCAGATGGGATTTGTTCCCGATGCCGATTTTCCGGTGATCTACGGTGAAAAGGGAGCTGTGGGAATCGAATTAAACGGCACTTGTGAGAGCGTGATTCAAAGCATGTCCGGCGGTGAGCGAGCAAATATTGTGATTGAGCGTGCAGAAGCGACATTATCACAATGGAATCAAGAAAAAAGTCAACTGTTTGATTTTTATTTACAATCCAATCAACTGCAGGGTAGTGTTGATGTTCAAGGCAGCGGCGCAACGATTACGATGCGCGGTAAATCCGCCCATGCGGCAACCCCTTATGAAGGTGTGAATGCGGCACTGCATCTGTTAAATTTTATCGGCAGTGCCTTTGCGGATGAGTTTGCTCAAAAAACCTATGCGCTGCTTTCCGATTGGCGAGGAAGCGGAATTCGATGTGCTGCGGACGGTGCCTATATGGGCTTTCTTACCTTAAATACCGGCATTATAAATATAAAAGATTCTGAAGCGAGCATTGTATTAGATATTCGCTATCCGAATGATCTCACTGCGGATGAAATTATACAAAATGTAAAAGAAGTGATCAGCAAATGTAATTATCCGCTGGATCTGCTTGTGAAAAAGCAGGTAGATCCGTTATTTGTCGATCCGAACAGTGAACTCGTCACAACATTGATGGATGTGTATCGCACGTACAGCAATGATCATTTTCATCCTGCAAAAACAATCGGCGGCGGTACTTATGCGAAGAAGCTGGCAAATTTTGTTGCATACGGTCCGGAATTCCCGCGTCGTAATCATGATGCAGAGGGGATCGGCGGTGTTCATCAACCGGATGAAGGAATTTATTTTACTGATTTACAAACAGCTGCCGCAATTTATGCGGAAGCAATTTATCGCTTAGCGAAATAGGAGAATGATATGCGAATGAGAAAATTGCCTTGGGCGGAAGAATATATCGCTCAGGCTGATGTAATTATAAAAGATCAAACTAAAAATAAAGGAAAATGGAAACAGCTGCTCGACTGCACTTCGCTGCATGTGGAAATCGGCTGCGGAAAGGGCGATTACCTGCTGCATATGAGTGAAAAGGACTCACAAAGCGGTTGGGTCGGAATCGAAAAGGACAGTAATGTCATGGCGATTGCGGCACGAAAATACGATCAACAGGAGCAGCACGGATGTAATATTGCTTTTCTGTTAGGTGATGCTTTGGCTTTAAAGGAATGGTTTGCCCAAGGTGAAATCGATGTGCTGCATTTAAATTTCTCTGATCCTTGGCCTAAAAAGCGTGCGCACAAAAAACGCTTGTCTCACGCTTCCTTTATTGAAATATATCGAGAAGTGATCAGTGAAGTCGGTGAAATTCAAATGAAAACCGATAACGCTTCCTTGTTTGAATTCTCTTTGTTGCAATTTCAGGAAGGCGGCTGGTATCTCCATGATATTAGTGTGGATTATCGCCGCAATGTTCATGATGAAGATGCGATCAGTGAATATGAACAGCGTTTTATGAATTTAGGCCAACCGATTTATCGTGCGGTTTGGAAAAAAATGCCTTACATTAATACTGATAAGAAAAAACGATAATAACTGCAAGTTCACTGCTTTTTTGAAAGTAAAAGTGTCAGCTGTAATTTAAAAAGACTAAAAAATCAGTTCTCATACATAAAAGACTGTTCTTTATCTATAATTACATGATATAATAAATAAGAATGTAAAGATAGGAGGACGATCATGAAAAAAGTTTTTGCGGCTATATTATGCTTTCTTGTATTATGTGGCTGTGAAAGCCAAGAGGCTGATTTAAAACAGCGAATCTATGATGAATTGGGAAGCTTGACGACAGAGCTGCAAAGTCCCGGCAGCAATCGTATGAAAAGCTATTACTCCTATTATTTACCGCAGGGGCTTAAGCAGCGGGATGCCAACAGCTTAAGTGAGGTGTTTGTGAAAGACGGTTATCGTCTGATCATGAACTTTGATCCAAGTGCGGTCGTGATTAAGAATTATTATACCGAAACAAAACAGGAAACCGATGCGGATACAGGGGCGAGCATCGATAAGGAAAAGGCGGCTGAATTAAGCGCTGTTCATATGGAAGAACAGGAAAATAAAACACTGTATACTGCTAATTATATGAATGCCGATCGTGAGCTGTTTCCTTATACGCTTCAGCTGATGAAAAGTGAAGGTGCTTACTTGGTATATTTAGACGGTTCCTTGGTAAAACTCTATACATATCTGCCGGCAGCGGCTGTGCCTTCCGCATTAAAATCCATGTTCTTATTGATGACATCGATTTCTTATGATAAAGAGAAGGTGCTTGAGGATTTCTCGCTGAAATCCTTAACGGCAGCAAAAAAACAAAATCTAGACTATCTGCAATCGCATTTGCCTTCCAGCGGAAGCTTGGATGAATTATTGAATCCGAAAGCCGATGAGAACGGCAGCGGTGATGTGATTAAAGAAGAACAGACACAAAATAAACAACAGGAGGAATAAGCATGAGTTTAAAAGATCATATGAGAGCGTTAGAAACAGCGGAACAATTTGCGAATGCAAAGGAACAGAACGGCATCAGTGTATTTGTATTCAGTGCGAATTGGTGTCCCGATTGTCGTTTTATTGAACCGTTTATGCCGAGACTGATTGAAAAATACAGCGATTACAGCTTTTATTATGTAGATCGTGATCAATGGATCTCACTGGCTCAGGAACAGATGGTCATGGGGATTCCGAGCTTTATCGGAGTAGGACAAGGGAAAGAACTGGGACGCTTTGTTTCAAAGCTGAGGAAGAGTGAGGCGGAAATCGATGCATTTTTTGCTTCATTAAACAATAATTAGAGAGGATGAGCATTGTGAGCGTATTCAAAAAATTAGTGGGATTTTTATTTGAGGAAGAAGAAGAAATCGAAGATGAAGGTGAATTAGAGGAAATTTCCTTTCGTGAGCCGAGTGTAAAAAGAAGTAAACCGAAAATGAATGGGGCGAGTGAATTAAAGCATGCGCCTACATATGATAAACCGCGGGTAGAAACCGTTGAGAAAAAGCCGAGTACCGCATTGCCGAAGCAGGAACCGGTAAAAGAAAAGAAATTCACTTCCATTGAAATCAGTGCCGAGCAGCCGAAGCCGGCAGTGAGAAGTACACGCACTGCGCAGAACTCAAGAAGCGTGAAGCGCAGCGAACCAATGAAGCAGCCGGAATTTACGTTCACACCGGTGATTTCACCGATTTTCGGTATGGATGAGACTACTGAGCCTAAGCATGCCAAAAAAGGCCAAGAGGCTGTGCCGCAAATACGTAAAACTATATCAGTTGCGCCGAAGAAAAATCCGTTGGGAACTGTGCTTTCTCCGATGTACGGAGCTACGGAATTAGAAGAGTTTGAAGAAGAGGCGAAGTTGCGTCTTGAAACAGAAGATGAAAGTATTTATGAGGATACGGCAAAAGAAGAGCCGATTGAAGAAATCGTAGAAGAAGTGATTGCTTATGACGCTGATAATGAGGAAGATGAAATTGTTCGTGTTCCTTTAGAAGAACTGTTAAGCAATGATGAAAATGTTGATTTGAATGATGATTTGCTGCAATTCAGCTTATTCGGTGATGATGAGGTAGTCAGTACAGAAAAAAGTGAAGCTTCATATACTATAAAAGAGTAAAAAAGAGGTGTTTACAGCTATGTTGTATCATTTTATCGGCATCAAAGGATCCGGAATGGCTTCCTTAGCGACAATTCTTGCGGATCGCGGCGAACAGGTACAAGGTTCGGATATCGAGAAGTTTATATTTACCCAACAGGCACTGGAAGATCGCAATATTCCGATTTTGCCGTTTGATGCGAATAATATTAAAGAGGATATGACGGTGATTATCGGCAATGCGTTCGGTGAGGATCATCCGGAAGTGCAGAAAGCACGGACAACCTCATCCGTTACCTGTTATCGCTATCATGAATTTCTCGGTGAATTGATGAAGCATTATTGTACAATATCGGTTGCCGGAACGCATGGGAAAACGACGACGACCGGTATGTTGGCACATGTGATGGAAGCGCAGAAACCATGCGGTTATCTGATCGGTGACGGCAGCGGTTCAATGCCTAAAGATGCCCATTACTTCGTTGTGGAATCGTGCGAATTTCAGCGCCATTTTTTGGCATATCACCCGGAATATGCGATTATTACCAATATGGAATTAGATCATGTGGATTATTATCGCGACATGGATGATTATTGTAATGCCTTTGAAGCATTTGCCAAACAAGTAAGCAAGGGTATCGTTTTATTCGGTGATGATGAATATGTACGCAAGCTTCCGATGGAAAAACCGCATTTATATTACGGACTCGCTGAAAATAATGATGTTCGTGCTGTCAATATCGGTCAAGACAACAGCGGTATGCGTTTTGATGTATTATATCGCGGAGAATTATTCGGTCATTTTGAATTGCCTTTTGTCGGTATGCCGTTTTTATGGAACAGCTTAGGAGTAATTGCCGTGGGGATTATGGAAGGATTGAGTTATGCATTATTAAAGGATGCACTCGCTTCTTTTCCCGGGGTAAAGCGCCGCTTTAATGAAGAATTCTCTGGTGATAACGTATATATCGATGATTATGCACATCATCCGACAGCGATTCGCTTAACGATTGACGCTGCCAAAACCAAATATCCGGATCACAAGGTGATTGCGGTTTTCAAGCCGGATCGTTATTCACGCATTGCTTATTTTATCGATGATTTTGCGGATGCTTTAAGCAATGCCGATGAAGTATTCCTTTGTGCCTTTCCCGAAAATGCGCAAAAGGAAGAAGGGATTGACATCACGATTGATGATTTGGCAAAACGCATAAACGGCAGTGTTGTCATCAGTGAAGATGAAGCGGGAGCTGCTTTACTGGCAAAGCATGCGCCTGCCGTATATCTGTTTATGTCATCAAAGGATATTTATAAACTAAAAAATATTGTAAAAAGTTTTCATTCATCTTGTAATCACTTTCAAAGTGTTGTAGAATAATGAAAGAGGTGTTTTTATGGAACTGGATCAACTGTTAAATCTTACCAGCGTTGTAGCGGGCAAGCTGTTGCCGATTTTAGGGGCAACGGTCCTTGTTTTTTTAATCGTATTTGTACGTAGGCTCATTCTGGTATTGACATCGACAAATGAAGCAATAGGCTCTTTGAAGAAAACACTGGACAGTGCCGGAAAACAACTGGATGCGTTGGATAAGCCGATGCAGACATTAAATGACATCAGTGAAACAGTAGATAATGTTCATGAGGCAAGTAAAAGTGTGATTCGCAGCTTGTTAAGCTCTGTGATTGACAATGTCGGTTCTTTGGTTAAGACAATCAGCGGTAAGGACGATGCTTCGCAGATGCAGGACATGGAAGACAGATACAGACGAGGTGACGATTATGAATCAGAATTTTAATCATCATGATGATATTACAAGCATGGAGAAACAGGCACGCTTTCAAATTATTACCGTAGAAGATGAGGAAGCGGACTCTTTACAAGGTGCTAAAATCATTTCGGATTGTAAAGATGCGATTTCTGCGCTCTATGCGAGTTTTCGCGAATGGCTGAAAGATGCCAATGATAATGAAGAAATCAAAGCCAAAAAGGCAAAATTGAAGCAAGACAGTGATAAGATTATCGCTCTTGCGAAGGAACAGCTTCGTAAGCTGCAGGAAAATGAAGAATTGCGCAAAGCAGTGAATAAAGGGGTAAAGGTTGCGTGTGACACCGGTGTATGGGTAAAAGAAACAGTCAGTGATGGTGTCAGTGAATTTCGTAAAACCGAAAACGGACAAAAGGTGGAATCGTTTGTAAAATCGGTGAAAAACGATGCCCGAGTGAAGCAAGGTGTAACCACATTTAAAAAGGGAACACTGAAAGCTGCGGAAAGCGCATTAAAGGGATTGAGAAAGGTTCTGGATGATCAAGACGGAACACAGGATGATAAGGCTGAGGTGTCAGAGTATGAAAAGAATAACAATTTATGATGTGGCGAAAGAAGCCGATGTATCTTTAGCTACCGTATCACGTGTAATCAACGGATCAGAGGTAGTTCGTGAAGATACTCGTATGAAAGTACAGGAAGCGATTGAAAAGCTCGGATATAAACCGAATGCGATCGCACAGGGGTTGGCTTTGCAAAAAACTACAACCATCGCTATGATTATTCCGGAAGCGAGTTTTTTCTATACGGGGCAGTTAATCAACGGTCTTATTGATGTCGCTAAGATTTATAAGTACAATATGATTCTGCATACGACGACCGAAGGAATTTCGGAAATGAATGATATTATCGAGACAATTATCAAATCGCATGTCGACGGTGTGGTAATTTTCAATGATAAATTAAATAAAGAAGAACTGAATACATTAACTAGATACCAAATTCCGATTGTCGTTATCGGCAATCGTATGAGTGATGATGTGATCGGTTCCGTATATGTGGATTATGCAAAGCTGATTTACGAATATGCATGTGATTATATCAAACGCGGTATCACCGATATCGCTTTGGTGGAAGACCGCAAGAATGTCGCTATGGTCAAACAGCTTCGTGATGGCTTAGAGCAGGCATTCAGCGAAAACGGTTTAAGCTTCGATAATTATATTGCAATTCCGAAGGAATACCGCTCCAGCTACTTATATCTGCAGAAATATATGCAGCAGCATCGTCATGCGTTGATGATTACTTATCGTGATTCTCAGGCAATGGCTGTATTGAATACGGCAAAGGAAGCGGGAATCAGTGTTCCCGATGAAATGGAAATTGCCTGTGTATTAGACAGTAAATACTTGTCAATGGCACGTCCGCAAATTACCGGTTTTAAAATCCCTGATTATGATCTAGGGGCGGTTGCGATGCGTCTTTTGACCAAAATGTTACATGAGGAAGATGATGTGCTTGATAAAGAGATTGAATTAAGCTATATCTATACTCCGAGAAAATCTACCAAATAGCCGCTTTCAGCGGTTTTTTTATTTTTGTAGGGATTGCTTTAAAATGAATTTATTATATATTTTAAAATTCTTACAAAGAATCTGTTTTTATGCTTTATGCAGTTTTCCATTTTAGAGGTAAAATATGGGAAAGGCAGTGAAAATCAAACTTTTTTGATGCAAAACGGGTCTTATTATTGAAGCAATTAAAAGAAATTGAGGGATAAGATGCGAAGAAGGCAAAGAAAATTAAGATTGATGACCGGCGCTGCCAGCTTAGTCTTTTTTATCGCCGCATCTTTATGTTTTGGCTTTGCATTGGAAGGTCTTGACGCTAACGGAATACTGGGCTTCCGTGTCGGCGAAGATGCCGTTTCAATATTAGATGTCTTACCGTTCTTTAATACAAAAGCGGAATCAAGGATTTTGTATCCGATCGGAAATGTAGAAAATCAAATTGTAATGGTAAATCTTTCCGAACAAAAGACTGCATGGCTGAATAAGGAAAAAATAAAGAAGGCGGAACAGCTTTTAAATAATGATTTAACGAAATACATATCTGATATTTCAAAAGGCAGTGTAATCGTTCATTCAACTTTTTACGGCTATCAGGATCATAATGTACAGGACGGCTATGTCCCGTCTAAGCCGTTAAGCTATTATATTGAGGATCAGACGCAGGAAACGCAAAGAGAAGCGGAGCTGTTGAATGAAATTATTGAACAGATGAATCAAAATATGGCTTTGTCCGATAAGACTGTAGCACAGTTGGATACCAATGATGACGGTTATATTGATAACATGACATTTTTAATTCGCGGTAATAAGCAGTATGAGCATAATTTATTATGGCCGCATCAATTTTCAATTAAGAGCCGTCCGACGATTGAATGTAAGGACGGTAGTTTGAAAGTCAAGGATTATATGATCATTCTCAGCGGTGATGATGAGAATAACATTGCCGGAAGTCGTTCGGGACTTTTTTCCGAGCATGTGGATATGGGCGTGGTTGCGCATGAATATTTGCATTTATACGGTTTTCCTGATATGTATCATAATTATAAGTATGAGAATGATGAGTTTGTATCATTAGACTCAAGTGAGCGTAAAGGCGATCCGTTAGGGCAGTGGGATATTATGGATAATACAATTAATGATATTCCGCAAAATCCGCTTTACTATACGAATACCGCTTACGGTCCTTGGGGTGAGCGATTAAATCAATCGATCACACTTACGGAAAGCACAAAACAAGTAGAGCTGCACAAGCTTGATTATACGAAGGACGGAACCATGGCGGCAGTCATAAAGGTGGATTCCAGTGTGAATGTGCGCGGTGAAGATGAATATTTTATGGTGGAATATCGTAAAAAATCCGGTTGGGATGAAAAGCTTCCGAGCAACGGTTTAATCGTTTATCGAATCAATATGGCAGCGAATTATAAAAATCCCGAGGAAGCAATTCGTAAGTATTGTTCCAATAAGGATAACGGCAAACAAACCTATTGCGGAAATCAATTCGGACCTCCCGATGAAGTATATATCTATCGTCCTAATGTGACTACGATCAATCTGAATGAATCGGGAAGTCATGACTTTGATCTATATGATGCCGCATTATCTGCGGATCCAAGGCATAAAAATACTTTGGGAAAATCATTGTCCGAAGTAGACAGCTATGACGCAGAAACCTTAGCGGATACGATTTATTTCAGTGACGGCAGTAATTCCGGTATAGTGATTTCCAATGTATCTGCCACAACAAAGGATACGATTACTTTCGATATTGAAATACCGGAGCCGAAAGAGGATACCGAGAAACCGATTATTGATGATGTTATAGACGGCAGCGGAATTGCCGGACATTGGACTGATAAACCGGCATCGTTATCCGTATATATTTCAGACAAAGGCTTCGGCTTGGAAAAAATTGAAGTTACAACTGAAAAAGGGGTTATTAAAGACGGTGAAGATCCTGAACATTATATCAAGACTTTCTCTAAGAGTGATCGTGTAAAACAGACGACATTTAATTTTACCGCAGCGAAAAACGGTATCTATTATATTAAAGCGACTGATTTTGCCGGCAATCAAAGTAAAGTCAAGGTAATTGAAGTTACCAATATTGATGAGACACCGCCGGTTATTTCCTTTGGCACGGTGGTTGAAAATCCGTTGGAAATTCAAATACCGGTGATGTATGAGGATCGTGAATCCAGTATTGCGAGCGGCAGTGCATACTATGTAACGATGGGGCTGCATGAAAAGGCAGACGGTACGTATCCGTATGAAATCAAAGATCATGAGATTCGTGTACCTGCCGATTTCCAAGGGCGTGTGTGCGTTACGGTGAAGGATAATGCCGGTAATGCGGCAAAAGCCGATACATGTATGGTAATATCGAATGATAAACAACCGCCGGTGCTGGAAATTGAAAAGGACCGTCAGGATACGCAATGGACTTCCATGGAGCGCAGTATCAAGGTGATCATGAAGGAAGAAGCGGAAAAAGACACCGGTATCAGTTATGTTGAAATATCTACTGAGAACGGTATCATTCATACAGACGCTGAAAACAAACAGAAACTTGTAAAGGATTTCGGCGAACAAGGCAAAAAACGCGAGGAATTTACTTTCCGTGTTTCATACAACGGAGATTATATGATCAAGGTATGTGACTATGCGGATTTCTGCAGTGCGGAATCCGTTCATATCGGTAATATCGATCGCAGTGCGCCGGTTTTAAGCGATATTAAGATCAGTGATGATAAGGATTTTCTCTTATTTATGAACGGTGCTTATAATATCCGTTTTGTAGCGCACGATGAGCCGCTTGCGGCAAACAGCGGTTTAAAGCAGATTCATTATCAGCTGGTGCGTAAAGGGGAAACATATGATGCCGATATTACCTCACCGAAATGGAAAACCGCATCGATCAACGGAACGATCAGCACCGAAGCAGGCTTTGAGGGAACCGTTTATGCCTATGCCTGTGATCAGGTAGGAAATATCTCAAAAATCTTTCAAAAACAAATCACCCGAATTACCGCAAGGACAGCCGAAAATGTCTTAACCACAGCGGATCAAAATATTACCGTTTACGGAATCAATGATCCGGATGTGCGGATTGTCAATGAGGAATTCGACAGTGAGAAAATGGCTGAACTGCTCGGTGAAGAATTTATGGCCACGCATGAGATTGCGGCAGGTGTTCATTTCCGTTTGGAAAAGGAAGCACTTCCGTATCCGCTGAGTGAACCGGTAACGATACATTATGCGTTGGATCAAAATATTCTGAAACAGGGGACATTGCAGCTGCTGGCGGTAAATGAGGACGGCTCACATGCGGCAGTGCATACGAAGCTTGGCTCAACGCATTTGGAGTTTATGAGTGAAGAGCCTGCCTATGCATACGTTGCGGTCTATGAAACGCAGTCACAGGGCAGAAAGCAGCACAGTGTTGTGATCGAATCGACGCCGCAGACCGGCGATATTCATAATCTGTATTTATATTTATCAATGATGCTCGGATCATTTGGAACTTTCTCTATTTGGTACGGCAGACAGCGAACAAAATAATCAGATAAAATACTTGACTTTTCTTAAAAAAAACATATACTAAAATAAGAAAAGCGATAATAAGACAGAGTATTTGATGAAACCATGCAGAGAGATGATGGTCGGTGAAAATCATTTGGGGCAGTCAAAGAATACACCTTGTAGCTTCCTTATGAAAAGTAAGGACGTAGGCTCACGTTACGAGTAAAAGTGCATCGTAAGATGAACTAAGGTGGTACCACGTATAAGCGTCCTTAGACAGGGCGCTTTTTTTAAGGAGTGAATGACATGAATTTATTTGAAGAATTAAAATGGCGCGGTTTGATTGAAAGTGTATCAAGCCCTAAATTAGAAGAAGAATTGAATAACGGATCCTTGACTTTCTATATCGGAACCGATCCGACCGGTGACAGCTTACATATCGGACACTACTCTTCTTTTTTGACCGCAAAACGCTTAAAGGCTGCCGGTCATCATCCGATTTTGTTAGTCGGCGGAGCGACCGGATTTATCGGTGATCCGAAAGCAAGCGGTGAGCGCAATATGTTGACAAAGGAACAGCTTGCACACAATTACGAATGCTTAAGTAAACAGGTAAAGGAAATCTTCGGCTTTCAGATGGTGAATAATTTAGATTGGACCAAGGATATTACCGTCATTGATTTTCTGCGTGATTACGGCAAGCATTTCAATATCAATATGATGATTAATAAAGAAACGGTAAAAAGACGATTGGAAAGCGGAATCAGCTACACGGAATTTTCTTATATGATCTTGCAGAGTCTCGACTTTCTGCATTTATATGAAACCTACAACTGCCGATTACAGCTGGGTGGACAGGATCAATGGGGTAATATTACATCAGGCTTGGATCTGATCCGCAAAAAGCACGGAACCGATACAAGCTGTTACGGCTTAACAATGCCGCTGATTACCAAGAGTGACGGTACGAAATTCGGAAAGAGCGAAAACGGTACAGTTTGGTTGGATAAGCGCAAAACATCCGCATATGCTCTGTATCAATTCTTAGTCAATACCGAGGATGCGAAGGTAATCGAATATTTGAAACGCTTGACTTTCTTAACCAAGGATGAGATTGATGAATTAGAAACAAAATTGAACGCAGACGCCGGTAAGCGTGAAGCCCAAAAGGCTTTGGCAAGCGAAGTTGTCAGAGATCTGCACGGTGAAGCTGAACTGCAAAAGGCGTTGCATATTACGGAATGCTTCTTTAAAGGAAATATCAAGGAGCTTGCACAAGATGAACTTCATGATGCGCTGAAGGAAATGGAAAAGCGCGAGGTTGCGGATCAGCTGACCCTTGTCGATGTGCTTGTACAGGCAAAAATCGCTTCCAGCAAACGCGAAGCAAGAGAATTGATCAGTGCGGGTTCGATTCAAGTAAACGGTGATAAGCAACAGGATCTTCAGTATATCGTTGATCGAGTACATGCACTATGTGAAGGTATGACACTGATTAAAAAAGGAAAACGCAATTATTTTGTAATTGAACAGAACAAGTCTTAGGATTTGTTCTTTTTTTGAAGTGCTGAAAACAATCGGTACGTTTGCCTGTTTATTTCATAGTATGAAATAAAGGAGGGAACATTTTGAAAATAGCTGTAGTAAACAGTGATCGCAGAATGCAGGAAGTTTATTTTCAGCTGGCTCGTGAAGAGGAAGCGATTCTGATCAATGAATTTACCGATTTTGAAAAAATAGATCAAATAGATGCACTTGTATTACCGATCAAAGGTTTAACCGCAACCGGATCTTTATACAGCGGCGGAAAGGAGCTTCAGATTCCGGCTTATTTTTGGGAATCGGTACACGATATTCCGATTTTTACCGGAATCAGACAAGCGTTTTTGAAAGACTTTCCCAATGTGTACTATTATATGGAAGATGATGCGATGAAACAGCGAAATTCTGTATATACGGCTGAGGGGACGCTGTATTTGATGATGGATCATACGGCGAAAAGCATTAAGGAGCTGTGTGTGGATGTCATCGGCTACGGTCTTTGCGGAAAAGAGATTGTGAAATGGCTTCAAGAGCTGCATATACCGTATCGTGTCATTCGCCGTCAATGTGTTGAGGATGAAATATTTCTCAGCGTTGCGAGTTATCGCAAAGTTTCCTGTCATGAGGTCATTATTAATACCTCTGTCGCCAAGGTGATTGATAAGGAGCTGTTGGAAAGCTGGCAGATCAAACCGCTGATTATTGACATCGCAACTCCCGATGTGATTGATTATGCGGATGCGGTACGTTTAGGGATCAGAGTCATCAAGGCAGGCAATCTTCCGGAAATGGTCGCATATGAGAGCAGCGGCAAATGTATCAGTGAATTTGTTAGGGGGAAATTACATTGCTAGAGGGGAAACGAATTTTAATCGGTATTTGCGGTTCATTCTGTAATCATAAAGCGGTATTAAAGCAATTTGCGAAGCTGGCAGAGCATAATCATCTGACCTTTGTCGTTACCGACCATGTGTATGCATCCGACACGCGCTTTTTCAGCCGCAATGAATTTATGATGCGGTTGGGTGAATTGAGTGAGGATGAAATTATTCATACGGTTGTGGAAGCGGAAAAGATCGGACCCAAGAATTGTTATGATATTATGTTGGTGGCACCGTGTACCGCAACCCAGTGTGCCAAACTTGTCCACGGAATTTATGATAATGCATTGACCTTGGCAATGAAAGCGATGATCCGCAATCAAAAAAATATTGTGATCGGCTTTGCCAGTAATGATGCGCTCGGCATCAGCGGAGCGAATTTATTTCGATTATGTGCGCTTAAGCATATCTATGTATTGCCGTTGGCACAGGATGCCCCGTTTCAAAAGCCGCTCAGTATGGTAGCGCGTTGGGAAGAGATGATTCCCGCATTGGAACAGGCATTGAATCATCAACAGATACAGCCGATCATCAGGGGGTATGAGCATGAGTGAGTTTCAAGTGATGACAGCCTTGATCACACCGTTTCAAAAAAACGGCAGTATTGATTATGATGCGTTAGATCGATTAATTGATGAACAGCTGGCTTCATCGGCAGACGGCTTAATTATCTGCGGTACTACGGCAGAGACACCGTGTTTGAAGGAACATGAGCGTTTTGATCTATTAAGGTGGATCATTCATCGAGTCAATCATCGTACGCAGCTTTGGTTCGGTTGCGGTACCAATCAGACAAAGGAAACGATTCGCTTAGTTCAAAAGGCTGCCAATTATGATATTGACGGTGTATTGCTTGTTACACCGTATTACAATAAGCCTTCACAGGCAGGCTTATATGCGCATTTTGCGGCGATTGGTGAAAACTGTGAGCTGCCGATCATGCTGTATCAGGTACCGAGCCGCTGCGGTGTTCGCTTTGAAGCAGCCACGATAATTAAACTGTTTCAAAATTATCCCAATATCACGGCTTTGAAGCATGCGGACAATGATTATGAATTGATTCAAGCACTTCATGAGCAATTCCCGCACATCGCGCTTTACAGCGGCGAGGACAAAACATTCTATGAGGGAATCAATAAAGGCTTATCGGGAGTCATTTCCGTTATGAGCAATGCCTTTTTACCGGAGATGAAGCAGTATTTGAAGCATCCGGATCAGGCGCAGACGGATACGTTAAAGCAAATCGCGGATATGGTCTTTTTAGAATGCTCCCCGAGTGCAATCAAATATATTTTATCAAGGCAGAGAAAGTGTCAGAATATTCTGCGTCTGCCGTTAGTACCGTTAAGCACGAATGCCGAAGCGATTATTGATGATTTCTTCGGTTTTGACAAATAACAGCAGTTTTTTGCATTTATAAGCTTTATACTACAAGCGGTGATACCATGTTACAGGTCAAGGTTTTTGATGAAGCACATGAGGATGATTTAAGTGAAGCGATTAATACGTATTTAAGCAATCATCCCGATATTGAACTGTTAGATATCAAATATGCCGCAGCGATCGGTGTCGATAAAGAGGAACAGCTGTATTGTTTCAGTGCCATGTTAATTTATCGTGATAAAGCTGCATGAAGCTGCCATAATAATCTTGTGGAGGTGAATCTCATGCAGAACAAAACCGAAATTTTATGCAATGTGCATTCTTGTGAATTTCACAAAGAAAATCACTGCACGGCAAATTGTATCAGCGTAGGCTGTGATGACTGCATTATGCCGAATCAGTGCAGTGAGACGAAGTGTGCTTCATTCCGCTGCAACTGCAGCAAATAAAAAGTGATCGAATCAGATCACTTTTTTTACTATCTGTCGATGAGTTTATGTTATAATAATAAAAGAGGTGATCGTATTGCGAAAACTGATTCTATTACTTGTTCTGACTTTATGCGTCAGTGCATGTTCCGATCGAAATACCAAAGATAAAGAATTTCAAAATACATATAACAGTTTTGTCGATTCTATTTTAGATAATAACGGTGCCGATACGGCTGAAATTCCGTTTGCGCATCATTTGGAAGTGACAAAGGAAAGCAGCGGAGAATATCGCTATGCGATTACGATTGATGATCCGAAAGTAGCGATGTATCATATTCAGATGATGGTTGTCGATAAAGCAGCCGGCGGACAATATCCGTTTCTCGGTTTATTGAATGATGAGGAAATGTTTTCCATGATTCCCAATCAGGAAAATAAGGATAAATATTTTGTGAAGGGTGTTGTACTGGAAGGATTGAGTCCGAATCCGAAGTTCACTTTATATGTACAGGTCAGTTGGAAGGATTATGCGCAAATTAATACAAGCACGGTATTTTTCAGCTATACCTATGATTATGAGAAACAGAACGCAAATAATAAGCAGCCTGTAAATGATAAGGAAAAAGAAAATGCAGAAACCGAATAAGCGTAAGCAATCGGTAATAGCAGGTGGTCTCATCAGCACTGCCGGTATCTTTTTTGCGAAATTCCTCGGTCTGTTTTATGCAGTTCCGTTTAATTCCATACTGGGCGGCGGCGTGAATGTCGCTATCTACGGTGTGGCTTTTAATATTTATAATTACGTATTGAATATTTGTTTGGCAGGTATTCCGTTTGCGATCGCTACGCTTGTTGCGAAATATGCATCGCGCGGTGATTATCAAACGGCTTTGCTCGTAAAGAAGATCGCATCGCGTTTTATGATCGGCTTCGGTGCCTTGGCAATGCTGTTTATGTTGGTGTGTGCCGCTCCGTTTGCGCCGATGCTGCTGCCGGAAAGTGCTTCCTTGAGCGAAGCGGGAGCTGCCGGTAATATTGAAGTTATGCGCAATGTATTGATGCTTGTTGCGCTCGCTGTATTTTTTGTACCGATTTTATCTTCGATTCGCGGCTTTTATCAAGGTTTAAAAGATATGGAAATCTATGCCCTTTCACAAGTGCTGGAACAAATTGCCCGAGTTGCTTTTCTGCTTGTATCCAGTGCGATTGCGGTTTATCTGTTCCGTATGGATCGAACATGGGCGGTGTATTTCGGAGCGTTTTCTACAAGTATTGCGGCAATTTTAGCAATCATTCATATACGCTTTTATGATCGACAACAGATGAGACAGATTCAGCTTGCGGCAAGTAAACAAGAGGTTTCACCCAATACGGATCAACAGAGTATATTTCGTGAATTGATCTTTATATCGATACCGTATTTATTTGTGGCAATTTTTGGATACAGTGATTCAATTATTAACAGCTTTATGTTAAAAAGCGGTATGGAAGCTTATTATTTGGCACACGGTGGGGGAGTTGAGGTAAACGGACAGCTGGTTCTCGGTGATTTAGCTAATGCACAGCTGACTGTGATTATCGGCGCAATCAATTATGCGATTGTTAAGCTGATGTCAATTCCGATGGTTTTGGCCCCCGGATTTTCCAGTGCCATCTTGCCGCATATAACGTCGGCACTGACACAGAAAAAATATAAGCTGGTGCGTAAAAACATCTGCGACTGTATCGATACAGTGCTGTATATCGCACTTCCGGTCTGTTTTTGCCTGTTTGTTTTTGCCAAACCGATCTATGCAATTTTATTTCCGCCCGGTGCTTATCCTGCCGGCGCAGATGCAGCTCATCAAGTATTAAGCTCTGAGCAGGCACTGGATCTTTGCGCACAGGTGCTGAAATGGTTCTCCGTGGAAGCATTTCTTTCCACTATGGGTCCGATTTTCAATGCATTGATGATGGCGGTGGAACTGCGTAAATTAAATATTCGCAATTTAGCGCTTACGGTAATATTAAAATTCATCATTACTTATCCGATGCTGCTGTGGCTCGGATATCCGGGATTGGTACTATCCAGTGTGATCAGTAACGGCTTGTTCTTCCTGTTAGACGGCTATGCGCTCACAAAACGCTTTTCGATCAAATGGAAATACACTCTGCATCGCTTGGCGGTAATGGGCGGCGGCTTGGTGCTGATATGGCTTGTACAGATCATATGCAGTATGATCAGTTTACAGGGATACGGAGCCGGACGCTTGATTTCAATGATGCAGCTGGGGATCAGCGGATTGCTGGCGATGATTGCTTATTTCGGCTTTACCTATGTATTCGGATTGCCGCAAGTGATTTTGCATATCGATTTATCACGACTGCGGAAAGGGAGGAAATCATGATGCGATTAGATAAGCTGCTGGCCCATGCAGGATACGGAAGTCGCAAGGAAGTAAAGGCATTGATCAAAGCGAAGCTGGTCAGTGTCAACGGTGCTGCCGCTCTGAAAGATAAGCAACAAATAGATGAATTCCATGATATTGTCTGTGTTGACGGCGAGCCGATTCAGTATGCAAAATTTCAGTTTATAATGATGCATAAGCCGGCAGGCGTTATCTGTGCCAACCGCGATG
Organism: uncultured Erysipelotrichaceae bacterium; assembly: GCA_947569705.1. Taxonomy (GTDB): domain Bacteria; phylum Bacillota_I; class Bacilli_A; order Erysipelotrichales; family Erysipelotrichaceae; genus C-19. Next base: position 65,264 of record CANOSP010000001.1, read on the forward strand.
ATTATCATGAAACGATCATGGATCAGTTTGAAACCTTTATCGGTACCGATATGTTTCCGGTCGGCAGATTGGACATTGACACCGAAGGACTTGTACTGATCTGTAACGATGGTAAACTGGCTCATCGTCTGCTTTCACCGAAGCATCATGTGGATAAATGCTATGAGGTGCATTTGGCAAAGCCGATCGACGATACACAGCTGGCAAAACTGAGCGAGCCGCTCGATCTCGGTGATTTTATCACGCAGCCGGCACAAGTTGAAGTCATAACGGATACATGTATCGCTCTGGTGATCCAAGAAGGAAAATTTCATCAGGTCAAGCGTATGATGAAAGCTGTTGACAATGAAGTTGTTTATTTAAAACGCTTGCGTTTCGGTCCGTTAATCTTGGACGATACATTAGAGGTCGGAGAATGGCGGTATTTAACCCAAAGTGAAACGGAAGCATTGTATGCGATAAAATAAGGAGAAAACTTTATGAAACAATATTTAGATTTATGCAGACATGTATTAGAACACGGAGAAGATCGACTGGATCGTACCGGTACCGGAACTCGTTCCGTATTCGGCTATCAGATGCGAATGGATTTACGCGAAGGCTTTCCGCTTCTGACAACTAAAAAAGTATTTTTTCGCGGTATGGCGGAAGAACTGCTTTGGATCATTTCCGGTAATACGAATATACAGCCGTTAGTAAAGAAAAATGTAAGAATCTGGAACGAATGGCCTTATGAAAGCTTTAAGGCATCTGATGCTTATCAAGGAGAAACAATGGAAGAATTCATCGAAAAAATCAAAAACGATGATGCATTTGCCGAAGTGTACGGAAAACTCGGACCTGTTTACGGTAAGCAATGGCGCGATTTTTTCGGAAAGGATCAGCTTGCCGAATTGATCGATCATTTAAAGAATGATCCGTTTTCCCGTCGTCACATCATCTGTGCATGGAATCCTGCGCAAATTGATGAGATGGCACTTCCGCCTTGTCATGCCTTTATTCAGTTTTATGTCAGTGCCGACCGCAAATATTTATCATGTCAGCTGTATCAGCGCAGTGCCGATATTTTCTTAGGAGTACCGTTCAATATTGCATCCTATGCGCTGTTCACTCATATGCTGGCTCAAGTATGCGGTTATGAAGCAAAAGACTTCGTGCATACATTCGGCGATGCACATATTTACTTAGACCATATGCCGCAGATTAAGGAACAGCTTTCACGCAATCCGCTGCCGTTATGTAAATTGGAATTAAATCCCGATATTAAACAAATTGAGGATTTTACATATGATGATATGAAGCTGGTCGGTTATGAATCTCATCCGGCTTTGAAAGGTAAGGTTTCTGTCTGATGATTTCGCTGATTGTTGCGCATGATGAAAATATGGCTATCGGTAAAGACGGATGGATGCCGTGGAATCTGCCCGAGGATTTGGCACATTTTAAAAAAGTGACTTTACATCATGCGATTTTAATGGGAAAAGTAACATTTGAAGGAATGAAAAAACCGTTGCCGAAGCGTCATACTTATGTTGCCACAAGAAATCAAGACTATCACTTTGATCATGAAGATGTAACGATCGTTCATGATTTGCCGTCCTTTTTAGCGGAATGGAAGGAAAAGCCGGAGTGCCTCTATGTTTGCGGCGGTGCCAATATATATGAACAGGCTTTGCCTTATGTAGATGAGATGTGGATTTCTTACGTTTGCGGTAACCATGAGGCAGATACTTATTTTCCTGCTTATGAGCCAAAGGATTTTATCGTTGTTTCCAAGGAAACAATGAAAGATTTTATGATTATCCATTATCGAAAGAAATAGAAAGAGGCAGGCTATGCGATTTGTTGAAACCATAGAAAAAAAGAAAGCGGGCAAAGCATTATCAAAGGCAGAGATCTATCATTGGATTCAAGGCTATTGTAACGGTGAAATTCCTGATTATCAAGTCAGTGCGCTTTGCATGGCAATCTGTTTTCAGGGAATGGATTCACAGGAAACGGCATGGCTTTGCGAAGCGATGTTACACAGCGGTGAACAGTTGGATTTAAGCAGTATCGGCGGCTGTATTTGTGATAAGCATTCTACCGGCGGTGTCGGAGATAAAACCAGCTTGGCGCTTGCGCCGATGGTAGCCGCATGCGGCGCTAAGATTGCAAAAATGAGCGGCAGAGGTCTCGGTCATACCGGCGGGACTTTAGATAAGCTGGAATCAATCACATCATTTCGGATTGTTCAAAACGAACAGGATTTTATTCGTCAAGTCAATGAAATCAATTTGGCGATTATCGGTCAAAGCGATCGACTCGTACCGGCAGATCGTTTGTTGTATGCGCTGCGTGATGTGAGCGGAACGGTTGATTCTATTCCGCTGATCGCATCAAGCATCATGTCAAAAAAGCTGGCATCCGGTGCCGATACAATTTTATTGGATGTGAAATACGGAGAAGGTGCTTTTATGCCGACGGCAGAGAAGGCAGAGGAATTGGCAAACGCGATGATTGCGATCGGAAAACATTTTCATAAGGATACAAGAGCGATGATTACCAATATGGATCAACCGCTCGGCATGGCAATCGGCAATGCATTAGAGGTGAAAGAGGCAGTCGCTGTGCTTCAGGGCAGAGGACCGCACGATGTTACACAGCTTTGCATAGAGGCAGGCAGTATTATGTTAATGCAGGCAAAACTGGCTGATGATAAGCAAACAGCACAAGCGCTGCTACAGGAAGTGATCGCTGACGGCAAGGCTTTTACTAAGCTGAAGGAAATGTGCAGCTGTCAGGGCGGTGATGTCAATCAGCTGGAACATTTAGAACTGCTTCCGCAAGCAAAGCATATTATTGAACTTCCTTCTAAGCAAAGCGGTTACCTTTCTCGCCTGCACGCACAAAAGCTGGGAATTGCCGCAATGCAATTAGGCGCAGGCAGAGCGACAAAAACAGATCAGATCGATCATGCGGCAGGAATTGTACTGCGTCATAAGGTCGGAGATTTTATCGCTCAGGGGGAAGTTCTCGCTGAGGTGCATACAAATACAGAATTAAGTAATGAATGGATTGAGGCTTTTTATGATGCTGTTGCTTACAGCGACGAAAAGATCGAAGCACAGCCGTTAAATGCTAAAATCATTGATAACGGGTAGAAATACTCGTTTTTTTACAGTGAAAAAGCAATGCTTCTAAATATGGAATAATTTGGCTTTTTATTTTGACTTTCCTGTACATCCATAGTAAAATTAACTTAGAAAAAGATTCATGGGTAATATGCAAAAGGAAAGGAAGTGTCAGTATGAAAAAGCTTATGATTACCGGAATCACTGTATTTGCATTGTATGTATTAGCCATTGCCTTATCAACAGCGAATGATATGGTAAGAGCAGCTCCGGGTATGCCTGATCATTGGAGAATCGCCGACGTTGATCTAAAAGCTTGGACGACTCCGTTAGCTGCCGGAGAAGAAATTGAATTCACGGTGGACGCAAAAAATTTATTCGCAGACTATACCATCGTGACAATCGAAGCCGCAAATGTTAAGATTGAAACCGAAGACGGAATTGAAGTGTGCAATAAATTAGACACTTACGGAACTTGTGAGAATATTATTAACGGCGGCGGTAAAACAAAGTATATTGTAAAAGTCCCGTATGATCGTAATCTAGCCGGCTTTATTGTAAAATCCGCATATTATTATTAAAACAATAAGAAAGGGAACTGAAAATGAAAGCTAAGAAATTCGCTGAACTGTTATTATCGACAAATATCATCTGTGCCGCAATTTCGATTTGCACCTACTTTTTAATAGACAGTTTTATGGCTTTAGAGTCAAACTCCGGAGCACTTCGCTCGTTGATCATTTTATCAGTCATCTTCATTGCGGCAGCGATTGTATGTGCTTATCGAATTTTAAAGGATGATAACTGATGAAACTTATGAAGAAAGTACCGGCTGTTTTAATCCTATCCATGGGTATGATTGTCTCACTGTCCTTCTTTTATCTGTTTCAAGATCATGATGCAAAACATTGGAGTAATGCCGCAGCGGCAGCGGCTTTAACCGCCTTTGAAAATCATGGGAATATTAAGGATGACAATACTTATTGCGGCGCATGGATTGATGAGGAAAACATTCCTCATATTGCCTTTACCAATAATGATTATGAAACATCCGCAAGAGACAGCGGCATTGTTTATGAGGTCTTTAAGCATTCCTTTCAAGAGTTAAGTTCACTTCAAAAGCATATTGACAAAGATGTAACGTTATATTCTAAGATTAATTATACGTCTATATCAGAAAGTGAAAATGCGTTGGAAATCGCATATTTGAACGAAAGTGATTTAGATGATATAAAAACGATCGTATCTGCTTATAATCATAAACAGATTAAAATCAATTATGTGTATGATCCGAATCAGGCTCATAATATTCCGGGTAAATACGAAGGGGAAGTGAACAACGAATGAATCAGAGCATTTGTTTACACAAGAAATCGTTGCGGCGGTTTCTTTTTTTTGATGTGTATTAATTATGATGAATGATTATCATGATAATCTTTTATTGAATATTTTCTAATCAATGATTGTTTGTGATAAATCGCTTAGCTAATATTCAGGTTTCTTTTGAATATGTTTTGACTTTAGTAATTAAATCTTGTAAACTATAAATAGTAAGCAACACGGGGATTTGTATGATTTCAATTTATGGGAGGATTATATTATGAAAATTACAGGGCTGCACAAAAACTATCAGAATCAAAACGATACGGCATGTGTCTTTCAAGACTTATCATTTGAAATCACGCAATGCGGTTTATATTTGTTGCTTCAGGAAAGCGGTGGTGGGAAAACAACTCTGTTTCGCATCCTGTCCGGTGAAGATAAAGATTATCAGGGAGAGGTTTCGATTGACGGAAATCTTGTCATGATTGACCAAGAAGTGCGTCTGATGGAATCCATGAGTGTATGGCAGAACTTAACGATGGTGAGTGAGGATCATTCAAAGATTACTTCATTGTTAGAGATGATGCAGATGCAGGAACATCGCAATAAAAAAGTAAAGCATTTGTCATTAGGGCAAAAAAAGCGAGTACAAATCATTCGTGGCTTTTTAATGCAGCCATCAATTTATTTGTGTGATGAGCCGACAGCTTCGCTTGATGAAGAAAATGCTCATATTATTATGGAGTTTCTGAAAAAACGCAGTGAACAGGCATGTGTGATTGTGGCAACTCATGATGAAGTCTTATGTAAGCCATATGCCGATTGTGTGATGAAGCTGTATAAAGATCATATGGATACAGAAGCATTACATCAAGAAAAGCGCAATGAAATACCGAAAATTAATAAACAAACAAAACAGAAAAGAAAACAACAAATACTTTTTGCTTGTCAAAGACAATTATCAAGAAAAAAAGAAACGTTTTTTACGTTAATGTTGCTTTGTTTTCTATTTTTTACTGCTTATATCGGAATAGTAGGAACAAATATATTCCAAAAAACAGCACAGTATGAGTATATATGGAAAAACGGCGAAAATCATCTGCGTTCGCAACCTAAGGAAGAACCGATAGAAACCGATGATAACCTGCAAACCTTACAGTATTATTTTGGCCAATATGATTTATATACTTATGAAGACGCTAAAAAACTAAATGAGGCAGATCCTGCGATAATTGGATATTACTTGGGGTGGGATGCCGATGTATATTCAAATATGGATTCTATAGAGAACGGTCTTGTGGAGTTAAATGAATCTTTTTATGAACAGTTTTTTCATAGATATGATCAAAACGGATTAGGCGGTCCTGAATTTCCTGCTTTTGATTTTTTCGGCATTTATTCTAAATATGATTTATCAGATGATAAACGCATCTTCTTATATGAAATGTTCGATCAAAAAAAGCTGCCGTTGCTTTACGGCAATTATATGAGCGATATAAAAGATGTAATTATTTCAGCTAACTTGGCAGAAATGTTATGTAAATTTTATAATTGTGATACGATTGATCAATTAATCGGGCGTGATTTAACTCTTTATACGCAATACATTTATGAAACTGATGAAGAAGATGAAGACATTGAACTTTATATGAAAGAGGATGTAGAAAAGAAGGCTTTTCATTCTAAAATCGTCGGTATAACTGCTTATCAAAACTTAAGTCAGTATCAAGTGTTTACACAGGATCAGGCATATACAAGCACTATGCGTAAGAATTATCAATATCAGTGTGAGGATATGCAATACCACCATCTTGATTTAATCATTGATCCTGCCGCAGCTGATTTTGATATAACACGTACTAATGCAAATAAATTATTAAACAAGGAAAAGAATGAATTTGTTTTCTTTCAAGACAGTATCACATGGAATGAAGGCTTTGAACCGACGATATTTCATCAACAGTCCGTTCGGCTCTATCAAAGTATTGCATTAGCGTTATGTGCTTTCTTGATCGGATTCTATATGGTTGAAAAACTGTTTTTCAGAAAACGTGAGAAAAAGGAGGCATTGATTATGAAAAGCTTAGGATATTGTTATGCGTTTGTGGAACAGATACAGGCATGGATGTTATTAGGAGCTGTACTGCCGAGTGTGCTACTTCTTTACGGCATCTTATTAATGAGTGATTTCGGAAAACAAATCGGCTTTCAACCGTTACTGATATTAGCGGTATGGGGAATCATGATCATCATATGCAGTTTGTTAAATGCACTGCGTGTTAGAAAAACAAGGTAGAATTATGAATGTTTTAACAGTAAAAAATATAAAAAAATCATTCGGTGACAAACTTGTTTTGGACGACATCAATTTTACGGTTGAGCATCCGGGATTGTATTTACTATACGGAACCAGCGGCGGCGGAAAAACAACCTTACTTCATATCATTGCCGGATTTATGAAACCGGACGAAGGAAGTGTGACTGTTTTTGAAAATACCGAAATTGCTTATAGCTTTCAAGACAGTGAATTACTTCCTGATTTCACGGTAGCGGAAAATATTGCGTTGGCTGATCAATTACATGCAAAGCCTTCTCAAACGGAACGGATTGTCAGGGAATTAAACATTGCTCATTTAACGGATCGTTATCCTCATGAATGTTCACAGGGACAGAAAAATCGCATTGCGCTGGCACGTGCTTTATGCATGGATGCACCGATTCTTTTAGTCGATGAACCGACCGAGGCGTTAGATGCGGATAATCGCAGCCGGGTCAAAAAGCTGCTCCAACAAGCAGCTGAAACGCATATTGTGATCGCGGTGACTCATGATCGGGAATGGATTGAGAGTGCAGAGGCTTGTGTATATGAATTGAAATATCAAAAATTAACCTGTATCCGCACTTGTGAGCATCAAAATACCCTTTCAAGCACATCATCATCTGCGCTGCATCGCCCGTTTTTACAAGCGACGATGAAGCGCATCATGAAACCGCGCATGGAAGCGAACAGATGGCTGTTTTTACTGCTTTCAATCTTTTTGGTTGTATTAACCTTATTGCCAAGTGTTTTGTTTTCTGAGGAATACCGTAAGGAATCTTTAAACGCTAATGTTATATATGTGGATCGCGGTTATTCCGAAACAGCGTTTTCCTATCGTGAAGCTGAGGTGATACCTGCGTTTGATACTTTGCCTGTGAAAACAAAGCGCTATAAAATTCGACTGTATCCGTATCGTGAAAATACGGCGAATCTCACTGTTGAGGGAAAACAGAACATCAGCGGCTATGAAATTATCATCAATCAACATACTGCCGAAGCAATCGCCCAAGCGCAGGAAGTCGATGCTCAACAATTACTCAATCAAACACTTTCCGTACCATTTCGCCTTTACGGCAGTGAATATTGTATAGATATGAAAATCGTCGGAATTATTCAGGAAAATGATGTTGCCGAACAAATGCAGATTTATTATCATAAGCCTGCGATAGATGCATATTTACAAACGCTGTATCCAAAAGAGGAATTGATCGAAGACGCCAACATCTATATGTTGGAAGTACCTGAAAATGAAGTGATTTCCACCTATGAGAATCTACAGGCAAGCTATCCAAGCTTTGATCTGTATAACAGTATGATTTATGAACATGATACACGCGTTGAACACTTTGCGAAATATCAAATCATTTATTATATTATCACAGCAGTCTTTATTTGTTGTACAAGCTTGTTCTATATCTATTATCAAATGAAAGAGATGAATGCTTACTTAGCACAGTTTGTTATTTTGCATATGTGCCAAGTAAAGGAAGCTTTATTGGCAAGACAATACCGTACAATCAAATGGCTTCATCAGTTAAAATTGTCATTATTATCGGTTATTTTATTATATGTAGGGAATTATTATCTCAATGTTTCCGATGTATTGCTTGCGGTAACGACAATGACGATCTTAGGGATTCCGATGCTTGCGATTTTATTTATTTCATTTCGGATTAAAAAGACATCTTTCTCTGCGGTTTTGCAGAAAGATAAGGATCAAAAATAAGGAATAGGTTCAAATAATAACCAATGATCATTAGATCGGATTCTCTTGAATGATAGAGAATCTTTTCTTTTTATCAGCGAATCGTATAATTATGAGAAAAGGGAAATCGAGATCTTTGCATTTACATAAATTTATTATGCGACAGGCTGAATAATCAAAAAACTTACAATAAAAACTATTTTATTAAACATGGTACTTGACAATGCAAGGTACTGGATGTATTATAATAGTGAGGTGAAGGTAATGAATACCCAATTTAAGAAAGGGGTACTGGAGCTGATTGTGTTATTATCCGTAAATAAAAAGGATATGTACGGATATGAATTGGTAAATGAAGTCAGTAAGGTCGTAAATGTCAATGAAGGCACGATCTACCCGCTGTTAAAGCGTTTAACCAATGAACACTATTTTGAAACCTATTTAGAGGAATCCAAGGAAGGACCGCCCCGAAAGTATTATCGTCTGACAGAGTCCGGCAGAAAACAGAAAAAAATACTGCTGGCTGAATGGACAACCTTTCATGAGCAAGTCAACGCATTTATCAAGGAGAGTGAAAAAGATGAATAAAGAACAGTTTATTGCTTATATGAATCAGCATTTGGCTGTCATCAAAGAAGATGAGTGAAAAGATATTATTGATGAATACATCAATCATATTGATGAAAAAGTATCTGAGGGAATGAGTGAGGAAGAAGTTATTGAAAGCTTCGGAAATATTGATGAAATGATTAAAGAAATATTAGATGCTTATAATATTGATCCCAAGCAGGCAAAAAGCACTGCCAGCGGGTTCGATAAAAAAGTCAATGAAGTGCTGGATGTTCTGTTTGAAGGCTTTCAAAGCTTTTTAAGCAAGATTACAAGCATGGATGTCGACAGCATCGTCAGACTGATGTTCGAGGTACTGGTTGTATTGCTCGTTCTTGCAATTCTTAGAATTCCTTTTGAGATTATGGAATCGATCGGCGCATCCTTACTCAAAAGCTTGTTCGGCTATGGTATCGGAAGTACATTCGCATGGATATGGCATTTAATTTGCAGCATCCTGTATATCGTAATGTTTATTGTGGCTTTAATTAATGTGACAAGCAGACGCTGGGCGCATTTTAAAGGAAAACAGAACACACCGATCATGGATGATGTAAAAGAAAGCTTTAACTTTGAACAAGCCAAGGAAGCGGTACGCCGCTTTACCGAAGGAGTCGCTCAAAGCGAACAGGAAGAAGCATCGGATTCAGAATCAGACGATGACAGTGATAAGGAACAAGCGGAAAAAACAACAAAACAGGGCCATCGTTATTCTTACGAGGCAAAGCACGATTATGAATACCATCATCCTTCTTTATTAAGAATCTGTATGCAGATATTCGGTTTTCTGTTTATGATTCCGTTTATTATGACTGTTGTTGTGCTGTGCTGTCTGTTGGCGTGGCTGATAGCGATGAGCTTTCAGGGAGTTACCGTTGTCGGCTTCTATTTCTTAGTAATCGGAGCGATTATCGGATGCAGCGGCGTGATCTCATTGATTGATCGCTATTTATGCAAAGGAGGACATTAATATGAGAAAATTTATGGTTTGTATGGTTGTTTCTATGGTCTTTCTTTCCATCGGTTTCGCTCTGTGTCTATTTGAATTATCTGACTATGAGTTTGTGGAATATAATGAAATTGCCGAAACTACCGTCTTGGATACTACCGTCAGTGAGCATAATAAGCTGCGTTTGGATATCGACGATGATATTCGCATTGCGTTTGAATATGATGAAGATGCCAAAGATAAGGTCAGTATTGAATTCAGCAGTTTATTAAACTATAAGAAAAATGACAGCCGCATTAAGATTAAGGATCTTTCTTGGTCATGGTCAAGCTGGAAAAAGTATTATACGATATTTATTGACGGCTTGCGTGATCATAAATTAACCGCATTTCATCCTCATTATACAAATGACGATGTTGAACTTGTGACCGTCACTTGTTCCAAAGCAGCTGAAAAGTGGATTGAAATTCATAATTAACAAACGGATACAAGGAGAATAGGATAATTACATTGTTTTGAAACAAATTTTCATTAAATGTAAAAAAATACATTGACGAATGAAATAAAATGATGTATAATAATACCATGATTTTAATCATCGTACTCAAGCAAGAATGACCTAATATCCCTTACCCCTCCTTGTTTCCAATCTATCCTGATATTCTTGCATGAGTTTGTAAGGAACCGTTATTCAACGGTTTTTTTATGGGAGAAATGATTAGAAAACAGTTTTTTATATAGGAAAGCTGTTGAATTTAATAAAAACGGTTCAGAAATGATCTCATTCCAAAGGAAATATCCGTTATACTTTGTAAAATGAGGCGAAACTGTGTATAATATACTCGTATTTTAAGAAAATGAAAAGGTGAAGTCATGAAGTTCAAACATGTTTTAATAGGAATCGCAACGATTCTCATCGATCAAATCACAAAGATTGCGGCAGCTTCTTCGTTAAGCAGCGGAAGTATTACGATAATTCCCGGCTTTTTTCGTTTTACCTATGCGGAAAACAGCGGTGCTGCATGGAGTATGCTGGAAGGGAAAATGTGGTTCTTTTACATTATCACGGTGATTGCGTTAATTGCCATGGTGATGTTTTATCGCAATCAAGCAGACAGTGATGAGTTGGTTAAGGTATCACTGGTACTGATGATGGCAGGAACAATCGGTAATTTTATCGATCGATTATGCTTTCAGCATGTACGTGATTTTTTAGATTTTACTATATTCGGATATGATTTTCCGATTTTTAATGTTGCGGATATGGCACTTTGTATCGGCGTATTCCTGATTATCGTTGATGTATTGCTGGAAAACAGCGGGATTACATTAAAAAAATGAAACAGATCTTACAGGTAGAGGAAGCATTTCATCAACAGCGAATTGATAAATATCTCAGTGATCAGGCAGCGGATTTATCAAGAAGCAGAATTCAGGAATTAATTAAGCAGGGAAATGTGCTGATTAATGAAAAAAGCTGTAAAAGCAATTCTAAAGTAAAATGCGGTGATGTGATTGAAATCAATGTGCCGGAAGATGTTGAGATTGCGGTAGAGCCGCAGAATATTCCGATCGATATTTGTTATGAAGACAGTGATGTCATTGTGATTAACAAAGGCAAGGGAATGGTCGTGCATCCGTCAGCGGGGCATTATCGGGACACACTGGTAAATGCGTTATTATTTCACTGCAAGGATCTTTCGGGAATAAACGGTGAACTGCGGCCGGGAATCGTGCATCGTATTGATAAGGATACAACCGGTTTAATAATTGCCGCAAAAAATGATGCGGCACATCGTTCTTTGGCGGAACAACTGCAGAAAAAAGAAGTGAACCGTTTGTATTATGCACTGGTTCACGGTGTCATTCAACACGATTTCGGTACGATTGATGCGCCGATTGCCCGAGATCCGAAAGATCGTCAAAAAATGACGGTGGCGCAAAACGGCAAAGCGGCACGAACACATTTTAAGGTGTTGGAACGCTTTCGTGATTTTACCTTGCTGGAATGCCGTTTGGAAACAGGCAGAACGCATCAGATTCGTGTACATATGAAATATATCAATCATCCGGTAGCGGGTGATCCGAAGTACAGCTATCGTAAAGTATTTCGCGAGTACGGACAATACTTACATGCGCATCAACTGACCTTTGTCCATCCGCGCACGAAGGAAACGATTGTAGTTGAAGCAAAGTGTCCAAAGTATTTTGAAGCTACTTTACAAGAATTAAGAGAAGAAATGAGGTGATCCGATATGGAGCCGATCAAAGAAGAACTTTATACATTCCAGCTGTTGCATTTTTTAGTCAGTGAGTATCATTATCAAATTGTGACTGTTAGACAACAGCGACATGAAAAATGGTTGATGAATCCCACGCATCCGAATTATCCGGTCATCTTTTTAACTACAGCTGATAAAGAACAGCTGGAAACGAAAATGCAGAGTATCAGTCGTGTTCATCAGGTGATTTCAGAAATGATTCAAAAAGAGAATGAACTGTTGATATTAAATACGAATGAAACAGCCGAATTATTGCAGGAGACGGGATTTATGCAGGTACCGATTCATCCCGGAAGCTGTGAAGATGAAAAAGTCAGCGAGCATTTCACAGGAATTGAGGGCGCTGTTCATGAGGTTGAGGATCAACAAAAGGAATTGATTAAGCTGACCCATTCACTCGAACAAATCCAAAATGAAGAAATCCGTCGTTTGAAGCAGGGGTTTGCGAAAAAGATGCCGGTGCTGACAACGGCCGTCGTCGCAATCTGTATGATTATATGGCTGCTTGTAGCACTGTTGTCCTCCTATTTGGAAAACGACATCATTGCGGCACTGCTCGGCGGTGCTTATTACAAAATGAATATCATCGCACTTCATGAATACTGGCGCATGATTACAGCCGGTTTTCTGCATTTAGATATTATTCATCTGTTATGTAATATGATGGCATTGTATTCGATCGGTAAGGTATGCGAGCGCGCATATACGAAGTTTCAGTATTTGACGATACTGATCGGATCGATTATTATCGGGAATCTGTTCGTATTCTTAACCGAAGGCAATTCTATCTGTTTGGGCATCAGCGGCGGTGTATTCGGATTATTCGGTGCGGTCATTGTGATGCTGTTTGCGGACGGAAGCATTCAAAATCCGATGATCAAGGCTTCGGTTATGCGCCTGTTAGTAATGAATGCGCTGATTTCACTGTTGCCGGGAATTTCTTTGTTTGCTCATTTAGGCGGATTTGTCGCCGGCGGATTTATGGGTGTGATCTTTACCAAGGAACCGCGTTGGTCTCATTTGCGTATTCATGTGACAATCAGCTTTGCGATTCTGGTCGGTCTTTCCTTCGGTATGGCTTCTAAAGTTGATTTGATCGATCCTTTGGATCGTCAAATCGATCGAACCTATTATCGCACCGTAAAGGCATTGGGGCTTGACAGCTATGCACAGCGTATTCAAGACGGCTATTTGCGTTATTATTCAAAGGAGGATCTCGGCTTATGAAACGAAGCGATGTATTAACATGGGATGAATATTTTATGGGAATGGCGCACTTAAGCGCACGACGCAGTAAGGATCCCAGTACGCAGGTCGGTGCCTGTATCGTATCGTCACAGCATCGTGTTGTCGGAATTGGCTATAACGGCTTTCCCAACGGCTGCAGCGATGATGAATTCCCTTGGGAAAGGGAAGGTTCCTTTGCCGAAACGAAGTATCCGTTTGTCGTTCATGCGGAGTTGAATGCGATTTTGAACAGTACGCAGAATTTACAGGGATGTACGATTTACGTTTCTTTATTTCCGTGCAATGAATGCGCAAAGGCAATCATTCAAAGCGGTATTTCCCGTATTGTCTATGAATGTGATAAGTACGCAGACAGCGATGAGGTAAAGGCAAGCAAGCGTATGTTAATGGCAGCTAATATTGAATTGATTCAACTGCCTTATGCGATTGAACTGCAGGTATCTCGAAAAAAGGAAATTTAGCACATAAAAAAGTTAAAATAAATAAAAAAGTCTGATCAATAAATATCGGACTTTTTACGTATTTCAGGCAGAAAAATTTTAAATTCCTGCTTTTTTTGTATTCGCAAAATGAAGCTTGGCAACTTGATTCAGTGCCTCTTTTCCGTGCAGTCGGACAAATTCGACAATATTTTGATCAACTTTGGCAGAAGCTCCCTTTAAGAATGCAAAATCATATTTTTCACACATTGCCGCAAAAGCTTTCAGAAAGGCATAGCGGGCAATGACCGAAGCAGCGGCGACTGCCATATATTTGTTTTCTGCCTTTGTTTCAAAATGAATGCCTTGAATGACTTCTCGCTCTTGTTTTAAATAGCGATAATAGCTTTCCTTCCTTACAAACTGATCAATAATAATATGCTTCGGCAATTCATTCAGCTTATGCTTTAAATGCACAAACGCTTGGTTATGAAGCTTGCTTTTGATCGCAACCATATTATATTGATCATGAATGCGATTATACGTTTGATTATCTAAAATTAACAGGGAATGAGGTAAACGCTCTGTTAACTGACTGCCGATGCTCAGAATTGTATCATCCTTCATTGCTTTGGAATCTTGTATGCCTAAAGGTTTCAGCCAGCTTGCCTGTTCTTCATCGACATAAGCTGCACAGACGCAGACCGGTCCGAAATAATCACCGGTACCGACTTCATCACTGCCACACTGCGGATAAGTGACTTTCACTGTTTTTTCCGTTAATTGATTCGGGGTGCTTTGATAGGAAGACGCATGAAAATCGGCACCTTCTCCTTGAAAAACCACCTTTCCCGATTCATAGGCGGTAATCACGCAGTCACTCAGCTTGAGCTGCCAATGTGCGTACGCCGGGGTTTTTCGCCGCTCTGCCATCGGATAACGCTGAAACAGATCATCAATTTGTTGTTTGGTACATGTGATCGAAACGGTACTCATAAACTATCTCCTGTTCTCATATTGTAAAAGCTGTAAAAATGTTATCATAAAACGGCAGGAAAGGGAAGTGCTTCTGTTTAATTCCTCGGTTGACTTTGGTTCATGATTTCATTCGGATTTTCAGTTGAAACTACTTGTACGGTATTTAAAAATCTGTCATAATTTACTTGAAACAGTAAACGATAGTATCGATTGATCTACTTGTTGTTTGCGTATCTGTTCATTCCGTGTTAAAATATAAGCCGTGTCTAAGCACAGATTAAGAGGTGTAAATATGTTATTTCCAAGTGAATATATATATGTTTTAAATATTGCGGTAGTATTAATGATTGCGATTTTTGCCTACAGCGGTTATCGCCAAGGCTTTTTATTAAAAATATTAGGCTGCTTCGGGTTTTTGTTATGCGGACTTTTGTCATGGTGGTTATCGGCACCGTTGGCAAAGGTGATTCCTTTATATCCGCATGATATGACACCGCTGGCTGATACGATTGCGGCTCCCGTATTTTATGAACTGTTAAATCGTTCGCTGTTATTTATTGTGTTATTTATCCTGTTATCTGTTTTCGTTCTTTTCCTGAAACCGATTCTAAAGGTTGCGGGCAAGCTTCCGATTATTCAGGAAGTCAATGTGCTGCTCGGAACGGCAATCGGCGCATTACAGGGTTTGGTAGCGGTTATGGTACTATCTTTTGTATTTACGACACCGTTGTTTGCGAACGGTACTCATATTGTAAATGAAAGCTTTTTAAAACCGGTCAATGCGATCAGTGAAGGCTTATTGTTTTTTGCGGATGATACGATTGCGGAATTAAAGTCGGTACAAAAAATTGTGACCCCTTCTACCGTTTTGGAACAAGAGGATCTTACTCATATCAAGGAATGGCTGATGCGTCATGACTTAGAGGAAGGAAAGGTCAACCGATTGCTGCAACAGCTTGCAGGTGAATAATATGAATGAATATCAAGCCTTACAATTTGAAGAATGTAAAGCACAGATAGCGGCATATTGTCGATTTTCTTTAGCGCGCGAGTTATTGACAAAACAGATGCCGTCTTTTTCCTATTTATGGATCAAACAGGAAACAAAACGAACCAAAGAAGCGATTTCATGTGTAATTCGTTATGGGATGCTGCCGCTTCCCGGCTTATTTGACATTACCGATGCGCTTGCTGATGCTTGTAAGGACAAAATGCTGCGTCCTTATGATCTCAATCGAATTGCCCAACAGGTGAATTGTATCGGCGCAGTTGCGCATTATCGCAAGCAGTGTGAGGTAAAAACACCTTATTTAGATGAGTTGTATGATGCATTTACAAACACCGACCGCTTGGCGAACGCAATCGCTGCCTGTATCAATGCGCATGATGAAGTGATGGATCATGCGTCGGCGAAGCTGTTTTCACTGCGTAAAAGCATTCGTATGTGTGAGGGTGAAATTGCTGCCGAGGCACAGCGCTATATCGCTTCCAACGGCAGTAAGCTGACGGATACGATTACGACAACGCGGAATCAGCGCGTATGTGTATTAGTTAAAATCAGTGAAAAAAACAGCGTGCATGGCTTTGTTCACGGTGAGAGTGCATCGGGTCAAACCGCTTATGTGGAACCGGCTGCGCTGTTTCAATTAAATAATAAATTAGCGTCCCTGCAAAGTCAGGAACGTGAGGAAACTGCGCGCATTCTTAAAGAGCTTACCGCGCTGGTAAAGGATAACAGTGATGCGTTATCAGCGAATCAGGAAACATTTACGCTGTTAGATGCATATTTTGCCAAAGCACAATATGCGAAGGAACATAACGGCTGTATGGCGCATACAGAACAAAACGGCAAGCATCTGTATTTAAAGGAACTGCGTCATCCGCTGATCGATCCTATGCAGGTTGTTGCGAATACATATGAACTGAAACCGCCGTATCATACGCTGTTAATTACCGGCAGTAACACCGGCGGAAAAACCGTCACGTTAAAAAATATCGGCTTGGCCGCATGTTTGGCGCAAAGCGGTATGCCGATTTTGGCAGAGCGTGCAGTCTTACCGTTTTTTACACAAATTTTTATCGATATTGGAGATGATCAGTCGATTCAGGAATCACTGTCAACTTTTTCTGCGCATATCTCTAAGCTGGCGAAAATCTGTGATCATGTCAGTGAGGACTCACTCGTATTATTAGATGAGTTAGGCAGCGGTACCGATCCGAAGGAAGGAGAATGTCTGGCAGTGGCACTGTTGGACGAATTATGTGCATCGAAAGCTTTTGTTTTGGCAACCACTCATTATAACGGATTGAAAAGCTATGCGAAAAAACAGGATAATATTTTGATCTCCGGAGTGGAATTCGATTTAGAACAAATGAAGCCGACTTATCGCTATTTGGAAGGTGTCAGCGGTGCTTCCAATGCACTGGCAATCGCTCGCCGTTATCATATGAAGGAACATATCCTGCAAAAAGCACAGGCACTGCGTGAGGAAAGCCAAAGCGATCAAGAGCGGTTGATGGAAAAGCTGGAACAAGAAGCGAATGAATTGGAACAGCGCAAAGCACAAACGGAATCGGTCTTACAAGACGTAAAAGCACTGCGCGAAAGCTTACAAAAGGAGCGAGAGCGTTTTGAAAAGACGAAACAGCGTACCCTCGATGAACTCAAGGAACGCTATGAACAACAGCTGAGTCAAACTATCAGTGAAGCTGAATCCTTGTTGGAAGAGCTGAAGCAGCTGCCGCAGGATGTAAAGCCGCATGTGCTTGCGGAAGCGACGAAACAGCTGTCTGACTTCCATATCGAAGAGGAAGAAGCAGAACAGGAATCGGTTGAATTTCATATCGGTGATCGTGTCAGTATCCGCCATTCGCATACGGTAGGAGAAATTATTGAATTGAAAAAAGATAAGGCATGTCTGCTTGTCAACGGATTGCGCATGAATACGAAACAACAAGATCTGATCTTACTGGAACGGGCAAATACGAAAAAACGCAGTAAGGAAAAAGGCTATCAGATTCATAAGACAAGCACTCATTTCTCAATGGAATTGAATTTGATCGGTATGAAGGTTGCGGAAGCACTTTTAATCGTTGACAAATATTTAGATAATGCAATTTTAAATAAGGTGTATTCCGTTCGCTTGATTCACGGCAACGGCACCGGGGCATTACGAAACGGCATTCATCAATATTTGAAAAAGGATGCTAAAGTAGAAAGCTATCGATTAGGCGCTCAGGGCGAAGGCGGGACGGGCGCTACTGTCGTGACATTGAAAAAGGCAGGGAAGCGTCATGGCTAATATGGCAAATATCGAGGATAAGTTAAAAATATTGCCGGCTTTGCCGGGCTGTTATCTAATGAAAAACCAGGACGGCGATATTATCTATGTCGGCAAGGCAAAAAAACTGAAAAATCGAGTGCGGCAGTATTTTGTCGGCGCTCATGATTTTAAAACACAGCGTTTGGTTGCCAATATCGATGATTTTGAATTTATTGTGACCGGCAGTGAAAAGGAAGCGTTATTGCTGGAAATCAATTTGATCAAAAAGCATACTCCGCCGTATAATATCATGTTTATGGATGATAAAACTTATCCGTATATCAAGCTGACCAAAGAAAAAGCGCCGATGTTAAAAGTGGTACGCAATACCAAGGATAAGAAAGCGGAATATTTCGGACCGTTTCCCGATTCATCAGCTGCTTGGGAAACAATGAAGCTGTTAAATCAGCTGTATCCGCTGCGTAAATGTGCGCGGCTGCAAAAAAAAGAGTGCTTGTATTATCATATGAAGCAATGCTTAGGTCCTTGTGTCAATGAAATAGATGATGCATGTTATCAGAAAATGGCAAATGAAATCCGTAAGTTTTTAAAAGGTGATGTAAAAGAGATGCTGAATCGTTTAAAAACGGAAATGGAACAGGCGAGTGCAGCACTTCAATTTGAAAAGGCGAAAGAAAAACACGATTTAATTCAAGCTATTACACATGTGACAGCTAAGCAGCAGATTGATTTCAAGGACCGCAAGGATCGTGATGTATTCGGCTGTTATGTGGATAAAGGCTATATTTCCATTCAAGGCTTTTTCTTACGCGGAGGCAAGCTGTTAGAGCGCACTCTGCATATTACTCCGCTGTATGAAAGTGAAGAAGAAGCGTTTTTATCTTTTATCTTGCAGTATTATGAGCAGCATCCGCTGCCGCAGGAGATTTTACTGCCGCAGTATTATGATATTAGTGTATTGGCACAAACGCTTGATACAAAGCTGCTTCAGCCTTTGCGCGGTGATAAGCTGAAGCTGGTGGAAATGGTAATTGCGAATGCCAAAAATGTTCACCAACAGAAATTTGAACTCGTAGAACGTAAAGAAAATCGCCGTGAAGAAGCGATGATGCAATTAAATGAGATTTTTCAAAAAGAAATTCATCGTATTGAAATCTTTGATAACTCGCATATCTCGGGAAGCTTTAATGTATCCGGCATGGTCGTATTTAAAGACGGAGAGCCGTGCAAGCAGGATTACCGCCTGTATAAGCTCGGTCCTTATGTCTCTGATTTAGATTCTATGAAAGAGGTTGTTTATCGTCGTTATTTTCGTTTATTAAAGGAACACAGCCGTTTTCCCGATTTATTGATTGTGGACGGCGGCTGGTTACAGATTGAAGCTGCCAAGGAAATATTATCGGCACTGGAAATTGATCTTACGCTCTGCGGTCTTGTGAAGGATGATAATCACCGCACGAATGAACTTATGGATGCCGACGGCAGAATTATTCCGATTCGCCGTGATTCCTCATTGTTTTTCTTATTGACGCAAATGCAGGATGAAGTGCATCGTTTTGCGATTTCTTATCATCGCAAGCTGCGTAATAAAGCGATGACCAAATCAATTTTAGATGAAGTAACGGGCATCGGCGAAGTGCGCAAAAAAGAAATCTGGAAGCATTTTAAGAGCATGAAGCGCTTAAAGGAAGCAAGTGTTGAAGAAATTGCCGCTGTTGTACCGCAGGCGGTTGCCCAAAATATCTATGATGTATTACATAATCCTAACCAAAATGATGATTCTGCATATGATAAACTGTAAGCATCATAAGTATAGGGGGTATCAATACGCAAACGATATTAACGAGGCGAGAAAAGCAGGTGTTTGATTTACTCATTCAGAATTACAGCACCAAAGAAATCGCTGCGATGATGAAAATCTCGGATAAAACCGTACGCAATCATATTTCTAATGTGATGCTGAAACTGGGTGTCAAGGGAAGGGCACAGGCAGTAGTAGAGCTGTTAAAGCTGGATGAACTTCATTTACAGTAAAGTATAGTGAAAGACCGATCACTTCGGTCTTTTTGCTTTCTCGGCAAAGCGTTTGTTTCAATCTGTTTTTTAGAGATTTCCGCTATCAATGAGTATGTGTATGTGATATAAAAGATACAGAAGAATCTTCTGACTCATAAATGCAAGATAAAATTGGTTATGAATCAAATAAATCAACGACTGATGCAATCACTGCACAGAGTTTCAAATTACTTATAAATGATTTCATCATGTCTTGAAGTGTGATATAATACACTGTGAGGTGTGCAATATGAAAACAAAGCGAATCCTGTTTATCGCAAGCTTACTTGTTTTATTCAGCATCTGTTTTACGGTGATGAATCGACACTATGATGAGCTTGCACGTTATCCTTATGTGACAAATGAAAATCGTGAGACGATTGTAAAGCATTTATCCAACGAAGATATTAATTATATGATTTCACAACAATTAAAGCCGGAACAGTTTTTACCGTATATCGAAACAAAAGGCTTTTCGCTGCGCAATACGCTTTGGTATAATCGTGCAAAGGAAATTCAACCGGCTGCCAATGAAGTCATTGTTGCTTTTATCAATGATTTTAAAAATCGTTTAGATTATGCCGGATTGGAAACACTGTTACAGGCATATTCTTATGATACGCTGCGTACATTTTATGAGGAAGAAAATGATTATATCCAAAATGCCGCGATCGTTAATAATCCTTCTGCGTTATTAACCTTGATTGATGAAAATGAGACTTTGTATACGTATGAACCGAAAAAACTCGTAAGTATTGCCGATTTACCGCATGTATCATTGGTAGACGGGAAAAGCGACATCAAAGTTTCGGAAGAAGTCAGTAAGCCGCTCCATGAGCTTTGCAGCAATATTGCGAAAACAAACAATAAGACATGCGGCAATCTGATCATTACCGCGGGTTATATCTCTTATGAGGATCAAATGCCGATTTATGAAAGCATGATGTTGAAGTACGGCAAGGATGAATTCCGTCTTTATTGGGATTATCCGGGACAGAGTGAATATCAGTTGGGAACACTGATCCGCTTTCAGCCGGTAGGGCGTGAAGACAGCAAGGTCGATGATCAATCACTTCCGATCGCACAGTCAAAAGATGATAAAGAAGCGGAAAACGAAGCGAGTAAGCTTTCAAAGTGGCTGGAAGAAAATGCCTATAAATACGGTTTTGTCGTGCGTTATCCAAAGGATAAGGAAGCTGTGACTAAAAAGCTGTATCAGCCTTTTACGCTTCGCTATGTCGGTAAAGATGTTGCGGAATCACTGTATCAAAATAAACACGTATTAAATGAATATAAAGTAGAAATCAAATAACAGACGGGAGAAGCCTATGAATAAATATCTTGAATTCAGAGAACGATATCCGTTGTTTTCTTATCATGGATATCATATAGAAGAAACAAGCGATGCGATTATGTTTCGCTATGATTTTGAAATTGCCGATTTAGCTTCGTTTCATCCGACTTGGACGATTAATAAGTCGCATATCAAATATTTTGATCAAAATGATGAGATTATACAAAAGCTGATTTTTTCCATCGGCATGGTAGAATTATCAAGCTATTGGAAAATCACCTGCTCTCCGTTAGTGGAAATTCATGCGGCACAGTTGGATGAACAACAGCTTGCCTGGTGGAAAAAGCAGTATTTTCTGGGCTTGCAGGAATTTTTCTATACAAACGGAATTCAAGCGAATGAAGCTGATTTTATGCATATTAAGACACTGGGAAATTGCTTTGCGAAGACAGCGGGCAAAAGAGAATTGAGCGGCTGTATGATTCCGGTCGGCGGCGGAAAAGACTCTGCGGTAACGATTGAATTGTGTAAACAACTGGATATGAGACTTTGTGCTTATATTATTAATTCTCGCAAGGCAACACAGGACAGTGTGGAGGTCGGCGGATTCAATGAGGAAGCTGTGATCAAGGTAAAACGGACGTTAGATGCGAATATGCTGGAATGTAATAAAAAAGGCTTTTTGAACGGTCATACGCCGTTTTCGGCTTTGGTAGCATTTTCAGCTACTTTATTTGCTTATTTGAATGATCTGCACTATGTGGTTTTAAGCAATGAGGACAGTGCGAATGAAAGCACCGTTGCCGGAACACAGATCAATCATCAGTATTCCAAAAGCTTTCAGTTTGAACAGGATTTTCATGAATATGAACAAGCCTATATTAACAGCGGTGTTTATTATTTCTCATTGTTGAGAGGGTGGTCGGAATTTCAAATTGCCCGTCAGTTCGCAAAGTATCCGCAGTATCATCAGTTGTTCAGAAGCTGTAATGTCGGCAGTAAAAGTGATATATGGTGCGGAAATTGTCCGAAATGTCTGTTTGTCTATTTGATTCTGTCACCGTTTTTAACCGATGCGGAAATGGTTTCTATATTTAACAAGAACCTGTTAAATGATGAAACATTACTTCCGATTATGGAACAGCTGATCGGCTATCAGAGTGAAAAGCCGTTTGAATGCGTGGGAAGCAGGGAAGAAGTGAACACGGCAATCTGTATGAAAATTGCGGCTTTGGAAGCACAAAAGCAGCCGTTGCCGCAGTTATTGGCGCATTATTGTACATTGCCGCAGTATGAGCGTTATCGTAATCAAGAAAATCCGTATGAGCATTATTTCAATCGAGAGAATTTAATTCCCGAAATATTCTTGTCACTTGTGAAAGAAGGATGATTATGCCGCCGATTATTGAAGAATTAAAAAATAAGCGCATCGCGATATTGGGATTCGGTAAGGAAGGACAGTCTACCTATCGCTATATCAGAACATACTTGCCGGATCAAGAAGTTACGATTGCGGATATTCATCCGATCGATACAAGTGAGCTTACGCATGTAAAGACAATGATCGGAGCGCACTATCAAGAACTGGATGATTTTGATGTTATTATGAAAAGTCCCGGTATTGTTTTGACGCATGAATTGCCGCAGGAAAAGCTGAATTCACAAACGAATTTATTTTTAAAGCATTACGGACATCAGACGATCGGTATTACCGGTACCAAGGGAAAAAGTACAACAGCCTCGTTATTGCATCATATCTTGAAACAATATCGCAGCTGCGTATTACTCGGCAATATCGGTAAGCCGGCTTTTGATCAGCTGGATATGATTGATCAGGATACCGTAATCGTCTATGAACTTTCTTGTCATCAGCTGGAATATGCACACTATTCTCCGCATTACGGTGTACTGCTTAATTTATATGAAGAGCATTTGGATCATTACGGCACTTATGAAAAATATGTGTATGCGAAGGAAAATATTTGGCGCAATCAATCAAAGGATGATACGATTGTTTTGGAAGCGGCTTTGGTGAATTCAAATATAAACAGCCGGATTATCAAGGCTTCCATGAATAATGACGAAGCTGATATTCATATCGATGAATCGACATTGTATATCATTCAGGAAGAAATCATTCTTCAGGATCAGGATACCGCATTGTTGGGGAAGCATAATCGCTATGATATTGCCATCGTATTCTATTTGGCTGGGCAGTGGGGAGTATCCTATAAGCAGTCTCTCAACGCTTTAAAAAGCTTTACACCGCTGGCACATCGATTGCAGTATGTCGGTTGTTTTCATGATCTGCACTGGTATGATGATTCTATTTCCACTATTTGTGAAACGACTATCCAAGCATTGATCGCACTGCCGAAAACCGATACGCTGTTATTGGGCGGTATGGATCGCGGAATTGATTATACACCGTTGGCTGATTATTTAAACGATCATCCGATTCACCATGTTATCTTAATGTATGACAGCGGTGCGGTACTTGCGAAACTGTTGAAAATTCCTTTTACCGTCGTTGCCGACCTGAAGGAAGCGGTGGAGACGGCAAAGCAAGTCAGTCGAAAAAATGCCTGTGTATTGTTATCTCCGGCAGCCGCAAGCTATGGCTTTTTTAAGAATTTTGAAGAACGCGGCGATTGTTATCAGAAATATATCCAAAATGAAGCATGATTTTGGTCATGCTTTTTCAATCCATTGATCGTTCAGAAAAACTGACATATTTTTATGTGACACCTCATAAGCTTTAATCAGGTGATAATATGTTTTCAGTAATGTTTGAGATATTGTCAAACGCACTTGCTTATGTCGGCTATATTCGCAATAACTCCTTTGCTCAGCCATTGTCTAAAGAAGCCGAAGCCGCCTGTATCGAACGCTTAAATGCTCAGGATCCGAAAGCTCGTGAAGAATTGATCGAGCATAATCTTCGCTTAGTAGCGCATATTGTAAAAAAATACGATATTAAAAAGGAACAGACCGAGGATTTGATCAGCATCGGCACAATCGGTTTAATCAAGGCTGTCGATTCCTTTAAAAGTGAAAAGGGGCATAAGCTGACTACTTATGCTTCACGCTGTATTGAAAATGAAATCTTAATGTATTTGCGCAGTTCACGCAATTATTTTCAAAATGTTTCGTTAAATGATCCGATCGCTACCGATAAAGACGGCAGTGAAATTACACTGATTGATGCGATTGCGGCTCCTCAAGATAAAAGCATTATTGATACAATGATCTTAGATGAACAGATTGAGCGTTTAAAAAGCTATATTCATGTGTTGGACGGAAGAGAACTGGAGATCATTACCAAGCGTTTCGGTTTGTACGGGCAAAAAGAGTTGACGCAACGAGAAATCGCGGATCAGATGAAAATATCACGTTCTTATGTGTCGCGTATTGAAAAGCGGGCTTTTATGAAAATCTATCGGGAATTTAAGAAACATGAGAATGAGAAAAAGCGCAAGCACAGTGATCTTTGACAGTGAAGAAAGAATTACTTTCAGGCAGAACAGCAGCTTCTGCTTTTTTTACGGCAGTCGATTTGTATCATTTACGGTTCTTTTTTATTTATGTTGCTCATAAACTGGGATAGAGGTGAACATATGAAACAATATCGAAAGCAGGTCGCATGTTTATTCGGCGCCATTGCGGTATTCTCTTATTTAAGTATTCATTATTTTTCAATGGATGATAAAAAGGAAAGCATTACCGTAATGGAAGAAGATGATTATAAAAGACTGCAGATTTATGTATTGGATCAGGATAATACATTGATCCCGATGGATAAGAAAATAGCTTCTGATACGGCACTTGAAGAACAACTGAAACAGATGATATCAGCTATGTGTGCCGATCAGGTAAAAGGTGATTTCACCGGTGTTTTGGGAAAGGGTACGGCTTTGACTAAGGTCAAGGTGGAAAACGGCATGGCGTCGCTGTATTTCAATGAATCATTTGCGGCCTATGAGAAAGAACAGGAACTGCAAGTGTTAGAGGCAATCACATGGGCTGCCACGCAATTTGATGAGGTATCTCAAGTACAGCTGTATTATCATGATGAACTCCTTCATGAGATGCCTTTGGATCATACACCGATTCCCGATCCGTTAGATCGTTCGTTAGGCATCAATCATTTTGAATCGGCAAGTGCTTCATTAAACAGCAGTGATTCAATTATTGTGTATTATGTGAAGCAGATTGACGGCAATGATTATTTTGTTCCGAAAAGCAAAAGAATCAACGGAAACGGAAATGATTTGGAAACAGTGGTAAAAGAAGTTTTAAAGGATGTATCGGTATCCAGTGAACTGAGTGCACCGTTGTATCAGGAACAAATAGCGGCTACCGAATTGCCGAAACATGAGAATCAAACATTGATCGTCAATATGAATCATGCTTTATTGAATGATGAACGAACAGCCAAGCAGTCTGCTTATGAGGCTTTGATTCTGTCTTTGGCAAATAATTTCGAGGTTGACGAGGTAAAGGTGTATGTAGAGGATAATGTTGTTTCACTGCACGGATCTAATGAAGAGGCTGTTTCTGTTTCTTCTTTGCATTATAATCCGATACCTTTTTAATCTTTTGGTTTTAACCTGCGCCTTATTTGTGGTAAAATAATAGCGTAAGGTGGTGTCGCATAATGAAAATCATTGTAGTGAGTGATTCTCATGGCTTCAACAGTCGCTTATATGAAGTATTAAATATAGAGAGTGATGCAGATTGTTTTATTCACTGCGGAGATATTGAATGCAGTGAGGATGCATATCCGATGTATCATACGGTTCAGGGAAATAATGATTTGTTTTGCGATTATCCGCAGAAAATTATTTTACCGGCGATGGGACATCGGATTTTGGTCATGCACGGCAATCAGTTCCCGTATCGGCAAAGATTAGAGCGCATGGCTGAGTTTGCCAAGCAGGAGCATTGTGATATATTCTGTTACGGTCATTCGCATATTGCGGCGATTGAGCAATTAGATCAAGTGTTATTATTGAATCCGGGATCGCTTTGGCGTTCGCGTGACGGCAGGGGACCTTCTTATGCCGTATTGTATTTGGAAGATCAGGACATCAGGGCGGAGATTAAGTTTATAGATTGACAGTATCCTACGCGATTAAGAGGGTGATGATATGAAGCGAAGATACAGTATCAGTCTCGGACTTGCGGCGATCGGAAGCATTGCATATCTCGCCTTATTGGGATGGTATGTGTCTACGCTGCTTCAGGGCGGTGATACCGGTTATCCGGTAACTGTGGAAGATTTGCCTTTTTCGCTGATTCTTCATATTTGTTTGGCAGTAATCGCTGCTGCATTTACATGGACAGCGTTTTTTACGAATATATTACCGGTTGCGCTTGCGGCTTGTATTTGTTATGCAATCGGCGGGATTATTTTTTATCATTATTTGTTATTCTGTGCGCCGTTGATCATCTTAACGATTGTCGGTTCTGTTTTCTGTTCTAAACAGAAGAAGAAAAAGCAGGATAAACCGGAAGAGGTGATGCTGCAGCAGAAAAAGACGCTTCCGGAAAAAAAGCAAGTGCATAAAGAAGTGCATGAAAAAAAGCCGCAGATGCAGCGGAATACGCGACAGCAAATGTTGACTCGCAGAATGCAGCAAAATCATAACACAACGATGCAGGGAAATGCACCGATGTTTCAGGCAAATTATGTACAGCCGATGGTTCAGCCGTTTTATACGCCGATGCAGGACCCTTATGCGCCGTTGGCTCAGGGGAATATGATGCAACCGATGGCTCAACCTGCAATGGTACAGAACGGTATGTATCCATATCCTGTATATAATAATGAGCAGTTTGCAGCGCAGCAGCCGATGCTTCAGCTTCCGTATCATGCAATGCCTGCAAATCCTAACAACGCTTTTCAGCAAGGCGTTCCGACAGCTGTACAGACTCCTTTTCCGCAGCCGAATCAGTTTCAGTCACCGGGTCTTGTAAATATGCAGAATCCACCGGGAACAGTGCCGCAGCCGCATGCCGGTCATACTCGCGGTGAGGGTTATTTTGATGATTACGGTAACTTTCATCCGGGCAGAGGACAATAATTTTCAATTCATTCTTGCAATTCAGATAATAATTTGGTATTATATCTTAGCAAGTTGTCTACGTAGCTCAGCTGGATAGAGCATGCGCCTTCTAAGCGCACGGTCGGGGGTTCGAGTCCCTCCGTGGACGCCATTAGGATTTATAAAGGCTTTCTGAAATAGGCGGAAAGCCTTTATTTATTTTTAATTAAGTCGTTTATTTTCTGATTCTAAATTTAACACATTTTTAACACACGTTGAGTTAAAGACATCATTTACAACCTGTTTTTTATGGTCTTCGCCGACGTGTGTATAGAGTGATAAAGTTGTGTTAAAATTGCTGTGTCTCATAAGATCTTGAGCTGTTTTGACATCTACCTCATTATTGACACGCAACGAGTATACAGCGACTTGTAACAAATGAAAAGGTATATAGTACTTAAGCGTGATATATGGTACAATAATCACGCCACATTGTGGCAGGAGGTAAGGCCATATGCCCCCTCAATCCCATACCACCGATAGGTATAGCATGGCAGAACGTATTCAAGTAAGTGTTTCATTATGTGTTGTTCGATTCGATGTATTCAGAGTTTTTGACGCTTGTCGTCTTACTCTTGATTATCAGAGAACTGAAGAAATAACATAATGATGCGCTGAAAGAATACGTAAAAAAGGAAGGTGCTGGTAACATCTTCCTTTTCTGTTTGCAAGCATATCATTATGCTTCGTTCGATTCATTGTTATTATATGCTTTATTTTCGGATAAATCAAGACTTTTTTAACTTATTTAACAGCACACAATGATAGGTTCAGGCACATATCACATATATAATAATTTAGGGATACCATATATCGCTTTCGCTTCTTTTTATACTTACGCTTTACCCAAAAAACAATATAATCACATACTTTACATATGACACCTTGTATTGTATAAAAAAAGAAGGAGTTTGCTCCTTCTGATCAATTAATGATGGTTATGCTCATTAAAGTAAACATCTTGGCGGATTGTAACATTTCCTTGAATAACAGCGCCGCGGTCAACCTGAATCGCATTCGCATTCATATCACCGACAATTGCACTTGTAGACAAGAAATGAACTGCTTCTGTGACTGTCGCATTTCCCTTAATACGACCGCCGTTTAACAGATTATAGGCTTCAATATTACCGTCAATGGTAGAAGTTTCGGAAATCTCCATATTGCCGCTGCAGCCAATATCGCCCATAATAAATGCGTTGTCAAAAAATGCATTGGTACAACTGATGGTTCCTTCGATAACACCGTATACCGACAAATTCGCATTACACAGCACATCACCCTTAATATGCCCGCGAATAATTAAGTCTCCGTCAGCTTCCACATTACCGTTAATTACAGTACCCTTAGATATGGTTGTTTTATCTGTTTCAGAATGATTCACTGTTTGGAAAGAATCCGTATAATAATCATTTTGGTAATCTTGTTGATAATCCTGTGAATTGATATTCTGTTGATTATATTGTGAATCATTGATTTCCGGTTCCGGCATTACATCTTCGGTATGCATAGTATTGTAAGCTTCCTGCATATAAGCATCCTCACGATAGGCAGCTTCCATATCATCTTCAACAGTGTTCGTCTCCTGCGGCGGGATCGGTGTCTCCGGCTGATTTTTTTGTGCATACAGCTGTTTTTGTCGTTCATACCATTTCATATTTCTTTCCCTCCAGTATGTGTCAATTCTACATCATTTATTATTATAGCATTAATTTCAATCAATTACATCTTTTATTCTATCTTTTTTATTTTAAACACCTTTATTTCAGCGCTTCGATCGTTTTTTTAGTGAAAAAAGCCTTTAGATTTCATCAAAATAAATGATCGATCGTTTTTCTGTTGCTTATTCTTGCCATAAGCAAGGGCATTATGGTATCATTTTAACATTGTGAAATTAAGGATGTGAAGCTATGCGAAAATCAACCGCAAATATTATGTTAGTAATCGTTACGATCATCTGGGGAGGTGGATTTATCGCAACCAGTGCGGCTTTAGATGATTTGGCGCCGTTTACGATCTTAATGATTCGTTTTTTAGGCGCCGCAATTTTGCCGATTATCTTATCTTGGAAGGCATTACGAAACTTATCCGCCACGGCAATAAAGCGCGGTCTTTTCTGCGGGGTCTTGTTATTTCTTGCATTTGCGTTTCAAACATTCGGACTGATGTATACAACACCTTCTAAGAATGCGTTTTTAACCGCAACCAATGTAATTCTTGTGCCTTATTTATTGTGGCTTATCTTAAAGCGTAAACCGACCAAAAAAGAAATGCTGGCATCTACCTTATGCGTAATTGGCATCGCTTTATTGACTTTAAGAGTGGACGTGATCCAACTGAATATCGGTGATCTTCTCTCTTTCATCTGCGCGATCTTTTTTGCCGGACATATGATTGCGCTTGAAAAATCAGCTCCGCAAGCGAATGTATTTGCGATGACGGCTTTACAAATGATCAGTGCCGGCGTATTATCGGCTGTATTTGCCCTTACGATCGAAGGAGTGCCGAAAGCCATTCCCCAAACGGCATCGGTTGCGCTTGGATACTCTATCATCTGTTCAACTATGTTGGCATATCTGTTACAGACATGGGCGCAAAAATATACAAGTGCCAATCACGCTTCGATGATTCTCTCTATGGAAGCATTGTGGGCTTCTTTCTTTTCTTATTGTTTCTTTCAAGAAACGATGAGTGCAACCATGTTAATCGGTGCGGCATTTATTTTTCTCTCAGTTATTTATATTGAATATCAGCCGAAAAAGGAATGAAGTGATTCATATCCGGCATACAATAGAACGCTTATTGACTTTTGACTTTAAATTAAGATTCATTCTGATAAAAACAGAAATTGAAAAGTAATTTTTTTCTTTTCAAGCATTTATTTTGTGGTATAATTAAGCTTGTGAAAATACTTACAAGGTAAGGGAACAGAAATAACTCGAATGAGGAAACAGGAGGAAACTATGTCATTATTTGAACATGAAGCAAGACAATTCAAATTCGATGTGCTGCGTGAGGTAAGCCATCGTTGCTTTGAGGGTAAATTAACTGATTCTGTTGTGGATGAATTGGCTTATTTATTAATTCCGGGCAAGCATGCCAACTTCCGTTGTTGCGTATACAAGGAACGTGAAATTATTCGTCAGCGAACACGTATGGCAATGGGGAAAGCACCGATTCCGACGGAAAACGATAACCCGCGACAAATCGTCAGAGTAATTGAGGCAGCCTGTGATGACTGTAATATTCATAAAATTTTAGTTACGGATAACTGTCGTAAATGTATGGCAAAATCATGTATGGCGGCATGTAAGTTTGATGCGATGAAAATGGGACCGGATCATGCATATATCGATTATGATAAATGTAAAGAATGCGGTGCTTGTGTAAACGCTTGTCCGTTTAATGCGATTGTGGAAACACAGCGTCCATGTAAAGCGAGCTGTCCGGTGGATGCCATCAGTATGGATGAAAACGGATTGGCACAGATCGATGAAGAAAAGTGTATTAATTGCGGCGCTTGTCAGGCAAAATGTCCGTTCGGTGCGATTGAAGATATGTCATGGATGACACAGGTAATCGAAGAACTGACTTCGGGTACGAAAATGTTTGCGATTTTTGCGCCTGCTATTCAAGGTCAGTTTGATAATGCGACATTGCCGCAGATCAAACAAGGGATTCGTGAATTAGGTTTCGAGGAAGCATATGAAGCGGCAATCGGAGCTGATGCGGTGGCATGGTATGAACGTGAGGATGCATTAAAACATAAGGAAGAGGGCAAAAAGATTACGACCTCTTGCTGTCCTGCATTCGTAAATATGGCAAAGCAACATTTCCCAAGTGTTTATGAAAACAATGTATCACATATGGTTTCACCGATGGTGGCAATAGGACGATATTTGAAACATCATTATCCTGATCATAAGTTGGTATTTGTCGGTCCGTGTGTGGCAAAAAAACAAGAGGTACAGGACTCCTGCATTGATTACTGCCTGACCTTTGAGGAATTGGCTGCGATGATGATCAGCCGTCATATTTCACCGGAAAATGTAACACCGAGTGAAGCAGATATTGCATCTGCCTACGGTCGTAACTTTGCGATCGGCGGAGGTGTATCAAAAGCGATGCTGCAGGCGTTAAAGGAAAACAGTGAAGATGCGGTAAGTGCCGAATATGCAGACGGTGCCGCTGCTTGTAAAAAGGCACTGCTGCTGATGAAGGTCAATCGTTTCCAAAGTGATGTACTTGAGGGAATGGCATGTGTCGGCGGCTGTATCTGCGGTCCGGCAGCGATTGAAAATGCCCCGAAAATCAAACAGCGAATGGCAAAAGAAAATGCCGAAATCAAAGAAAAAACAATTACTTCAACTTTACAGCAGTTTGATTTCAGTGATATTGATTTGCATAAATAAGCGAAAAGCTGTCTGAAAAACAGGCAGCTTTCTTCGCATTTCGGTTTTATGTGCTGTAAATACCTTTTAAGTGAATAAGAAAGTAGGATAATACTTATGATTTGGCAAAACAATGAAGTGATCGAAGCAGAAATTACCGACGGGATTGCGGTTGATTTTATACAAAATCGTTTTGTGATCGCAATCAAAGATCAAGTATGGACAGATTATGAAAGAAAAGCTCTAAAACAAAATCCGCTTCATATTTATTTCGGATATGAACGAATTTGTGCCTTTTTCTTATTTGAAAATACCGATTCAATAGATACCAGTGATGCGATATTTGATATTCACGGCTGTGAAGAAAGCGAGCAATTATTGGAACAGGAGCAGTATGATATTGAAATTTATTTGATTGATGAACAAAATCATGTTTGTGCAAGCCGTTCTGTTTCCTTAGATAAAGCTGCCAGTAAGCTGATTCGTGAAACCTTAGCCAAACAGTCAAGTGCTGTTTACGATGATGCCGGGTTTGATCGAGCGCTGTATAAGCTTCAACATACGTATGAACCGTTTGAAATGGAACAGCTGGCATTGCTTAAGGTATCCTTTTAACAGCTGATGGAAAATAAATGATGAAAAAAACTTATCCGGCAAGATAAGTTTTTTGATCGATTATTTGTACAATATGATATTAATTTTTTCACGTTATTGTATCAATGAATATGATAAGTAAAGGATTTAGGTTAAACCAACAGGTGAGCGAGACCGGCACCGCAGTATACAATGACAGCCATAATGATAACATACGCAAATGCATATTTTGCGATGCGCGACAGAATTTCGCCGTCTTTGCCGCTTAAGGCACAGGCTGCACAGCCGATCGCAATGCTTTGGGGTGATAACATTTTACCGGCACTTGTTCCCAGCGAATTCGCTGCGACCAGCCAGTATTCGTTTGCGCCGATTGCTCGAGCTGCTTCTAATTGTACATTACCGAACAATACCTCAGAACTTGTGCCGCTGCCGGTGACAAAGGTTCCCAACGCACCGATCAGCGGAGAAGCAAGCGGATAGAAGCTGCCGAGAACAACGACAAAGAATGCGGCAATATCGGAAATCATACCGGCATAACCCATGATTTTAGCACATGCCAATACTCCCAACATCGTACAAATCGTCTTTGCCATTTGCTTAATCGTATCTTTCATGACCTTTATAAAATCCGCGAGCTTACATTTTTGAAAAATTCCGCCGAGGATGCCGGATAATAAGATTAAGACACCCGGGGTATTGATCCATGTGAAAGTATACGGCGCAGCGCCTTCTCCCTGATAGATTGTTACAGCGGATTTGATTGCGCTCAGCGGTTCATTGATAAACGGTACAAGCTTGCTTGTCAGAAGCAGTAATACAAAGATGAGAATAAACGGTGACCATGCGACCAAAGCTTTTTTCAAAGTGATGGAATCATGCGCTTGGTCATCGACAATTTCCATGCGATAGGCTTCATCAACTTCATGATGCTTACTGTAAGAAGCCGCATAAGCAAAGGTTGCGCCCAAAGAACAAACACTGGCGATAATGACCGGTAAATCAGCGCCGATAAATTTAGCCGCAAGGATTTCCGGAATCACAAAGCTGAGTGAGGCTACGCTGATAAAGGGAATCATGCCTTTTAAGCCTTTTCTTCCGCCGCTGACAAGCATGACCATTAAGAACGGTGAGATAAATAATAAGGGAGCGACTTGAATTGTTTGAACAAATGCCAGTGCAGTGCTGTCTAAACCGGTTACTCCTGCCAATGTTGCGGTCGGAATACCGATGGAACCAAACATCGTAGGACAGCCGTTTGCGATTAAACAGGCTAATATGGCTTCAATCGGAGAAAAGCCCAAGGCATACAGCATACTGGCGGGAATCGCGATTGCGACACCGAAGCCTGCCATACCCTCTAAAAAGCCGCCGAAGCACCAACCGATTAAGATAACAAGAATGCGTTTGTCACAGCTGATTGAGGTGATCATACGCTTGATAATATCCATCGCACCTGTATAAACAGTTAGATTATAAGTAAATACTGCCGCAATGATAACCAGTACAATCGGCCAAAGTGCCATCGCGAAGCCTTCAAGCGCCGCACTGAAAGCTGCGTTCACCGGCATCTTCCAAATAAAAATCGCTTCGATAAAGGCAACGATACAAGCTCCGACAGAAGCAACATGCGCTTGCAGCTTCAATCCGCAAAGGGCAATAATCAGCCATATAATCGGCATCAAAGCTAAAATAAACATGATAAATACAGAATCAAACATAAACTCACTCCTCTTAATACTTCCATCTTTTTATTTTATTATGCTTTTAAACACATGTCCAGTGTTTATTTATCTTTTTAATGCGCAATCTAATAATCAGACAATGGATCAGAATCGCTTGAATGATACAAAACGAGAATTAAGAAAACAGGGAATGATCTATCGGATTGAGCATACAATAAATAAGAGAAAGAATGTAAAGCATTCGTAAATGTAAAATGATTAGGGGGAATTTTTATGAATACACAAACAGATACATCGTGCCTTTGCGCAACCTATCATCCTTATCCTATGGCGCCGATGGACGGCAAAGGCTGTTATTTGATCGATAATGAAGGAAATTCTTATTTGGATTTTATGTCGGGAATCGGTGTGAATATATTCGGATATGGTTACAGTGCATGGCAACAGGCGATGATTAAACAAATTTATCGTTTAACTCACTGTTCCAATTTATTGATGAATGAACAGGCAATCGAATGTGCAAAACTGCTTTGTGAAAAGACCGGATGTGAAAAAGTGTTTTTTGCGAACAGCGGTGTCGAAAGCAATGAAGCTGCGATTAAGGCAGCGCGCAAATACAGTCATGATCGTTACGGTGTCGATCGTTATGAAATTCTCACATTGACAAATTCATTTCACGGTCGAACAATTACTGCTTTATCGGCAAACGGGCAATCAATCTTTCATCAGCACTTCATGCCTTTTACTGCCGGATTTCGCCATGTTCATACAAATAATATTGATGATTTACACAAAAAAATCAGTGAGAAAACATGTGCAATCATGATAGAATTGATTCAAGGAGAGGGCGGTGTCAATGAAATCTCTGCCGCCTTTGCGGCTGAAATTCAAAAAATATGCGATGCGAACGATATTCTTCTGATCATTGATGAGGTACAGACGGGAATCGGACGCTGCGGCTCATTGTTTCTGTATGAACAATATCATTTACACCCTGATATTGTTACTTCTGCCAAGGCATTAGGGGCGGGAATTCCGATCGGCGCAGCCTTGTTTTTTCATAAAACCGCAGCTGTGTTTCAACAAGGAGATCATGGATCGACTTTCGGGGGAAATATGCTGGCTTGCGCATCTGCGAGCTTTGTTTTGCGGCATTTAGATGAAGCGCTGTATCATGCGATCAGTGAAAACGGTATTTATTTGAAACAACAGCTGTTACAGTGTCCGAAGATTGAAAGTGTCAGCGGAAGAGGATTGATGCTCGGTATCGCATTTGATCATCTCTCGGCTCAAAATATCGCAAAGCGCTGTTTTGAAAACGGTTTATTAGTTTCAACGGCAAAAAATCATCTGCGATTATTACCGCCTTATATTATTACAAAACAAGAAATTGATCATGGTGTTACCATATTAAAAGCAATACTCGCTACAGAAGGTGAATAAAGACAGGCAAATTCATAAGAGATTAAACGCACAGTCAGCGTTTAAACAAGTTGTATTGATTACTGAAAACCTCCTTGTGATGAATTGACTTTTTTTGATTCCTGTAATATGATAATTAAGCTGTAAACATACTGTTTTATGCAGTACACAAGCATCTCGTGCATATCCTACCTTTACGGATATGATACAAATGCTTGTTTTTAGTTAGGAAGATAGACAATGAAAATAAAACTGCAGTCCTCAGTTTTTACAAGAAAAGAAAAAGGATTCTGGCTTTTATCAGTTCTGGTAATTCTTATCGCTTACGGAATTTATCGCCAAGACAGCCTGTTAAACGTCATCGCATCGATAACCGGCGTAAGTTCATTGCTTTATATCGCGAAAGGCAATCCGATCGGTCAGATCTTTGTGGTGATTTTCAGCTTGTTATACGGAGTGATCGCTTATATGAATGATTATTACGGAGAAATGCTGACTTATGTAGGAATGACAATGCCGATGGCTGCTCTGTCTTTTTATTCATGGATCACTCATCCGTTTCAAGAGAATGCTTCACAGGTTCAGGTAAATACGCTCAATCGTAAAGAAATTGTTTGGTTATTTGTTCTTACTGCGATTGTTACCTTTGTATTTTATTTTATCTTAAAAGCCTTTTCCACTGCCAATTTAATATGGAGTACAATATCGGTAATGACAAGTTTTGCGGCTGTATTTCTCACTTATAAAAGAAGTGCTTACTATGCAGTTGCTTATGCAATGAATGATTTTGTACTGATAATTTTATGGTCTTTTGCGTTTTTCAGGTAGCCGTCCTATCTGTCGGTGGTAATGTGCTTCATTATTTTCTTTCTGTATGATATTTACGGCTTTATCAATTGGTCAAGGATGCGACAAAAACAACAACAGCTCACAAATGCAACAAATAATAGTAAGGAGAATTGAAATGGTTCAAAAGATGAGAAGAAACAAACAAAAATTATCGGCAGAGGAATGCGTTGCTTTACTAAAACAGAATACATCCGGGGTTTTGGCGCTTGTTGATAATGACGGATCTCCGTATGCCGTACCGCTCAGCTATGTATATTCACAAAACAAGCTGTATTTTCACAGTGCCGCGGAAGGTCATAAAATAGCGGCGATTCAAGCATGTGAGAAAGCTTCTTTCTGTGTCATTGATCAAGACCAAGTAGTGCCTCAGGAGTACACCACATATTATCGCAGTGTTATCGCATTCGGAACGGTGCGAATCTCAACCGATGCACAAGAAAGCGAAGCGGCAATGCGGCTTTTGGCATTAAAATATTATCCGCAGGACAGTGAAGAACATCGCATTCATACGATTGAAGCATCAAAATCAGCTTACGAAGTTCTTGTTTTTACAATTGAGCGAATGAGCGGGAAACAGGCAAGAGAGCTGATAAAAGGGGAAAAGGGAAATTGATCTTATCGTTTTTTTCATGTTTGAATAAAAAAAGTACAAACAAAAGTAAAAGATATACATATTAATGGTGATAATGAACAAATGCTTGGAAATGTATAACAAAATCATGACATTTTTATTGAAATCCCCATGCCGTTTTGTTAAACTATTAACTAGGAGGTAAGGAACAATGAAAAAATTATTAGCTTGCTTATTTTGTGCATCTGTATTATTAGCAGGATGCGGCGGCGGAAGTGATGATTCATCAGCAGCAAAAACAGGTGAAGGTACTGCAACATCTGAAAGCAACGGTGAAACTTTAACTACAACTGCTAAGGTTGAAGTAGACGGCGACAAATTCACTAAAGTAGAAATCGATGAAACTTACAAAACAAAAGACGGTAAAGATACTACTAAAAAGGAATTAGGTGCTGACTACGGTATGAAAGATACCAGTGCAAAGATGGGTAAAATCGAAGGCGGTGCTGAATGGTTTGAACAAGTTAAATTCTTGGAAGATTACATTGTGAAAAACGGTGTAGACGGAATTGAACTCGGTGAAGACGGTAAAGCAACCAACGAAGATGTTTTGACAGGCTGCACAATCAATATCAAGCCTTATGTTGAAGCTGTAAAAGCAGCAAAAGACAACGCAAAATAAGAACGAAGTATCAGGTCAATGACCTGATATTTTTTTTGTATCGAGAAAACCCCTTGTTGTACAAGGGGTTCAGAAAAGCTTAAGCGATGAAAAAAGTAACAAAAAAAAGAAAACTCCTTTATAATGAAAGTAGCTTGCCGAAGCACAAACATATAAAGGAGGATCCAAAAGTGGATATAGAAAGTTTAGCACATACAAAATGGAATTGCAAATATCATATAGTATTTGCACCAAAATATAGAAGAATGATAGTAAATACAAGGTTGAGAGAAGATATAGGGAAAATACTAAGAGAGCTGTGTGAAAGAAAAGGGATAGAAATAATAGAAGCACAAGTATGTCCGGATCATATACATATGTTAGTAAAGATACCACCGAAAACAAGTATATCGTCATTTATGGGCTATCTAAAAGGAAAGAGCACATTAATGATATTTGAAAGACACGCCCAATTGAAATATAAGTATGGACAGAGAAAGTTTTGGTGCAGAGGATATTATGTGGACACAGCAGGAAAGAATGAAAAAGTGATACGAGAATATATAAAGAATCAGTTGGGAGAAGATAAATTGTATGATCAGATGAGCATGAAAGAATTTATCGATCCCTTCAGCGGAGAGAAATATAAGAAGTAACAAGAGCCTCCTTTAAGGAGGCGGCAGGAAAAGAGTGCAAGCGGCAAGCTTTTCTCATCGCCTCTTTAGAGGCAGCAGGGAAAGGAGCCTTATAGGCGTAGTGAAAACCACCAGTTCAACTGGTGGTTTTATTTTCGTTGAGAATCGATCCTAATATGAAGTGAAATAGTATTGTTCTGACTGCTGTTTCAAGTATTTATGCTTAGACTGCTGATGCCGTGTATAAATTTAAAACAAACAGCCATAATGATTGATGTAGCGGAGGTAATACAAATGAAAAAAATATTCATGATAGCGCTGTTGACAATCCTGTGCGGCTGCGGCAAAGAAAATAAAGTGGAAAGTGAAGGCACTTATCAAAACGCAAAGGGTGAAACTACCACTGCGAAAGTAACCTTTGTCGATGATAAGATCAAAGAAATCTATTTAGATGAAACAACCGGTGATACGACCAAGAAGACCTTAAAAGATGCTTATGATATGCGGGAAGCAAGTGCAATCGGTAAGAATTGGGATGAACAGGTTGCTTTCTTGGAAAACTATATCAAACGCAACGGTATTGAGAAGATCCAATTAGATGCGAGCGGTAAAGCGATGAATGAGGATATTCTTACCGGTTGTACAATCAGTATTGACGGCTATATCAAAGCGATTGAGAATGCGAAAAACAAGCTGAATCAATAGTGTTTGAAAGCTGTTTTACATAATAAATATGAATATTACTTTGGCAGATTGACGCTGTCAAAGTTTTTTTTATTGTAAATTGTTCTGCTTATTCATACTTCATATAAGTTCATTTTCAATGATGATGGGTAATAATGAAAAAATTATAAATTGATGATAAGGATTGCCTTTTTTTCAGAACCTAAGTATAATGATAGAGCTAAGCAACGGAGGTCGAAAATGAATAAAGCGGATAAAATATTTATCGTTCTTGTGCTTTTATCAGCGTTGTTGATGTATGTCCCTTTATTTATTCAGGATCAACAAAACAAAGATAAACAAAAGGAAGTCGTTGTGCATTATCAAAATGAAGAGATTCTTCGTGTGGATCTATTACAGAATCATACCTATCAAGTACAGGCTACATTAGGTGAGGTTCAAATAGAGGTAAAGGACGGCGCAGTTCGCGTAGAAAAGGAAACATCACCGTATCATTTGTGTTCCATACAAGGTTGGGTAAAGGATACCGGACGTCCGATTATCTGTCTGCCTAATGAGTTAGTGGTGCAGATTGAAGCACAGGAACCTACAGATGACGGTGTTGATACGGTGATTCAATGATGAAGACAAAACGAATGATGTATATTACGATGCTGGTTGCGATCAGTATTCTGTTTCACTTGATTGAATCTATGATTCCGCTTCCTTTGCCGATTCCCGGCTTTAAACTGGGTATCGCTAATATCGTCGGTCTGGTTGCTTTGTATATGTATGATGCGAAAATAATGTTTACAGTTAATTTCATGCGGGTTATCTTAGCCTCATTGATGCGCGGGATTTTGTTTGCGCCGGGCTTTTGGCTTTCGCTTTGCGGTGTGCTGTTGTCAAGCGGTGCGGCGATCATTGCCAAGCGCTGTACTCCGATGACTATATTCGGCGTCAGCTGTGCTTCTGCGGCGTTTCATGTGATCGGTCAAGTGATTGCTGTTACAATATTATATAGTCAGTTTTTAATGGGCGCATTACTTCCGATTTTATTATTGTTAAGTATTCCGACAGGCTTGTTTACCGGTTTTATGGCAAAGCAAGTCTTGAATCGGATTCAGATAGAAAGGTAGGGATATTATGGAAACATTTGTATATCAGCCGAAAGGAACTTGTTCCACAAAAATGGAATTTGAATTAGAGGGGAACATTATTCGTTCTCTGAAAGTAACCGGCGGCTGCAGCGGGAATTTACAAGGGATCTGCAGTATTTTAAAGGGTAAGCAGATTGATGAGGTACTGGACGCTTTCAGCGGTATTCGCTGTGGGTTAAAACCGACTTCCTGCCCCGATCAAATCGCTTGTGCGCTGAGAGAATATCAAAAAGCGCATGTATAACGAACCTGCTTGCATCACATACTTGTATTAGGTGATGATATGGAATATCCTAATCAACAGATTGCGGCAGTTTTAAAAGATTTGGGTATGGATGAAGCATTGATTTCCTTTATGACACAAAGAGGTCCGAGACGATAATCAAGCTTCTGAATCGGCAGGTGAACATCCTGCCTTTTTTATTTACGTGTACATTCTTGAATATTTTTCATTTATTCATGTTAAGTTACATAAATTTTCATGAAAACACTTGACATTATAGGGGAAATGGTTTATTGTAATACCAACACTTAAGAGAAAGGATGTGGACTTCATGTACTACTATTTCAGCGTGATATTGTTAGTCGTGATTATTATTCTCAAACAGTCTGCGTTTCTTTCGGTTAAGTTTGTCAGATGATTTTGAGGTTGTCTGGTTAAGAAAGAAAACGCAGCCGTAAAGTTGGCTGTTTTTATTTTAGGGCAGGAGGAAATGTATGGATTATAGAGAGGTAGAACAGGCGGCACATCGGTTAGCACCGGTAATCCATAATGTCAGAGTAACGAAGTCACAGACTTTTTCGGAAATGAGCGGCTGTGAGTTGTATCTGAAGTGTGAAAATCGTCAGAAGACCGGTTCTTTCAAGGTGCGAGGAGCTTATAATAAATTAGCAAAGCTGAAGGAAGAGCAAGGGGTCAGTGAAGTGATTGCATCAAGTGCCGGAAATCATGCACAAGGAGTGGCTTATGCCAGCAAATGCTTAGGGATTCATGCGACAATTGTTATGCCGAAAAGTACGCCGATTGCGAAAGTACAAGCAACGGCAGGGTATGGTGCCGAGGTTGTTTTGGCGGGTGATTGTTATGATGAAGCGTATGCGAAGGCAGTTTCTTTACAAAAGGAAAGCGGAGCGGTATTTATTCATCCTTTTGATGATGAAGATGTCATCGCGGGACAGGGAACGATTGCATATGAAATTCTGCATGATTTACCTAATGTCGATGTGATCGTAGTTCCGGCAGGCGGAGGAGGATTATTAAGCGGTATCGCGACTTATGTAAAAGCGATCAACCCGCGTATTAAGGTTGTCGGTGTACAGGCAGAGGGAGCGAATGCGATCGTCAATTCCTTCCAAAAGAAGAAGCATTGTACAACGAAAGCGGTCAATACGATTGCGGACGGTATTGCGGTTCAAAATCCGGGCAAAACCACGGTATCATTGATCAATCAATATGTAGATGAAATGGTCAGTGTCAGCGATGATGAAATCGCATCGGCAATCCTGTTATTACTGGAGCGTGAAAAACAGGTGGTGGAGCCGAGCGGTGCTGCACCTTTGGCAGCGTTGCTCAATCAGAAGCTGGACTGCAAGGGAAAGCGTGTCGTTTGTGTATTAAGCGGCGGCAATATCGACGTATCCTTTATTCATAAGGTGGTTGAAAAAGGCTTGTTGACACGCGGGCGCAATATGAAATTTAAAACCTTGATGCAGGATGTTCCGGGTGCCTTGGAACAGTTCTGTACCGTCGTGCGCCAACAAAATGCGAATATTATTGAAGTACAATATGATCGCTTTCAGGCAGATTTGGGACTGCGTGAAACGATTATCCATATGGCTGTGGAAGTCAGCGGTCGAAGTCACGGTGAGGCTTTGATTCAGGCGTTGAATGAAAAAGGCTATCACAGCGAAATAGAATAGGAATGAGGTGTACATTATGATGTTAAACGGATCACAGATTTTGATACAGTCGCTGATTGATCAAGGTGTAGATACTATTTTCGGCTATCCCGGAGGCAGTGTCTTAAATATCTATGATGCGCTGTATGATAAAAAAGATGAAATCAAACATGTGTTGACATCCCATGAACAAGGTGCGGCTCATGCGGCAGACGGTTATGCCCGTAGCACCGGAAAAACGGGCGTTTGTCTTGCGACGAGCGGACCGGGAGCGACCAATTTAGTTACCGGCATTGCGACGGCATATATGGACAGTGTGCCGTTAGTGGCAATTACAGGCAATGTAGCGAGTGATTTGATCGGACGTGATTCATTTCAAGAGGTAGATATTGCCGGCATTACCATGCCGATTACTAAGCATAATTTTATCGTGCATGATGTTAAGGAATTGGCTTCTACCGTGCAGCTCGCATTTGAGATTGCGAATTCAAACCGTCCCGGACCGGTATTGATTGATATTCCGAAGGATATTACGGCGGCAGTTTGCGAATATGAAAAAATGCCGCGTTTTGAGAAACGTTCTGTTTCCGCACCGAAGCAGGAACAGCTTGATCAAGCGCTTGCGGCAATTAAACGCGCAAAGCGCCCGTTGATTTATGCCGGCGGCGGTGTGATCTCCGCAAATGCCTGTGAGGAATTAATGGCTTATTCAAAAAAGACTCAGACACCGATCTGTTGCTCGGCAATGGGCTTATCCTCTGTTCCTTACGATTATCAATTATATTTGGGAATGATCGGAATGCACGGTACACCGGTTGCGAATTATGCGACATTGAATGCCGACTTGGTCATTGCGATCGGCGCGCGTTTTTCCGATCGTGTAGCGGGCAATCGCAAGAAATTTGCAAAGGATGCACAGATTATTCATATCGATATTGATGCTTCCGAGATTTCTAAAAACGTGTCATGTGATATGGCTTTGGTCGGAGATGCAAAACAGATTTTGGCAGCTTTTAATAAAGCATTAGACGATCATAATCATGAGGAATGGCGCAAGACTTTGATTGATTTCCGCACCAAAATCGGTTTGAAAAAGCCGGCAGACGGTGATAAGGTAGATCCGCGTGATTTTATTTATACATTACATAAGCTGTTAGGTGATGATGCGATCATCGTTACCGATGTCGGTCAACATCAGATGATTACGGCTCAATATTATCAATATTCCAAACCGCGCAGCTTTATCA
Organism: uncultured Erysipelotrichaceae bacterium; assembly: GCA_947569705.1. Taxonomy (GTDB): domain Bacteria; phylum Bacillota_I; class Bacilli_A; order Erysipelotrichales; family Erysipelotrichaceae; genus C-19. Next base: position 108,727 of record CANOSP010000001.1, read on the forward strand.
GTTCCTGCGGGTTGGGAACGATGGGATACGGTATGGGGGCCGCAATCGGTGTCAAGACCGCGCATCCCGATCGTCCGGTTGTTTTGATTACCGGAGACGGCAGCTTCCATATGAATATGAATGAAATGGCTTGTGCCGTATCACAGAATTTACCGCTTGTGGTTCTTGTTTTCAACAATTCGGTATTAGGTATGGTTCGCCAATGGCAGACGCTGTTTTATAAAAAACGTTACAGTCAAACTTCAATTAATCGTCAAACCGATTTCGTTAAGCTGGCTGAGGCATTCGGTGCTAAAGGGTATCGCATTGCTTTACGAAGTGAGATTGAATCGGTTATGAAAGAGGCGCTTGCATGCGGTAAGCCATGTATCATCGATTGTATTATTGATCCGGATGACGGTGTATATCCGATTATTCCGCCGGGTAAAGGCGCGGATGACATCATCTACGGAAATTAGGAGGTGAAGCAGATGAATCAGAAAAAAGTTGTATTGTCACTGCTTGTATCCAACCATTTCGGTGTTTTGACAAGAGTTACGAATTTGTTTTCTTCCCGTGGCTATAACATTATATCGCTGTCGGTGGGAGAAACGGAAAATCCGAAATTTTCACGAATTACGATTGTGACATCGGGTGATGAAGCAATTATCAATCAGATTAAGCTGCAATGTGCCAAACTGGAAGATGTGAAGGCAATTCAGGAAGTGAAAGATTCTGAGCTGTATATGCGTGAGGTTGTACTTGTTAAGGTAAAAGTGAACTATATGAGCGAAGATGAATTTATGCGTTTTGTAGAAGTAAATGAGGCAAATGCTTATCGCATTGACCAACAGCTTTATATGGTAGAGATATGTACCGGAACGCAGGCGATTGATGCGTTTATCGATAAATTGGAAATGTTTGAAATCGTAGAAATAGCGCGAACCGGTGGTTGTGCGCTCGCAATGAGTACAGCCACTGTTTACGATAAAAAGTAATTACCAAGAGGAGGAAAAAGTTATGGTAAAAATGTATTATGATGCAGATTGCAATCTGGATGTTTTGAAAGGTAAAACCGTTGCGATTATCGGTTACGGCAGTCAGGGACATGCCCATGCACAGAATTTAAAGGACAGCGGTGTTCATGTTGTAGTCGGCTTACGTCCGAATTCCGCAAGTGTAAAAAAAGCACAGGAAGCAGGTCTTGAGGTTTGTACTACTGCCGAAGCAGCGAAAAAAGGTGATTTGATCATGATTTTAACACCGGATCAAAATCAGCCGGATATTTATGAAAAGGATATTAAACCGAATTTGGAAGCAGGCAATGTGTTAATGTTTGCACACGGCTTTGCCATTCACTTCAATCAGATTGTGCCGCCGAAGGATGTTGATGTTATCATGGTTGCGCCGAAGGGTCCGGGACATACGGTTCGCTCTCAGTATTTAGAGGGCAGAGGTGTTCCGAGCTTGATTGCGGTACATCAGGACGCAGACGGTAAGGCAAAGGATTACGCATTGGCATATGCATGCGGAATCGGTGCAGGTCGTGCCGGTATTATTGAAACGACATTCCGTGCCGAAACGGAAACTGACTTGTTCGGTGAGCAGGCTGTACTTTGCGGCGGTGTCTGCGAGTTGATGCAGGCAGGCTTCGATACTTTGGTAGAAGCCGGATATGAGCCGGAAATGGCATACTTTGAATGTATCCATGAAATGAAGCTAATCGTTGACTTAATTAACAGCGGCGGTTTCGCAATGATGCGTTATTCAATTTCCGATACGGCAGAATACGGTGATTATGTAACAGGTAAGCGTTTGATTACCGAGGATACACGTAAAGAAATGAAAAAGGTTTTAACCGAAATTCAGGACGGTACATTTGCCGGTAACTGGATCAGTGAAAATAAATCCGCAGGTCGCGCTCACTTCTTAGCAATGCGTCGTGTTCATGCGGAACATCAAAGTGAAGAGGTCGGCAAAGAACTGCGTAAGATGATGAGCTGGCTGAAAAAATAAGGAGAAATTATGACAAGAGCGAGTGATAAGGTATTAAAAGGGGATCAGTGCGCCCCGCAGCGTTCCTTGTTTTATGCGCTTGGCTTAACAAAGGAAGAACTGGAAAGACCGTTGATTGCGGTTGTCAGTGCGTATTCCGAAATTGTTCCCGGACACGCTCATTTAGATAAGATTACCGAAGCAGTCAAAGCAGGGATTCGACTTGCCGGCGGTACACCGATAACGGTACCGGCAATCGGCGTTTGCGATGGGATAGCGATGGGACATATCGGAATGAAATATTCCTTGGCTTCCCGCGAGCTGATCGCAGACAGTGTGGAAACAATGGTGATGGCACATGCCTTTGACGGTATGGTGCTTGTACCGAACTGCGATAAAATCGTTCCCGGTATGTTCATGGGTGCTTTGCGGGTTAATTTGCCGGCATTGATCATGAGCGGCGGTGCGATGCTTCCGGGAAATTATCACGGCAAGGCAATGAGTCTGTCTACGATGTTTGAGGCAGTCGGAGCGAAAAAAGCCGGGATGATTGATGAGGCGGAGCTTACTTATATCGAACAGAATGCCTGCCCGGGATGCGGAAGCTGTTCCGGTATGTTCACTGCCAACAGTATGAACTGTTTAAGTGAAGCAATCGGTATGGCACTGCCCGGCAACGGTACAATTCCTGCCGTATACAGCGAGCGTATTCAGCTGGCAAAGCATGCCGGTATGAAAATCATGGAACTGGTTGAAAAAGACATTAAACCGCGTGATATTGTAAATGAAGCAGCTATTCATAATGCGTTGGCATGTGATATGGCACTGGGATGCTCATCAAACTCTGTACTTCATCTGTTAGCGATTGCGCATGAGGCGAAGGTTACGTTAGATCTTCATAAAATTAATGAAATCAGCTCACGTACGCCGAATCTTTGTAAATTAGCGCCTGCAGGATCCGATCATATCGTTGATCTGTATCGTGCCGGCGGTGTCGCTGCCGTATTAAAGGAATTAGCGAAAAAACAGCTTGTTGATACTTCGGTAATGACCGTCAGCGGCAAAACAATGGCTGAAAATATCAAAGATGCCCTCAATCTGAATCATGATATTATCAAAGATATTGAAAAGCCTAATTCTAAGACCGGCGGTATTGCCGTATTATTCGGTAATTTGGCAACGGAAGGCTGTGTCGTGAAGCGATCTGCAGTCGCCGAGAAAATGCTTGTACATACCGGTACGGCACGGGTATTCAACAGTGAGGAAGAAGCGAATGAAGCAATTTACGGCGGCAAGATCCACAAAGGTGATGTTGTGGTCATTCGCTATGAAGGACCGAAAGGCGGTCCGGGGATGCGTGAAATGTTAAATCCGACTTCTGCACTTGCAGGAATGAAGCTTGATGAGGATGTTGCGTTGATTACCGACGGACGCTTCTCAGGGGCTACTCGCGGTGCGGCAATCGGACATGTATCACCTGAAGCTGCAGCCGGCGGTATGATCGGACTCGTTGAAGAAGGCGATCAGATTGCGATTGATATTCCTAACGGTACGATTGAATTGCTTGTAGATGAAGAAACAATTCTTCAGCGTAAGGAAAAATGGGTAAAACCGGAACCGAATGTCAAGGAAGGATGGCTGTATCGCTATCAGCGAATGGTTACTTCCGGCAGTAAGGGTGCGGTATTGGAATAAATAATTAACCGTAATGACATTGATCATTGCGGTTTTTTAACTTATACAAACCTGTGACAAATGATATTGTAAGGATCTAAAAAGTATCTTGTATCAATTACAGATTACTTTAAGGCTTCAAATAAAGCGAATAAAAGCGATTTGCCAATTAGCACATACAAATCAATGGTATAACAAAAAAGAGGCTGTACACCTCTTAAAACGGCTGATAGACTTATTTTTACTTATGCCATTGAAGCAGATTCTGCATTTGATGAGAATCAAGATTCTTTTGTTGCGAAACAATCTCAAAACCGTGCTTCTTAAAAAAATGCAGGGCAACTGTGTTTTTCATGTAAACTTCTGCTTGTAATTCATTGAAGCGTTGCTTTAAATATTCGATTAACAAAGAACCGAAACCTTTTCCTTGCTTACCGCTGATCACATACACTGCGATATATTTATCTTGTGCAATCACCGCAAAGCCGACGATGTGATTCTGTTCACAGATTACATAGGCAGGGGTATCCATCAGTTTTTGCTTCACTTTATGGTATTGCTTCAGCCAAAACGATTGATCGATAAAGCGATGGGAAGACACAGTGGCAGTGATCCAAATATCCATTATTTTATCAATTTCATTACGGTTCATCAATCGTATCATATTTCATTCGCCTTTCTGTATTTGGTTTATTCTATTGCTTATTTTATAAATTGTATGTATGAATTTCCTGTTTTTAATGATTTAATATCAAAGCGATAAAAACAAGCGGTTCTTCACCGATATTCTCAATTCCGTGGGAATTGCCTTTTGCGGTATATGTACAAGCACCGGCATGCAGAATATGCTGTGCATCATTTTCCGTATACTTTGCCGTTCCTTGCAGGATATAATACGATTCACTGTCATTTGTATGTGTATGAAATCCGATTGAAGCACCGACATCCAGCGTTACTCTTGCATACATGGCAGCCTGCTCCTTCAAACATTCACTCGGAAGCAGTCTTTCAATATGCGTTGTTCCTTTTCCGTTTGCTTTTTTCAGATGATGCTCAGTTTCACGATTGTTTGTGATCATAAAATCATTCCTTTCATCAGTTATCATAATACAAATAAATAAAAAGTACAAGAAAAAGACAAAAAGCTGTTATAATTAATGAAGAAAAGGAATGAAAATTTATGCGAAATTACGGCTATGAGATATTATTATGTACAATTTGTTATATGAGTATGCTCTTTTTCAGTCTGCCTACATACTTATTATGGCTGAAATATGCGGCTTTTGCGGAAATGCTGTTTTATATTGCCCGTTTTATATGTGTCAGATTCAAACTTCATACGAAAAATAATCATTCGTTGTTACAGCTGTTCGGGTATATTGTGATGATCGCTTACTTGTTTGTTTGTATCGATACGTTTGTATTTCACGCATGGTTTCCGCTGCCCGGTTTATATCGCTATGCCGTTTTTGACTTCTATTTGTTCAGTGCGCCGCTGTTTCTTTTATCAGGGGTGTGTACAGAGTTAAAGAATGCATCGGCGGATAATCAACGCACAGGCTTTGAGCATTAATAAGTTTTTGAAGGAATTGACAACATAATACGAAAATATCAGAAGGGGAATGAATGATGAAAGAAATATTAGAATTTGCCGACAGAGAAGCATTCAGAACATGGCTCAGCGAACATTGCTTATCCGATGAGGGTGTTTGGCTGTTATTCGGAAAAGCCGGCGGTCCGAAGACAATCAAAGCGGCTGAGGCATTAGAGGAAGCGCTATGCTTCGGATGGATCGACGGACAAATGAAAAGCATTGATGATAAGAGCTATATAAAATATTTTTCACAGCGTCGTAAAAACAGTAAGTGGTCACAAAAAAATAAGCAGTTGACAGAAGCACTTGAAAAAAGCGGGCGCATGAGTGATTACGGCAGAGCGAAAATAGCGGAAGCCAAGCAAAACGGTCAATGGAATGCGGCTAACACTTTAGAAATTACAGATGCTCATATTTCGCAGCTCGCTTCAGTATTAAAACAATATGAAACTGCTTATAATAATTTTCAATCGATGTCTTTATCTGTAAAGAAAACTTATACAAGAGCGTATTTTGATGCAAAGAGTGAAGAAGGCAAAGAAAAGCGCATCGCATGGATGGTGGAACGATTGAACCAAAACCTAAAGCCGATGTGAAACAGGATTACATACGATTTTTTTTAAATCTGTTATAATAAAAAGAATTCAAATCTATAAATCTATCACCGATTTCTGTCAGATTGATATCAACGGTCATTTTGTAAATAAAAAGTGAAAACGCTATCTTTTACTGGTAATTATTATTGTTTTATGGTATATTACTATCACAAGAAAGGTGAGAGTATGGATATATTAGATTCTTTAAAAAAAGCGATGGAGGAATATCGCACAATTACCGGATTGCGCAGCTATTTGGTGTTAGATACGACCGAAATCAAAAGCGCATCTGAGCGTAATTACTTCTGTAAATGCCTGAAATCGAGTACTCAGGCACTGAAACGATGTGAGGAATGCACACACGAATATTATGCACAGGCACGACAGGCGAATGAGGAATGTATTTATTCGTGCCATGCCGGATTGATCAAGTGGGCAGTTCCGGTGAATGATGATGATTTTCATTGTGTAATTATCTCGGAAGGTATTCTGTCACAGCGTCAGCTTGAGGAAGCGGATGAATGGACCGAATATTTAAGTAAGGAATATGAATTGCCGAAGGATATGATTAAAAACAATTTCCAAGTGATGGCAGTGATGAACGAAGCGCAGATGAATGCTTCGATTCAATTATTGAAGGACTTGGTTTCCTATCATTTGGCATTGTTTAAGGCTCATAAGGCATAAGAAAACGATAACGGTTGCTTTCGGCAATCATTATCGTTTTTTAATATTGTTCCAGTTGAAAACGCTCCATCACATAATATTCATCGGCGTCAATATTGCCTTTTTTTAAAGCCAGTGCCAATTGCTGCACCGGAGTTTGAATTCCCGAAGTATTCGGAAAGACAATGCCTTGTTTTTGATTATTCATTACGATGAGTCCGTCGTATTTTACATTGAGATCCTCGATGAAGAAAATCGGCTCATATTCACTGAGAATATGAATTTTGATTTCACAGCGCATAAGCTGTTCTTTTGTCAGCGGTGGTTTTTGATTGTCGAGAAAACCGGCTGAAACCGCATGACGAACAACTTCTTCCGCAATCGTTGGATAGATCGGGCGGGTCGTTCCGGCATATCCATATAGTTGATTATGAAGATAAAGTGAGACGATTACACCGCCGCGACGATTTAATGAGTCATCAAGCTGCGGCAGCTTCTTCATCATTTTACCGTGTTCCCAATAATAACGCATCGCATGACGCGCTAATGCGCAGTAAGGATTTTGATCCTTATTGTCAAAGGCGGCAACCATCCATCCGATACCGAACACTCCTTCATAGCTGATTACGGAGCTGCGAAATAAGGTTTCTTTTATCGCTCCTTTCATTATCGAAAGAGCGGGAAGGATTGTCTGTCCGCTTAATTGAATAATATCCGAATTGATATGATCCCATGCTTCTAAATCATTATCTTTAATTGAGGTTAAAAGAAATTGATCGAAAATATTGGCTTCTTCAGCGAATCCGTAAGGACTGTCAGAACTGAGACGCTTGGATAGTTCACCGCTTACGATGATTACAATTCGCCGATCAATGTCCTCAGCCGCCGCTGTAATACATTGTCCCAGCTGATCTAATTGTTCTTTATCCACATCAGAGATAGAAATGCGAACAACTCGATATCCGCTCATATATTGATTGATAAAGAACAGGGGAACCATGGTGCCGGTGTCTAATGTCGGCGCATCATCACCGCGTTTTCCGGCGGGAAGATGATTTCGTTTCGCTAATGAACAGATCTGATTAACTAAAACACTGTCATATTCTACAGCGATCGCATATTCACGATGGTCGTATTTTGCAAAATTACCGACGGCCTGTTCTCCCGGCGCGATATGGATATAATCTTTATATCCGGGAGCTTTGGTTGAAATGATTACAATCGTATCAGGATGAAATTCACCGATTTCTTTAGCAATTTTATGATAAGCATTGACGGTATCCTGAAACTGATCGTGTACTTCTTCATGGATCATCGGTAATAAAAGCGGTGAATGCGGAACGATATAGCCTGCACAAAGCATCGTATCATCTTCTTTCTGCGTATATGATTATAGTATCATTATATCGCGAAACTATCAAATAATTATGGGAGTAGCTGTATTCCCGTCATCATTTTTTTAGGTGTGGCATAGAATAGGATTGAATTATTGAAAAATGGAAAATTTAGGATAGACAAACGGTAATTTTCTGTTATAATAATGTCAATTCAAGATTCATTTTTTTATATTGGGATCAATAATAGATCATACGGAGGAAATATGAAATTAAAAGAAATGGTATCCATGGATGTTTTAAAAGAGTTTGATTTTCATTTAGCCGAATACAATTCATTATCAGGCTTTCAGCGCTACACTAAGCACTATGGTGTTTTTTTAGTAACGATTTGTAATAATCAATTAGAAAAAGCAATTCATATTACATTAAATACCGATGTGCGAAATGCGATGGAAGGGAATAGGATTGTGGCGAGTGTTCATCAAATCAATCATGATTTATGCCGCATGGCAAGCAGAGGTTATATTGAGCTGCCGCAGCCGTGCGTTGAGCCGATGGAGAATGACTGGGAGATGCAGATGACTGCCAGCAATCCGTTTGCGTTTATGATTGATTAAGCGGCATGTTTTAATTTCTTTTTGGTTGATTTATATATGAAAGAAGGAGCGACGGATGTTAGAGTTTAGATATGATACCCAGCTGTTGATTGAAGGTGAAAACCTTGATGAAAGTACAATCAATGAATACTTTGTAAATCATTTTCAGGGTGATTGTTTATTGGCAGTAGGGGATGAGAATTTAATAAAGATTCATTTTCATACAAACGAGCCTTGGAAGGTACTTGAATATTGTTCGTCCCTAGGTGAAATTTTCGATATCGTGATTGAGGATATGGATCGACAATCACGGAATTTAAAAGGATAAGCAGTTGATAGATTGGCTTTATAAAAGCTATAGAAAAAGCTTCCTGTTTTGCATATACATGCAACGGAAGCTTTTTTGATTATTTGATATAAGATGTGATTTTATCGCCCATTTGTGAACAGGTAAGCTGTTCGCAGCCTTCTTCCATAATATCAACGGTACGATAGCCTGCGGATAATACTTCGTTGACAGCGGCAGTGATCTCATCACTTTCCTCTGCCATATCAAAGCTGTATTTTAACATCATTGCGGCTGCTAAAATCGTTCCGATCGGATTTGCGATATTTTGACCTGCAATATCGGGAGCGCTGCCGTGAATCGGTTCATACATACCGGTATTGCTTTCGCCTAAGGAAGCACTCGGAATCAGACCGATGGAGCCGGTGATCATACTTGCTTCATCGCTCAATATATCACCGAACATATTTTCCGTTACGACAACATCAAATTGTGCCGGATTTTTTACAATCTGCATGGCGCAGTTATCCACCAACATATCGCTGAGTTCTACATCAGGATATTCTTGTGCAACTTCATGAACGATTTTACGCCATAGCCTTGAAGTATCTAAAACATTTGCCTTATCAACCGAAATAACGTGTTTATTGCGCTTGCGGGCTGTCTGAAAGGCAGTGTGTGCAATGCGTCTGATTTCATGCTCGCGATAAATCATTTGATCGCATGCGACAAGCTCATTGTTTTCCTCATAGGTTTTTTTATCACCGAAGTAAACACCGCTGATCAGCTCACGGACAACCATAAAGTCAATGCCTTGATCCACAATGTCTTTGCGCAGCGGGGAAGTATGAGCCAGCTGCTTCAAAATGCTTGCGGGTCTTAGATTGGCATAAAGTCCCATGCCCTTGCGAATCCCGAGCAGTGCTTTTTCCGGGCGAATCGACGGATCGACTTGATCCCATTTAGGTCCGCCCACAGCGCCTAACAATACGCTGTCGCTGTCGATACAAGCTTGCAGCACTTCGTCGGTCAATGAGGTGCCGTAGGCGTCAATCGCACAGCCGCCTGCCAAAACCTCTTGATAATGAAATGTATGATGATGTTTTTCGGCGATGCGCTCTAATACCTTGATCGCTTCATTGACGATTTCCGGTCCGATGCCGTCACCTTTAATCACTGTAATATGCTTTTCCATTGTTATTGATCTCCTTTGGCAATGCTTTTTAACAGACCGCCTTGTGCGATGATTTTTTTAATGAAATCAGGAAAAGGCTGTGCCTGATAAGATTCGTTTTTGGTATGATTGGTAATGATACCCTGATCGAAATCAATTTCGATTTCATCTTGATTATCAATGCGTTCCGCCGCTTCTTCACATTCTAAGATGGCTAAGCCGATATTAATCGCATTGCGATAAAAGATGCGGGCAAAGCTTTTGGCAATTACGCAGTCAATACCGCTTGCCTTGATTGCGATCGGGGCGTGTTCTCGTGAGGAACCGCAGCCGAAGTTTTGTTCTGCGACCATAATGTCACCTTGTTTGACCTTTTTGGTAAAGTCTTCATCAATATCACACATGCAGTGGGATGCTAATTCTTTTTCATCACTCGTATTTAAATAACGTGCCGGGATAATCACATCGGTATCGACATTATCACCGTATTTATGTGCTGAACCATGTGCCTTCATTTTACATTTCTCCTTTCGGACCGTCGATATAACCGGCTAATGCACTGTACGCAGCTACAGCCGGGGAAGCGAGGTAAATCTCGCTGGTAGTGTGTCCCATACGACCGACAAAGTTACGGTTTGTGGTTGCGACACAGCGCTCGTTCTCCGCTAAAATACCCATATAGCCGCCGAGACACGGACCGCAGGTAGGGGTGGATACGATACAGCCGGCATCGATAAACGTATCGATATAGCCGCGCTTAATGCATTCCTTGTAAATGCTTTGTGTGGCCGGAATAATAATTACACGTACATCTTTTGCGACTTTTTTTCCTTTTAAAATATCAGCCGCAATCTGCATATCGGAAATGCGTCCGTTGGTACAAGAACCGATCACTACTTGATCAATCGTGATTTGTTCATTGATTTCATCAATCGTCTTCGTGTTTTCCGGCAAATGCGGGAACGCTACGGTAGGGCGAATTGCGCTTAAATCGATGTCAATGATCGTGTCATAAGCGTCCATATCCGGTGTATAAATCTGATAATGGCGATTGACGCGATCCTTCATATAGGCGATTGTAATATCATCGACTTCAAAGATGCCGTTTTTGGCACCTGCTTCAATTGCCATATTCGCAATCGTCAAACGATCGTCCATTGATAAAGAGGCAAGTCCTTCGCCGCCGAATTCCATGGACTGATACAAAGCACCGTCAACGCCGATTTTACCGATAATATGTAAAATGACATCCTTGCCGCTGACTCCGGCACTTAATTGATTGTGTAGCTCAAAGCGAATGGCGCTCGGTACCTTAAACCAGCAGCTTCCGCTTGCCATTCCGGCAGCCATATCACTGGACCCGACACCGGTAGAGAAGGCTCCCAGCGCACCGTAAGTGCATGTATGAGAGTCTGCGCCGATGATACATTCACCGGCAGCGACTAAACCTTTCTCCGGCAATAAGGCATGTTCGATTCCCATTTCACCGACATCATAGTAATGCTCGATTGTAAAGCGGCGGGCAAAGCTGCGGCAGGTTTTGCATTGTTGGGCAGCCTTGATATCTTTATTGGGCGCAAAGTGATCCATTACCATCGCAATTTTATGTTCATCAAAGACTCCCTGAAAACCATGCTTGTCAAATTCCTTGATTGCGACGGGAGAGGTGATGTCATTTCCTAATACAAGATCAAGCTTCGCATCGATCAGCTGTCCCGCTTTCACTTCGGATAATCCGGCATGTGCAGCCAGAATTTTTTGTGTCATTGTCATTCCCATGCTGTTATTCTCCTTTTTCCTTTTGCTGAATTGCACGATTTAAGGCACTGCACAGTGCGCGCAGGGAAGCAGCGATAATATCGTCATGAATACCGACGCCCCATTGTTCCTTTTGCGTGCAATCTAAGATTTTTACATAAGCAACCGCCTTTGAGGAAGAGCCGCTGGTAAGCGCATGCTCACTGTAATGCTGAATTTCAAAGGTGCGATTCAAATGCTCACGCAGCGCGTTGGCAGCCGCATCCAAACGACCGTTTCCGTCACCGCTGATTTCCATTTCTTGATCATCATAGGTAATATGCAGCTGTGCATGCAGATGATCGCTGCGTTGGAAATGATAATCATGCAAAGTAATCGGTGATTTCACATTCATATATTCATTTGTAAATAACTCATAAATTTCATTCGGCAACAGTTCTTTATGAGCGTGATCGCTGACGGATTTCATATAATAACCGACATTTTCACGCATTTCCGGCGGTAAAACAATACCGTAGCTTTCCTCAAGCACGTAATTGACTCCGCCTTTACCGGATTGAGAATTAATGCGGATGACATCGGTTTCGTATTCACGTCCGACATCTTTCGGATCAATCGGCAGATACGGTACATCCCATATCGTTTTCTTTTGTTCCTCACGCATATGCATACCTTTGGCAATCGCATCCTGATGGGAACCGCTGAACGCAGCGAATACCAGCTTGCCGGCATACGGCTGGCGCAGTGATACGTTCATGCGGGTATTTTGTTCATATACTTCAACGACATGCGGCATATCATGGAAGTTCAGTTTCGGATCAACACCCATCGCATACAGATTCATTGCCAAGGTAACAATATCGACATTACCGGTGCGCTCACCGTTGCCGAACAGTGTTCCTTCAATGCGGTCTGCGCCCGCAAGCAAGCCCATTTCACTGTCCGCCACACCGCAGCCGCGATCATTATGCGGATGCAGGGATACGATGACTGCCTCACGACGATTCATATGCTTGCACATATATTCGATCTGTGATGCATATACATGCGGCATTGACATTTCAACCGTTACCGGAAGATTAATAATACATTTTTTATCCACGGTCGGCTCCCATACATCGATGACGGCGTTGCACACTTCTAATGCATATTCTACTTCCGTTCCGGTAAAGCTTTCCGGTGAATATTCAAACGTATAATTCGCACCGCATTCTTCACTTAATTGCTTTAACAGCTTCGCACCGTCAATCGCAATCTGCTTAATTTCTTCCTTGCTTTTCTTAAATACTTGTTCACGCTGTGCTTTGCTTGTGGAATTATACACATGCACCACGGCATTTTTACAGCCTTGCAGCGCCTCAAATGTCTTGCGAATAATATGCTCACGAGCCTGCGTCAACACCTGTACCGTCACATCATCGGGAATTAGATTCTGTTCGATCAAAGTTCGTAAAAACGTATATTCGGTCTCACTTGCGGCAGGGAAGCCGATTTCAATTTCTTTGAAGCCGATTTCAACTAATAGCTGAAAGAAACGCAGCTTTTCTTCTAAGCTCATCGGAACGATTAAGCTTTGATTTCCGTCACGCAAATCAACACTGCACCACATCGGTGCTTTTTCTACATATTCTTTTTTGGTCCATTCCAAACATGCTTCCGGGGGCATAAAATATCCCCTTTGATACTTCTGATACCCTTCCATCGTTTTTTCCTCCTTTATAAAACAAAAAGCCTTCCTCTCCAAGAGACGAAAGCTTTACTTACGCGGTACCACTCTGATTGGCAAACTGCCCACTCAATCCATGAAAAACATGGCCGTTTGATAACGTAAGAGGTCTTACGGTACAGCCTACTGAAACTTCAGCCATACAACTAGCGAGTGAGGAGATAAAGGCTTCATTCTGTTTTACACCAACCAACAGATCTCTATGAATCAGCGTTTTATCCGATCTCGCATCAAGCGTTTTTATTTGTATTGCTATTAGAATACAAGGATTTGATGAAAATGTCAATCGTTTTCAGAAAAATTATGAAATAAATTACAGCGACTTTAAATAAAATGCAGAACAATAGGGGAGTGTTCCAAAGATTTCAATATTTCTGAGGCTTCAATCACTGATTGATTCAATCTGATACCGAATCCTATATCAATATAATTACTCTATATCAAAGCTTTCTGTTTTTAAATCACAATAATATCTGCCGCTCGCAGCAGTAAACTTTAACACACAATAATCAGGATCAATGACTCCTTTTTTATAAAACATCGTATCGCCTTTTTCCCATATCATGTTTTTAGTTTCTTGGTCGGTTAAGACTTCCATTTTACCTTTCAACATTACACCGACATACTTAATCAATCCTTTATGATAAAAATATATGCTTGCATTTGGATTGTTTCTATATTGAGCGACTCTCATAGATGATGTATTTGTAGAAAAGTAAAATTCTTTCAGTCCATTTCTTTTTCTCGGACTCAGCATTGCTTTTACATTAGGATAATTTTCATCATCGACGGAGCATATAAAACAGACCTTTTGTTTACCGATCCATGATTCTGTTTTTTTTAAATCCATAATTGTTCTCCTTTATAATTTAGCGCTTATATATGTCCCGAATTAACCATAAAAATAACATAGCTTTCAAATTATAATTTAATCCTCTATTTTCATAATAATATCGTATGCATCGGAACATTCTTGTATTGATAGTTTTGTTTCATTAGCAAGAAATTTTATAGCTTCATCTTTAGCAGAAAAAGCTTTTAATAAATTTTTTACTTCTTTAAATTTTTCAATCGCTTTTTCAACTTCATTATTCATATTCTCATCTCACTTTCATATTGTAATTTATGCCTGTTTTTTACTCATCGATTTTCCGATCCAACCACCTGATATTGTACAACTCAAGCTTATTAAACTCGAAAAAATACTTCCCGTTAAATAAACACGTATTCCTGTGCCGATTGTACCCGCTATTGTGCCTGCTGTAAAACCAATCATTGCAAAATCTTTCATATATGATCACCGCTGAAAAGTCCGATAGATCTTTCAGTTTCATTATATCAAAAAAAGAACAAATTATAAATACGATGTTGATTTGTATTATCAGATTTATAGAGCAAAATCCGTAAATTTTGGGTGATTATTGTTCTTTGCAGATTTTAGACGTAAATTTTATAAAAAAGGTCTTGTTTGTGACGCGGCGTAACGATGTATAATACATGTTAGGAGGTTTACAGATAAATTTTAATCTGTCTTCCAAATGTTAGTTATATCCGAGACTTGTTGTCCTATACTTTGATCTATATCATCGGTATCTACAATTTCTTTTGAATCTTGAAGCATTTTATCATACAATTTTTACATGTTAAATGCTCATTCGTACCATTTTTTAGTTCATATTTTTTATATAATTTAATACTCTGGTTGTTAACGGCTTGAAGATTAAAAATATTAGATACCCGATAAATCCACCTATCACATTTGTTATTAAGTCCGTTATATCTGATGATCTAAAATCATTTATCAATGGTTGCAGCAATTCTATGAATAAACTTAATAAAAAAGTATATAAAACAACTTCTAACACTTTAACATTTTCTTTTTTTACTAAAGGCAATAAAAATCCAAAAGGAATTGTCATTATAATATTTAATACGACTTGTCTGACAAAATCTCCTCTACTATTTAAAACATCAATAAAAGGAATTAAATTCATTGAAGTATACGAGTGATTAAATATATATGGCAAAGCAGTTATTATCGGCATTAAAGTAAAATATAATACAAATGATAAATATATATACATTGTAGTATTAACAAGTAATACATCTTTTCCTTTTGCTTTCCATTTTTTATATAGTATAAAAACATATAAAATTATCAAAACAATAAAATCTGTTATTTCCTTCATAATTACCTCACTTTCAAATTCCGGTTAGTTGTTCTTTTGCCTGTATCTATAAAGACAGCAATTCTTTCAGTCAGCTCCGATTTACAACCCGGTATTTATCTATTTATCAATTCAAGAGTTTTTTCAAATGAAATACATTCTGCGAATCTTCCGTTCCACAGGAACTCATTATAATATCTATAAGAATTTTCTGCTGTCATATATTTATTATCAATCGTACTGTTTGTATTAGTCGGTACAATCATTTTAAACCCATGCTCAAAACCACATTTCACTGTTGCATCTATACAGTAATCTGTTTGCAGTCCTACAATAATAACTGTATCTTCGCCTTTTTCACGCAGGTAATCCAGCAACCCCGTATCTCTAAAAGCACTGTTTACATTTTTGTCAAAAACAAGCTCATTTGGCATTGGCTGAAATTCTTCGTATATTTCATAGCCTAATGTGCCTTTCGTTAATTTCTGTCCGACACCATCATCATGTCTAACATCAATAACTTCTATATTATTATTGCGTGCCTCTTTGATTAGTGTTTTAATGCGATATATAAAAGTCTGAAATTGATACAAGTCATCATTCATAATTAAATTTTGAGTATTAACAGTGCCTAATATTGCACTTGCTGTAAAACAAAACGTTTCAAAATCTTTCATATATTATCTTACTCCCTGATTGTGGTTTACCGTAATAAGTGAATTGGACAATCAAAAATTGCACCTATGAATCACTTCTGTCTTCTCAACAACCGGCTGTTTGTCTGTGAATCAATTATAGCATTTTTTGATCATAATAGGTAATATTATTTATGATTAATTTAAAACATTGCTTCTATAGTAGATGTATAACCAGAGAAGGATATAAATAAAGACAGAAATAAAGCAGAATCTAAAATAGAAAAAAGAGGGGATAGTGTAAACTGCCGCAAAGTTAATTTATGCTTTTTAACTTATGAAAAGCAAAAGCGTTTATCATGTAAGCGATATTGTTTTCGGAATACAAGGATTTAATGAAAATGCCGATCGTTTCAAATAAATCATGAATTGAATTACAACTGTTCAAAAGAAAATAAACAGAAAAGTGCAGAGAATTCCTAAATATATTATTTTATGATGAAATCGCTCAAAATTCTATATATGCAATAAGCTGCCCATAATATCCATGTAATTGCCCATTCTTGCGTAATAATGCTGATGATTAAGTATAAGCCTGCGACAGTAAGCGCGACTGTCCAATTCATAATTTTCTTGTTTCTTGTAATTGTTTGATCAGAAGCAACGATTAAATCAGACAGCACTCGTTCAACCTTTTCACTTTCTTCAGAATCATTTTTTTCTCCGTTAAATAATTCTATAATAGATATATTTAAGCATTTAGCTAAAGGTTCAATCAATGAAATATCAGGGAAACCGATGCCACGTTCCCATTTAGAAACAGTCGCACTTGATATATGCAGTTCATTCGCTAATTCTTTTTGTGTTTTATTACTTTGTTTACGAAGATCCGCAATTAAGCTGCCTGTTTTTTTAGCGTCCATAAGAATCATTCCTTTCTTCTGTTGCTTTTATTATACACATTTATCATGAAAAGACTATCAACGCTTCGTTGAAAGTATGATTCATGTTATAAATAAGAAAGCATGAATTCCTATCAGCTGATATTTAATAAAACGATTCTTGTTGCACTGCGTATATTTGATCGATTTTATTTTCACGATAAAACAGCTTTCGATAAAAATTTATTCTAAATACCAATGTTCAATCATACGCTTTATTGAGGTAGATAAGATGAAAAAAATACTTAGCTTATTCATAGCCGTTTTATTAGGCTTATCCGTTGGCTTAATGAATGTGCAGGCAGAAACAAAGGAACCTGAAAAGAATGCGGAAGCGAATGAAAACAGTGCAGATTTAGCGAAGAATGCCAAAGCAGCGTATTTGATTGAATATACCAGCGGCAAGGCGATCTATGCGAAAAATGAACATGAAAAGCTATATCCTGCATCTATGACCAAAATGATGGGCTTATTACTGATCTATGAAGCTTTGCATGACGGAAAATTAAAATGGGACGATGTGGTTTCGACAAGTGAACATGCCGCAAGTATGGGCGGCAGTCAAGTGTTCCTTGAAGTCAATGAACAGATGAGTGTAAAGGATATGATTAAGAGTATCTGTATCGCATCGGCAAATGATGCGATGGTTGCGATGGCAGAAAAAATCGGCGGTACGCATGAGCATTTTGTACAGCTGATGAATGATAAAGCCAAGCAGCTGCAGTTAAAAGAAACGCATTTTGTCAATGCGACCGGATTACATGATCCAGAGCATTATACAAGCGCTCATGATATGGCAATCATTGCCAAAGCTTTGATCAAAGAAGGCGGTAAAGAGCTGCTTGACATCACTTCTACGTATGATGCCTATATTCGTGAAAACAGTGACAATAAATTTTGGCTGGTCAATACAAATAAGTTAATCAAGCAATATCCCGGTGTTGACGGCTTGAAAACCGGCTTTACACAAGAGGCAATGTCTTGTATAACGGTAACGGCGCAAAAGGATAACTTACGTTTAATCAGTGTTGTGATGGGGGAGCCGTCCTCCAAACAGCGCAATGCGGAGATTAAAACGATGCTGGATTATGGGTTCTCGCAGTTTGAACAAGGTTTGTTATATCCGGCAAATACAGTGATAGAGACGAAGCAAATGGATAACGGGAAGCCGGATCGTGTGAATCTCATTACGATGCAGGATATTCGCTATGTATATGAAAAGGGGACACAGCCGAAAGAAGTCGATCGAAAAATAACCATCACTAAACCGAATTTACCGTATCTGCGCGGTGAGGTGATCGGTAAGGTCACAATTACGATGGATGACGGTTTCGTGGCAGAAAGTGATTTAAGCGTGGAAGCCGATGTACAGCCGTTGGAATATCTTGATTTGTTTATTAAGAGCTTCGGTGATTTTCTGATTTAATTCATCGTCTTTTCATTGATTTAAGCAAAACATTTTATGCGTTTGATAAGCAGGAAGCAGCTTTCTTAAGGATTATTCTTGAAAGCTGTTTCTTGCTTTTTTATGTTATGTAAAATTCTTTTTGTGTTTGGATGATCGTACGATTGCACACAACTTTATGCTTATGTTATAATGAAGTGGGTAAGTAACGATTACAGTAAGGAATCGGTGATACTATGGCATTAGAAAATTTATACCAATGCACACCATCACAACTGCAGACTTTACCGGAAAAACTGGCTGATGCGTTTTATAACAGTCCGTTATTTCAAATTGCTTTTCCCGATGAGAAGCAGCGTAAGGAATGCATGGTATTTTACTTTAAACAATATTTATATGCAATAGCGCCGGAAGCGCTGTTTTTGGCTGACAGTGAAGAAATGAATACGATTATGATTGTTTGTGATTCGCGCCGTTTTAATCAAAAGGAATATTATAAACGATTATGTAAAATGAATCTGCGTTTTATTCGTTTCGTGAGAAAGCTCGGTGTAAAACATTGCTTATACTTAGTCAAGCACTGGGATATGTTTTCCAGCCGATGGATGAAGGATTTTAAGCGATCCGAGCATTTTCATTTAGATATGATGATAACCGATGTGAATGAACGACATAAGGGAAATGCCGAACGGATGGTAAGAGAACTGATTGATGAAGGCGATATTATGAATATGGATGTCAGTGCTGAAGTCTATCAAAAAAAGACTGCACTATGGTTGGAAAAGCTTGGATTTGTATTGATGAATACGATCGTTGATGAAGAAAATGATCTGTATCAGTACTGCTTGATCAATCAGCAGCATAAGGAGTAAATATGGATACGAGATATCGAGTAAAGAATTTTTGGAAATATTTTACAGGTGTTCAAAAAGAGATTGAGGATGCTTTTCAAAATCAAGATGAGAGTCTGATTGAAGAACTGCGCAAGGAAGTCAGCCAACAGGTTCAAAGTGTATGCGATGCAAGTGCGGAGTTGGAATGGCAGGACGGCTTTTTTGAATTGGCATTTCACGGCGGTGTAAATAAGACAAAGCAGTATATTTGTGCGTTGTTAAAAAAGGAAGCGCCGAAGCAGCTTGTCAATGATTGGATTATCAGCAGCTTTCGCCAGCCCTTGTCGCAAAGTGCGCTTCATGCGAAGATTCAGCTTGACGATGAGGTTTACAGCGGCAGTGATTTTATGATCTATTATGAAATACATAAGGATGCCAAATGTATTACGATTGAGGTTTACAGTAAAGCATTGACAGGCTTAGAGGAAACAAAGCAGCGAAATATCGTGACGGCAATGCTGGAGCTTTTTATCGGTGAAATTGAATTGGAAGCACGCATCAGTGATATTCAAATTTCAACGGAACCAAAAAGCGATGCCGAGAATTATTGTCTGTTGCCGAACTTTTATGAAGATATATGTGATATTGTGATTGATGAAGAGTGGACGGAATACAGTGAACCGTGTGCGATTTACGCCGCCTATAAGCTGGATCAAACAATTGTCAGTGAGACACTGCGCAAGGATATGAAACTGATTATTACGACCAATCCGCAGCTGCAAAGTGAGCTTTTGAATCAGGAAAGCGACAGCTGTGAGGAAGCAAGGCGCTTCGGCAGTGAATACGGCTATCTTTATTATGAGATCGAACAGGAAAAGGAACAGATCGCATTGGTGCGCCAACAGCTGGAACAAGAGCTGCAGGGGTTATTTTACGAAGCAGGCATCGCTCGTATGATCGGCGGCGCTGTCGGTACCCATTATGCGTATGTGGATTGTATCGTATTTGATCGCGATGCTTTTCAGATTTTATTGTCTAAACTGAATGAGCATTTAAGCTTTCCGCTGTATTATCAAAGCTTTGCCTAAAAGGAATCAGGAACGGTTTCAAGAGAAACCGCTTTTTTACTGATGATATTCTTTCTAACCGCCGGGATTGGCTTTTCAAGCGGTGCGAAAAATGGTAAAATACTGTTCATAAGAAAGATGAGGAGCATTACGTGAAAAAACTATTTACTCCGGATTGTTATATCCGATCTTTTCGAGATTTAAATCTGAAACGATTATGTCGCATGGGGATTCAGGTACTTGTATGCGATATTGATAATACACTGGTCGCACATGATGAGGCATTGCCGAGTGAAGCGGT
Organism: uncultured Erysipelotrichaceae bacterium; assembly: GCA_947569705.1. Taxonomy (GTDB): domain Bacteria; phylum Bacillota_I; class Bacilli_A; order Erysipelotrichales; family Erysipelotrichaceae; genus C-19. The sequence continues at coordinate 129,458 of CANOSP010000001.1, forward strand.
GAAGGAATTTATCGAAAAGGCAAAAGCCGAAGGACTGAGGGTTGTTTTAGTATCCAATAATGTAAAGGAACGTGTGGATACATTTGCGCAGGATTTAGCTGTCAAAACATATCCGTTTGCACAAAAGCCGTTAAAGAAAACCTATCGGAAGATGATGAAGGACAGCGGTTGTAAGGCACATCAGATTGCGGTGCTGGGAGATCAGCTGTTGACCGATATGTTGGGCGCAAACCGCATCGGCTTTTATACGATTCTAACAACACCGGTGGCGCAAAAGGATTTGAAATGTACGAAAATTAATCGTTTTTTTGAAAATATGGTATTTCACGTATTGGCTTTGCAAGGTAAACTGCACAGAGGAGAATATGATGAACAAACGATGTAAAGGCTGCGGGGCAATTCTGCAGCAGGAACACAAGGATCAAATAGGTTATACACCGAAGCAGGATGCCGAATACTGTCAACGTTGTTTTCGGATCTCGCATTATGATGATGTGACAATTTCAATGAAAACGGGAATTGATCCGGATACGGTATTGCGCAAAGTGGAAAAACTGGATGCACTCATTTTATGGGTTGTGGATTTGTTTGATTTTGAAGCGAATTTAATTGCCGGTTTGAATCGTCATCTGCAAGGAAAAACGATTGTACTGGTCGCTACGAAACGAGATTTACTGCCGGAAACTACGGGAAATCAAAAGCTGGCAGATTTTATTACGGCACGCTGCCGTGATTTCGGAATCACTGTTTCGGGACTTGTTATCTGCGGTGATTTGGTGAAGCATGCATTTGATCAAGAGAATCATTCATTGAGAGAGGTCCATAAAGCGATTGCGTATTATCGAAACGGACAGGATGTCGCCGTGATCGGCATGGCAAATGCCGGGAAAAGCACGCTGTTAAACGGCTTGTTAAAAAACAATACGCTGACGACTTCAAGACATCCCGGAACGACATTAGATCTTGTGGCGATGGTTATGGGTGAGTATACGTTATATGATACACCGGGTCTGACGCGTAAAGACAGCTATTTAACGATCGCAGATGATTCACTGTTGAAACAGCTGATTCCCGATCGACGCTTGAAGGCAAGAAGCTATCAGCTGTATGAGGATCAATCGATTGCGGTTGCCGGATTGGCTCGTTTGGATTTGATCGGCGGAACTAAGGTGACCTGTGTCGGCTACTTCGCATCAGGATTAAAGCTGCATCGCGGGAAGGCGAGCGGTGCGGATGCGCTGTGGAAGGCTCATATGGGTGAACTGTTGGCTCCTGCACTTCACAGTGATCCCGACTCGATGAAGCGCTACAGCTATACCAAAGGAAAAGACAAGGTAGATGTTGTAATTCACGGCTTAGGTTGGTTCTGTATCAGCGGTGATGTGAAAGAAATACATATTTATGTAGATCAAGAGGTTGATGTGACCTTTAGAAAGGCAATGATATAATGCTGAATAATAAAGAAAAACAATTATTGCGCAAAGCTGCGCAGAAACAGCGAGCGCTGTTTCAAATCGGTAAGGATAATATCAGTGAAAATATGATAAAGTCGATTTCAGATTCACTGGAGGCTCATGAATTAGTAAAAATCTCTATCTTGAAAACGGCAACGGTTCCGGTAAGAGAGGCAGCCTATGATATTGCGGCGGCAACTCACAGTGAAATCGTTACGATTATCGGCAGAACCATGGTTTTGTATCGCCGCAGTAAGAAAAATCTGATGGAGCTGTAGTATGAAGATCGCTATTATCGGCGGCAGCTTTGATCCGATTCATCTCGGACATACCGCAATGGCACGTTATGTATTAAAGCATCATTTGGCAGAAGCGGTGTGGTTTATGGTGACAGCCAGAACACCTTTAAAGGATCGCAGTCTGACTGACAATGAGCTGCGCAATGAGATGGTAGAAGCAGCTATCGCTTATGACAAGCGGTTTAAAATCTGTTTGATGGAACAACAGCGGGACGGCATTTCTTATACGCTTGATACCGTAAGGGAATTAAAAAAACGTTATCCGCAGCACTCTTTTGTGTGGTTGATCGGCAATGATCAAGCGATGCAGCTGTCAAAGTGGAGAGGTATTGAGGAATTGTCAAAACTGATCGAACTTTATGTATTTCCCCGTCATAATGAAACGATTTCATGTGCCTATCCGCATCAGCCGATGAAGATGGAATTAATGGATGTATCCAGCAGTGAAATTCGCAGCGGACAGCGCTTATGGCTTGTTTCCAAGGCTGTGAAGGCTTTGATGGCAAAGCATTATTTGTATCTTGACAGCTTCACCGCAGCACGTATGAGCGAGCGGCGTTTTGCACATTCTAAAAGTGTCGCAAACCTTTGTGTCACATTGGCACAGTGTCACGGTGTCGATGTTTCAGAGGCATATTGTGCCGGTATTTTGCATGATGTATGCAAAGAATGGGACAAGCAGCGTTTATACGGTTATTTACAACAGCTGGATCCAAGTAAATTACAGGAACATCCGGCTGTTTGGCACGGTTATGCGGCAGCTTATTATATATCAAAAAGCCTCGGCATTCATCAGCGGGGAATTCGCGCCGCGATTTATCATCATGTGAAAGGCAGCGATCAAAGCAAGCTGTGTATGATCGTTTATGTCAGTGATAAATTAGATCCTTCACGCGGTTATGACTCATCAAAAACAATTGCGTTATGTAAAAAGGATTTAGCTGCCGGTTATCAACTTGTGTTAAAACAGCAGGCAGAATATTTAATAAAGGAGAAACAAAATAAACATGAATCAAGAACTGAAAGTGGTAATTGACGCATTAGCGGAAAAAAAAGCACAAGATATTGTTGCGTATGAATATCAACCGTTGAATCCGTATATTGATTATACCGTGATTGCTTCGGCAGGCAGTATCAGACAAGCAGCCGCATTGGCGGAAAATGTAATTGATCGCGCGTATGAGGCGGGAATTGCGGTAAAAAGCAAAGAAGGCGATAAGGAAAGTCCGTGGATCTTAGTGGATTTACATTCGATCATTGTTCATATCTTTTTAACCGAGGAACGTGCAGTGTATCGCTTAGAACAGCTGTATGCCGATTTGGTAAGCGTGGATGTATCATGTTAATGTATGATCAACTGGCAGCTTATTATGATGCTTTGGTAAAAGATGAGGAAGCAACTGCGGCATGGGTGCGCTTTGTGAATGAGTATGCTTACGGAGATGCTTTTTTAGAAGTCGCTTGCGGCAGCGGTGAAATTACACTGGCATTGGCTGATCAAGGCTATCATATGACAGCCGGTGATCTCAGTGTGAAAATGCTGCAGCGTGCGCAGGCAAAGGATCACAGCGAAAAAGTTGAATGGCATTGTTTTGATATGCGTGATTTACGGCAGTTCGCTGCCTATGATTCAATTCTCTGTTTTTGTGACAGTATTAACTATTTAATTGAATGCGAAGACTGGCGCTTATTTTTTCAAGAGGCATATGATCATCTGAAGGAAAACGGGGTACTGTTATTTGATATGCATACAAAGGATCGATTGACGGAATTTGCGGAAGATTATTGTGAAGCGGGATATATCAATCAGACTGCGTATGAATGGACGATCAGTGCCGAAGGGGATCTGTTGTATCATAATTTTGTGTTTTATGATGATCGTGCGAAGCCAAGTCTTGAGCAACATATTCAGCGTGTGATGTCATCCGATTGGGTTACTGCATGTTTGAAGGAAATCGGTTATCAAGTCAAGATCATCACCGATTTTATGAAGCCCGGCTGTCAAAGTGGTGAAAAATATTTTTATGCATGCAAAAAGATAAGGGAAGGAGAAAAAAGATGATAGCGATTATTGCGGCAATGCAATCAGAAGTAGATGAAATGCTGAAGCTTGTAAAGGATGCGAAAAAAGTTTGTAAAGATGAGCTTACTTTTTGGGAAGTACAAATGGAACAACAGTCTGTTGTTATCATGTTAAGCGGTGTCGGTAAAGGACATGCTGCGATTGCTGCTACTTGTTTAATTCATCATTATCAGCCGCAGTATATAATCAATATCGGAACGGCAGGCGGCTTATGCGATGAAGAAGAGGTACTGGATGTGGTAATTGCTTCCGAAGTCGTCCAGCATGATTATGATACGAGCGCACTTGACGGTCCAAGCGGTATCGGTCTTTTGTTTCAAGCTGACGCAGCGTTATGTGAGCTTTGTAAACATGTATGTGAACAAATGAAGGTTCGTTATCATTTCGGACTCATTGCCAGCGGTGATCAATTTATCTCCGGCGATGAACCGGTACAGCTGTTAAAGCAGCGCTTTCCAAAGGCGCTTTGTGCTGAGATGGAAGCAGGTACAATCGCTCAGACAGCCGCTCATTTTCATATCCCTTTTGTAATTTTGCGTTCTCTTTCGGATATTGCCGTCCATCAAAATAATTATTTGACCTATCAGGAATATGTTCGTGTTGCCGCATCACGCAGTGCGCGAATGTGCTTAGAAATTATCAAAGAAATTGCTTGCTGAAGCAGGCATTTCTTTTTTTATCACAAGACAAATAAATAAAAATCATGTATAATAAAGAAAGAAGTGGAAGTGAAATTATGGAACATGAACGAAAGCGATTTTCTTTTCGTCAATTACTTGCCACGCTTGGGTTATTGTGTGTCCTGCTGGCATTGATTTGGCTGGAGATCAGTGTCTTTATCAGCGGTCCTGCAATTCATTATGATGATAAAATCGCAGCGCAAAAAGATACGATTTTGAAGCAACATCAAACTATTAAACAATTAGATCGTCATGTGTTTGCTTATGTAATTTACAGCGGCGCAAACCAAGAAAACTATTATTGGTTTAATGAAAACGGGGAACTGTTGACATGGCGTGCTTTAAATAAAATTGATCGGGAGCGTGCTTTAAGTATTGCGAAGGACAGCTATCAGATGGAGGAGTGTCAAATATCGATCGGTTACGGATATGAGAATCCCGTTTACCGTATTGAAAATAATGAGTTTGAATTATATTTAGATATTGATTCATGTAAACAAGTATTTTTCCGCAAGAAGGTTGAGGGAACAAAATGAAATGGTGGAATGAGAAGTTTATCAGTCGCAGAGATTATTTGTTAGATCACTTTGAAGATTTAAGCCTATCTTGTGAAGAATGTATGGCAATTCTGTTGATTGATTTTATGAATGAACATAATATACCGATTGCACACGGTATTTTAGCTAATAAAATGAAACTTGAGGAAGCACAGATTGATGATTTGTTATCAAGATTAACGCAAAAAGGGTATTTAGATATTGTTTATGAAAATAAAAAGATTGCCTTTTTGATTGACGGTGTATTTGAAGATCGTGCCAATAAAACGCTAAGCTTTGATCAATCTTTGTTTGATGTATTTGAAAGTGAATTTGCTCGTCCGCTGACACAGCCGGAATTGCAGCGTTTAAGCGACTGGCTGAAACAGTATGAACAGAAATTGATTCTGTATGCCTTAAGAGAGGCATTGATGTATAATAAGCGCAGTTTTGATTATATAGAGCGAATTTTAATGGAATGGAAAAAACGTAATTATACGGCAAAGGATTATGAGGAAGGCAAATGATGACAACAGATGAAATCTTAGATGAATTGGAACGACGTTATCCCAATGCACATTGTGAATTGGTTCATCACAATGTATTTGAGTTGATTGTCGCGGTAGTGCTTTCGGCACAGACTACCGATGAGGCAGTGAATAAAATAACACCGGCATTGTTTGCCGCTTTTCCGACACCGCAGGCTTTGGCTGATGCGGATATAAAGGATATTGAGGCAAAAATCAGAAGAATCGGACTTTATCGCAATAAGGCAAGAAGTATCAAGGCTTTGGCAACCGCGTTAAGTGAACAAAACGGGGAAGTTCCAAGCTCCATGAAGGAATTGACGGCATTGGCAGGAGTAGGGCGTAAAACAGCCAATGTGGTGCGCAGTGTTTGGTTTGATATTCCTTCTTTTGCGGTGGATACTCATGTGGAGAGAATTGCGAAGCGTTTGGGACTTGCGAAGGTGTATGATAATGTAGAAACAGTGGAAGAGAAGCTGAAGCGCAAGATCAAACGGGAACGGTGGAATCGCGCACATCATCTGTTTATCTTCTTCGGTCGTTACTGTTGTACGGCACGAAATCCGCAATGTGAAGGGTGTGCATTTGCGAGCTTTTGTAAGCGAGATAAATTAGCGGCTTACAAAGAACAAAAAGTGAAATCATAAAAAAAGCGTCAGTTCGATTGAACTGATGCTTTTTACTCTTTATCGTTTTTATCCTTAAGAGGATGCCGTTTTAATTCGGTAAATGCTTCTTGTAACAGGCGCAGCTGTTCATCAATTTCTTCCTGTGTGACATCTGTTTCATAAGTCAACAGGGCAGCATTATTGCTGGCAATCTGCAGCTTATTTACATATTCATATTCATATTTCGTAGTATCGATATATGTGTTTGCTTCTTCAATAAGACTGATTAAGGTAGTAAAATCAGCTTCTTTTTGTTTCTCAGGTACTTCAACTTTTGTACAGATTTCATTAGAACGCTTTTTGTCATTTTCATATCCGTAATATCCGCATACCTCGATTACTTGACCCTGATAATCTTCTTTTAAAGTTTGCTTGGATTTCGGATCATTTGCGGTAATCGTTTGAACGGTTGTACCGTTTACCTTAATATCAGCTTTATAAACAACACGTCCGAATACAAACACCGGACTGTAATAAACATTACCGGTAAATTTGATTCCTAATACATTATATTCTTTGGTATGTGAAGCAGCGCGCGTTTTATCTGCTTCCGGATAACCGGCGAAGCTCAGTGTTAAGCTTCCGTCATCCTTGTTTAAAGTGGCTTGGAAGCTTGACAGATCTTTAAGATCATCGGCAGTTAATGCCGCAAGCTTTGCTTTATCACTGCGGATCATACCGCTGATTACCATATCGGAAGGAATTCCCTCAGTCGGTGCTGCATAAGGATATTTGCCTTTGACATGAGAGATAGTGCTGATGCCGCCCGGATTTTTCACGGATCCCATATCTTGTTTTTTCGATAATGTATCAAATAATGCACGATTTATATGTCCCGGAACATTACGATTCAATAATTCTGAATTGATGTAATCATAGCCGTTATGACCTTCCCATGTTGCGACTACATAATTGCCGCAATAGTTGACCATCCACTCATCACGAATAGAGCCTTCCGGAATACCTTGTGACACGCCGGAATCGCCCCAGTCACTTGTTCCGGTTTTTCCGTATACCGGATATCCGACCTGCGGCCACAACTGACTCATAAACACATTGGTGTTGGCAGCGGTATGCAGAATATCAGACATCAGGTACGCGGCTTGTGCCGAAATCGTTTGTACTTGATCATATTCGGCGACGATGGTTTTCTTTTTCGGATCATCAGGGAATTCAATTTTGGTAATGATGTGCGGTTCAATGTATTTGCCGTCATTCGCAAAAATTGCATATGCTGCAGCGAGTGTTTTCGTTGATACAGTCATATTGCTGCCGCCGATACCGTATTGTAAGTTAAAGCCTTTAACTATTTCTTCTTCAAAACCGAGTTTTCGCAGATAATCCTTAATATTATCTTCACCCCAAGCTTTTACGACTTCGATTAACGATTGGCTTGCAGTAGTATTATAGGAATTGGAAACTGCTTCGGCAAACGGAACATCGCCTTGATATTTGTTATTGGAGTTTTTAACAGCTCGACCGTTTCCGTAAATATCGGTCGGAATGTCAGCAAATGTATGAGAAGTCGCATAACCGAGAAGATCAAATCCCGGTGCGTAATCCAGTACAGGTTTAATTGTAGACCCTGTCTGATGCCGTTCATTTACTTGATTTTTTGATTGTGAATCATCAAGGCTGAAGCTTCTGCCGCCGATCAACGCAATGATTTCACCGGTTTTGGTATTCAATACCGTCGATCCTACATCAAAATTATCTTTATTAGGGAACGCATAAACAGATCCGTCTGCCTGCGGTACTCCGTCACTTGAAATGATCTTATCGGCAGTTTGCTGTACCTCACTGTTAATGGAAGTGTGTACAATTGCGCTGGTTGTATATATATCTATATCATATTTTTCTAATGCTTCTTTTCTGACAAGATCAAGAATTGTATCATTAGAATCACTGTGGAAGAATCGCTCTCCCTTTAATTGAAATGCCAGTTCGGTGTTTTTCGCCAAATGATATTCTTCTTCACTGATATAACCGTGATTCAACATTTGATACAGCGTATCGTTTCTTCGCTCAATCGCATAATCATAGAAATTAATCCATTTTTGCGAGACTTCACTCCATTGCGTACCCTTATACGGATTAAAAAGGTTAGGGGCATTCACAACTCCTGCCAAAAAGGCACTTTCCGAAAGATTCAGCTGTGATACATCTTTACCGAAATAGTATTCTGAGCCTTTTTGAATTCCGCGTGCGGAATTACCGAAATTAACTTTATTCAAATAATTGATCAGAATTTCTTCTTTAGACATACTGTTTTCTGCCTGCATACTTAAGAAGATCTCCTGTACTTTCCATTCGATTTTCTGCCAGCTGCTGGCATTGGTCTCATCGTAATCGGGATCACCCTTGCGCACATTGTCTACCATCTGCATCGTTAAGGTAGAACCGCCTTGTCCTAAATCACCGTTGCGTAAATTATTGACGGCTGACATCGCAAAACGGGGCAAGTCAAAACCATTATGTTTAAAGAAACGGGAATCTTCAATCGCCAAAAAGGCATCGATTGTTGTCTGCGGTACTTGATCATAAGTAATGCTTTGACGATTTTCCAGTCCGACTTCCACTAAAATATCGCCCTCACTGGATAGGATCGGCGTACTGTCCTGACTCTGAAATTTATATGATGCCAATGATTTCGCATCTTTCATAATATTTGCAATCATAACGAAGATGCATACACCGCTGATAATAATCAAAGACAGAATACAAACGAGAATCGAATTTAAAATTTTCCGTTTATTCATTTTCGTTTCTCTTTTAGCAGTTTCTTTCGGCTGCTTAGGTTTTCTCAATTTAGCTGCAGCGCTTTTTTTAGCAGTTTCTTTCATTCGCACGCTTCCTCCTTAAAATAACATTGATCGACAACATCAAGATAATGTAAACGTGGGGTATATCCTTGTTTGATCAGATGTCCGTTGGTTTTAATATCCGTATAGGGAATTGATTTACTTTCCTGTTGATAATATTGTTTTATGATATATTCGGCATCGATTAAATAGGTTTCATCAAATGCACAAAAGCGAATAATCACAAACCCGATTCCGCCGTGATCCAATACCCGCTGCAAATGCTTGACTTGATGGGGATGAATGTTTTTGAGCGGAAATGAGGATTTTAATTTTGTTTCCTTCGCTTCAAAATCGATTGCCTTACCGCGGTAAATTCCGTTGTAATCGGTTGTACTCGGTGTTTTATAGTAGGCTTCCACAATTTTAGCAGAACTGCGTTTAGGATAGTCAACACGGACAATTTGTACCGGTATCGGTTTTTTATGAATTAATGCCCGCTCTGTCTCCAAATAGTATTCATTGCTTTTATTCAAATCATCCTCTAAAGACATTCCTCGCCCCATATAGTTATCTTTGACTTCATGGCGCATCGGAAGACTTTTTTTATTCGGATAGCCTATCATTATTATCACCTTTCTTTATTATAGCATAACTGTTAAAAGATAGGTAGAAAAACAATTTTAATTCATAATGATTTGTAAGAAAAAGGTGAGACGATTCCGCATAAATCAATGATGACAGATCAGCGCATGATTGTTTTTTCAGGCACTGTTTTGATTTCCGATGATTCAAACATGAGTTAAGTCAATAAAACTGCATAAATTTTCATAGAAATTTCATTTTGCACTTGCTTTTTTACGGTTTTTTTGAGAAACTTATACTTAGAAGGTGAAGTAGATGGAGAAAAGATTCAAACTGAGTGTAGAGGATGTGCTGGAAAAGCAATTCAACATTGATTTCAAAGGATATTCCTCCGGTGAAGTAGATGAATTCCTCGATTTGGTAATCGCCGATTATCAGCAGTACAATAAAATGATTGAGGAATTAGGAGATCATTTACAGGAATATGAACGTCAAATCAATACGTTAAAGGCAAAGGTTGTTGAATTAGAGGGCAAACAAGGCCTCAGCACAAATGAGCCGAACGGGAACAACCTCGATATTTTAAAACGGCTGTCTCGTTTGGAAAATGAAGTTTTTCGTCGTTGATTCATTCATATAAGTGATGCGGTCGCTGATTGTATAATCAGAGGAAAGTCCATGCTCGCACAAGCTGCGATTGCTTGTAGTGTTTGCGCCGGATGAAACAATAAGTCCGGGCAGAGTATTCTGACGGCTGTCTTTTGATCCTAAGGTTCTGCTATGGATGAAAAGCTTTAAAAGTGCCACAGTGACGATGCTGTCGGGAAACCGGCAGAGTGGAACGCGGTAAACCCCGTAAGCGAGAAACCCAAATTCGGTAGGGGAGTCTGAAGCTGATGAAAGATAAGGAAATCGGCTTTGGAATCTGTATCACAGATAGATAAATGGCTGCACCTCTTTTGAGGAACAGAACATGGCTTACCTTATATGAATCCACAGGAGCGCTGCTCCTTTTTTTGTGCGTTGATGTATTTGTGTTTTACATATTCTTATTTTATATTCATCTGATTGATTCAGTTTAACAGAGCGGTTTATCACTGTTTGACAATACTCGACAGATGATAATATTTTCTTAAACAGCACTTGCGTTTACAGTTAGTGGAAATGGCTGCTTATGTAAAGCTTGTGTTATGAAATTCGCAGTTTTTTCGCTTTGGAAACAGACTGTCTTTTTTTTATATGCTTTGTCGAAACTGTAATCAGAAGATGAAATTCATGTTAAGATGAACACGCAGAAAGGACTGATTATTTTGATGAAACATCAAATGATAGGAAATACACTGTATTTTTATTTTTACGGTGATTTCGATAATCTGGCGGTACAGAAAATCAAAGAAACATGTATTCAGTTGATTGATCATTTTGAACCATCTGCGGTAAAGATGGATTTTGAAGAGGTCAGCTTTATCGACAGTACCGGAATCGGCTTTGTACTGGCAAGATATAAGCAGTTAAAAAAACTGGGAAGTGAATTGATCTTATGTAATTTATCAAGGGCAAATCAAACTTTATTTCATATGTCCGGTATATTTCAGATCATTTCTTATGAGAGAAGCGGGGTAAAACTATGAATGAGATGACATTGAGATTTTTAAGCAATCCGGTCAATGAGCCGTTTGCGCGTACAAGCATCGTGGCTTTTTTAATGCCGCTGAATCCGAGTGTTGAGGAAATTATGGAAATAAAAACGATGATTGCGGAGGCTGTAACCAATGCGATGATCCACGGTTATGAAGGGCATGAGGATGGTTGGATTGAAATTAAAGCAGCTTATGATGAAACCGGGATACTCGATCTGACAATCAAAGATGAGGGCTGCGGCATTGAGGATATCGAGCTTGCGATGCAGCCGCTGTATACCAGCAAGGCGTATTTGGAGCGCTCAGGGATGGGAATGACGATTATGGATACCTTCGCCGATGATTTCAAAGTAAACAGCAGCGAAGGCAACGGTTGTATTGTACAGATGCGTAAACAGCTTCATGGACAAACAGAACCCGCTCACTAATGAAGAGCTGATTGCCAAAATTAAACAGGGGGATGAAGAGGCAAAGGATGAGTTTGTAAGACGCAATACACCGCTGATTTATGCATTGCTGAAACGATTTCATAAACCGAAGGGAACCAATGAGGATCTCTTTCAAATCGGCTGTATCGGTTTAATGAAAGCTTTGAATCACTTTGATTTCAGCTATCAGGTGAAGTTTTCTACTTATGCCGTACCGATTATACTGGGCGAAATCAAACGCTATTTTCGCGATGAGGGAAGTATGCGTATCTCACGTTCGCTGAAGGAAGGCTATTTGGCGATGGTCAAGGCAAAAGAGGAACTTGTACAAGTGTTGGGCAGAGAAGCAACGTATCAGGAAATAGCCGATCATTTGCATTTGGATGTTGCCGATGTGATATTAGCGTTTGAAGCGAATCAGTTTGTTTATTCCTTAGATGAAACGATCTATGAAAATGACGGATCACCGATTCATTTAGAGGATAAAGTCACAAAAGAGAAGCAGCGCGATCTCGTATTGGAATTGGCATTAAAAAAAGAGATGAAGCGACTGGATGAGCGAGAACGCTTGTTAATCTATTATCGTTATGAAAAGAATATGAAGCAGGAAGAAATCGCAAAGCGGCTTCAAGTTTCGCAGGTTCAAGTATCACGATTAGAAAAGAAAATACTGGCAAAGTTAAAGGAGCGACTTGTCAGCGGATAAGCTTTTTGTAGAAGATATGAGTTCTGAATGGATTCATATCTTTTTTTGTATTGATTATTTCAAGAAGCGGTTATTATATCAGTTATGATTTTAGAATAAATATGAAATCGTACAGATAAACAAATTGGTATTACCGTGTGCTGTAAAAAAGTAAAACCGTTCCTGAATTGTGTTTTAGCGTTTCTGCTGTTTCAGTTTCTGCTGTTTCAAAGATATATTACAGTCCGGTCAATTCGCTGTGATTGTACTATCAACTTGTAAACGCTTCGATTTCATTTATCCGACAATAAAGATAAAAAATATTTCAAAAACAATAGGAAAGAAATGGTTTTGATTGCGTTGAAGTGCTTTTTATGCTATATTATTATATGTTTGTGTAAGAAAGGAAGATCGTGTGGAATACTATTACGAGGATATCCTGAAGCAGCTTCACAAACTGATGGCAGAGCATAAGGAACAAGAAGCATATGCAATCTTGGAACAGGAGCTTTCTATGCCGTATATACCGAAGGATGTCGAGCCGGAATTGATTAGGCTTTATAACGAATGCCGCAGTGCATTACGGGCGCAGAAAACACAGCGATCCTATGATGAGGAAGATATTGAGGCGTTATTGAACGGCAGTCTTGAGGAACAGTTTATGGCTGTTGAACAGTTGAAAAAAAGCAATATCCGCAATCATTTAGACATCATTGAAGCTTATTTATGCAAAGAACCGCATGTACTTGTAAGCTCTTATTTAATCGATGCGATGATGGAGCAAAAGATTGCCGATGAAATCCATATGACTTATCAAAATATGGATATTAGCTTTTTACCTTGTTATATTGAAGCACCGATGCGTTCCAAAGGCGCAGTCATCGCAGTTAATGCCTTATGTGAATGGTTTGAGGACGAGGATCCGACTTTCTTGAAAATGTGTATTGAATCGCTGATTCAGGAATGTTATCTGCATTTGCCTTTCAATATTGATGAAGATGAGGGGATTGCACTGGCACTGTCGATTGTCTTATATGTCAAAGCGGCAAGCGGTACTCAGGCTTCGTTTGATGCCTTTTTGCAGGAGAAAGGGATACAACAGGATTACGGCTTCGCATTATTGTTAAATAAGCATGGTATCTGAGATACATTGTGTTTATGATAAAAGAGAAAATTTATACAGGAGGAATAAACAATGAATTCAAAATGGGAATTAAAGGAACATTCAACCGGAGATTTAACGGTAACTATTGAGGGTGAAACATGGGAAAAGGCACAGAAGAAGGCATTTGCTAAATTAGCTAAAAATGTACAGCTTCCGGGTTTTCGTAAAGGTAAAGTACCTGCCAATGTATTAAAGCGTGCCGTGAATCCGCAAAGCGTGATGTATGAAGCCATCGATGAAATTGCCAATGATGCTTTTTTAGATGCTGTCAAGGAACAGAATTTGGATATTGTAGGCAGAGCAAGTCTTGATATTGACGATATTAGTGAAACAAAGGTAACGATGCGTTTTACGGTAGCGATCAAACCGGAAGTGAAGCTGGGCGAATATAAAAACTTAGATGTGAAAAAGGAAGCTGTGACAATTACCGATGATGAAGTAAATGCACAGATCAAACGCATTCAGGAACGTAACGCAGATTTTGTCATTCGTGAAGATGAGGAAGCGATTGAAAACGGCGATACGGCTGTGATCGATTTTGAAGGAAGTAAAGACGGTGTCTTATTTGAAGGCGGCAGCGGTACTTCTTATCCGCTTGAAATCGGCAGCGGTTCTTTCATTCCGGGATTTGAAGAACAGTGCATCGGTATGAAAAAAGGCGAGACAAAGGTAATTGACGTTACTTTCCCCGAAAATTATCAGGCAAGTGAACTGGCAGGACAAAATGCACAGTTTAAAGTGACTGTTCATGAAATTAAATATAAGCAATTAAATGATTTTGATGATGAAATGGTAAAAGAACAAAACATCGAAGGTGTGGAAACAGTCGATGCGTTTAAAGAATATACGTTAAAGAATCTGACAGAACAAAAGGAACAACAGGTAGATGAAGCATTTACCAATGAACTGTTGACAAAGGTCGTTGACGGTGCCGAAATCGATATTCCGCAGGTGATGATCGATGAAGAATGCGACAGCTTGGTGAATGATTTTGCGCAAAGATTGAAATCTCAGGGCTTTGAAATGGATACTTATTTGAAACTGACCAATATGAGTGAGGAAAGTCTTCGTGAGCAATTCGCAATCGATGCGAAAAATAAAGTTTCTGCACGTTTGGTATTAGAAGCAATTGCCGATGCGGAAAATATTATAATCAGCGAAGAAGATGTCAATACTGAAATAGAAACGATTGCGAAGACATATAATATGGAAAGTGAACAAGTAAAACAGTTAATTCCTAACGAAAGCGTTTCTTATGACTTAAAGATGCGTAAAGCATTGGAACTGGTGAAAGAAACAGCCGGCAAGTAGTCAATCGAAAGACGCAGTCGAAGGCAGCGTCTTTTTTGACCTTTTATAATGAAAGGAGTGCGAAACTATGAGTGATCAAACAAATCAAACAAAACAGCTTCCTTTGGTATGTACCCGCGGAGTAGTGGTTTTTCCCGGTCAAGAAGTAATCATTGATGTAGGAAGAAGCAAATCGGTACATGCGGTTGAGGATTCACAAAATGACTTTGAAGCGAGAATTGTTTTAGTTGCACAGAGGGATTTAAGTGTAGAAAATCCGACTGCAGAGGATTTATATCAGTTCGGAACATATTGTGCCATCAAGCATATTCGCAGAATGGACGGTTATTTAAGAGTGAAATTCAAGGGGTTAGAGCGTGCGGCGATAACCTCGGTAGTTGACAGTGATACCGGAATGCTTGCGGATGTGGAAATAAAAGAAGATGCTGCTCAGGATCCTATGGAAGAGATTGCGCTTGTGCGTAAGCTTGCTAAGCAGTTTGAAGCGATAGACAGTACACATATCAGTATTCCGAAAGAAATGATGAATAATTTAGCGAAGGGCGGAAGCGCTGCGCAAATGACCAATATGATCGGACAGCTGTTTCCCTTTACATTAGAGCGTAAACAGGAATTATTGGAAACACTGGAAATCAATGAGCGTTTGTTAATCATCTTACAGGAGTTGGAAAGTGAAAAAGAGCTTTCATTACTGGAGAATAAAATCAATGAAAAAGTAAAAACGCGCATTGAAGAAGGACAGAAAGAATATTATTTGCGTGAGAAGCTGCGCGCGATCAAAGAGGAACTCGGTGACGTACCGGACGCAGATCGTGATGCCGATGAAATTCGCAGACGGATTGAGGAAAATCCTTACCCGGAAACGATCAAGGAAAAATTAAAGGAAGAATTGGCTCGCTATGAGCTGCTTCCGAATGCCAGCGGTGAATCCGGTGTGATTAAAACTTATATCGACTGGGTGCTGTCATTGCCTTGGTGGGAAGAATCGAAGGATAACGATGATTTAACAGCGGCAGAACAAATATTAGATGAAGATCATTACGGTTTGGAAAAAGTGAAAGAGCGTATTTTAGAGTATTTGGCAGTAAAACAAATGACCAATTCTTTAAAAGCACCGATTTTATGTTTGGTCGGTCCGCCGGGTGTCGGAAAAACCTCATTATCAAAATCAGTGGCACGTGCATTGAACCGCAAGTTTGTAAAAATCTCATTGGGCGGTGTCAAGGATGAAAGTGAAATCAGAGGTCATCGTCGTACTTATTTGGGTTCGATGCCGGGACGCTTTATTCAAGGAATGAAAAAAGCCGGCACTTTGAATCCTGTCTTCTTAATTGATGAAATTGATAAGATGGCATCGGATTATAAAGGAGATCCTGCAAGTGCGATGCTTGAAGTACTGGATCCCGAACAAAATGCAATATTTTCAGATCATTATTTAGAAGAGCCGTATGATTTAAGCAAAGTATTATTTATTGCGACAGCGAATTATTTAGAAGATATTCCTGTTGCTTTAAGAGATCGTTTAGAGATCATTCAGCTTTCTTCTTATACCGAAATGGAGAAGCTTCATATTGCCAAAGCGCATTTGTTGCCGAAGCAGCTGCAGGAAAACGGCTTAAAGGCAAGTCAGTTAAAAATTGATGATGATATGATGATGTATATCATTCGTTATTATACAAGAGAAGCGGGTGTTCGTTCGTTAGAGCGTACGATCGCGACCTTGGCACGAAAGAGTGTATTGGCGATTTTAAAGGATCACAAGCGCTCTGTTAAGTTGACTAAGAAATTGGTTCAGGAATGGCTCGGTCATGAAAAATACGATTACGGCAAACGTGAAATGAGAAATCAGGTCGGTACGGTTACCGGATTGGCTTACACGGCATTCGGCGGTGATGTGCTGCAAATTGAGGTCACGCATTTTGACGGTAAGGGCAAGCTGGTTATTACCGGACAACTTGGAGATGTCATGAAGGAGAGTGCGACGATTGCCTATGATTATGTTCGTGCCAATGCCGGCAAATATAAGATTAAACCGGATCTGTTTGAGAAGAACGATATTCATATCCATGTGCCGGAAGGGGCTGTTCCCAAAGACGGACCGAGTGCCGGTGTCACCTTAACGACAGCTTTGGTATCATCATTAAGCAACGTGAAGGTAAAGGCAGATGTCGCAATGACCGGAGAGGTTACTTTACGCGGCAATGTATTGGCAATCGGCGGATTGAAAGAGAAATCAATGGCTGCACATCGCAGCGGCATCAAAACAGTAGTGATTCCGAAAGCTAATGTGAAAGATATTGATGAGATTCCGCAAACCGTAAAGGATGCGATTGAGTTTGTACCGGTGGAGAAAATTTCACAGGTATTAGATGTCGCACTGGTAAAGGAGTAATGATGCAGGTTCAAAAGGCAGAACTTGTGATCAGCGCACCCAATCGCGAATCATGGCCTGACAGTGAGCTTCCCGAGCTTGTGCTTGCAGGTCGTTCCAATGTCGGAAAATCAAGCTTTATCAATGCGATCACCGGTCGTAAAAAGCTGGCATATGTCGGTAATACACCGGGTAAAACAAGGTTGTTGAATTTTTTCAATATCGATGATCGCTATATGTTTGTCGATGTTCCCGGATACGGGTTTGCGAATCTTTCCAAAGCGCAGCTGATCGCATTCGGTCAAATGATGGAAGATTATTTTGCGAACCGCATTCAGAAAAAAGGTTTGTTAATGCTTGTCGATGCTCGTCATTTACCGAGTGAGGATGATTTGGGTATGCTGGAATATGCCCGCTATTATGAAATACCGGTTTGTATTGTAGCGACAAAGACCGATAAGGTACAGGCATCAAAGCGTTATCATATGTTAAAGCAGATCAGAAAAGCGCTTGATTTAAAGAGCAATGAAGTTTTAATCCCGTTTTCTGCGCAGACTAAGGAAGGCGTAGATGAGGTATGGGAACAGATTATAAAAATTATGGAGGCTTAGCGGTCTCCTTTTCTTAGATACAGCTGTCAGTGTATCATAACTCATTTAATGATATGATTTTAAAATTCTTATTGGGTTTATCACTGTTTTGTTGTATAATATTAATATCACGGAGGGATTAGATATGGATCAATTTTTCATCGGCACTGCCGCTATTGCTTTTTTAGTTTTAATCGGTGTTTTTATCAAACTGAAGTCATCAAAACGAAACGGTAAGGATGTGGAGAAAACTCAAAGTCTTTTAAATAATGTCGCAATTATATTTGCGGTTTTGTTTGTGCTTGCAATCGTAACCAGAGTAATGAGACCGGCACAGGAACCTGTTGCCGATCAAGGGGAACAAACGGAACAGACAGACGAGAACAACTCGGGAATTATATTTAATGCGAATGAGTATGCGAAAATCAGCGTTGATGATCTGAAGCTTAAAATGGGAGAACCGCTCAGTGTCAAAGAGGTACAGCAAGGAACTAAGCAAAAGAATATTTATGCGTATGATAAGAATTCGCTTCACTATGAATTCATTGTTATCGAAAATGTAGTCACAGATGTGGATATTTATTCCGAAAAAGCATGGAATAAAAAGGGTGAGTTTTTTAAATATGAAGCAGATGATAAGAGCGATATTTTAAAAGCGTTTAATTTAGAACAAAAGAAAGAAAGCTCAGGCTTTAAGAACGATGATCATGCTTATGATCTTACCAATATTTCAGACAGAGTGGACGGTTTTCATGCATATGATATTAATGTCAAAGATAAAACCTACGGCAGAGTGAATATTTCTTATGAACCGACTTACAAGATACCGAATCAAAGAACTTCATCAATCCCTATTGTATCTATTATGCTTTTTGCCGTTGCCGGTATTATCGTGCTTTATCTGGCAAAAGTGAATGATAAAAAACGTAGGATCAAACGAATTGAAGAACAAATGATTCAAGAAATGAAAGCACAGAATAAGCAGTAGTTATCTTGCGTCTTGTCGTTTCGCTATATTTTAATCATTATTTAAATGTACCGAACTCAGTCTGAGAAAGGTACATTTTTTTATGAGCAGCTTTTACAGCATGTTTTAACAACTCTTATATTGAATGCTCAATCAAAAATTGAATACATATTTATATACTGATTGACATATATATCAATAGGAGGATTTTTTAATATGAAAAAAATGAAAATAGAAAAACAGCTGATATTCGCTGATCAGGTTCAGCAGGTTAATTCGTTAAAGGTAAGCGAGCATTTAAACTATCGACATGAGGAAGACGGAATCAGAGCGATGGGACCGCTTTATATCGAAGGGGAATATACAGGGACGGACGGTGCGGAAAAATTTCGTGAAGCGTTGGAAATGGATGTATTGGCACCGAATCATAAGTTGAATGGAGAACCTTTTTCATTGAACATCGAAGATTATCAAGCAAACGCTAACGGTGATACGATTCAAGTTTCAATCACACTGGCAATTCAAGGAATTGCCGATGAACAGGCTGCGAATCAAGAGCAGCCGCAACAGAAAGTATCTCAAGAAACTGCTGTTTCAGCACCTAAGCTGACATCCTCGCTGACACAACAATCTGAAAAACAAGTCATGAAAACATCAGAAAAAGTGCCGGAGCAGCCAATTCAATCTGATATTGAGGATCAAAGTGAGAATGGAAAAGAAAATACTGCAGTCGATGATTTCAATGACTTATTTCAAGATACGGAAAGCACCTACACAAGCTATCGCATTATTGTCGCAAAACCAAATGATACGTATGCGACGATTGCGAATCGCTGTGAGGTAGACGAACAGCAGTTAAGAGATACGAATAAAAATAAAGAGATTGCTGCCAAAACACCGGTTATTTTACCGTTTCAATAAAAAAGCAGTTGAAATGCCTGTCATTGTTTGATACAATACTACCTGTAAATGCAGAGAAGAGAAGGAGTATTTTCAACATTCCTGTGCAGAGAGTTCCTGTTCGGTGAAAAGGAATCAGGCGGTTGTTAAGAAGTAGTCTTGGAGCAGAATCACTGAACTTAAGTAAGTGATTCCGTAATGATACGTTACATCAAAGAGGCAGTCATTCGATTGTGAAAATAGGTGGTACCACGTGTTACAGCGTCCTTGCGGGCGCTTTTTTTATTTTAAGCCAAAAAAGAGATCAGAGGTGAGCAGATGTCTGAAATAGTCACAGAGCGGCTGATATTAAGAGACATGGAGCGAAGCGATGCATCGGATCTTTTATCACTATACAGTGATCGACAGGTAATGCTTGGGCAAAGTCTCGCAGAACCGCTTGATACGGCAGATGATGTCTTAGCGCTGATTGATTACGAAGCGGCACATCAAAGAGTGGATCAGCCGAAGGCAAAGGTCATTGAGCGTAAGTGTGATGAAGCGGTGATCGGTGTAATCAGTGTCAATGAATGCGTTGATAACACAGTGGATATTGCATACTATCTGAAAAAAAATATGTGGCATCACGGTTATATGAGTGAAGCGCTGAAGGCTTATTGCGGCGATGTATTTCATCACTTTGATATTCATTTGATCACTGCACAATATCGATGTGACAATGTCAAAAGTGCATCGGTATTAACGGCATGCGGATTTCACGGAATCAATGAGTCAAAACAGATGCTTATGAATGATTACAAGCTTCATGATACTTTCATTGCCGGATTGAATTTTGAAGATTTCAAAAAGGTTTCACAAGGTATAAAATGAATTGATAAAAGTTAAAAATCAATTAGTTGAAGAATGATAAAAACAGGAGGATGAATATGAAAAAAGAATTAGCACCTAAATACGATCACAAAAAGGTAGAGCATTACTATGAGGAATGGTGTAAAAAAGGATATTTTACTGCCGGAGATAAAAGCAAAGATCCGTATTGTATCGTGATTCCGCCGCCGAATGTGACCGGTAAGCTGCACTTAGGTCATGCATGGGACACGACGATGCAGGATATGGTTGCCCGCTATAAACGAATGCAGGGATATGATATGTTGTGGCTTCCCGGTATGGATCATGCCGGAATTGCGACACAGGCAAAGGTTGATGCGCGATTAAAAGAAGAAGGAATTTCTCGATACGACATCGGAAGAGAGGCGTTCTTAAAAAGAGCTTGGGAATGGAAGGATGAATATGCCGGTCATATTCATGAACAATGGGCGAAGCTGGGATTATCACTGGATTACAGCCGTGAGCGCTTTACTTTGGATGAAGGACTTTCCAAAGCAGTTCGCAAGGTGTTTGTGGATTTATATAAAGAAGGCTTGATTTATCAAGGAGAGCGTATTATTAACTGGGATCCGCAGGCTAAAACGGCACTTTCCAATATTGAGGTTATTCATAAAGAAATTGAAGGCTGCATGTACTATTTTAAATATGAAGTACAGGAAACCGGTCAACAGCTTGTGATTGCGACGACAAGACCGGAAACGATGTTTGCCGATCAGGCGATCTTTGTTCACCCTGAAGATGAGCGATATACAGATTTAATCGGTAAGCATGCGATCAATCCGGCTAACGGTGAAGCACTGGTGATTATGGCTGATGATTATATCGATCGTGATTTCGGTACAGCGGTAATGAAGTGTACGCCGGCACATGATCCGAATGACTTTGCCTTGGCGAAGAAATATGACTTGCCGATGCCGGTTTGTATGAATCCGGACGGTACGATGAATGCGATGGCTAAGCAATATGAGGGAATGGATCGCTTTGCCTGCCGCAAGGCGCTTGTGGAACAGTTTGAAAAAGACGGCGTTGTCGATCATATTGAAAAGATTATGCATCAGGTAGGACACAGTGAGCGTACCGGTGTGATCGTTGAACCGTATTTATCGAAACAGTGGTTTGTAAAAATGGAGCCGTTGGCTCAGGAAGTGCTGAAAAATCAATCGGATGAAGCAGAAAAAATTCATTTTTATCCGCAGCGCTTTGAGAAAACGTTCCGTCAATGGTTAGAAAATATTGAGGATTGGTGCATTTCCCGTCAATTATGGTGGGGGCATCGTATCCCGGCTTGGTATCATAAGGAAACCAATGAAATCTATGTCGGAATGAATGAGCCGCAGGACTTGGAAAACTGGGTACAGGATGAGGATGTTTTGGATACTTGGTTCTCTTCCGCATTGTGGCCGTTCTCAACACTGGGATGGCCGGAAGCGACTGAAGATCTGAATCGCTATTTCCCAAATGATCTGTTAATCACCGGATATGATATTATTTTCTTCTGGGTTGCCCGAATGGCTTTTCAAACACGCTATTGCATGAAATCAAGACCGTTTAAAGATGTGTTGATTCACGGTCTGATTCGTGATGAAAAGGGCAGAAAAATGAGTAAATCGCTCGGAAACGGTGTTGATCCGATGGATGTAATCGATCAATACGGGTTGGATTCACTGCGCTTCTTTTTGACAACGAATTCGACACCGGGACAGGATCTTCGCTTCTCTCCCGATAAGATGGAGTCCAGCTGGAATTTTATCAACAAGATTTGGAATGCGTCACGCTTTGTATTGATGCAGCTGGATGATGATATGGAAATCGGTGATATTGACTTTACGCATGTATCAATGATCGATAAATGGATTATCAATCGTTTTAATCAAGTGTTGAAGAATGTCACGGAAAATATGGAGAAATATGAGTTTGCCCTGGTCGGTAATGAATTATATGGCTTTGTATGGGATGATTTCTGTTCTTGGTATATTGAATTATCGAAGGCAGGATTACAGAGCGAGGATCAAAATGTCGCTAACGCAACAAAATCAACGCTGACAGCGATTTTAAACGGGATTGTGCGTTTACTGCATCCGTTTATGCCGTTTGTTTGTGAGGAATTGTTCTTATCTCTGCCGCATGAGGAAGCCAGCATCAATCTTGCCAAATGGCCTGAACCGATTGCGGTATCAATCGATCAAAAGGATGCGGAAGGCGTATCACAGCTGATTACGATGATTGAGGCAGTGCGTGAAATTAAAACAACCTATCAGCTGAAGCCGAGTACGGACATTCAAGTTGTAATCACCGATGCGCAGGATGTGATTGTGCCTTGTGCTGCGAATATCAATGCGATCTTACAGAAGATGTGTCATGCGACATGGGTTGATCAGCTACCTGATGAGGAAATGGTTGTCAGAGCGATTCGCGGCGGTTCCTTAAAGGTTGCGCTGGCAAGTATCGTCGATGTGGAAGCGGAAATTGCCAAGCTGACAAAAGAGGTACAGCGTCTTATGCAGGAAATTAAGCGCAGTGAGGGAATGCTGAATAATCCGGGCTTTGTGCAAAAGGCACCACAGGCGAAAGTAGACGCTGAAAAGGCAAAGCTTGAAGATTATCGCAAGCAGTATGAGATTGCCGAAAAGCAGCTTCGTGCTTATGAGGCAAAGCGCAGATAATTACGATTTCTCATCAGAATGAATTCATTTATAACAAAGAATAATGAAAAGAATCGTTATATCACTTGTAAAAAATGAGTGATGACTATTGAAATAAATGCTTATATTTTCATGAAAAATCGTGAAAAAGCTATTGACGAACGAATAAAAAGGGTGTAACCTAAAGAAAATTAAAAGTTAGGAGTGATATTTATGAAAATAACGATTGAAGAAGCAAAGGTGAAGAAGGCGAAACCGCAGCCGGGAACACCGTTAGGCTTCGGCAAATATTTTACCGATCATATGTTTTTAATGGACTGGACAAAGGAAAATGGGTTTGAAAATGCCCGTATTGTTCCTTACGGACCGATTTCCATGGATCCTGCCAGCATGGTACTCCATTATGCACAGGAAACCTTTGAAGGAATGAAAGCCTATCGTGCGAAAGACGGACGCATTTTATTGTTCAGACCGGAAATGAATGCGAAACGTTTTATCAACTCTAATCGTCGTTTATGCATGGCTGAGGTGCCTGTGGAAGATTTTGTGGAAGCAGTCAGAGCCGTGGTTGAATATGAACAGGATTGGGTACCGAGTGAGGAAGGAACTTCGCTTTATATTCGTCCGTTTATGTTTGCGTCAGAAGCGGCTGTCGGTGTTCATCCGGCCGCAAGCTATACCTTTGCGATCATTCTGTCACCGGTCGGTGCTTACTATCCGCAAGGGGTAAATCCGGTGAAGATTTATGTGGAAGATGAGTTTGTCAGAGCGACCAAAGGCGGTACCGGCTTTACGAAATGCGGCGGAAATTATGCATCAAGCATCGCTGCACAGGTAAAGGCGGAAAAGCTTGGTTATACACAGGTTCTGTGGTTAGACGGTGTGGAACGCAAATATGTTGAGGAAGTCGGAACGATGAATGTTATGTTTAAAATAAACAATGAAATTATTACGGCTCCTTGTGACGGTACAGTGCTTCCGGGCGTTACCCGTGATTCCATCATTACCTTGTTAAAGGAATGGGGATATACGGTACGTGAGGAACATTTGGCTATTGATGATCTGATGGAAGCAGCGCAAAACGGTTCATTAGAGGAAGCCTTCGGTACCGGTACAGCGGCGGTAATTTCCCCGGTCGGCGAATTAAACTACAAAGGCAATATCGCGGTGATCAATGATTTTAAAACCGGAGCGCTGACCCAAAAGCTTTATGATACCTTGACCGGTATCCAATGGGGCAATATCGAGGATACACACGGCTGGGTTCATGATATTGCGAAAATGAAATAATTTATGCGGATATGTTGAAAACTCACATATCCTTTTTTCTCGGATCACTCGTACAGCTCGCATTTCATTGAGATTTCGGCAAAGGATAATGCTTGAGAGCGATGTTTAACAGTGTTATACTATTGATGTACAATAACAGGAAGGAAGATACTATGACAAAAATTGATATTATCTCCGGTTTTTTGGGAGCCGGTAAAACGACTTTAATCCGTAAGCTGATTCAAGAGGCATACGGGAATGAAAAATTGGTGTTGATTGAAAATGAATTCGGTGAAATCGGAATTGACGGCGGTTTTTTAAAGGAAGCCGGGATTGCGGTAAAGGAAATGAATAGTGGCTGCATTTGTTGTTCCTTGGTCGGTGATTTTGCGCAGAGCTTATCAATGGTTATGGATCAGTATGCGCCTGATCGCATTATTATTGAACCAAGCGGTGTCGGAAAGCTTTCCGATGTCATTCAGGCAATTAAGGATTTGAATGATGACAGACTGCATTTACAGTCTTATACAACAGTTGCGGATGCGAAAAAGGTGAAAACGTACAGTAAGAACTTTGGTGAATTCTTCAATAATCAGATCGCTTATGCAAAAACGATTGTATTAAGCCGTACTCAGCTGCTTGATCAAAATGCCTTAGATGAGGCAGTAGCGCTGCTTCAGAAGCAGAATCCGCAGGCAAGCTTGATCGTTACACCGTGGGATGATTTAGACGGTTCAAAGATTCTTAAGGTGATGGAACAGAAAAGCGATATGGCAGCGGAAATGATGGAAGAAATGAAAGCACATGAGTGTTGTTGTAATCACGATGAACATGATCATCATCATGAAGAATGTTGCTGTCACCATCACGATGATGAACATCATCATTCTAACGAACACAAGCATCATGAACATTGTCACCACCATGATCATGAAGAATGTGAATGTCATCATCACCATCATGCGGATGAGGTATTCACCAGTTGGGGCAAAGAAACCGCGAAGCTTTACACCAAAGCGGAAATCACTTCGATCTTGGAAACGTTAAGCAATGAAGAAAGCTATGGCAAGATACTTCGTGCCAAGGGAATGCTGAAAGGAGAACATACATGGTATTATTTTGATATGGTGCCGCAGGAGTATGAGATTCGCGAAGGAAGCCAAGAAACAATCGGTAAGCTATGTGTGATCGGTTCTGACTTAGCAGAAGAAGCTTTATCGAAGCTGTTCGGATTGGTGAGTGAATCCTGATGGAAGTACCTGTTTATTTATTCACAGGCTTTTTAGACAGCGGAAAAAGCACGTTTATCCAAGATACATTGCGAGATCCGCAGTTTCATGATCAAGAGAAGACGTTACTACTGCTTTGTGAAGAAGGTGAAGTATCTTTTGATCCTGTGGTAATGGCTGATTATCATGTAGATATTGTAACGGTGGAAAATGAAAGTGATCTTACCTATGAATTTCTGTGTGAACTGCAGCGTCGCTATCAGCCGCAGCGAGTGATGATTGAGTTTAACGGTATGTGGAAGGTAACGGATTTCCTTGACGTTGAATATCCGATCGAATGGATCCTTGTTCAAATCATGACGACGATTGATGCTTCTACGTTTGCGTTATATATGAATAATATGCGCTCTCTTGTCTATGAACAAGTTGTTCACAGTGAGTTGATTATTTTTAATCGCTGTGACAACAGCACAAAGAAAAGCTTTTTGCGCGGCAATGTAAAAGCAATCAATGCCAATGCACAAATTATTTATGAAAGTGTTGACGGCTCGATCAATCAATTAGCGGATGATGTGCTGCCATTTGATAAAAACAGTGATACTCTTACTGTGGAAAGCGGCGATTACGGTCTATGGTATATGGATATTATAGAGAAACCGCAAAGCTATGAAGGGAAAACAGTAACTTTTGAAGCACAGGTCGTTGAAGTCGACCGTTTTCATCAAGATGTGTTCTTAATCGGTCGTGAAGCGATGGTTTGCTGCGCCGATGATATTCAAATGATCGGCTTTGTTGTTCATTATGCAAAGAGTACACAGTTAAAAAGCGGGCAGTGGGTTCGTCTTCAGGCTAAGGTTCATTGTGAATATGATCAACAGTATGACGGCATTGTTCCGGTATTGTATGCAGTATCTGTAAATTCCTGTGATGCACTCGATGATTATGTGACCTTCAGTTAATCAATAAAAAACAGAGCCTTAACTCTGTTCACGGTTATTTCATATTTCCGTCTAAAGTCTTTGTCATATTGATAAAGGCTTTTTTACTGCCGGGAAATAATTTACGGTAGAATAAGATTAGATACTGTTCATCTACGTTTTGAATATATTCATTTCAATTACCAACAGATAGCCAACTATATAGAAGTCAATAGCTTTTTATGAAAAAGTTTGAAAATATAAAGCAAAGACTCAAGTAAGAAAAAGATCTTTGAAAAGTGAAAAGTGTACACTGAAAACAACTAACGATGTAGCCTGTTTGAAGTATAAGATAGATATAAACTATTTTAGTAAAGCAGGATTAAAACACATGTTTTCAGTAAGCAACTTAAAAATAACTCTTAGTAATTTACAAACAATATGACCTTGAGCGCAACGATGGGATTTACCTTCTGCACGTTTTCGGTTATAATATGTATTGAAAGTAGCATTAAACCTACAAACGGTCAGTGCTGCTTGATAAAGTGAAAGTCTTATGTGAGGAGATCCACGCTTGGTAATCGCAGTTTTGTCTGCGTTATATTGTCCTGATTGATAAACAGCGCAATCCAAGCCGGCATAAGCGATGACTTTAGAATGTGAGCTAAAGTGATCAATCGGACCAAATTCACATAAGATGGACATCCCAATAATGAAACCAATGCCGGGAATCGTAGAGATAGGAGAGTTGAGATTGCGTGCCAATTCTTCTATTTTTTTATCCACGATTGAAAGTTGATTCAAAATCAATTCAATACTATCAATGAGTTGTTTGATTTCAAGAGTTATGACTGCGTTGTCCTCACCAATGGAAGTTTTCGCTGATTCTTTCAAGCGTGCAGGATAATCAGAATTGAGCTTACCATTAGAAGCATCTGAGATGATTTTCTTTAAATGAGTCAAATGAGTGTTTCTAACGGCTTTCGCAGAACCACATTCCTTTAACACAGCCATATAGATTTTGGAATACTTAGTAACGAAAACGTCGTTGAATTCAGGGAAAACAATGTCGATACATTTCTGAAGTTTATTCTTGGCTTGATTCAAAGAGCGGGAAAGATCATGATGATAACGAGTCAGCTGCTTTCCTTCACGCAAGGATAACCTAATATGGCCATATGTGTAAATACCCAGGACTGAAGAATAGCACAAATAGTCAGAGAATCTTTCTTATCATTTCTGGTATTACGAATCTTCTCTTTACGTTTGGCATCAGTAGAAATAGGGTTAATAAGCCCTACTTCGAATCCATGATCCAAAAGGAAGCGAAGAAGATTATCACCGTAATGACCGGTAGATTCCAAGCCGGAGATATGGCGAGATGAACGAAATTGATTGATGCTAGATAAGAGCAAATCAAAGCCGGTACTGTTGTTTGGAAAGAAAAAAGGCTCCACGAGGACTTCACCATCCGAATTCAAAACCGCACAACAATGATTAAACTTACCGACATCAATACCAATAAAAAACATAAAAGCACTTCCTTTCTGATGTGAAGTGAGATCCACAAACAAGAAACCAAAGATCCTAGTGAGAAATACAAGTTCATAACATACCCGAATGGGTAAAGACTTATCCAACTTATCACAATTACGGTTCAGAGCTGTGGCAATAGACTATCCGAGGTAGTCAAGCTACAAGGAGTATTTAAAGTACACATTCACTTTACAATTCTAACAAAATCAGCTAGAAAGAGATAGGTGTAATTTGACTCATTGGATAAGTCGATTACATTATACTAGGATATAAGTCTTATCTTCTTTTTTATTGTATTATGCATTGATGAAGTCATTGTAAGAGGGAAGTGGCATATTCTAATCTTTTAGTCGTTTAGGAATAATATTCAGTTCTTTTTAATTCTGTTGCGATCATTACAACCAGAAACAGCTTTTTTCAAAAAATCAGCACAGGCACTAGGAAAACGCTTTCAAAAAGTGTATAATATATCCATGTGAATATATAAGAGGAGGAAAAGCAATGGATAAGAAATATGTATATTTGTTTTCTGAAGGAAACGAAAATATGCGTGAATTGCTTGGCGGTAAAGGTGCCAATTTAGCAGAAATGATGAATTTAGGTATGCCTGTACCGTATGGCTTTACTATCACAACAGAAGCATGTAATCGCTATTATGATGACGGAGAGGCGATTAACGATGCGATCAAGGAAGAAATTTTTAATTATTTAGGTAAACTGGAAGAAATGGCGGAGAAGCGTTTCGGTGATGCGAAAAATCCGCTGTTGGTATCAGTTCGTTCCGGTGCGCGTGCTTCCATGCCGGGTATGATGGATACGATTTTGAATTTAGGAATGAATGATGAGGTAGTAGAAGGTGTCGCTGCATTATCAGGCAGTGAGCGTTTTGCATATGATTCCTACCGTCGTTTTATTCAAATGTTTGCCGATGTCGTAATGGGATTAAATAAAGCACGCTTTGAAGAAATCATCGATGAGATGAAAGAGCAAAAAGGCGTTAAACAAGATACGGAATTAGACGGCGAGGATATGAAAGCACTGGTGAAAAGCTTTAAGGCATTTTATCAGGAAGAACTTCATGAAGAATTCCCGAGTGATCCGAGAGAACAGCTGTATCGTGCAGTAGAGGCGGTGTTCCGTTCATGGAATAATCCGCGTGCGATCTTCTATCGTAAAATGAATGATATTCCGGGCAGCTGGGGAACAGCGGTAAATGTTCAGATGATGGTATTCGGTAATATGGGTAATGACTGCGGTACCGGAGTTGCCTTCACTCGTAATCCGAGTACCGGAGAAAATAAGCTGTATGGTGAATTCTTGATGAATGCACAGGGTGAGGACGTTGTTGCCGGTATTCGTACTCCGCAGACGATTGATCAGTTAAAAGATGTAATGCCGGATGCGTTCGATGCTTTCACAAAAATCTGTGCCAAGTTGGAATCCCATTATAAGAATATGCAAGATATGGAATTTACAATTGAACGCGGTAAATTATTTATGCTGCAGACAAGAAACGGAAAGCGTACTGCGGCAGCGGCATTGAAAATTGCATGTGATATGTTTGATGAAGGCATGATCACCAAAGAGGACGCCTTGATGATGGTGGAACCGAAACAGTTGGACAGCCTACTTCATCCGCGCTTTGACGAAGGTAAATTGAAAGCAGCGAAGCCGATTGCGTCAGCACTTCCGGCATCTCCGGGTGCTGCCTGCGGACAGATTGTGTTCACTGCCGAAGAAGCGATCGTTGAAACTGAAAAAGGCAATAAGGTTGTGTTAGTACGTTTGGAAACTTCACCTGAAGATATTGAAGGTATGCATGTTTCCGAGGGTATTCTGACAGTACGCGGCGGTATGACTTCTCATGCGGCAGTCGTTGCGCGCGGCATGGGTACTTGTTGTGTATCCGGATGCGGAGAAATTAAAATTAATGAAGCAGATCGTTCCTTTGAGGTAAACGGAACAACCTATCATGCTGGAGAATATATTTCTTTAGACGGATCAACCGGAAATATTTACGGTGAAGCGATCCCGACCGTACCTGCGGCAATCTCAGGTGATTTTGAACGCTTTATGAATTGGGCGGACGAAGTTCGTGTGTTAAAAGTAAGAACGAATGCCGATACGCCGAAAGATGCGGCACAGGCAGTGAAGTTCGGTGCCGAGGGCATCGGTTTGGTACGTACGGAGCATATGTTCTTTGAAGGTGATCGTATCAAAGCAGTCAGAGAGATGATTGTATCAAAAAATGAAGAACAGCGCCGCAATGCATTAAGCAAATTATTGCCGATGCAGCGAGGTGATTTCGAGGGTATTTATGAAGCGATGGAAGGTCGTCCGGTAACTATTCGTTATTTGGATCCGCCTTTGCACGAATTCCTGCCTACAAGCGCACAGGATATTGAACAGCTTGCGCAGGAAATGAATATCAGTGTGGAAGAGCTGCGCAGTGTCGTTGTCTCCTTACATGAATTTAATCCGATGATGGGACATCGCGGTTGCCGTTTGGCAGTTTCTTATCCGGAAATCGCAGAAATGCAGACAACGGCAGTGATTGAAGCGGCGATCAATGTCAACCGTAAGCATCCTGATTGGAAGCTTGTTCCGGAAATTATGATTCCGCTTGTCGGCGATATTAATGAATTAAAGTATGTAAAAAATGTTGTAGTTAAAACAGCAGATGCGATAATAGAACGTGAAAATGTCACTATGGAATATCATGTAGGTACCATGATAGAAATTCCGCGTGCTGCGTTATTGGCTGATGAAATTGCGCAGGAAGCAGAGTTCTTCTCCTTCGGTACAAATGATTTGACACAGATGACTTTCGGCTTCTCCCGTGATGATGCCGGTGCTTTCTTAAATGATTACTACGGAAAGAAAATCTTTGAACAAGATCCGTTTGCCCGTGTCGATCAAAGAGGTGTCGGAAAACTGATTAAATTAGCCGTAGAAGGCGGAAAAGCAACTCGCCCGAATATTAAACTGGGTATTTGCGGTGAACACGGCGGGGATCCAAGTTCCATTGATTTCTGTCATCGCATGGGCTTGACATATGTATCCTGCAGTCCGTTCCGTGTACCGATTGCAAGACTTGCGGCAGCTCAGGCAGCTATTACAAATAAATAAGCAAATGAAAACGATAGGAAGTGATTCTTATCGTTTTTCTTATGTAAGGTCAAAATTTATAAAAGGCTGATCAAATGGACGTTTAACGGCACTAAGATAACCGGCACTGACATTAAGAGGGGAATTGGTGTAATACTGTGAACAAAGTATGCTTAATACCCGCATTATATTGTAACAGGCTGTTATCGTGTGGTATTATAAAAAGGATTTTAAATAGATATTTGCTGAACCGGAAGGATATGCAAAGCCAACAGAGCCTGAGAAATGTATTAGATATGAATGTGAAAGAGCTGCGGAGGGAATTAAGGACAGTGAATACGGCACTACGTTTTTAATACTGTCTACAACCGAGAAAGACTGATAAGCCGATGAAAGAATTCTTTCATGATTATTCTTAAAATTTTGATGGTGGAATTATGAGTTATTGATTAAAGAGCAACAGAAGTCTTCAATATCTTTTCATATCCGAATACATTGATTGAATGCTTCTTTCCCGCAATGAAATACTATAAAACAAAATCATTTACTGCCGTTAATCAAGGAATGAATCAATAGAGCTGCAGATAAATAAGATCATTTTCACAGCTTTAGAAGGCTTATAAATACGCATGTCAAAGACTTTTGACAGACAAAAATGCTTCTTTCATATAGAATGTAATCGGAGGTGCAGGATGGATATCGGAGCGAGAATCAAACAATATAGAGAAAGACAAGGCATAACACAAGAAGAGCTTGCGTTAAAAGTTTTTGTTTCAAGACAGACTATATCAAATTGGGAAACAAATAAAAGTTATCCTGATATAAAAAGCTTGACTCAGTTATCTAATATCTTTCATGTATCTTTAGATGATTTCATAAAAGCTGATGTAGAGGAGATGAGAAAGATAGTTGATAAAGATAAAATAAGAGAATTTAATATACTGAGTTATATTTTCCTGGCAGAAATATTAATTGTAATGATCAGTGCATATCCGTTATTCAGCCTAGACGGATATATTGGTGTCGCTATTTGGGGTTTGTTGTTTGTGATAACATTCGCTACAGCAGCAATCATTGAAAAGTTTAAAAAGAATAATGACATTCAAACGTATAAAGAGATAATTGCTTTTGTGGAAAATAAACCATTAACTTATGAAGAATCTCAACGTGAAATAGGAAAAAGAATTTATCAAAAAATCCTGTTAGCTCTTTTGGCAGGTGTGATAACATTAATTACTGTTATTATTGTAATGGTCGTTGTAAATCATATATGAGGAGGTATAAAATGGAATTTTGGATTATATTTATATTATTGGCATGTTTGGGCGGAAGCTGTTCATTAACCGGTACTTGGTGGACTAAAAAATGGTGGGGAGAAAGGAAAGAAAAGAGATATAATAAATGATTATAAGGTAGTATAACTGAAATGTAACGGATTAAATCAGAAATTGCTTCAATGGTGAATTCATACACTGTTGTATGTGATTTCTTTTTTTTAAAGTCAGATGAGTATAATAAACGATAAAAAGGTAATTTGTTGAAGTATGATTTTATATTTTTATTACATCAGATAAGATTATTATACATTAAGTCGGGATGTGTGCATTAAAAATTGTAACCCCTAACATTTTTTACCAAGATTCGCTTAAAAAACTGTTCATAAAGGGCTGTTTGTGCTATAATCAATTGTGATGAATATGGTAAATAACGGTCTTTATTTATCACATTCAAGAAAGATTAAATTTTTGTAAATTGTTTATAATCGTGTACATTTTAAAACAGCTGTTTTTTTAACAAAAGCACTGTTTTTTTTATATATAGCTTATACTTTCAACCATATAAGCAAGGTTTATTAAAGTACACCTTTATAAACATTGCAGAGGAAAGGAGAGGGTGAGGATTATATTTATTTGCGAACGAAAGATAAAAAAAATTCATGAAACATGTCTGATACGGACAAAAGGAGGGAAACATGAAATTTTCGTTTAAATCAAGCTTAAAAGCGTTGCTTGCATGTGCGATGATGTTACAGATTGGTGTGATCAGTGCGAAGGCTGCGGATTTGCCGCAAATTGATGCTACTAACATTGCTAATGTGGAATCAGATAAAACCGGTGCTGGTCAATCTGCATCAAAGCTAATCGATGGAGATAAAACGACCTATGGCAGATGGGAAACTGATTATTCTCAGGATGTTACGAATAGAATGCCGGTTACTATCACTTTTACCTTAGACGGTCTTTATAATGTAGGAAAAGTTATTCTATACACAGATACCAATAAAGGTGCACCAACTGACTTTACTGTATCAACAAGTATGGATAACGCTACATGGACTGCCGGTACTCAAAAAACTCTAGCACAAAGCGATATGGCTGAAACCGGCGCAACTCCACTTATTGTTGAATTTACTCCGGAGGAGGCTAAGTATGTAAGGATTGTTGTCAATCATACGACAGCTACAGCAAACGATTATAATCCGGCCGATGGCTTTTTAAAACTGGCTGAAATTGAATTGTTTGGTGAAGCAACAGCAACAGTTGATAAAGAGGCTTTACA
This sequence comes from uncultured Erysipelotrichaceae bacterium, assembly GCA_947569705.1. Taxonomy (GTDB): domain Bacteria; phylum Bacillota_I; class Bacilli_A; order Erysipelotrichales; family Erysipelotrichaceae; genus C-19. Next base: position 163,296 of record CANOSP010000001.1, read on the forward strand.
GGCTCTTTACGACGAAGCAGCAGAAATCACAGCTCAGGGCTTTTATACAAATGAAAGCTGGGCAACATTTACTGCCGCTAAAACAGCAGCTGATACTGTATTAAAGGATGATGCTGCTACACGTGAACAAGTAGATACAGCTAAAGCAAATTTACAGAGTGCTCTTAACGGTTTAACTGAAACACCGATCAGTAAAATTGCGAATACAAGTATTACTAATATCGAAGCAAATCAAGCTGATACAGGAAATGATCCAAATACACTTCACGACGGAAATACCACTAACAGATGGCAGACACCTTATGCACCGTTTGAAACAGTGAGAGTGCCGGTGATTTTCAATGTTACTTTAGATACTACATATAAAGTAGGAAAAGTTTCTTTATATACTAATAACGGGAATACAGGCGCACCGTTAAGTTATCAAGTAGAAACAAGTACAGATAACACCACTTGGAATGCAGCGCATTCGGTTACATTTGAACAAAATGCAATTCCGTCAACAGGGTATACTCCGTTGAGTATTCGCTTTGCACCGGAAACAGCTAAATATGTAAGAATCACTGTTACCGCTACTTCTGCTACTGGTTCTAATCCAATTAATACTTTCTTGCAGTTAACAGAAATTGAAGTGTTCGGTGATGTAGATATGACAGAATTAGCTACAGCAATCACTGATTCAGAAACAAAAGCTGCCCAAACAAATGTTTATACCGGTGTAAGTATTGCTGCACTACAAACTGTTATTGATGCTGCTAAGCTATTGCAGAATAATGGCAGTGCAACGGCTGCACAAGTTACTGCACAAATTACTGCTCTGCAGGATGCAATCAAGGCTTTGGTAAGATTAGCTGATAAAACAGCTTTAAAGGCTAAACTTGATGAAGTAAAAGCATTAGATACTACAGGAAAAACTCCTAACAGTGTAAAGGTACTGCAGGATGCAATCACAGCAGCTCAAGAAGTATATGATAATGCACAGGCGGTACAGGCAGATGCAGATGCACAGGTAGTTAAGTTGACTGAAGCTGTAGGTAAGCTGATTGATAAGGCAAATGTTTCTGCTTTAGATGCTGCGATTAAAGCTGCTCAGGAAGAGGTTGCTAAGACTGATGTTTATACTGAAGCGAGCATTAATGCTGTTCAGGACATCATTGATGAAGCAACTGACCTGATGAATGATGCAAATGCTGCGCAGGATGCAGTTGATGCTGAAGTAACAAAGCTGAATGAAGCAGTTGCTGCAATGGACAAGATCGGTAAGGAAGTTGATAAAACTCCGTTAACTAATTTAATTGCTGAGGCAAAAGAATTAGTTGTAAAAACTAATCTTTATACATCGGAAAGTTTGGCAGATTTACAAGCAGCTATCGATGCAGCAGAAGCAGCTGTTGATACAGTAGATTCAACTGTTGCCGTTCAAGAGCAGGTACAGTTACTGCAGGCAGCGATCGATGCGTTAGAGGAAAAAGGTACAACACCTACTCCTACACCTGTAGATAAGAGTGAATTAGTAGCTGTAATCAATGATGCAAAGAAAGAAGTTTCCAAGACAGATGTTTACACGGCAGAAAGTCTTGCAGATTTACAAGCAGCTATCGATGCAGCAGAAGCAGCTTTTGATACAGTAGATACAACTGTTGCCGTTCAAGAGCAAGTAGACTTACTGCAGGCAGCGATCGATGCGTTAGAGGAAAAAGGTACAACACCTACTCCTACACCTGTAGATAAGAGTGAATTAGTAGCTGTAATCAATGATGCAAAGAAAGAAGTTTCCAAGACAGATGTTTACACGGCAGAAAGTCTTGCAGATTTACAAGCAGCTATCGATGCAGCAGAAGCAGCTTTTGATACAGTAGATACAACTGTTGCCGTTCAAGAGCAAGTAGACTTACTGCAGGCAGCGATCGATGCGTTAGAGGAAAAAGGTACAACACCTACTCCTACACCTGTAGATAAGAGTGAATTAGTAGCTGTAATCAATGATGCAAAGAAAGAAGTTTCCAAGACAGATGTTTATACGGCAGAAAGTCTTACAAATTTACAAGATGCAATTACAGCTGCAGAAGCAGTAATGAATAATAAGAATGCAACAGAAAAAGATGTAGCAGATGCAATCGATGCAATCAAATCTGCAATCGAAACATTAGTAGAAATTAAAGATGAAGAACCAACCCCTGATAAAGCATTCCATGCTACTGATAAAGATACTAATGTGAGAATATATGCAGAAGCCGGCGTAGTTGATCCGAATGCAAAACTGGTTGTGAAACCAATTAACGTAGCTAATGCGAATGATAAGGTCGCTGCAGCTTTAAAATCTTTAGGCGGTAAACAACTTGCTTATGATGTTACATTACTTTTAAATAATGTTGCTATTCAACCTAACGGAAGACTATATATCTATTTCGATGTACCAAAGGAATTCTTTGCTTATAAGAATTTCAAAATGTATCATATTTCAGATGACGGCAAAATTGAGGAAGTCATATTCAACGGAGCAGGTACTGTTGAAAACGGTGGCGGTGTTAATTTCCAAGCCGATCACTTAAGTATCTTTGTTTTAGTTGCCGGTGCTGAAGAGGCAATCACTCCAAGCAATCCTATTGATAAAAATCCGGTAAAACCGAACACTCCGATTAAGAATACTGCCGATGTACCGAGCACAGCGGGTAACGCAACGGCAATGAGCTTTGTAATCCTGCTTGCTGGAGCATTTGCAGTTCTTTCTTACAAGAGAAAAAACAATAATGCTTAATCAGCATTAAGCTTCACGAAAAGGTGATCTTAGGATCATCTTTTCTTTTTTAATCTGAGGTAATACTTGAACCTTATCTATAATATACTTAAGCCTTCAAGACAAATTCCGATGAAAATAAAAGAAAAATCAAACAATCGATGAGGCAAAGCGCAGGCATTCAATCCTTCTTTTTTTTGAATAAGTGTCAGGGTAATCATTCCTATTTCGCTTTATTCATGATAAAATGATAGTCGAGGTGATTTTATGGCTTTTTTACCTACAAGCCGTGCAGAAATGCTTGAACAAGGCTTTGAACAGGTTGATTTTATATATGTTTCCGGTGATGCGTATGTCGATCATCCATCCTTCGGAACAGCAATCATCACAAGAACGCTTCAGGCCTTTGGCTACAGCTGTGCGATACTGGCTCAGCCCGATTGGCATAAGGATGATGAGTTTACTCAGTTCGGTGAACCGCGTTTAGGCTTTTTGGTAAGCAGTGGTAATATTGATTCTATGGTGAACCATTATTCTGTAAATAAACGTCGCCGTGATAAAGATTCCTACAGCGATGACGGCGTTATGGGAAAACGTCCGGATCGTGCCGTGATTGTATATACCCAAATATTAAAACGCCTGTTTCCGCATAAACCGGTGTTGATCGGCGGTATCGAGGCAAGTCTTCGTCGATTGGCACATTATGACTATTGGGACGATAAGGTCAGAAGATCGATATTGATCGATTCGCAAGCCGATCTATTAATGTACGGCATGGGCGAAAATACGATTATTGAGGTTGCGGATGCGCTGAACAGCGGTCTTGCCGCAAAGGATATATGTTTTATCAGAGGAACGTGCTGGAAAACAAAAGATATTCAATACGTAAGCGATGCATTGATTCTGCCGTCATTTGAAGAAATCGCATCTGATGTGTATGCATATGCGAAAAGTTTCAAAATCCAGCACGAGAATATTGATGCGATTGCGGCACAAGTATTGATTGAACCGTATGACGGGTGGTATGTTGTTCAAAATCAACCGCCGCTTCCGTTGACACAGGAAGAAATGGATTTCACCTATTCACTTCCGTATGAACGAACCTTTCATCCGAAATACCACTATATACCGGCAATCGAGGAAGTGCAGTTTTCCATTGTATCCAACCGCGGCTGTTTCGGTTCCTGTTCCTTTTGTGCCATTACGCATCATCAAGGCAGAGTCATCTCCACACGCTCTAAGGAAAGCATTGTACAGGAAGCGAAAACGATCACGGAGATGCCGAATTTTAAAGGCTATATTCATGATGTCGGCGGACCGACGGCAAACTTTTCACGCACTGCCTGCGATAAACAAAAACAGTTCGGTGCTTGTAAAAAGAAGGAATGCTTATTTCCTAAACCATGCGGCAATATGTCGGTTGATCATTCCCGCTATGTAGAAATTCTGCGTGCTGTTAGGGCTTTGCCGAAAATCAAAAAGGTATTTATTCGTTCCGGTATTCGCTATGATTATCTGATGTATGATGAAGATGATACATTTTTTAATGAATTGATTCAACATCATATATCAGGGCAGCTAAAAGTAGCGCCGGAACATATCAGTGCCAAGGTGCTTGATAAAATGGGGAAGCCGCGCAAAGAACTGTATTTAAAATTCGTACAGCGCTACGAAGAAAAAAATCGACAATTTCAAAAAAATCAATTTCTGGTGCCGTATTTAATGAGTTCACATCCCGGCAGTGATTTAGAAGCGGCGATTGAGCTCGCCTGTTATTTGAAAAAAATTCACTATATACCGAAGCAGGTACAAGACTTTTATCCGACACCGGGAACATTATCCACTGCGATGTATTATACGGGAATGGATCCGCGAACGATGAAGAAAGTGTATGTGGCGAAAACCTATGAAGAAAAAGCGATGCAGCGAGCATTGATGCAGTTTACTTATCCGCAGAATTATCATTTGGTGGAAAAGGCACTTCGTCAGGCAGGCAGAGAAGATTTGATCGGATTTCAGCCAAAGTGCCTGATCAAGCCGCAAAACCAAAACCAAAATCAAAATCGCCGTCATCAAGCAAAATCACGCTTTAAGCGAAAGCAGTTCAAACGATGAAAGCAAAGCAGCTGACAAAAATCGCTTTCATGGCTGCTTCTATGATATGCGTCTTTCAAGCATTTTCGCATATCTTATATTTAGAGCTGATTACTTTTACGATCGTATGTTTTGCGATGAATACAAGTCGAAAGGAAGCAATATTATCCTGTGTGATTTTTGCCTGTTTAAATATGCTGTTTCTCGGTATCACGCCGTGGACCTGTATGTATCTTATGATCTATCCGCTTTATGCATGGTTTATCGCATCCAATCAAAGCTTTTTCAGAAGGCATTTGTTTTGTCTTTGCTTAGTTTGCGGCTTTCTGTCGTTTCTGTGCGGACAGCTGTTAGATCTGCCGTTTTTGTTATTCAGTAAGCATGTGACTCTGTTATATTGGATCAGCGGGTTAAAAACAAGCTTAATTCAAGGAATTTTATCGTTCTTAGCGTGTCTGTTTCTCTATGAGCCTTTAAGCAAGCGAATGAAGTGGACGAAACAAAATGAATATCAGTGATGATTATCAAATAAAAAAGAAAGAGGTACTTATGAGTAAAAAAATGAAATGGATTGCGGCAGGCATTGCCGTTGTATTATTAGTTGTATTAGCAGCTGCTTGGGGAATGAAGGGAACTCCGGTTGCCGGTCAGAAACATATTATTCTTCATATCAAAGGCCTTGAGAATCAAAAAGATGTAGAAGTGGATACCGATTGTGAAACCTTGGCAGAGGCAATGAGCGAACAAAAGGATTTACAGGTAAAAATTGACGAGGGTCCTTACGGTGCGTATTTAGTATCATTGATCGGTGAAACAGCGGGTAAGGATCAAGGCTGGGTTTATGAATCACCTAATAATGAAGTGTGCCTGTCGATGGAATACTGTCCGGCATTGGAACAGGTTATGATTCAAGATCAAGATGAATTTACTTTTTCACTGATCGGCGGTTTTGAATAATCGCCGTTTTTTTATCAAAAAAGCATATTAACTTTTTTTGAAGCTGTTTTAAAGAAACGTACAGAAAAAGTGATTCAATCATTTTCATTGAATCAAAATTGTGATAAAATAAGGCATGGCTGATTGAAAAGAGGGATCTTAAGTGGATAAGGAAACACAAAAAGAGCTGACATCGTTAGAAGAGAAAAATGCAAGAATTTTTCAGGTGATGGGTTCGTTAAAGCTGTTGAATCATCGAGTAAAACCGTTTGTGAAGCGCTTGGAAGCCATTTCCGAAGAAGATGCATTTGCCTGCGCAGCTTTAAATGAGTCATTTCAGACAATGATTCATGATGTGCGTTTCTTTAAGGCAGAACATAAAAGCTTGATTAAGCTGGGATTGCATATACCTTCGGTCGATCAATTTGCCCAAAATGCCGATCGCTTATTTCAAAAGAAAGCGGGAGAAGCATATACCATTTTGGAAATGCGCAGGATCTCCGTGTATATTTATCGAATGGCAGATGCGATGCTGACACAGCTGTCGGCGGAAAAAAATGCGAATGAAACTCGGATTCATGCTATCCATGCGAAAAACGGCAAATATTATTTTAATCGTAAATAGGCATTGTCACTGACAATGTTTTTTTTATGCGATCGAAAATGGGCATTCATACAGCCTGAAATCCTTGAAATCCATACTCTAGCCTAGGGGGTGGAATTTATCGCAACAGGTTATTTACAGGTTCAGACATCACTGGGAGATCAAGCATCGGCGATTAAACAGGCGATGGTCAGAGTCTATAAGGTAAATGATGATGAAGTAGTTTTTGAAGATTTTTTTATGACAGATGATACAGGCAAAACCGAGATGATTGCCTTGTATGCACCGGAACGCTCTTTGAGTCTGAGTGAAAGCAACGCAAACAGACCGTATGAGACGTACAATGTTCAAGTGCGGGCAAACGGCTTTGAAATGGAAGAAATACTCGGTGTGCAGGTGTTTGCCGGTGAGTACAGCTACTTAAATGTAGAGCCGATCCCAACGCGTTTGCAGCGAAGCGCACAACGTAATATCGATGTGATTCCCGATCATCACTTGATGACAAATGAAGGCGGAAACAACGTCGGTCAAACACCGCCGAATACGACTGCGCGTATTTTGACACAGGTGGCAATTCCGACCAATATTACCGTACATTTGGGAAGACCGGATCGTGATGCGGAAAATGTGACGGTGCCGTTTCTGTATTATTTAAAAAATGTTGCCAGCTCGGAGATTTATCCGACATGGCCTTATGAGGCATTAAAGGCTAATATTTGGGCACAGATGTCATTGGTGTTGAATCGTATTTATACCGAATGGTATCGATCAAAAGGATACAGTTTTGATATTACCAACTCTACTGCATTTGATCAGGCATTTGTGAAAAATCGCAATATTTATGATTCGATAGCGGAAGTGGTCGATGAAGTATTCGGAGATTATATTCAGAAGCGTAATTATATGGAACCGTATTATGCGGAATATTGTGACGGTAAAAATGCCCAATGTCCCGGATTGAAACAATGGGGAACATTGGATTTAGCGAATCAAGGATATTCGGCGCTGCGGATATTGCGTTATTATTACGGTGATGAAATTAATATTCGCTCTACCGATAATATTCAGGACATTGTCTCATCTTATCCCGGTGCGCCGCTGAGAGTCGGGTCCAGCGGACAGCAGGTCAGACAGCTGCAGGAACAATTGAATGCGATAGCGATTAACTATCCGAATATACCGCCGATTTTTCCGGTTGACGGAAATTTCCAAGCCTCTACCGAGGCAGCGGTCAGAGCGTTTCAGCGCCAGTTTGATCTTGGAGTAGACGGTGTTGTCGGAAAGGCGACTTGGTATCGAATCAGCTATATTTATGCAGCAGTGCGCAAGCTGGCAGAGTTAAAATCGATCGGACAGATTCAAAATTTATACAGCGGTGAGTGGCCCGGCGTTACGCTTCGTGAAGGCAGTAAAGGTGTCGATGTGCAGCTGCTTCAATACTATCTGGCGAGCATCGGGGTATTTTATAAGGAAATCGGTGAAGTTGCCATTGACGGTCGTTTCGGACAGGGACTTGAACAAGCGGTAATTGCATTTCAAAAACGCTTCGGTTTAATTCAGGACGGTATTGTCGGCAGAGCAACGTGGGATCGTATCTATGCGGTATTTACGAGCATTGATCAGGCAATCGTTCCTGACGGAAGTGCGCCCGGTTATCCGGGCAATCCGATTATGAGCGGGGCAAGCGGAACAAATGTTACGGCGATTCAAAGTGCTTTGAATACCGTCTCCTCCCAATACAGTGAGATCCCGGTTATTGTGGTTGATGGTATCTTCGGCAGCGCTACCCGCAATGCCGTGATTGCGTTCCAACGTAAATTTAATTTACCGGCTGACGGTATCGTAAATCAGGAAACATGGGATTTATTGTTTACAACAGCGAATGAAATTGATAACGGCGATCTTCCGAGCGCTTCAACGCCGCCTTTCCCGGGAACGGTTTTGCGCGTCGGCTCACGCGGTAATGATGTGCTGTTAATTCAACAGCGTTTAAAAGCAATATCAATTTATTACACTTCGATTCCCGATCTTGCGGCTGACGGCATTTTCGGCAACGGCACAAGGGCAAGTGTAACAGCGTTCCAACAGCTGATGGGAATTCCTGCCGACGGTGTCGTGGGTCAGCAAACATGGCATTTGATCAATCAAACGTATCAGGAGTTATTGCAGTAATAGGTAAGCACAAAGAATTCATGAATGATAAAGGATTTTGTAATGTGTTAGCTCGAAAAGACTATGACTGAGGTTATAGTCTTTTTCATCATGAACTACTTATGTATGATTCAGTATATAACTTATTGCTTTGTTAGCGTATTGATGATCTTTTATGCTATAATAAAAACATCAAAGCAAGCATAGGAGGGCGCATATGCCGAATATTATTACGCACAAGCTTTTTGCACAAAAAGTATTTCAAAACTGTGATAAGCAAGATATTAAGAATATGATAGAAAAACACCTGCAGTTATTTTATATTGGTTCTAACGGACCTGATTTTTTGTTTTTTTATCATATGCAGCCAAAGGAAATGATGAAGGAGCATTCTTTGAATCATATCGGCAGTGCGCTGCATGCCGGCAATGTCAATGCATTTTATGAAAGTGCGGTCAATACGATTAAGCAGGAACAGGATCACTTTACTAAGGAAAGTGAGCTTGTATACTTGCTAGGACATCTTTGTCACTGGGCGTTGGATATGAGTGTGCATCCGTATATTTTTTATCGCACCGGTCATAATACGCGTTTAAGCAGCAGCTACCATCATCGCTTTGAGTCTATGCTCGATGCGATCATGTTAAAGCATTTTTACCATATGGACATCAGTGAATATCGCTGCTCGGCAATTTGCGAGTTTGACCGCGAAATGCTGAAAGCAATTGCTCGTATTTATGTGCCGGCGGTAAAGGATGCATTGAATGAACAAATTCATGTCAATCAACTGCGCAATGCCTTAACAAGCTGGCGAAAGATTCAGGAATTGCTGTATGATCCGAAACAGAATAAAAAAGGTGTGCTTCAAAAAGTGGAGCGTTTGATAAAACAGCCGTGGCTTGTATCGGGCAATGTGATTCCTACACAGATTGATGAGACTTATGATGTTATGAATCAGAATAAACAAACATGGTGCCATCCGTGTGATCAAACGCAAATCAGTAATGCTTCTTTTTTAGAAATGTTTGAAGAAGCGATTTCCCTTGCATTAACTGTATGGAAAAAAGCTTATGGCTGTATTGAATATGATGCGGATATTCATGCATTACTCAATGAAATTGATGATCGTGCATATGATACAGGGAGAAAGGGGAATGCGGAAATGAAATATTTCGCTTGTATCTATGATGAAGCTGTTTGATTTACACGGTGATACCGGCTATGCGGTCATGAAGTTAAGAGCGCAGGGCAAACAGAATATTATGAATGACTTTCAGTTGAAAAAGCGAACACAGGGCGGTTTTCAATGGCTGTGCAGTGCTTCGTATTTTGAGGGCAGTGAAACATGGGAAGATATGCAGACAATGATTCTTGCACTGCGCGAAGAAATTGCTTTATGCAGCGATGTTAAGCAGGTTCATCAAGCTGTTGATCTTGAGCCGTCCGCCCAAATGCAAATGATCTTAAGTGTAGAGGGCATGTGCGGCATCAGGGAAGATGCAGAGGCTAAAATTGACTGGCTGTATGAACATGACATCAAACTGGCATCACTTGTATGGAATGAACAAAATGCCTTGGCAAACGGTGTAAAAGGGGATTTCAACAGCGGTTTAACCGATATGGGAAAATGTGTTGTGAAGCGCATGAGTGAAAACGGAATGATTATCGATGTTTCACATGCCAATGAAAAAACCTTTTGGGATATTATGAAATACGCGCAAACACCCATCATTGCATCACATTCCAACGTACGTACTTTATGCGATCATCCGCGCAATTTGTATGATGAGCAGCTGCGCGCAATCGCCGATCGCGGCGGCTTGGTCGGAGTCGTTTGTGCCGGTGCTTTTGTGCATCCAAAGCGAGACAAACAGACGGTTTCACAGCTTGTGAAGCATATTCAATATATAAAACAGTTGATCGGAATTGATCATATCGCTTTAGGCTGTGATTTTATGGATGATTATGATAATGCACAGGATACGATGTTGACGGATTTGAACAGTCCGAAAGATGCCCAGCGCATTATCACGGAAATGCGCAAACAAGGTTTTCATGAAACAGAAATTAAACAGATTGCTTATAAAAATGCCTATGAATTTTTTCAGCGGCATTTAGACTGACGAAAGAGGGTGAAACGGTGATTCTCGGTTTATTTGCACATGTCGATGCGGGCAAAACAACATTGAGTGAAGCTTTGCTTTATGAGTGTCATGCGTCTGATCACTTCGGCAGAGTCGATCATCAAGATGCTTTTTTAGACTATGAGGAACAGGAACGTAAGCGGGGAATCACCATTTACACCAAAGAAGCACGTTTTACATGGAAAGATCGGGAATTCACGTTGATTGATACACCGGGGCATGTTGATTTTGCGGCACAGACAGAGCGAGTACTGCCGATATTAGATGCGGCGATTTTTATTGTCAGTGCAACACAGGGCGTACAGGCACACAGCGAAACACTTTGGCAGCTGTTGAAAAAGCATCATATTCCAACTTTTCTGTTTGTGAATAAAATTGATATTACCGATTCTACGCATGAGCAGCTGATGCAGGAATTAAAAACATTTCTTGATGTGAGATGTATTGATTTCAGTCAAGAGGTTGAATTGCACGAAGCGATTGCGATGTGTGATGATGAACTGCTGGAACATTATATCGAAAACGAATTATTTTCTGCAAAGGAAATCACCGCATTGATTCATCAGCGGCGAATCTTTCCGTGTTTTTTCGGTTCGGCTTTAAAGCAGTCCGGTATAGATACATTATTAGATGCATTAACTTCTTACAGTGAAGAAGGGAAGTATGCACAGGAGCTGTCAGCCTATGTGTACAATATTTCTTATGATGCTTCGGGAACACGTTTAACACATGTGAAGATTAACGGCGGCAGTATTGTCAATAAGCAGCTGTTATTTGATGAAAAAATCGATCAGATTCGCTGTTATCACGGAAATGATTATACCTGTGTGAACAGTGTCGAGGCAGGGAATGTCGTTGCATTGTGCGGACTTAAGCATACAAAAATCAAAGAGTCGCTGCATTTTCAAAGTGAAGACTTTGCGGCTTGTATATCGGCTGCCTTCCTTTATCGCTTAGTACCGCCTGCGGGCGTGGATAACGCGGAGATGATGAAAAAGCTGCAATGGCTCATTGAAGAGGAACCGACTTTGCAGCTTCATTATGATCAACAGCTGAAGGAGATTCGTTTACAGCTGTATGGGGAAGTTCAAAAAGAAGTGCTGATTGAACGCATCAAACAGCGCACCAAAATCGTTGTCAGCTTTGAGGAAGGAAGCATCGCTTATCAGGAAACGATCGCTTATCCGATAGAAGGGGTCGGACATTATGAGATGTTAAAGCATTATGCCGAGGTGCATTTACGCTTAATTCCGTTAAAGCGCGACAGCGGTTTAAAATTCGCCAGTGTGTGCCCGCCTCAGATGATTCCGGCTGCGTCTCAGCGAATGATTCTTCATTATCTTCAAACCTCATCCTTAAGCGGTGTCATTAACGGCAGCCCGCTCACTGACATGGAAATCGTGTTAATAAGCGGCAAGGTTCATGAGAAGCACACATCGGGAAATGATTTGCGGGAAGCGGCGTTACGGGCGTTACAACAAGGCTTACAGATGGGAAAAAGTCTGCTTTTGGAACCGACGGCACACTTTCGTTTGTCAATCCCGGCGTCTGCGTTTGCCCGTGCCGTGTATGATTTGGAACAAATGCAGGCAACATGGGATCCGCCGATTGAGATAAAGGATCAGCTGCGCATCAGCGGCAAGGCACCGCTGTCGCAAATACATAATTATTCATTTACTTTACGCTCTTATACAAAAGGCGAGGGAAATCTGTTTTTGAGTGTAATCGGCTCTCAGATTGTCAATGATCAGGCAATGCTTGATCGCATGGCGCATGAATACGCTAAAGAACATAAGCATTTAAGCAGTTCCTTGTTTTTGATTCAGGGAGCTCCGACTTATATTCCTTATGATCAGGTGCTTCAATACGCAGATGTTAAACTCATGGAAACGATTGAAGACGACAGTGTGAAGTCACACAGTGTCCATCGACAGATCAAAATCGATGACGATGAATGGAAGCGAGTGGTCGCTAAGCTGCATCAGCCGCGGAAGCAATATCATGAGCGTATCGATCATCAAGCAGAACCGCCGCAAAAACAGCGAAACGTATCAAGGCGAAAACCGCCGTGTTTGATCGTCGACGGCTATAATATGATTTTTTCATGGCCGCAGTTAAAAGAAACGGCACAAAACTCGATTGAGAGCGCGCGAACGGAATTGATTTCCATGCTTGTCAATTATCACGGTTCACAAAAAGGTGAACTGATCGTCGTGTTTGATGCATATCGCACCGATGCCGTAAAAGAACACATCGTTAAAGATCATACCATTCATATCGTTTATACAAAGCAGGCACAGACTGCCGATGCATATATTGAAAAAACGACCCATGCAATATCGAGTGATTATGAAGTGACGGTCGCTACTTCAGATCGCGAAGAACAAAATGTTATCCTTGCGCAAGGGGCAATGCGGATGTCAGCGGATGAACTGTACCGAAAGCTGCAAATTCAGCGCCAAAACGAAGCGGCACGCACGCTCTATGAGCCGCAGTATCGAAATCAGCCCTTGTCCGGCTTACGAAAATGGAATGAACAGAATGAAGATGAATAAATATTGTAATAATCTTTTTCATTTCGCAAGAATAAATGCTTTCATGAAAACAAACAGCTTTTTTCACTTGCGACTGGAAAGAACGGGTAAAATATCTTATAATGTAGTTTAGAATAAAATGAAACTTTACAGTTGTGATAGGGAAAGGAGGAAGTGTATGCAGGATGAATTAGATATTCAAAATGATCTCCATGAAATTGATATTGATCTTTGTAATGACGATCAACTGATATTACCTATGTCCTGCAGCTTTGAAACGACCTTCGATGAATTGCATTATTTGATCTGTCAGAAGGTGCATCTGCATCCCAGATCAATCTATCGCTTTTATGTCCCTAAGCTAAAACTGACACTGCGTACCATTCCTCGCAGCAAGGATTCCCGCAGTGATAAACGATTACTGTCGTTACTGGATATCGGTGATGATTTTTACTATCAAAACCGCAATCAAAAACTGCGGCTGCATATTCGCGGAATCGGTGAACAGATTGATAAAATTAATATTGAACGTGATATGCGAAGAGCCTACGCAGCACTGCAAAATACCGTGCTTCGCAGTACTCGCTTAAAACGCAATCGCATTCAGCGTGAAAATCTGACTTTGTTATACGGATTGGCAAATGATTTGTTGCAGCAACAGGTACAGCGCTTGTTGAGTGATCAAACCACCTTGGTCTTTAATCTTAAGGGCAATCATTTAATGGCATACTGCTTAATCACTCAAACGCGTGATCAGATCGAATATTTCTTCTTTCCCGATCAGGAAAGCTATATTCGTTATGCGTTAGTGCGTCAGGATTCTTATCTATCGGGAATTCATAAGGAAAAATATAAAGACGGAATGGCGATTGTCTTTTCCAAAAAGCAATTAAAGGAAACAGAAATGACTAAGCCGTATAATTCACAAATGTATGTAGAGCATTCCTGTTATGTTTATTTTTACGATGTCAAAAGAGGCTATGAGGTAGATGTGGTAAATAATACGCAGGCAAAGGAATTCATGCGCTATTTGGTGGCTTTACAAAAAGCATTGGTCAAACTGAAAACCTTTCACTTGGATTTCAGTAATCGCAATGCGGCATTGTATATCGGTTATAATCCGCATACTAAGGCTACGCTTTTACAGCAGGGACCGAAGCTGCCGCTGCGCTTAACGCAAAGGGAATATACGGATATTGATAATATCGTATTGCTTCAACAATTTCCGCGTTCGATTGAAGCGATGGAACTGGACTATACGATGAATGAAAAACTGCCCCTGCAACAGAAGGACGAGCGTTATCGCTATTTAGCCGAAGCGATCTGCATCGGTAAAAACAGCCGCAGTAATCGAAGTGAGGCATACGAAAGCAATGAACAGTTGGAACAGCTGTTGGTGGATGTATTGCTTGATACGATGGAAAGGGACGGCTTGCCGCAAAAGGTTATTGTCAGAGAACAATGCGTTTATGCCGCAATTAACAGCTTTTGTAAACAGCTGGGAATAGAAATCGCCGTTTATGCCCGTTTGCCTAAAACAGATGCTTATTATCAGACAAGAAAAAAACAGACTGCTTGATGTTTCTGTCGCAGTCGTTTTTATTACTGTAATGAAGTACCTGATTTATATAAATTATGATTCTTTTTCATTTATCAAAATAACACTGATACACCATTAGTTTACCATATTATGATTAGAAATGATAGACTGTTTATTATAAAAATTTCAGCTATAATAATAGTAGAACAAAGGAGGAATTTTCATGAAAGTCCAAATTTACGGAAAAAATATATCCGTTACCCCGGCGATTGCCGAAAAGATTGAAGCGAAGCTGAATCTTTTAGAGAAATATTTCATCATTGATGAATCGGCGGTTGCCAATGTTGTTGTCAGAGTATATCCGACAAAACAAAAAATTGAAGTAACCATCCCGACTAAGTTTGCGGTATTGCGTGCAGAGGTTGTTCATGATGATCTGTATGCGGCCATCGATTTAGCAGTGGATAAATTAGAGGATCAAATCAGACGGCAGAAAACACGCTTAAGCCGTAAAAATAAAGAAAAACTGGCAATGGCATTCGTGGAGCCGGAAATCATTGAAGATGATTTTGAAGAAAGCGATGAAGAAGTAGTAAGAACCAAGACGATCACACCGGAGCGCATGGAGCTGGATGAAGCGATCATGCGTATGGAAATGTTAAATCACTCATTCTTTATCTATCGTGATATTGAAACTGATGAAATCGCGGTTGTGTATAAGCGTCATGATCGCGGCTACGGTTTAATTGAAACAGAATAAGCAATCATAAAATGTGTCGAAATAACGGCACATTTTCTTTTTTTTATCATGCTGCTTCGACAGCTTCTCAATTTTGAATCACTATACTTATAGGTGAGGAGGGATCGTTTTGGAAAGCTATGTGGAAGTGACATGGATCAGCGGATTTCTGATTCTGTTAAATGCAGGAACCTTGGCTTTTTATCTCAGTGCAAAGCCTTGTCGTTATCGATATTTGCTGCTTTACAGCTGTCTTGTGCCGTTATTATCCTGCTTGCTGTTTCATCGCTATGAATGGGGGATCATGATACTGATTGAAGCGCTGTTTTTTCGCTTGATCTATCATGATCAATGGAAAGGCTGGCTGTTAATGATCGCACATCGTCTGTTATGCAATTTCACCTGCTATGTGTGGTACGGGGGCAGTTTTCATCTCGGGATCCATTTTATTGAAAGTGACAGACTGCCTTATGCGTGCTGGATTTTGTTAAGTGCAACTTGGCTTTGGATGTTTTATTTTTGGAAAGTGGAATTGTCCCAACAGAACTTTATCTATCCGCTGGAATTAAAGGGCAGTGATAAAATTGTCAAGCTGAAAGGATATTTAGACAGCGGTAATTTAATGATGGAAAACGGCGTTCCGGTAGTTTTTTTGGATCATCGCTTTGAGGTATATTTTCAAAGCGAAGACATACAATGGATAGTGATGAATACGATGCAGGGAGAGAGCAAGGTAAAGTGCCGCAAGGCACAGGCACGCTTATCCGATACGCATTATCATCCGGTATGGATTCATTTTACCGACAGTTTACATCTGCCTCACGGCGCCAAAGCTTTATTGAATTTACATATGATGACACAGGAGTGAGAACAATGAACTTTTTAAAACGAGTGATTAATATCTTTCGCCGCAAAAAAACAAGCAGCGAAGTTTATTATATTCAAGGCAGTGATGCCTTGCCGCAACCGTTAAGCCGTGAAGAAGAGACAAAAGCATTAATTGCTTTGGAAAACGGTGATCAGGAAGCACGCAATACTTTGATTGAGCATAATCTGCGCTTGGTAGTATATATCGCAAAGCGCTATGAAACCAATCCGATTTTCATGGAAGATTTAATCAGTATCGGCTCCATCGGTTTAATAAAAGCCGTTAATACATTTAAACGAGATAAAAATATCAAGCTTGTCACTTATGCATCTCGCTGTATTGAAAATGAAATTCTGATGTTTCTGCGCAAGAAAAGCCGTCGTAAAGTTGAGGTTTCCTTTGATGAACCGTTAAATATCGACTATGACGGCAATGAATTATTATTATCCGATATTATGGGTACCGATGATGATATTGTTACCAAAGAGGTGGAACGAAGAGAAAACAAACGTGAGCTGTTACAGGCGATGCAAGGCTTAAAGGAACGAGAGCGATTAATTCTGCAGATGCGTTACGGCATTGAACATGAGGAATTGACGCAAAAGGATATTGCACAGCGTTTGGGTATTTCACAATCATATATTTCACGCTTGGAAAAGCGCATTATCGCAAAGCTAAAGGTACAGATGAAGCATCTTCAATAGAAGCTTCATTTTTTTATGATCAAATTACATTTTGCCAAATTTTTCTTAATCGGCTTCTTACGCATAAATCTTCTTTCATAAGGGCAAACTGAAATTGCGTGAAGGAGGAAGATGTATGAGTCGCTACAAGGTTACGATCAGCGGTATTAATACCAATCAGCTTGTCGTACTGTCAAATAAAGAAATGAAAGAATTGTTTGTTCGCTATCAAAACGGTGATTTAAGTGCCAAGGAAACCTTAATCAACGGTAATTTAAAGCTTGTTTTATCAATCGTTCAGCGTTTTTCATCACGCTGTGACAATATGGATGATCTCTTTCAGGTAGGCTGTATCGGTCTTGTAAAGTCAATCGATAATTTTGATTTGCGTCATGAGGTACGCTTTTCCACTTATGCCGTTCCGATGATCATGGGTGAAATCAAACGCTATTTGCGTGACAATCAGGTAATTCGGGTATCGAGACATTTAAAGGATTTGGCATATAAAGCATTTAAGCTGAAAGAGGAATACGTACATAAGCATCAAAAGGAACCGACAAATGCTTGGCTTGCACAGCGCTTGGAAGTAAGAGAAAAGGATATTAATGATGCTCTTGATTCGGTACAATCAGTGATTTCAATCTTTGAGCCGGTCTATAACAGTGACGGTGATGAAATGTTTCTGCTTGATCAAATTAAGGATGAAAAGGATGAAATCGGTTTACTGGGAAATGTTTTGGCATTGAAAAAAAGCATGAAGGAATTAAAGGCAAAGGAAATGGATATTATTAAAAAGCGCTATTATGAAGATAAAACGCAAACGGAAATTGCGCAGGAATTAGGCATCTCACAGGCACAGGTTTCGCGATTGGAAAAAAATGCGATTGCGACACTTCGAAAGCATATCGGCTAGGATTATTTTGAGCGCTTCGTGCATATAATGGTACGGGTGAGAATATGCGATACAGCGATCTGCATTGTAAACAAGTAATTGATATGAAAACCGGTAAGGTGATCGGTAAGGTAAACGATTTATGTTTTCAGGAAAAGGATTTTGTGATTAAGGAACTTTATGTTGCACAGCCGCCGAATTGTATCAAGCGCTGTTTTCCATGGCTGTTTCCGACTGAGGAAATTACCGTGAAAATCAGTGATATTGTTCAAATCGGTGAAGATGTAATAATTGTTCAAGTTTTATAATCACATTGTAGGTTCTGATATACAAAATTTTTGTATAAGTTTGGCTCGTTAATCAGTGCTTTACGGTAAATGAATGGTTCACAGTAAGAAAAAGACGCGGTTTTTATGATTTTTTAGGAAAAAATATCACTAAGGCTTTTTCTTAAAGCTGAATCATGCTATAATACTGTTATCTTATAGGAGGTAATTTTCCATGGGTATCAGTCAAAAGTTTAAAGAATGGGTAGCACCGATTGACGAAGACGAAATTTTGGAAGTAGAAGACGGTGAAGCACCTACAATTTCTGAATATGAAGAACCTAAAGCAAAGGTGGTGAATCGTGTGCCTACCGATACAAAAATGGTTTTATTTGAACCACGTTCCTTTGATGAAGCAGAAGAGGTCGCAAAACGCTTAAAGGAAAATCGTGCCGCAGTTGTGAATCTGCATAAGCTGCAGCGTGATTATGCGCAGCGTACCATTGATTTTTTGACCGGTGTTATTTTTGCATTAGACGGCAGTATTCAAAAAATCGGACATAATGTCATTCTTTGCGCACCGCGTACCATCGGCGTTCACGGCAATATTACATTAGAAGGCAACGAGGAAGAATAGCAGTTGAGCAATGTGTTTGAGCATTATCGGGGCAATGAACAGTTTGTTGCGCGCGTATTGGATTGGATAAGCCAATGCGAACGCCGTTATCGCTGTATCATTACTCCTTTTTTAACGCCGCAGGAAGTAGAAGTTTCAAAGCAAGTCATCGGTAAACAGCTGTTTGTATATGAGGACGGCGGTTATCCCGATGCGGAGCGCAAGCGTTTAATGATCGCGCCGTTTGAAATTGAACATGAGAAATGTTCGATTGTTTGTTTGAAAAGTGAATATCGAAAAAGAAATCGCGTATTAACTCATCGAGATGTATTAGGTGCTTTGATGAATCAAGGCATCAAGCGTGATCAAATCGGTGATCTGCTTGTGCAGGATGAGAATATTTACATGTTTGTGCGCAGTGAACTGAGCGAGTTAATTATGAGAGAGTGTAAGACTGTCGGATCCTGTGCGGTTGCTTTTTGTGAATATGAAGGTGAAATTCACTTTGAACAGCAGCTGATTTTACATACTGCAAGCGTCACCAGTATGCGTTTAGATGCTGTTGCGGCTGCTTGCATTCATGCATCAAGAAGCAAGGCTCAGGCACTGATCAAAGGGAAATGCGTAAAAGTTAATCAGATTCCCCTTGAAGATTGTCGCTATTTGTGTAATAATAATTGTACTGTTTCAATACGCGGTCACGGACGTTATCGCATTAAAAGTGACGGACGGATCAGCCGTAAGGGCAAGATCGTAATTGAAATAGGTACCTATCAATAACGGAGGTGAAGTGCATGGCAAAGCCATTATTCGATAATATGAAAAATGGCTACAACCGATATCAGGTAGATGATTACCTTAACGAGATGGAAAGTCAGACAGCCATGCTGCACCGAAAAGTTGAGATGTATCGCCAGCGCAGTGAAGAAGTGGAAAAGCAGCTGAATGTGATTAAACAGAAATATCAGTTTGTGGTCGACGGCTTGAGTGCTAAGGAAAGAGCAGCTGACGATATGGCAAGGATGGCAATGAAGGAAGCGAATATGATTGTGGATACAGCCCAACATAATGCGGATGTCATTGTAAAGGAAGCCTTGATGACTGCTCGAAGCATCTTACTTGATATTGCGAAGCTCGGCAGTGAAGCCAGTGAGCTTAAGGGTAATATGTATGAGCAACTGCAGGAACTGTCGCGGGCATTGGATGAATTTGAAGTTCCGCCGATTCCCGATATGGATTTATTGAATAAAAATCGTGAAGAATAAATGCGAATGAGGAAAGACGTACATGCATGATGGATTTTACAGAGAGAAGTCGTTTGGTGCAAGACTTCAATGAAACATGCTTCGGCATCACTTTCCCAGCAGATATTGTGAATGAAGTAAGGATATCCGTGTGATCTCGTTATCGATCATGAGTGCCTGTCGCATGTGCGATGGGAATAAAGGTGGTACCACGACTAATGCGTCCTTTAGCGGCGCTTTTTTTATATAAGGAGGAAAAGTTATGGAATACAAGGATACGCTGTTAATGCCGAAAACAGCATTTGAAATGCGCGGCAAGCTGCCGAGCAAGGAGCCTAATATCCAAAAGCGATGGCAGGAAGAAAAGCTGTATGAAAAAATGTTGGAAAAGCGTGAAGGAGCGCCGAAATTTGTTTTGCATGACGGTCCGCCGTATGCAAACGGTGATATTCATTTGGGACATGCGTTAAATAAGATCATCAAAGATGTGATTGTACGCTCTCACTTTATGGCGGGGTATCAAACTCCGTATGTACCGGGTTGGGATACACACGGTCTGCCGATTGAAACGGCGATTACCAAACAGGGACATGATCGTAAAAAAATGCCGTTGTCACAGTTTCGTGCTTTGTGTCATGATTTTGCTTTGGAACAGGTAGAGAGACAAAGAAAAGGCTTTTTAAGTGTCGGAAGCATCGGTGATTATGATCATCCGTATATTACTTTGGATAAGGTATTTGAAGCACATCAAATTGAAATCTTCGGTAAAATGGCGATGGACGGTTTGATTTATAAAGGCTTAAAACCGGTGTACTGGTCACCGTCCAGTGAATCGGCATTGGCAGAAGCTGAAATTGAATATAAGGATGTGAAAAGTCCGACAATTTTTGTCAAATTTCAAGTAAAAGACGGCAAAGGTATTTTAGATCAGGATGCGAATTTCGTAATTTGGACTACGACACCGTGGACTATTCCTGCCAATTTGGCAATCTGTCTTCATCCGCAGTTTACCTATGCACTTGTAAAGAGTGAAAAGGGCAATTTGATCGTATTGGAAGATATGGTTGATGCACTGTGGGAAAAATTTGAATTAACGAAAAAGGAAATTCTAAAAACTTTTAAAGGTGCCGAGTTAGAAATGATTACGACAAAGCATCCGTTATATGATCGTGAATCACTCATTATCTTAGGTGACCATGTAACTGCCGATGCCGGTACCGGCTGTGTTCATACAGCGCCCGGTTTCGGTGCCGATGACTTCTTTGTCGGACAGAAATACGGTCTTGAAGCTTATTGTAACGTGGATGAAAAGGGCTGTTTGATGCAGGATGCGGGCGAATGGCTGGCAGGACAGTACGTTGAAGATGCGAATAAAACCGTAACGATGAAGCTGGATGAGATCGGTGCATTATTAAAACTGGAATTTATTACTCATGCTTATCCGCATGACTGGCGTACCAAAAAACCGATTATTTTCAGAGCGACGACTCAATGGTTCGCTTCCATCGATAAAATTCGTGATCAGCTGTTAAAGGAAATCGATTCGGTGGATTGGATTCCGGCGTGGGGCAAACAGCGTATGCACAATATGATTGCCGATCGCGGTGATTGGTGTATTTCCCGTCAGCGCGCATGGGGTGTACCGATTCCGATTTTCTACGGGGAAGACGATACACCGATTATGGATCAGAAAGTCTTTGATCATATTGCGGCTCTGTTTAAGGAATACGGCTCTAATATTTGGTTTGAAAAAGAAGCGAAAGATTTATTACCGGAAGGATATACACATCCGTCTGCGCCGAATCAAATTTTCCGCAAAGAGAGCGATACGATGGATGTTTGGTTTGATTCCGGTTCCTCTCATACCGGTGCGATGAAGGAGCGCGGACTCGGTTATCCGGCAGATTTGTATTTTGAAGGAAGCGATCAGTATCGCGGTTGGTTTAACTCATCTTTGATCGTCGGAACTGCGGTTCACGGTCAATCACCTTATAAGCAGGTGTTAAGCCATGGCTTTGTAATGGACGGCAAAGGGGTAAAAATGTCTAAATCCCAGTGGAATGCCGTAGCGCCGGCGGAAATTACTAAGAAATACGGTGCGGATATTCTGCGTCTTTGGGCAGCGAGCGTCGATTATCAGGCAGATTGTTCTATGAGCGAGGATATTTTAAAGCAGTGTTCCGAAAACTATCGCAAAGTGCGCAATACTTTCAGATTCCTGCTTGCGAATATCAATGAGGAAGATTTTACTAAGGCGGATTTGATTGCGAGTGATCAGCTTCCGTTGAGTGATCAGTATATGATCATCATGTTAAATGAAGTGAATGAAAAAGCACAGAAGGCTTATCGCGAATATCGCTTCTCGGATATTACAAGCTTATTGACAAATGTTATGACGAATGAATTTTCTGCTTATTATCTTGATTATACAAAAGATATTCTGTATATCGAGAAAAAGGACAATCTGCGTCGTCGTCAGGTTCAGACGGTATTGTATCATGCGGTGGATGTATTATTGCGTTTATGGGCGCCTATTCTTGTGCATACGGCTGAGGAAATCAATGATATTTTCCATGCGGAAGCAGACAGTATTCATTTAGGTGCGTTTGCCGAAAAGCTTGCCGTAAGTGACAGTGAACAAATCAAAGCGGATATGGAGCGCTTGTTAGAGCTGCGCAGTGATATTTTTAAAGCATTGGAAGAAGCCCGCAGTGAAAAGATTATCGGTAAATCACTTGAGGCTAAGGTTTCAATCAATGTATCTGAAGAAGATCGTGCGCTGATTGAGCGTATTTTCCCGAATCAGTTTGCACAATGGCTGATTGTGTCTGAGGTTTATTTCAGTGAAGCTTCTTTACAGGCATATGAACATTGTCAGGTAAAGGTAGAAGCATGCACGGGACAAACATGTCCGCGCTGCTGGAATATTACGCAAAGCACTGCCGCAGACGGCTTATGTGAGCGCTGTGCAAAGGTGTTGAAATAATTTATCGGACAGGTGCGATTCATGGAATTGTATCTGTCTTTTTTTGTGCCCAAAGAAATGCCTGAAAGCTTCGGCGATTCACTTAAGAGAGTTGCGGAATCACACACTTATCGTGTAAATGCTTACAAAAAGTGTGATAAAGTGAAAATAGTATTTGAGAAATGAGGCAAAATTCTGTATAATAATAGATGTGAGAAAATTTCTCACGGAATATGTAAGGACGAACGGAGGAAAAATCATGGATATGATGAGCGTTGCGTCCGGGTTGGCAGGTCTTGTTTTAGGAATCCTATTAATGATTGTGATTGCTAAAGCAGGTTTAAATAAAAATCAACAAAAGGCCGATTTATTGCTTAAGGAAGCAGCGTCCAAAGCGGACACTGTGGTAAAGCAGGCGGTATTAGACGGTCGTACTCAAGCACATGATCTGAAAATTGCAGCGGAAAAGGAGATTAAAGAGCGCAAGGCAGAGGTTACCGATATGGAAAACAAGCTGTTGCGTCGTGAAGATAATCTTAATTTTCGCGATGAAACTTTAACGAGTAAAGAAAAGCAATTAGATGTGAAAAGTGCGCAATTAACTGAAAAAATGTCAAAACTGGACGAGAAAGAAAAAGAATTACAGGCTAAAATTGATGTACAGGTAGAGGAGTTGGAGCGTGTAGCTTCTTTATCCAGTGCCGAAGCCAAAGAGGAATTATTTGCGATTGTAGAAAAACGCATGGAAAATGAAACAATGGCTTATATCAAGGAAAAAGAAGATGAAGCCAGAGCGATTGCCGATGAAAAGGCACGCAATATCGTGGCGCTGTCTATTCAGCGCTTATCTCAGGATGAGGCGATCGAGCGTACCGTATCGGTAGTTGCACTGCCGAGTGAAGAAATGAAGGGTCGTATTATCGGTCGTGAAGGCCGTAATATTAAAGCGATTGAGCAGGCAACCGGTGTTGATTTAATCATTGATGATACACCGGAAACAATTACGGTTTCCTGCTTTGATCCGATTCGCCGTGAAATCGCTCGCTTGGCGTTGGAACATTTGATTAAAGACGGACGCATTCAGCCGGGCCGTATCGAAGAGGTTGTCAATAAGATCAAAAAGGAAATGGATGCGAATATTGCCAAGGTCGGTGAGGAAACGGTATTTAAACTTGGTATCGGCAAGATCGATCGTGAGATCGTGAAGCTGATCGGACGTTTGAAGTATCGTTATTCCTATGGTCAAAATGCGTTGCAGCATTCCATTGAGGTTGCGAATTTATGCGGATATATGGCAGTGGAGTTGGGGTTAAATCAAAACCTTGCGAAGCGTGCCGGACTTTTGCATGATATTGGAAAAGCCTTGGATACCGAAGTAGAAGGAAGTCATATTGAACTGGGTTATAAATTCTGTAAGAAACACGGTGAGCGTGAAGTTGTATTGAATGCAATTCAGTCACATCACGGCGAAGTTGAGGCTAAGTTCTTAATTTCCAACTTGGTGATTGCTGCCGATACTATATCGGCAGCACGTCCGGGAGCGCGTTATGAGTCTTTACAAAACTATATCAATCGTTTGGAAGAATTAGAGCGCATCACAAAGTCCTTTGACGGTGTTGAATCTTCTTATGCAATTCAAGCCGGCAGGGAAGTACGTGTCATGGCAGTGCCGGAAAAATTAGATGATATTGCCTGCCATAAGCTGGCACGTGATATCAAGGATAAGATTGAGGCAGAATTAACTTATCCGGGACAGATTAAGGTAACGGTCATTCGCGAAACACGTTCCTGTGAATTAGCGAAATAGTTATGAGAGTATTGTTTCTCGGAGATATTGTCGGTAAAAGCGGTCGCTTATGTATGAAAGAGCAGCTGCCGCAGCTGAAAGCACAATATCATCCGGATTTAGTGATAGTGAACGGTGAAAATGCCGCTCACGGTAAAGGGATTACCAAAAAAATCTATCATGAGCTGTTAGGCTATGGTATTGATGTGATTACGATGGGAAACCACACCTTCTCCAAAAGTGATATATATCAATTTATCAATGAGGCAGATCGTATGGTTCGCCCTGCCAATATGGAGCCGCTCGGCTACGGGCGCAGTACGCTGATTCTGCAGCTCAATTCCAAGCGCATTGCCGTAAGTAACCTGTGTGCCGAAATCTTTATGAACAATGTGACGGAAAGCCCGTTTGCTTGTATGGAGCGTATTTTAGCAGGCATTGATGTGGATTATCATTTTGTTGATCTGCACGGTGAGACAACAAGCGAGAAAATTGCCTTTACGTATCAGTTTGCCGGCAGAGTACAAGCGATCGTCGGTACTCATACCCATGTACAAACAGCTGATGAGCGCATAATCAACGGCTGCGCGGCAATCAGTGATCTCGGGATGTGCGGTGCTTACCACAGTGTTTTGGGACGTGATACGCAAGAGGTATTGGAGCGCTTTGTCAATCAGGCAAAAACGCACTATAAAATCGCAGGAGGTCCTGCCGTTCTGTGCGGACTGCTCGTGGATTTTGATGATTCACGCAATCAAGCGATAAAAGCGGAGCGAATTCAAATTCGTCCGCTGTAATATGTAATGAAAGCACCTAAATGAATGCGGTGCTTTTCTTTCAGGTGAGGTTGTTTTGCGAAAGGTTAAGTTTAAAAAATGATAAAAAATTCCAACCTTCACTAATCAAAAAATGCTTGCAAGCTTAGCTTAATATGTGTATAATGTACATAGTTAAAAGGAGGAATAAAGAATGCCAGTTAATGTAAATCAGGATACTTGCATCGGTTGCGGTGCATGTGTAGGTGTTTGCCCGGTTGGCGCATTATCCATGAACGATGACGGAAAATCTCAGTGCGATGAGGGTACTTGCATCGACTGCGGCTCTTGTTTATCCGCTTGTCCGGTAGACGCAATCAGCCAGTAAAACCAAGCATTGCTTGGTTTTTTTCAAGATTTGGTATTCTTTTAGAATAAGGAGCTTATGATGAAAAAACAACCCGGTTGGGCGCTTCCCGATTTAAAGGCAGCTCAAGTGCGCACAAAGCAGGAAGCAGCGATCCGACATGAATTATTCAGCGTGCCTGATTCCATACAGGGAATCGGTGTCAATAAACGCTATTTTTTAAGAACCTACGGCTGTCAGGCAAATGAGCGAGACGGTGAAACAATTGCCGGTATTATGGAAACACTCGGCTTCACTGCCACAGCTTTGGAAGAAAATGCCGATGTGATTATTTTGAATACATGTGCAATTCGTAAAAATGCCGAAGATAAAGTATTGGGCGAATTAGGCGCATTAAAACGACTGTATAAAGAAAATCCCGATTTGGTGATCGGTCTTTGTGGCTGTATGGCACAGGAAGAAGAAATCGTACAGCTTTTATTAGCGAAATACCCGCAGGTTAAACTTATTTTCGGAACGCATAATATCCATCGCTTGCCGATGCTTCTGGCACAGGCAATGCAGAAGGAAAAAACAATTGAAGTATTTTCGGCAGAAGGTGAAGTGATCGAAGATTTACCGGTGAAGCGCTTCGGCAAGCATAAGGCATGGGTCAATATCATGTACGGATGCGATAAATTCTGTACATACTGCATTGTCCCTTATACAAGAGGAAAAGAGCGCTCTCGCGCAACCGAAGATATTTTGAAGGAAGTGCGTGAACTGGCAGAACAAGGCTATCAAGAGGTTACTTTATTGGGGCAGAATGTCAATTCCTACGGCAAGGATTTGGCACTGCAGGGCGGTTTCGCGACTTTACTCGCTGAGTGCGCAAAAATCGGTATTCCGCGCATTCGCTTTATGACCTCGCATCCGTGGGATTTCAGTGATGAAATGATTGATGTGATTGCGCAATATGATAATATTATGCCGTTTATTCACTTACCGGTACAATCCGGTGACAGCGCTGTTTTGAAGCTGATGGGCAGACGTTATACCATTGAGGAATATCGTGATTTATTTCATCGAATTAAGAATCGTGTGAAAAACTGTGCGTTTTCCACCGATATTATTGTCGGCTTTCCCAACGAGAGTGAGGAACAGTTTCAACATACATTGGATATTGTGAATGAGTGTCAGTTTGACAATGCTTATACCTTTATCTATTCACCGCGAGAGGGAACACCGGCTGCGAAAATGACGGACAATATACCGCTTGAAGTGAAGCAGGAACGTCTGTATCGTTTAAATGAACTTGTAAATCACTATGCGAACTTAAATAATGCGGCGTATCAAGGAAAAATCGTTAAGGTACTGGTAGATGGTCCGAGTAAAAAGAATCCGCAGATCACCAGCGGTTATACAGAGACAAATAAGCTTGTGAACTTTGTGAGTAAAAATGCACAGTGCGGTGATATTGTCGAAGTGCGTATCACTGATGCGAAAACATGGTCATTAGACGGTGAACAGGTAGGATAAAAAGTGAAGGTTTTCACTTTTTTTCTGTTTTTTTGAATGCCATTTTATGATAAAAGTGGTATAATACTTATTAGTATGGCAATTATGAACAAGCATTTATTTTATGGTACATCACATAATAAATAAAAATTGAAAGGATGGAAGTCTTATGGATCAAGTACGCATATTTGCGCTCGGAGGACTCGATGAAAACGGTAAAAACATGTATGTAGTCGAAGTCAATGAAGCGATTTTTGTGATTGAAGCAGGTTTGAAATTTCCCGATACCGAACAATTAGGAGTGGAGTTTATCATTCCTGATTTCTCATATTTAATTGAAAACAAGGAACGCATCAAGGGAATCTTTATCACCCACGGTCATGATGATGTCGTTGCGGCGTTGCCGTATTTGCTGAAACAGATCAAAGCACCTGTTTATACCGGAGCGCTGACCGCAAATATTATTCATGACATGTTGAAAAAGGAAAATGTGAAGGGGGTAAAAATCCATCGCATCAAGCGTTCCAGTGTGCAGCGAATCAGCGGTGTGAAGGTCAGAACTTTCCCGATGACACATGCATATCCCGATAACTTCGGTGTTGCGATCATGAGTGATCAAGGAGCGATTGTCTATACCGGTGAATTTATCATTGATTATGATATGCTCTCAGAGCAGTATATTTGTGATCTGAATGAATTAAGTGATATTGGAAAAAGCGGTGTATTATGCTTATTGAGTGAATCTCAGGGAGTAGAGCGTAGCGGTCATACGGCGCCGAATCATCGCATTACCAATTTGATTGAGCCGATCTTTGAGAAAAATCACGGACGTATTTTGATTTCCGTGTATCGTCAAAGCTTATATCGAGTGATTGAAATCATTGAAATCTGTAAGCGAATGAATAAACCGATCTATTTTCATGACAAGGAACTGCGTCAGCTGTTAAAGCAGCTGGAGGATATTAAGTATTATCAGGTTCCGCGCGAATTGGAAGTAAAGGAATGGAACTTCAGCGATGGGGTGGAAGATGTAGTAATCGTCATCAGCGGATCAGGTAAAAATCTGTTCCGTACGATGAATAATATTGCGAATCATGAGGATTCTCGCGTATCATTTCGACCGAGTGATACGATTATTATGGCGTCTCCCGTTGTCAGCGGTACCGAAATGGAAGCAACCGACATGGAAAATGACATTTATAAGGAAGGCGGACATATTTTCTCGCTCAGCTCTAAGACGGTATTATCCATGCATCCCAGCAGTGAGGATTTAAAGATGATGCTGTATCTGTTCAAGCCGAAGTATTATATTCCCGTCAAAGGAGAATATCGTCATTTGGTGATGAATGCGAATTTAGGCGTATCGATGGGATATTCACCGGATCGTATTCTAATTTTGGATAACGGTCAGATTGCGGCATTTGAAAACGGTGTGTTAAAGAGTGCTTCTCAATATTTAGAACTGGAAGATACATTAATTGACGGTAAGGAAAATTGGGATGTGACCGGAGTCGTTTTAAAGGATCGTGAGACGCTTTCTACCGACGGAGTTATGATTGTCGGTGTCGGTGTTAATATGAAAACAAAAAAAGTGATTAACGGACCGGATGTACAAACGCGCGGGCTGATCTATTTAAAGGATGCGGATTATATTGTCAAAGAGGTTGCCGGTATGATGGAAGAGTGTATCGCCACTGCCGTGAAAGAAAAGCGTTATGATAATTTAACGGTTCGCGGGGAAGCCAGAGATAAAATTACGAGGTATTTAATGAAGGAAACAGGCAAGCGCCCGATGGTGTTGCCGGTGATTATGGAAATTAATGTAGGATAGAGATGATCGGAGGGATCTTATGGCCAAGAACAAGACAAGAAAAAACAATAAGAAAAAACAAAAGGAAAATGAAATTCTGCTTTATGTTTATGCGTTGTTTATGATTACCTTGTCCTTGATCGGCGGTTTACAGATCGGTTTTGTCGGACAGCTGTTGACCGGATGTGTGAAATTTGTATTCGGTAATTTATACGGCATCGTCTACGGTGTAGTGATATTGTTTGCGATTTTGTTAATGCTGAAGCGATCTTTTCAGGAAATCCCGCTGAATTATACGGTCGGTGTCGGGGTATTATTTACGGCATGGCTGTTAGCGGCTTCGATTCCCGATGATCAAACGATGAAGGGTATGGCAGTGTTAAGTAATTTTGTTGGCAGTACGGCACAAATCTTCGCCGGTGAGTTAGCTGCCGGAGGCGGTTTGGTCGGTGCGATGCTGGTCAGTATTGCGTCATTTCTGTTTGATTATACGGGAACATGGATGATTATTGTCGCTTTATTAATTCTCGGTTTGATTCTGCTTGCGAGCGGGGCATTTATGGATTGGATGTCCGGTGCGAAAGAAAAGATCAAAGAGCCGTTAGAAAGCGTGAAATCACAGAATAAAGAACGCAGAACGCAGAAAAAGGCGGCTAAACAGGAAGCGCGTCAAAAAGCGAAAATGGCGAATATTCGCGCTGATGAGCCAATGGAAGATGAACAGGATCAAAGCATTCTGTCGCGCATGAGCTTAGAAGAACGCGTGAAAAAAGGACAGGTGTCTTTTTTGGAAGCCGATGAAGATCGGGAAGCTGATCCTGCACAGGACTTAGAAATATTAAATGATGATATAGATATGGAAGCAACAGCGATTTCAACACCTGTTGTACAAAGTGAACCGGATGAAAATCAGCGAATTATTAATGAAACCATCGGTAAGCAGGATACGTTTGTATCGCAGTTTACCGAAGACTATTCCAATTATCGTTTACCGCACTTGAAGCTGTTAAAGGACAGCGGTAAAAAGGGAAAATCGATCAATAATATCAATGCGGCTAATGACAGCGGCAGACGCTTGATTGAGATCTTAGATCAATTCGGTGTAAAAGCGACTTTGGTGGCAACCCATATCGGTCCCGCCGTCACAAAGTTTGAAATCAAACCGGATTTAGGTGTGCGGGTCAATAAGATTTCCAATCTTCAATATGATATTAAAATGGCTTTGGCTGCGAAGGATATTCGTATTGAAGCACCGATACCGGGAAAATCGGCAGTCGGTATTGAAATTCCGAATGTTGAAAAAACAGCAGTATCGATGAAAGAACTGATGAAACAGATCCCGCCGCAATATGAGGATAAAAAACTGGCAGTTGCGTTGGGAAAGGATTTAATGGGAAACTGTATTTACGGCGAATTGAATAAAATGCCGCACTTATTAATTGCCGGAGCGACCGGCAGCGGTAAGTCTGTTTGTGTAAATACGATCATAACTTCTTTATTGATGCGCACCAAGCCGGATGAAGTAAAATTATTGCTTGTGGATCCGAAGAAAGTGGAATTCACTCCGTATCGAGCTATTCCGCATTTATTGGGACCGGTTATTACCGATGGGGAAGAAGCCAATCGGGCATTAAAGGTAATTGTCAATATGATGGATAATCGATATGAATTATTCTCTATGGCAGGAGTAAGAAATATTGCCGGATACAACGGCTATATTGAAAACCATCCGGAAGAGGGACTGAAAAAGCTTCCTTGGATTGTAGTGATTATTGATGAGTTGGCAGATTTAATGCTTGTGGCAGCGAAAGAGGTAGAGTCCAGTATTCAGCGTATCACGCAGCTGGCTCGTGCTGCCGGGATCCATTTGATTGTAGCGACACAGCGTCCGAGTGTTGATGTAATTACCGGTATTATTAAAGCAAATATTCCTTCACGTATCGCATTTGCGGTATCCTCTGCGGTTGATTCGCGAACGATATTGGATCAAGTCGGCGCTGAAAAGCTGTTGGGTCTCGGCGATATGTTATACATACCGGTAGGTGAACAAGTAGCGACGCGTGTTCAAGGAGCTTTTGTTTCTGATGAAGAGGTAGCGGCAATTTGCGATTTTGTCAGCCGTCAGGCGAAGCCGAAGTATGAAGATGCTTTCCTGCGCTTGGAAGCGTTGGACGGCGGCATCGAAGCGACTTCGAGCGCTCCGGGCCATGATGATCCGCTCTATGAGGAAGTAAAGGATTTCGTGATTTCTACACGTAAGGCAAGTACTTCTTTGATTCAGCGAAAATTCAGTATCGGATATGCTCGTGCGGCACGTTTGATTGATGTGTTGGAAGAAAGAGGCATCATCGGACCGGCTCGCGGCAGTAAGCCTCGTGAAGTATATGCGAAAAGCAGCGAGGACAGCGAATCTGATATGGAGATGTAAAAAGGCACACAGTGTCTTTTTTTCTATTTTGAAACCACAAGTTTTCACTTTTGTTGAGTTAATCGATAAAAAAACAGTGTTTTTACTGGTTTATTCTGTGGCTTTCGTATATAATAAAGGAGTTATTTCATACTAATTTAGGAAAGTAGGCGAAAAAATATGGAATTGTTTGACAATGTATCTTTACAGCTTGAAAAAAATGATAAGTTCAAAGATATTGGAATCAGTATTCGTTTTATGGCACCGGCAAGCAGTGAAACAGCTACGTTGCGCAGTTTACTCGCAATCATGATCTGTGATCGCTGTGAGAAATACCCGACTAAAAAGCAAATGAGTGATATTCAGGATTGCTTATACGGAACAGTGGTTAATGCACAGACCGTCGGATACGGACAGGCACAGGTTTTGGAAATACGGACAAAGGTAATTGATCCGCGTTTTGTAAAGGAACAAAATCTATTACAGGATGTATTTGCATATTTGCAGGAGCTCTTATTTCACCCGTTATTAAATGAAGCAGCCTTTGATGAAGCTAAGGATATGCTGAAGTCTAAGCTGATGCGGCTTCGTGATGATTCTGCTCAATATGTAATTGCACAAGGTTTAAAAATAGCCGGTGAGGGAACTCCGTTGGCGATTTCTGCGCTCGGCGATTTATCGCAAATCGATAAAATCACATTAGAAGATGTAAAGGAAATGCATCAAAAGCTGTTAAATGAAGATAGAATTGATATAATTGTCTGCGGTCCGATTGATGAGAAACAGATTATTGAAATGATTCAGGCAAACCTTCCGTTTTCTGATCGAAGTATCGAGCTGAACACTCATTATGTATTACAAAGCAATAAAAACGGTGATTATCAAAAAGAGCTGCGTACCGTAAATCAAAGTAATATTTTTATGATGTGGCAGACAAATACAGGTGTCTGTGATCCCGATTATTATGCTTTGCGTGTAGCGAATGCCATGTTCGGTCAATATCCAACCTCATTGTTATTCCGTGAGGTAAGAGAAAAGCGAAGTCTGTGCTACAACATTTTGGCAAGTTTGATTACCTTTGACGGTGCTATGACAGTGATCACCGGCGTAGAGAATGAGCATATTGATCAGACAATCGATGTGATCCATGAACAATTTGAATGCATCGCTTCCGGTAATTTCAAAGATGATTTATTAGCTGTCAGTAAGACAATGATCATCAATTCCTTAAAAGCCAGCAAGGACTCCATGCCTTCTATTATTGCACAATTATATCAAAATCAAGTATTAAAGCAGGAATTGAGCATTGATGAGCGTATTGCCCGCATTCAGGCAGTGGAGCGTGAGGATGTGGTACGCGTATTTAAAAAATGTCGTCATTGTTTAAGCTTTGTCGTATGTCAGGAGGATCAATAAGATGAAACATATCAAGAATGAACGCTATCACGAAACATATGATGAAGTAGTCTTGGATAACGGACTTCATGTTATTTTATGGCATAAGCCGAATTATGAAAAAAGTATGTTTATGATGATGACGCCGTTCGGCGCAATGGATCTTACTCAGATACAGGGGAAGGATCAGCTTACACATCCAAGCGGCATTGCTCATTTTTTGGAACATAAGATGTTTGCGATGGATGGGGACGAAGATGTGATGGGGCTGTTTTCTAAGATGGGTGCTAATGTAAATGCATTTACCAGCTATCGTGAAACTGCTTATTTCGCAAGTACCTGTAATGATCCTAAGGAACCGTTGAAATTACTGTTGGATTTTGTACAGGAGCTGAATATCGATCAGGCTTCGGTAGAAAAGGAAAAAGGCATCATTTTATCTGAATTGCATATGTATAAGGAAATGAGTGATCAGCGACTGTTAATGGAAACTTATACTTCCTTGTTCCATAAGCATCCGATGCGCTTTGATATCGCCGGTGAGGATGAAGATATGTCAGCCACAACCGTGGAACAGCTGTATCAATGCTATGAAATGAATTATCATCCGTCGAATATGATCCTGATTTGTATCAGCGGTCATGATTCTAAGGAGCTTTTGGAGTTGATCGAGGAAAATCAGAAACAAAAGCAATTTGCGCCGTGGATGCCGTGTGAGACAGTGAAGGAAACGGAGCCTGAGAGTGTTGTACGCAGTGATTTCAGCTTTACCATGGATGTGAGTGAGCCTAAGCTTTGTGTAGCGTATAAGTTAAAGGGAATTGAAGATTCCTATGAGCGATTAAAACAGGAGTGGACGATTCGCTTATTGCTGGACGCAAACTTTTCCAGTCTGAATCCAAACTATCAATCATGGCTGGATCAAAAGATTATCAATGATTTCTGCGGCTATGATATTGAATTCGGTGAGGATTACGGAATTCTGATGTTTTACAGTGAGACCTCTAAGCCTGATGAATTTATAGCACTTTGTGATCACTGCGTTGACGATATGAAGCAGGGCAAGATCAGCGATGCGGTGCTGAATCAGTTGAAAAGACGTTATTATGCGCAGGGTGTTCGTTCCATGAATGACTTTTATGATATTGCGACCGGTTTCTGTCGCAGCTATTTCATGGGAATCGATTATTTTAAAACTTTTGAGATCGTTGAAGAAATCGGCGAACAGGATATAACGGAAGCAGGTAAGCGATTGAATAAGGAGCATCGTGCGCTGATTCGTTTAATGCCCGAGGCATAAATTTTCAATCAGTGTAAAGTTGTGATAAACAAAGAAAAAGTGTACATTGTACGCTTTTTTTGTACATAAAATGATTGAATATGGCAAATAAGGCAGTTTGAGCAATCAAACAGAAATTACTATAATATGCCTGTACATCGAAGAATGATGTACACTTTGGCGAATTCGGAAAGGAGGAGGATGCAGTGATCAATAATGTGGTACTGACAGGACGCATCGCGGAGCTGCCGAAGCTTCGTGAAACTGCGACCGGTATTAAGTATGCGACAATTTTACTGGATATTGTAAGACCGTTTAAAAACAGTAACGGTATTTATGACAGTGATAAAATTTCCGTTACTTTATGGAAAGGAATCGCAGAAACAGCCGGTGAGGTTTGTAAGGTCGGCGATATGCTCGGGGTCAAAGGTCGCATTCAGACATACAGCGTTGAGAAGGAAACACAGACCTACTATAACTATGAAGTAGTAGCGGAACACGTTTCTTTTATGTCAGTATAATTTATGCCCTTCGAGTGAAATCCTTTCTTCTTGCTCGTACATAGATTTTGTATTCATATTCTCTAACTCTCATACTAATGAAGCCATATGCAGGGTTTGATCGAAGGGCATAAAGGACTTAAAAAAGCTAGAACTCTGCATATGGTGATATATAATCAGCCCAAATGCCGGTGAAACGGCAAATCACAGGCGTTGTACAGCTTCCCTTTCTTGTACATCGTCTGTTTTTTTGTATGCTTGGATTTAACGGAAAGGGGATTTACATAAAAAAACGATATGATGTATATCTCATATCGTCTTTGTTCATTAACGGTTGTAGAATTCTACTACCAGCAACTCATTTACTTCCGGATTTAATTCACTGCGTTCCGGTAAACGTAAGTAAGTACCTTTTTTAGTGTCTTTGTTGAAATCAACAAATGCCGGTGTATTCAAGGAAGCTTCTAAGGATTCATTGATCACTTTTAAGTTTCTTGATTTTTCTTTGATTTCGATTGTGCTGCCAACTTTAACCTGCGCACTCGGAATATCACATTTTTTACCGTTTAATAAAATGTGACCGTGGTTTACCAACTGACGAGCTGCTCTTCTTGTCGGAGCGATTCCCATACGATAAACGATGTTATCCAATCTGCTTTCCAGCAGGCACAGGAAGTTATCGCCGGTTACACCTTTCATACGTGTTGCTTTTGTGAATGTGTTGTAGAACTGGCGCTCATTTACTCCGTACATAAAACGAATTTTCTGTTTTTCACGAAGCTGTAAGCCGTAGTTCGTCAGCTTTACACGTTTTGTCGGTCCGTGCTGTCCCGGTGCATACTGACGTCTTTGTAATTCTTTTCCGTTTTCCAAAATGGAGAATCCCAAACGACGAGATACCTTCCAAGTTGGACCTGTAATTCTTGACATGTTATGTCCTCCTTATTGTTTGTCGGTGATCAGACAACAACAGGGGTAAATCATCATCCGTTGTGTTAATACTCACGACACCTTCACTTTTCAGCTAAGTTACTCGATTGTCCCATACAATGTATGTTACTAACACGGTGATCCGCATGACTTTACCGGCCGCTATCATTTTCACGCCAGTATATATTATCAGAAGATGGGATGAAAGTCAATAAATTCGCTGTATTTCATTGCGAAAGAACAAATTGGAATGATTTACATGTACGATTCTTGTACAGAATATGAAATTTCTTAATGAATTAGTATATAAAATATGATATAATAACACATAGAAAAATGTGATTTACAGAGAAACTTTAAGCGAGGTACAAATATGGATGAATTCATTACAAATATAAAAAATATTGTTACTACGGAAGTATTGGTATATATCGCGATCGGTGTCGTTCTGTTAGTGATTCTTACGATCGTAATGGTGATGCTTCGACAGAAAAAAGCCAAGAAGGAATTGGATGAATTGGAATTGAAATACAATGCCTTAAAGAGTATTCCGCTGGCTTTTAAATTGAATAAAGCCGTTGCTTTATCACGAGTGAATCAGGAGATGGGACAGCGTGTTGAGGGCTGTAAAAACGATTTCGACATGGTGCAGGAAAAATTAAAGGAATGCAGTGTCATGTTAGCGGAAATCGATGATCTTGTCTATGTTCGCAAAACCAAGACGGCAAACCGTAAAATGTCAACCTTGGTGAATTTACTGAATCAATGTGAAGAAAATGCCGGCAGAGTGAATGAAACACTGGATGAGGTACTGGAAAAAGAAAACGAACAGCGCGAGCAGATTAATAAGCTGAAAGAAGAATTCCGTACCGTTAAGAAAAAGATAACCGATAATCGTACGGCTTTCCATCAAGCCAATGAACATCTGGAAATGGAAATCAATGCGATTGAAAAGATGTTCTCATTGTTTGAGGAATGGATGTTTGCCTCTGAATTTAATAAGGCAGCCGATCAACAAGAGGAAATCTTGGCGACCATTCATCGCTTAGAGGATTTGATGCAGGTTCTTCCGGCTTTATATGAACGTGCCAAAGGTGTATTACCGCGAGCGATCGATGAGGTCGGTTATAATTATGCACAATGTAAAAACAAAGGCGTATATTTAGAGCATTTAGAGATCAAAAAGAATTTGGAAATTATTTCCGATATGTTGAAAGAGGATCTCAATAAGCTGCGTAACGGTCAAGTGGAAAATGTCGAAGAAGACTTGAATGAATGTGAAAAGCGTTTAAATCAGCTTCAAGAGCAGATCGACAAGGAAGAAAAAGCATTCGATGAAGTATCCGGAAATGTGGATATTCTCTTTGATAGTATTAAGAGTGTGAATCAGGATGTGGAAGCGATTGAGACTTTATACAATCGTGTTTATGAGCGCTTCGGCTTTGAGAACTGGACAGAGCGTTTAAAAGAAACTAATGAACGTTTAAGCGTTTTAAATGATATGAAGCGTAAATTGGAAAAAATCATTTTGGAGAAATCGGTTCCTTATACAACGGTTTTAATATCTTATAAGGAATTAGATCAAAGCAATACGATCTTTGTCGATGAAGTAGCGAAGATGAAGGTGAAATTGGAGACTGCATGTAGTGATGAAGAACGGGCAAAGAAACAGCTTGTGAAGCTGCAGCTGATTGTAAATGAAATTCATGTGAAAATGTCGAAGCATCGTTTACCGAGCGTATCGCAAAAATACAAGGATGATCTGCATAAAGCTAAAAATATGATCAAGGATATTTCTTGTATTTTAAATAATACACCGTTAGATGTGAAGCGTTTAAACAGTGAACTGCGCAATGCGATTGATTATATTTATACTTTATATAACAGCGTGAATAATTTGGTCGGTATGGCGATTATGGTGGAGAATACGATTGTATTCGGCAATCGTTATCGATCCAGCTATCCGGAAATTGATTCCGAATTGACCCGCTGTGAATTATGCTTCCGTAACGGACAATATACAAAGGCTTTGAAAATCGGTATTCAGGCGATTGAAAAAATGCATCCGGGAGCCTATGAGAATTTAATCAGTAAAAAAGATGCAGCAATGATGAATCAGGTGGCATAAGCATGATATATTTTGATTATGCTTCTACAACACCGTTGAATCAAGAGGTGCTTTCTACGTATACAAAGCTTTTGCAGCAAGTTTATGCGAATGCGGATTCGCTGCATGCGCCGGGACGGGAAGCGCAGCGATTAATGGAAAAAAGCCGTGCACAAATTGCACAGCTTTTGTCTGTTAAGGCAGATGAAATTTTGTTCACATCCTGTGCAAGTGAAGCAAACAGCACAGCGATCAAAGGTTTTGCGTTGGCTAATCGTCATCGCGGCAATCATATAATTACGACTTGCGTTGAGCATTCCAGTGTGCTAAAGGCGTTTGCGCAATTAGAGTCGGAATTCGGATTCAAGGTTGATTATTTGCCGGTGACAAAAAAAGGAATTGTGGATGAAGAACAGCTTCATCAGTTGTTGGATAAAGATACGATACTTGTTTCGCTTATGTATGTGAACAATGAAACGGGAGCGATAAATCCGATAATTGAACTATGTGAATACATTCATCAAAATTCACGCGCAATGGTTCATGTAGACTGTGTACAGGCACTCGGCAAGCTGAGTATTCCTTTGTCATGTATTGATATGGCGACATTCAGCGCTCACAAAATCTACGGATTAAAAGGCAGTGCTTTTTTATACAAGCAGCGAAATATTAAGTTGTTGCCGCTGATCAACGGCGGGCAACAGGAACAGGGGATTAGAGGCGGAACCTCGAACGCTCCTGCCAATATCGTTTTGGCAAAGACCTTACGGCTCGCACTGGAGAAACAAGATGAGCATTATGCGTATGTTCGCTTACTGCGCGATGATTTATGCGCAAAGCTTCAAACGATGGAGAATGTGCAGATTCATTCCGATGAACTTTGTGTACCGCATATTGTGAATGCTTCCTTTTTAAATGTGGGAAGTGAGATAATGTTGAATGCATTGGACGAACGCGGCTTTTGCGTCTCGGCTCAAAGCACCTGTTCTTCTCGCAGTAAAGCGCATTCTTATGTTATTGCGGCAATGGGAATGGGGGAGCGTGCCGCTACTCATGCGATACGAATTTCACTGTCGCATTTGACCACAGCGGATGAAGTGAATCAGCTGATTCAAGCATTAAAGGAGATTAATCATGATTATGGAACCAAATAAAACGATTGTATACGACCATATACTGGTACGCTACGGAGAGCTGTCTACCAAAGGCAAAAACAAAAAGGATTTTATTAAGCGATTATTAACCAATGTGAAAAATGCTCTGCGTGATTTTGAAAAGCTGAGCTATGAGCGAACTCATGATCGCTTGTATATTTTACTGAACGGAGAGGATGCACAGGCGGTCGCAGAGATTCTCAAACACGTTTTCGGAATCAGTTCCTTTTCCTTTGCAATTCGTATTCCATCCGATATTACAGCGATGATCGAAACCGGCTTACAGGTGGCGAAAAACGTAGCGGGAACTACGTTTAAAATTGAAACAAGACGCAGCGATAAGCGGTTTGCGATGATCTCTGATGAAGTGAATCGTGCGGTTGCGAGTGAGATTTTAAGAAATACGGAATGGAAGGTCAATGTAAAACAGCCTGATCTGCGCATTCAGATTGAAATACATGAACAATTTACTTATGTAATGACAGGAAGAATGCAGGGAGCCGGCGGTTATCCGGTCGGTGTCGGAGGAAAAGCGGTTGTTATGCTTAGCGGCGGTATCGATTCTCCGGTAGCGGCTTATTTGACCATGAAGCGCGGTGTTGCGCTGGAATGTATCCATTACGCTTCACCGCCTTATACATCGGCACGAGCGCAGGAAAAGGTCATTGAACTGGCACGGCTGGTTTCGCGTTATCAAGGGCATTTGCGTGTGCATATCGTTCCCTTTACCGAGCTGCAGCTGGCAATTTATCAAAACTGTGATGAATCCTATGCAATTACGATCATGCGCAGAATGATGTATCGTATCGCTGAGCGCATTGCCAATCAATGTCATGCATTGGCGATTGTAAACGGAGAAAGCATCGGTCAGGTAGCTTCACAAACTTTGGAAAGTATGGGCGTTATCAATGAAGTAACGAAAATGCCGGTAGTTCGTCCGGTTGCGACCATGGATAAAATTGAAATTATCAATTTAGCGCGTAAAATCAACACTTATGAGACAAGTATCTTACCGTTTGAGGATTGTTGCACCATCTTTACTCCGAAAAATCCGGTGACTAAGCCGATGCTCGCAAAAGCGCAGAAAATGGAATCTCGTTTTGATTTCAGTGATTTATTAGATCAGTGTGTAGAAAATGTCACGATCTTAGATGTCTATCCGAAGAGCGAAGATCAAGCGGATGAGGATCTGTTTTAAATTTAATTATAATAAAAATGAATGTTATCAAGAAAACGACGTATGATGTAAAGATACGCTGTTTTTTTTGATTACAATTAAAATAATGAATTGCGCTTTCTTCATATTTATGATACGATGTTAAGGTATAAGAAGGTGTCTGAATGAAGAAATCATGGATGATATTGCTTACAATCATTTGTTGCGTCGCGACAATGCCGTTATTTCCGATTTATGCGAATGAATATGAAGGATCGGAAGATGAATGGCTGAAAAAATGCAGTACGGCACAGGATAGTGAAGAAGCCGCAAATGATTGCAAAAAATTTAAAGAACACTATAATCAAAAAACCAATAATCTGAATGATCAGATTGCCGATATGAAAAAGACAAGCGAGCAGCTGGAATCGGATCTTTCCAATATCAGTGAATTAATTGATCAGCTTGATGAACAAATCAAAGACTTGAATACGCAATTAGAAGCAGCGGAACAAAGCATCAGCACGATGCGTGCTTCCATGATTCAGCTTGACAGTAAAATGGCAGAGAAGCAGGAAGAAATCGCTATGCTTGATCAACAGATCAAAAAGCGAATGGAATCCGAACAAGTGAATATCGGGACAAACCGTTATATTGATATGTTAATGGGAGCGACCGATTTAATGGATATTGTTCAGTTGATTGAAGGAATTAAACTGATTACGGAAAACGATCAGGTACAAATGGATGAGGCTGCTCAGGTGCGGGCGGAATATCAGCTTCAAAAAGAAGAGCAGCAGCGGCTCAGTGATGATATGAAAGAACAGGTGAAAGCCAACGAAGCACTGAAACAGGCGGCAGAAGTCGGGAAAAAGGAACAAAGCAAGCTTTATCAATCTTTTTATGCCAAGGAACAGGAAGTAAAAAGAGAAATGGAGAATGCACAGGCAAGTGCTTCGGATATGCAAGGCGCATTAGCTTCTATTAATACCAATGTAAGAGATGATATTTTCCAAAAGCCGAGCAAGCCGTCCGGTGATGAAAATAAACCGAATAATAAACCGGAAAACAAACCGAGTGATCAACCGAATGATGATCAGGATGAACAGCCTGATGAAACACCCGATGATACCGAAGAAACACCTGATGAAACACCGAGCGGTAATACTTCTTTTATAAAACCGATTTCCTATCCGCTCTATGCCGGAACATGGTATTATCCGAGTGATCCGTGGGATACGCGTTTATATGAGCATATCGGCGCTGATTATTCAGGACCGATCGGTGCGCCGATTGTAGCGCCTGCACGCTCCATTGTTTTATATGCGAATGATCCTTATGCGAGCGATCAATACGGACCGAGCTTAGGCTGGCCGCGCGGCGGTGCCAATACGATTGAACTGTTGACACAGGTGAACGGTACAACGTATGCAATTTCATTTTTTCATCTTGCGAAGGGAATACCGGTATCACCCGGCGATATAGTGGAACAGGGGCAAACGATTGCTTATTCCGGTGCCAGCGGTAATGTGACCGGACCGCATCTTCATATTGAGCTTGTAAACCTCGGTTCTATGAGCATTACTGAAGCACAGTCGCGATTTGCACAAAACGCTGATTTCGGATGGGGAAGCGGATGGACAATCGCATCGGCTTGTTCCAATCGCGGATATACACCTTGTCGTGAGCGACCGGAAGAATTTTTTGGTTATTGATGAATAAAGTACAAAAAAAACTCATTTTGAGTTTTTTTAGTTTGCTTATTTTTCTGTCGCATTGGTAATGCGATTTTTAATCTTTTCAAGTCGCTGTAAACGGAAAAACACCAAATTGATTACAATCGGTATAATGAATACACCTGCCATCGTACATGCAAAAGAGAATAGATCAAGATGAACGATCATAAATAAATCCGGTAAAAATACAATCGCTAAAATGAATAAAAGAGTCATCATCAGAAAGACAATACGGCGCTGTTTGGTAAACGGCATGGAAATACGCTGTAATACGGTCAATGAACAGGCTGCGGTTAAAATCACACACATTGTTGTTCTGACTTCATCACCGTAATGAAAAACGGTGGTAAATAATGAAACCAACAATGTTGCACATACAACCATAATCGCACCGGGTGCCGCCTGTGAAAGCACATTGAGGACGAAATTGCCTTTGATGCGATTATGATTTGGCTCCAGTGCCAAAAATAAAGAGGGAATACCGACGGTCAATGAGGAAATCAAGGTCAGTTGAATCGGTACGAACGGATAGCGGCTGTTTAAAAACAAGGTGAGAATTGCGAGAATCAGTGAAAAGATTGTTTTTACTAAAAACAAGGATGCGGCACGTTGAATATTGTTAATGACTCGTCTTCCTTCATTT
The DNA here is from genome assembly GCA_947569705.1 of uncultured Erysipelotrichaceae bacterium. Classification (GTDB taxonomy): domain Bacteria; phylum Bacillota_I; class Bacilli_A; order Erysipelotrichales; family Erysipelotrichaceae; genus C-19. Next base: position 205,831 of record CANOSP010000001.1, read on the forward strand.
ACAATTAACGGCATATGCTTAAAATTATTATCCAACAGTACAAGGTTCGCAATATTTTTAGCTGCCTCACTACCTTGTGCAACTGCGATTGAGCAGTCGGCTTCCTTTAATGCCATAACATCATTCACGCCATCTCCGATCATGGCGGTTGTATGCTTTTCATCTTTTAGCGCTTGAATGATCAATTTTTTCTGATTCGGCGTTACACGTCCGAATACGCTGCAGCGCTTAACGGCTTCCGGGATCTCTTCATCTTTTAATGTTGAGGCATCAATATATGCATGTGCATTATTTAAGCCTGCCTTACGGGCGATTTCATGAACAGTTACCGGATTATCACCGCTGATGATTTTAATATCTACACCTTGTGATGCAAAATAGGCAAGTGTTTTAGGCGCTTCCTCACGAATCGGATCACTTAACAACAATAATCCGATCACATGATTGTTTTCCGGCAACTTTCCGTCAATAATCATCGCATCGTTTTCGGCAATCGTAATGACCCGATAGCCTTCTTTGGCATAGCGTTCAATCTGGGCTTCGATCATCTCATCTTTTTTTACCTTTAAATATTCATAAGCACCCATGCTGTAGGTATGTGAAAACATGGAAACAGCACTGTATTTTCGCTCACTGGAAAAGGGGATAGTGAGCGCATTGTCTGCTTGTTTACATTCTTCAAGATAACTGCGTATTGCTTGTGCCGTCGAATTATCGTCCGTAAGAGTTCCCATCATATAGCTTAAAAGCTCCTTACAGCTTGTATTTGTATAATCGATAATACTTTCTACCTGCATACTGCCTTTGGTAATTGTTCCGGTCTTGTCTAAACAAAGTGTATCGACTCGTGCCAAGGTCTCAATGCAGTACAATTCCTGCACTAAGGTATGATGCTTTGCCAAATTAATCGATCCTACAGCCAATGCCACACTGGTAAGCAGCACAAGTCCTTCCGGAATCATTCCGATAAGTGCCGATACGGTAGGGACAACCGATTCCGCAAATGAATAGTCCAACAAATAATATTGCTTTAAAAACAAGAGAATTCCGATCGGAATAATGGCAATACCGATATATTTGATAATAAAATTCAGTGAATCACGCAGTTCACTTTTATGCTTTTTCAGCACCTTTGCTTCCTTCATAATTCTTGAGGCATAATTCTCACCTCCGACATGTTCCACCTGTGCATAAGCACTGCCTGACAAAATATAGCTGCCGGAATAGATGAAATCGCCTTGCTTTTTTACAATAACATCGGATTCACCGTTCACATTACTTTCATTCAATTCCAGTCTGCCTTCCTTGATGATTGCGTCGCTGCATATTTGCGCACCGCTTTTTAATACCATAATATCATCTAAGACAAGCTCTTCCATATGTATTTCGCACAATCCTCCCGAGCGCATGACGGAAATTTTAGATTCATTGATTAAGGAAAGCTTATCCAGCACTCGCTTAGAGCGAATTTCTTGAAAAATACCGATGGCAAGATTGCTTACTGCGACGCCGAGGAACATCAAATTGCGATAGGATCCGACATAGATAATGAGTCCGGCCAAGATCGCATTGATCAGGTTAAACAGTGTACAAATATTATCTCTGAATATTTCCTGATATGATTTTGTGATACGCTTTACTTGTTCATTATGTAGCTGTTCACTCATTCGCTGTGCTACTTGTTGTTCATCTAAGCCGTAATGTATTTCAGGATTATATCGTTTTATTTCTTTACTCATCCCATCACTTCCGTTTTCTATGATTCGTAACAGTTATATTATAACAAGAAATCAATGATTCTTAACTAACATTTTAGTAATTTTATTAAAAAAATTGAGTTCTATTCAAGTAAATGCAGATATTGCCGAAAACTGCCGATACGTATACTTTATAAAGCTTAAGCAGAAATAAAAAAAGAAGCTTTCAAAATTCAGCTTCTCTCAATGATGAACGATTGGTAATTACATCCATGTGATCTTACTTTCTTCATGATTTTTAATCTTTATAATATTGGCACGATGACGATAGATCACTAATACGGTAAGCAGCCAGCTTGCGGCTGTGATAATGAGTTCATCCTGCATACAGGTGATGTAAATACTGGATACAAGCGCCATTCCCATACTGGCAAGCGATACCATTTTAAACAGGTACAGCAGTAAAAAGAAGGCAATCAGCGGTACGATGATAAACCAAACGCTGTGAAATGTGAAAATCGCTGTCGATAAGAGAAAGCCGACTAAGGTAGCCGCAGCTTTACCGCCTTTAAAGTGCGCAAAGATCGGATAACAGTGGCCGAAGGCAGCCGCAACACCTGCCCAAATACTCATTTCCTGATTGTCAAAGCCGACCGAAACGATCGCAACCGCCAAAATCACTTTCACAATATCTAAGAGAATTGTCGCAATGCCGGCTTTTTTTCCTAATACACGTCCGGCGTTGGTTCCGCCTAAATTGCCGGAGCCAAACTCTCTGACATCGGTGTGATAAAACAATTTACCGATTACAAGGGCAAAGGGAATAGATCCCAACAAGTAACCGATTCCTATATATAACACGATCATCCAATCCATATTTTTCACCTCTGTGCTTTATTTTATCATGCTTTTTCAATGAATAAAAGGCAAAATACGATTTTTATATGAAAAGGGTTCTTGCGAAAAGCGTAGAAATTTGGTAATATAACATAGGTTAAGTGGTGCGATAAGCCCACTTTTTACATGATATATAGGAAGGTGAAGCTATGAGCGCAAAATCATATGATGCCGAGAGCATTCAAATACTGGATGGCTTAGATGCGGTAAGAAAGCGCCCCGGTATGTATATAGGCTCTACCGATGCAAGAGGGCTGCATCATCTTGTATGGGAAATTGTAGATAATTCCATTGATGAGGCTTTAAACGGCTATGGTGATACGATTAAGATAACGATAGAAAAGGACGGCTCTATGTCGATCGAAGATGAGGGACGCGGTATGCCGGTGGATAAGCATGCGAGCGGAGTATCGACCTTAGAGGTTATTTTTACGGTACTTCATGCCGGCGGTAAATTCTCATCAGAGGGCGGATATAAAACCTCAGGCGGTCTGCACGGTGTCGGTGCCAGTGTTGTGAATGCCTTATCTCGCTGGGTTGAGGTTACGGTATGCCGCAACGGCAAGATGTATCAAATGCGTTTTGAGGACGGCGGTCGTAAAATCGGCAAGCTGAAGGAGATCGGCAAATCGAATAAAACTGGCAGTAAGGTTCATTTTATGCCGGATGAACGCATTTTTACAACGACGAAATTCTCTTTTTCGCAGATTGCTCAGCGAGCGCAGGAAGAAGCCTTTTTAATGAAAGGTCTGCGCATGGTTGTCAAAGATCTGCGCAAGGATCATGAGCGTGAGGAAACGTATTATTATGAAAACGGCTTAGAGGCATTTATCACATATCTTCATGAGGATAAACAAGTGTTTCACAAACCGGTTTCGTTCAGCGGTGAAGTCAACGGCATCAAGATTGACTGTGCATTTCAGTATACCGATGAATATCAGGAGAATATGTTTTCCTTTGTCAATATGGTACGAACGAAAGACGGCGGTACACATGAAACCGGATGCCGCAGTGCCTTTACTAAAATATTTAATGAATATGCACGCAAAAATAATCTGTTAAAGGAAAAGGATAAAAACTTTGAAGGCAGCGATATTCGTGAAGGCTTAACGGTGATTTTATCGTTGGGCATTCCCGAAGATCTCTTACAGTTTGAAGGGCAGACAAAAGGGAAGCTGGGAACTACGGAAGCCAAAGCAGCGGTTGATGCGCTCGTATGTGAAAAGCTGAGCTATTTCTTAGAGGAAAACAAGGAGCTTTCAACTACTCTGATTAAAAAGATGGCACGTGCTTCACAGGCTCGTGAGGCTGCCCGTAAGGCGCGTGATGATGCTCGTAAGGGTAAAAATAAAGGTAAGAGTGAAAAGATCTTATCCGGAAAATTAGCTTCGGCACAGTCTAAAGATGCGCGTAAAAAGGAATTATACTTAGTCGAGGGTGATTCTGCGGGCGGCAGTGCCAAGCAGGGACGTGATTCCAAGTATCAGGCGATCTTGCCGCTTCGCGGTAAAGTATTGAATACGGAACGCGCTTCTGTTGCCAGCATTGAAAAAAACGAAGAATTAAATACAATCATTCATGCATTAGGTGCAGGTGTCGGACCGAACTTTCATGCCGAGGATGCGAACTATCACAAAGTGATCATCATGACCGATGCCGATACGGACGGTGCGCATATTCAAACATTGCTTTTGACATTCTTTTATCGCTATATGCGCGAATTGATTGAACAGGGGATGGTCTATATCGCATTGCCGCCGCTGTATAAGCTGCAAAAAGGCAAGGAAATTCAATATGCTTGGAATGATGAAGAATTGGAACAGTATCGTAAAACATTCCCGAAGGGCTACACCTTGCAGCGTTATAAGGGTCTCGGTGAAATGAACGCCGATCAGCTGTGGGATACGACGATGTGTCCGGAAACACGCACCTTAATCCAAGTGACAATCGAGGATGCGGTTGTGGCGGAAAAGCGCGTGTCTGTGTTAATGGGTGATAAGGCTGAACTTCGACGCGACTGGATCGAGGAAAACGTTTCCTTTACATTAGAAGAAGATTATCAAACGGAGGTAAAATAATGAAAAATGTTGAAACCAATATCCAACATAAGCAGATTATTGAAACTCCGTTGGAAGAAATCATGGGGGATCGCTTCGGTTCCTATTCTAAATATATTATTCAAGATCGTGCGCTGCCCGATGCACGTGACGGTTTGAAACCGGTACAGCGACGTATCCTGTATGCGATGTATACAGACGGTAATCGTTATGACAAGGGATATCGCAAATCGGCAAAAACGGTCGGTTTGGTAATCGGTAACTATCATCCGCACGGAGATACTTCTGTGTATGATGCGATGGTACGTATGTCGCAGGATTGGAAGATTCGCAGCCCGCAGATCGATATGCAGGGAAACAACGGTTCGATCGATGATGACCCCGCCGCTGCGATGCGTTATACCGAGGCACGATTATCAAAAATCGCTGAATATCTGTTAATGGATATTGATAAGGATACGGTCTCATGGAGCTTGAACTTTGATGATACCGACTATGAACCGACGGTATTGCCCGCTCGCTATCCGAATTTATTAGTAAACGGGATTACCGGAATCGCAGCTGGTTATGCGACCAATATTCCGCCGCATAATTTGGGTGAAGTCATTGATGCGGTGATCTATCGAATTCAATTTCCTGATTCTACGGTTGAAGAGTTGATGGAATATGTACAGGGACCGGATTTTCCTACCGGCGGTATCGTTCAAGGCAAACAGGGAATTATTGATGCCTTCACTACCGGCCGCGGTAAAATTATGGTTCGCTCTAAAACAGAGATTGTTCAGGCAAAAACATGCCAACAGATCATCATTACCGAAATCCCATATGAAGTAATTAAAAGCAATATGGTGAAGAAAATCGATGATGTACGCTTAAATAAGAAAATTGACGGCATTATGGATGTTCGTGATGAATCTGACCGCAATGGTTTACGGGTCGTGGTCGATATTAAAAAAGATGCCGATGCGAAGCTGATTTTGAATTATCTGTTTAAAAATACCGATTTACAGGTTTCTTATAACTACAATGTAATTGCGATTGTGAATAAGCGCCCGATGCAGATGGGATTGGCACAAATGCTCGATGCTTTCATTGCCCATCGCGAAGAAGTTGTCGTGCGCCGCTGTCAATTTGATTTAAAGAAGAAACAACAGCGCTGCCATATTTTAGACGGCTTAATTCAAGCTATTTCGGTTTTGGATGAAGTTATTGCGCTCATTCGCAGTTCCAAAGACAAGGCTGATTCCAAAAATCGTTTGATCGAGCGCTTTTCATTCAGTGAAGCACAGTCAGAAGCGATTGTGACGATGCGCTTATATCGCTTATCAAATACCGATGTCACCTTATTAAAAGAGGAACATGATACATTGGAGCGTGAAATTGCGGAGCTTCAGGAAATCTTGGCAAATGAAAAGCTGTTAAAGCGATTAATAATTAAAGAATGTAAAGAAGTTAAAAAGGAATTTCCGACCCAGCGTTTAACAAAGATTGAAGCGGAAATTGAAGAAATCGTAATTGATAAGGTTTCGATGATTGCCAGCGAGCAGGTGATGTTTACTTTATCAAAAGACGGTTATGCGAAACGAGTTTCGCTTCGTTCCTATAATGCCGCAAATGATGCATCGACAGGGATTAAGGAAGGCGATCGTTTGATCGGATGCACTGAAGTAAATACCTTGGATCATATTTTGTTTTTTACAAGCAGAGGAACTTACGGCTATTTGAATGTTTATGAAGCTGAGGAAGCGAAATGGAAAGATATAGGATCTCATATTAATAATGCGATCAAAATCAGCGGTGAGGAAAAAATTACTGATGCATTTGTGCTGAAACATTTTCAAACATATGCCTATATTGTGACCGTTACTAAAAACGGTATGATCAAGAAAACGGCGATTTCGGAATATGAGGTATCGCGAAATAATAAAACGATGGCAAATATGAAACTGACGGATAATGATGAAGCGATTGCATCAATGCTGGCATATGAAGGCGATGAAGTGCTGTTGTGCAGCAAAAACGGCTATATGAGCCGCTATCCGATTTCATTAATTCCGGCAACGGCTCCGAAATCTAAGGGTGTAAAGGCAATGAATCTCGTCGAGGATCAAGTGTGCAGTGCATGTATTTATCACAATGATACAGCACAGCTGCTTGTAATCAGTGATACGGGAGCCATGAAGCGCTTAAAGATGAGCGATATTGACTTAACGGGAAGACCGGTGAAGGGAAATATGATCTGTAAAAAGGTAAAATCAAAACCTTATCAGATCGCAGTAATCAAACTGTTTGATATTCAACAGGAATTCAGTGTGAAAGCACAGGAAAACTATCCACTCAATATGAAGGACATCTCGTTAATGAGCAGAGAAGCGACGTTCTCACAGCCGCTCGGCACGCTTCAGGATTTCTATATTGAACAAGGCATTCAAACGATTGAACAGATTGAGATTCCCGCACAGACGGAAAAAACCGTCGGCTTTGAGGAAATGAATTTAGAACTTTAATAAAGCAGCACAAATGTGTTGCTTTTTTCTGTATATAAGCAATGAACACATTTATTATTCGCAATCAATGCTTTTTTTGTAAATACGGATATGATTGACTTCAAAAAGCGTTACCGATATAATATGAATATTAAAAAGATGCTTTTGAAGAAAGTGATGATATATACAAGCTTATTAATAAGATAGATTTGTGTGATAAAAGGGAAGCAGGGAACAGAAAATGAAAATACAAGCCGTAAATATACACAAGGCGTATGGCAGCCGACATAAAACAGAGGTATTGAAAGATGTTTCACTAACAATTTCGAAAGGGTCATATACCGTAATTCTCGGTGCATCAGGCTCGGGAAAATCAACCTTATTGAATGTGCTTTTCGGATTAGAGCGATGTGACAGCGGTTCGGTGCTGTATGATTCCACTGATATTACAAAGATGAATGACAGTGCTTTAACTGCATTTCGCAAGGAACATATCGGCTTTATTTTTCAACAATATTATTTGTTAGAGAATATGAACGTGGAAAAAAATGTGCGAATGGGTGCCGACCTTGTACAAAACAAGCAGTATCATGAAATTATTGAAGCAGTCGGTTTAAAGGATAAGTTAAAACAATATCCGAGTGAATTGTCCGGCGGGGAACAGCAGCAGGTCAGTATTGCCCGTGCTTTAGCCAAAAATCCGCATGTGCTTTTCTTAGATGAGCCGACAGGTGCTTTAGATGAGCAGTGCGGAAGACAGATTCTTGATCTTGATTATATTATGCGTCTTCATCAAGAGCGTCATTTTACGATTCTGATGGTTACGCATAATCAAAATATCGCTGAAACAGCGGATACCGTCATCAGAATGAACAGCGGCAGAATCACGGAAATGATTGAGAACGCACATCCTAAGAGTGCCTATGAAATCGGGTGGTAATATGATGATTGCCCTTAAGGATATGAAAAAGCTTACGACTGTTTCCGTGATTGCTTGTTGTGCCGTATTTGTCTGTTCGCTGTTTATGAATTATCAATGGGATCTTGCATCAGTCGAGGATCAGATCGTAAATGAAGCCGGCAGAATGATGTTTGAGGCGCAAATCGCTTCCGGCAAGGTCACAATCGGAGTGACCGGCGGATGCTTAGTGATTACTTCATTGATTATGTTGGTATTTTATATCAAGAGCTATATTGATACGCATGGCAAAGAACTGGGGATTTTAAAAGCGCTTGGTTATCGCAATATTCAAATTGCCAAACATTTTTGGATTTTTGCTTGCAGTGTATGTGCAGGCTGCGGATTGGGTTATGCGGCTGCTTATTTTTATATGCCGACATTTTATGAAATCCAAAATGTCGAGCAGCTGTTGCCGAAGCTGTCTGTGAATTTTTATCCGCTGTCAGCGCTTTATCTGATTTTGGTGCCGACATTGTTATTTGCACTGATTGCAATTGCTTATGCAACTTTGAAATTAAAGCATCCGGTTCTTGATTTGTTGAAGAATCGCAGAACCGGCAAGTCTTATCGAAGTCGCAAGGAAAACAGCGCTTGTTCCTTTTTACATGATTTAAGAAAAAGTACGTTAAGAACGAAAAAAACACTTGTGTTCTTTGTCGCCTTTTCCGCTTTTTGTTTTGCGTCCATGGTTCAAATGTCAATTTCGATGATGGATTTGGCAAGTGAGGAAATGGGTATGATGATTTTAAATATCGGACTGATCTTGGCTTTTGTGACGCTTTTGTTGTCACTTTCCACGGTTGTAAAAGGAAATATGAAAACTATAGCGATGATGCGCTCATTCGGCTATTCCGATGCTTCCTGTACCAAGGCGATTTTAGGCGGCTATCGAATATTTACGATCATCGGTTTTGCGATAGGAACACTGTATCAATATGCATTGTTAAAATTTATGGTCAGTGTCGTATTTGCGAATATGGAAAATATCCCATTCTTTTGTTCTGCCAGTGTTTTTTATCACAACGATCACTTTTATCGCTGCTTATGAGTTCATGATTGCTTATTATGCGGCACAGATTAAAAAACAGACGCTGAAAAGCATCATGTCTGAATAAACATAAAGATGAGGAAATTTTAAGTATACAATCATATAAATGGGAAATACATAAAATCAATAGGAGTAAGCAAATGAACAAACAACATCAGATTGAGGAAGAAATCAAACGATATGAGACTGAATGCAAGCCGTTAATAACAATCTCGCATTTTTACTCATGGCTGCGGGTTTGCTGCGTGGTTGCTGCTCTTGTGCTTGCAATCTATGCGGATCAAAGTAAGCGTTCCTTTGCGTTTGGATTGGCTGCTTTATTTTTAGTGCTTTTTTCATTCTTGGTCATCAAGCATAATGATATAAAAAAACAGCTACGTCAGGCAGAAGCAAAAATCATTGTAAAAAAGCGGTTGTTAAGTCGTTTCAGCGATCAGTGGCATACCGAAGTGAAGTCACTGCACTGTCCGGAAGATGACTGTGTTGCCTATGACTTGGATTTGCTCGGTGCAGATTCCTTATATGCGTATATCAGCTTTTGTGCTACACCGTTTGGAAAAGCACGATTGATGTCATTGATTAAGGGCGAAACTGCCGATCGTAAAAGCATTCTTCGCCGACAAGATGCGATACGGGAATTGCTGCAACATGAAGATCTGCTTTTGGCATATGAAAGCGGCAGTGTCTTGTTTGAACAAGATGCCCGTCATATCAAAACGCAGGATCTTGAAGCATTGATTGCTTACAGTGAAAAACAAAACAACTTGTTTCCGAAATGGTTTGTATACTTTTCCATGCTTTGTGCATTGCTTTGTGTATCGTCATTGATTTTGGCATTCTGCGGATTGATTCCTTATGGCTATGGTGCGGTTTTATTGTTAGTTAATCTGATCATTAGTATTATCATCAACGGAAGCAGTCACAATGAGCTTTCTTTATCTAAGGATACGGCACGAATGCTGAAAGATTATGATTTCTTATTTCAATGTGTCAGTGATGTACAGCTGGAAAGTCCGTTATTATGTGAGCTGCAAAAGACCATGCAGGACGCAAAACAGTCGATGAAGCGATTTAATCAAATCTTAGATATTATTTTATTGCGAAACAATGTGATTTCTTATTTTATTCTATCGGCATTATTACAGTTTGATGTCATCTGTGTGCGCCTGTTAGAAAAGTGGCGCTCTGCCTATGGAGTTGCGATGCGCTCATGGCTGGAGGCGGCAGGCGACTTGGAAGCGCTGGTGTCTTTGAGTGTGATTGCTCAAGTGAAACAGGCTTGGTGTTTTCCGGAAATCATTGACAGTGAGGAACCGCTTTATGAAATCAAGGAAGGCTACCATCCGTTAATCGCACAACAAAAGGCAGTTGCCAACTCCATTGATTTAAAAAGCGGCAGTGTGATTATTACCGGATCTAATATGAGCGGGAAAACAACATTTCTGCGTACTTTGGGAATTGCCGCAATGATGGCAAAAGCCGGTGCGCCTGTCTGTGCGAAACAAATGCGCTTTACACCGATGCGTGTCTTTACCTCAATGCGCGTAAAGGATGATGTGAAAAGCGGTATCTCTACATTTTATGCAGAGCTTCTCAGAATCAGGCAAATGATGGAAGCTGCGAAAACCAAAGAATTGATGATTGTACTGATTGATGAAATATTTAAGGGAACAAACAGCGCCGATCGTCTGTTATGCGCTGAAACTGCCATTGCCAAGCTGCATTTACCGCATGTGATCACCTTAGTTTCTACGCATGATTTTGAACTATGTGATCTTCAAAACGATCCGATGATCCAAGCGATGAATTATCATTTCAGTGAATATTATCAAAATGATGAAATCCACTTTGATTATTTATTGAGAGAAGGGCGCTGTACCTCTACCAACGCAAAGGAATTGATGCGATTGGCAGGAATCGTTTAAAGCTAAATAACATTTTAAATAGTATGTCGGTGTAGGAACATCGGCATTTTTTATATCGTTTCAGTTTATTGTTTATATAATTCATAAGTGCTTATCATCACTATCCTTGTTTTAAATTGCTTTTTCATATACATAGATCAAAAAGGAGTGTCCATACTAGTGAATATGAGGAGGTTACCCTTATGGATCAAAAGCGTTTACAAGACACTGCGAAAGCGCATGTGCCAAAAACACATAAAGGGAAGAATGCATTGATTGCTTTTATCAGCGGCGGTGTGATCGGAGCGATCGGACAGGGATTATGTTACGTGTATATGCAAAGCTTTGATATTGATCAAAAAACGGCATTGCCTATGGTCATAGTGACAATTATTCTGATTACTGCTGTCACAACCGGCTTTGGTATCTATGATAAAGCGGCGCAGTATTGCGGTGCCGGATTGTTTATTCCGATTTCCGGTTTTGCGAATTCATTGACATCAGCCGCAATGGAAGGAAAAAGCGAGGGTCCCATTTACGGCATCGGTTCTAATATGTTTAAGCTTGCCGGCAGTGTATTGACCTACGGTATCGCTTCGGCATTCTTTTTCGGTGCGCTGCGCTATTTGTTATTTGGAGGTTAGCTTATGACGACAATTCAATTTCATCAAGTCTATGTTGCTTCGCGAAGTGCTGTTGCGGGAGCTTTGGAAGCACAGGGACCGCTGCGGAAATATTTTGATAAGACTTATGAGGATAATTACTGTAATGAAAAAAGCTTTGAAAAGGCAGAGCGTGCAATGGTATATGATGCCTGTGATATTGCTTTGCGCAAAGCAAACCAAAAGCCTTCGGATCTGGATATTATTTTCGGCGGCGATTTGATCAATCAATTAACCTCATCACATTACTTTGCTCGTGATACCAATGTGCCGTTTATCGGGATGTATGCGGCATGTGCAACAAGCTCTTTGATTATCGGTCAGGCAGCGATGTGGATCGAACAAGGATATGCCAAACAAGCACTTGCCTTTACGAGTTCTCATGTCGCAACGGCAGAGCGGCAATTTCGCTATCCGAATGAATACGGCGTACAGAAAAAAGCGACAACGACATCAACAGTCACCGGTGCCGGCGCTGTCCTTTTAAGCAGTAAGCCTTCACTTATTAAAGTCAGTGCCTTTACCCCCGGTAAAATTTGTGACTGGAATTACAGTGATGCGAATGATATGGGTGTGGCAATGGCTCCGGCAGCCTATGATACATTAAATCGTCATTTTCAAAATACCAATACTGACTTCACCGATTATGATTTAATTGCGACCGGTGATCTTTCACAGCTTGGTTTTTCTTTCCTGATGGACTTGCTTTATCAAGATGAGCATCCGGTAGAGCATCGACTTCATGACTGCGGTTTGATGATTTATGATACCGGCAAGCAGGATGTATTTTGCGGCGGCAGCGGCTGTGCCTGCAGTATGTGTGTTTCTATGGCGAAGCTGTTGCAGGAGCTGGAGCGGGGGACATATCAGCGAGTTATGGTAATTGCGACAGGCGCTTTATTATCCCCGGTTGCCATTCAGCAAAAAGAAAGTATCCCTTGTATTGCCCATGCGATCGTCTATGAAAGGAGTGAGGGGAAATGATGATGGTATTTAACGCCTTTCTTGTCTGCGGCACCATTTGTTTAGCCGGTCAGCTGCTTTATGATTATACAAAGCTGACTCCCGGTCACATCACTTCAATTTTTGTGGTTTTCGGTGCGGCATTAGATACATTTTCCCTGTATGATCGCCTGATTGAATTTGCGGGTGCAGGAGCCAGCTTACCGATTACAAGCTTCGGTCATTCATTGATTCACGGAGCTTTAACAGCGGCTCAAGAACAGGGAGTGATGGGAATACTGCTGGGAATGTTTGATTTGACGGCGGCAGGCATTACCGCGGCAATTTTATTTGCTTTTTTAGCTGCCGTGATCTTTAAACCCCGCACATGAAAGCATTGTCTTTACAAGACCGCCTGTCAAGCTTAAAAAGCGCCGTCAGTGATTCATTTGATGTCGTTTATCGAAATGTAGAGATCAATCATCATCGCTGTGTGATTGTCTTTTTATCCTCATTAAGTGACAGTCAGCTGATCGCAGATATTGTTGAAAGTATTGTCATCACGGTAAAAAGTGAGGTTGCCTTAACCTTTTATCCCGGCAGTGTAGAAGCCAAAACGAATCAGCATCAGGCGATTACCGCATTGTTATCGGGGCAATGTCTTGTGCTGGTAGAGGGGATCGATGCATATTTTTGTGTAGAGACCCGCAGTTATCCTTCGCGCTCCACCGCTGAGCCGAGTGTTGAAAAAAGCATCCGCGGCTCTCATGACGGATTTGTGGAAAATATCATTTTAAATGTCGGTTTAATCCGCCGCAGAATCCGTGATCCGCGGCTTCGCATCATTATCAATAAAGAGGGTGTCAAGACCCGAACCGACATTGCTTATGTCTATATAGAACATTTGGTTGATCCTGATATTTTAGCGGATTTTGAGCATCGCTTGAAAACATTAGATGAAACAGAAATATTGTCGGAACGCAATTTGAGTGAACAGCTTTACGGCAAAACATGGAATCCATATCCGCATGTACGCTACAGTGAACGTCCCGATATATGTGCAATTCATCTTTTACAAGGCTATTTAATCGTATTAGTTGATAATTCACCTTGTGCGCTTATTATTCCTACGACCTTTTTTGAACAGACAAAACAGATTGAGGAATATACACAGACAACGCTGATTGCGACCTTTACCCGTATCATCCGTTTAGTCGGAATCTTGTTTTCCATCTATTTATTGCCGCTGTGGATCACGGTGATCATTGATAAGAATCCGACCATGTTAAACTTTCCGTTGGAGGATCAAGTTAAGGTACTGGAATTCGGTTTTCAAGTGATCTTTGCGGATATTGTCGTGGAATGGATTCGTCAAAGCTTAATTCATACTCCGACGATATTGTCCGGCATTATGAGTTTTATCGTCATCTTTGTATTAGGGGATACGGCAGTTAATTTCGGTGTTTATACCAATGAGATTTTATTGATGATCGCCTTGTGCAATATCGGTAATTTTCTTACCCCTAATTATGAATTATCACTTGCCAATAAAGCATTTCGTATTTTGATCGGTTTAATGGCGCTGTTTTTCGGACAGGCAGGCTTTTGTATCGGTGTATTATTTCATGTGATCGTACTGCTTTCGACGAAATCGATTAAATTCCCGTATCTTTATCCGTTGATCCCGTTTTCTTATCGAGAGTGCAAAAAGATTTTATTCGGAGCGCCGATTCGTTTAAAAAAAGATGATCGAAACTACTAGATGACAGATTCTTTCGGAATCTGTTTTTTTATGTAAAATGACAATGGATATGAAAGAATCGTTAAAGACATGCGGCAGCGAAACCGGCAGAAAAGATTGCGCAGTGTGTCGATATTTGATATAATAGCACAAGCAGGCAATGAGGTGAAACTATGGCATTTGAAATCACGATTGATCAGTTTGAAGGTCCGTTAGACTTAATGTTGCATCTGATTAAAGAAAATAAATTAGATCTTTTTGATTTGAATATGGATACACTGACCGATCAGTATTTGGCATATCTGAATACGATGGAAGCCATGCATTTAGAGGTTGCCAGTGAATATTTAGCTGAGCTTGCCGGTTTGATTGAATATAAGAGTAAGAAATTACTGCCGCGTGAAAAGGTAGTGATTGAAGAAGAATATGAAGAAGATCAGCGTGATAAGCTGGTGAAGCGATTATTGGAATATCAGCGCTTTAAAGAGGTATCATCGCTGTTTCAACAACAGTATGAAGAACGACAAAAGCTGATGAGTAAGCCGATGAGTACAGAAAGCAGTCAATGGATGAATGTGAAAATCGAGGAAGATTTCAAAGGAAATCCATATGATCTTGTTAAGGCGATGCATAAGGTACTGCGCAGACTTGTATTGGCACAGCCGTATGAAACTAAGGTTACGGTAAAGGAAATGAGTGTTGATGAGCGTAAAGCACAGATTGTGAAGCGTCTGCAGAACTGGACGGGCAAGATGGATTTTCGAACACTTTGCAGCGACTGTACGGATTTACATATGGTGATCGTTTCTTTTTTGGCAATTCTTGATATGATTCGCTTTAAGATGATCACATATCTGATTGATGAAGAAGAGATGATTTGGATCGTTAAAGGAGAGGTGGCATATGCCTGAAGAAATCAAAGCGACGTTAGAGGGACTGTTGTTTTTAGTCGGAGATGAAGGCTTAAGCAGTACACAGTTGGCAGAGGTTTTAGAATACAGTGTGGAAGAAATTGAAACATGGCTTGATGAATTGATGAAGGAATATATCGAAACAGATACAAGAGGAATCGAAATTGTACATTTCGGCGGTTTATATAAATTTGTTTCAAAAGAAAAGGTACATGTCTATGCGGAAAAATTGTTCGCTTCCGTGAAAATGGCTACTTTATCACAGGCTGCTTTAGAAACCTTAGCCATTATTGCATATAAACAGCCGATTACGCGAAATGAGATTGAAGAAATTCGCGGTGTCGGTTGCGATATGATGGTGCGTAAGCTGTTGGCGCGCAATCTTATCAAGGAATGCGGTCGCAGTGATGCGGCAGGACGACCGTTTTTATATGAGGTAACACCTGAATTTATGGATTCGTTTCAGTTGGAAAGCTTGAAGGAGCTGCCGGAGCTGCCGGAAACAAACAATACGTTAGATACGGATCTGTTTCAGGAAGATGAATCATAAGGAATTAAGAGATTGGCTGTGGCTGATCTTTTTGTTTTTATGAAAATCAGTAAATGTAAGCAATATCTTTGTCAAAAAGCTTGACTTAGAGTATACTCAAAGTGTTAGAATGAATCAGATTCATGATGAAAATAATTGAGGAGGAATTGATTTGATAGAGGCACTTCAACAAAGCTATCAAGGAGAGCGCTCATTGTTTCAGGCGCAGGATATGCGGCTTGCTTATTGTCGTTTTCATAACGGTGAGTCACCGTTAAAGGAAAGTTGTAATATCCACTTAACCAACTGCTTATTTCAATGGAAGTATCCGTTGTGGTACAGCAAAGATATTCATATGAAACATTGCACGTTATTTGAAGAAGCACGCTCCGGTATTTGGTATACAAAGAATATTACGATCAAGCATTCAACGATACAGGCACCTAAGACCTTTCGCCGCAGTGAAGCGATTACGTTAAAACACTGTGAGCTGCTTCATGCGCAGGAAACATTTTGGAACTGCAAAGGCATCACATTAAAACACGTTGCGGCAAACGGTGATTATTTTGCGATGAATGCACAGGATATAGTCGCTGAGGATTTTACGTTAAACGGCAATTATGCATTTGACGGCGCACGCAATATCACGATTAAAAATGCGCGACTCTTATCAAAGGATGCCTTTTGGAATTGTGAAAATGTAACCGTAATTGATTCAGAAATCTATGGTGAATATTTAGGTTGGAACAGTAAGCATATCACATTTGAAAACTGTACGATTCAAAGTTTACAGGGAATGTGCTACATGGATCATGTCACATTGATCAACTGCCGTTTGATCGATACGACTTTAGCGTTTGAATATTCCGATTTAAATGCGCAGATAGAGGGAACAATCGACAGTGTGAAAAATCCCATAAAGGGAAATATTCAAGCGCATGAAATCAAGGAGCTGATATTAGATGATCAGCGGCTTGACTTTGAACAAGTTCATATATTAACGGAGGAACAGTATGATAAAGCAACAGTTTGATCAAGTAACGGATCGTAAGGGGAGCGGCTCTATGAAATGGAGCGTTGAACAAAATGAATTGCCGATGTGGGTCGCCGATATGGATTTCCGCTGTTGTGATGCGATTGTCGATGCATTGCGCAAACGTGTGGAACATGGTATTTTCGGTTATAGTGATATGGATGAGGAATGGGAAGCGAGCATTTGTGATTGGTGGCAAAAACGCCATCACTGGACGCTGAAAAAGGAATGGCTGTTATTCTGTAACGGTGTTATTCCGATTATATCCAGTGCAATTCGCAGACTGACTTCATGCGGTGATCGCATTGTCACAATGACGCCGGTGTATCATATCTTTTTTCATTCGATTGAACATAACGGACGTTTTGTTTGCGAAAATGAACTGATTTATCGTAATCATCAATATGAAATCGATTTTGAACACTTAGAAAAGCAGCTGAGTGATCCGCGCACAACGATGCTGATTCTATGTAATCCGCATAATCCGCTCGGCAAAATTTGGCAAAAAGAAGAGCTGATTAAAATCGGTTCGCTTTGTGCGAAGCATCATGTGACGGTGATTACCGATGAAATTCATTGTGATTTGGTAGATCCAAAGTATGAATATGTACCGTTTGCGAGTGCCTCTGAACTGAATGCGGACATCAGTATCACCTGTGTAGCACCGACCAAAACCTTTAATATTGCCGGTATTCATACTGCGGCAGCGATTGTGCCAAATGAATCACTGCGCTGTCAAATGCGTCATGCGCTAAATGATGATGAGGTGGCAGAACCAAACGTATTTGCTTTGCCGGCAGCGATTGCGGCATTTCGCGAAGGGGAGCCATGGTTAGAAGCACTGAGAGAATATATTGCGGAAAATAAGCAGCTTGTCGCTGAAGCGCTTCAAGACGAGACAGATATTCATGTCATTGAACAACAGGCGACTTATTTGATGTGGATTGATTGTTCCAAGCTTTGTACAGACAGTGAGCAGCTTTGTGATTTTCTGCGTCGTCAAACCGGTTTGATGCTTTCATCAGGTACGCAATTTCGCGGCAACGGTCATTTGTTTCTCAGAATGAATGTCGCATGTCCCAAAAGCATTCTGATGGATGGAATTGAACGATTGAAGCAAGGGATTCATGCTTATCGAGAACAGCTAAAATAAAAATGACTGAAATTCAGCCATTTTTTTATGCATTCATCAGCTTGCCGTATCCTTTGCGTCTGATCCATAAATAACAAATACAGTGAATCGAAGCTGTCAACAGCCATGAGATCGGATAGGAAATATACAGCGCAAATGTCGTATGATACATTTGGAAAACCGTAAAAATCCAAAGAATGCGAAACAGGCACGCACCGCTTAAGGAGACAAGCATCGGGGTAATCGAATAGCCGAGTCCGCGAAGGCTGCCGACAAACACGTCCATAACTCCGCACAAGAGATACATCGTACTGATAATACCTAATCTGACTAATCCGTATTGAATGACTTCTTCACTTGTCGTATAGAGTGATAACAGCGGATGTCCCAGCAAATAAGTTCCGACACCGAGGACTAAGCCGATAATTGATACAATGAACAGACATTGATAGAGAATTTTATCGATGCGCTCTTTTTTCTTCGCTCCGACATTTTGCGAGGTGAAGCTTAAGGCGGTTTGATAAATTGCATTCATTGCCGTATAAACAAAGCCTTCTAAATTTCCGGCGGCGGTATTACCTGCCATTACAACCGATCCGAATGAATTAATCGAGGATTGAATCAATACATTGGAAATGGAAAAAATCGTACCTTGTAAACCGGCAGGAAGACCGATTTTGAGCATTAACAGCAGCTTATCTTTATGAATGCGCAGCTTTTTAAAATCAAGCTGTAAAGAGCCTTCGCTTTGATGCAGACTTAACAGGATAAATACTGCTGAGATCGTTTCCGATAAAATCGTAGCGAGAGCAACACCGGCGACACCCATATCAAAGACAATTACTAAAATCAAGTTAAAGATGACATTGACAATTCCGGAAATGATTAAAAAATACAGCGGTCTTTTCGTGTCACCGATAGAGCGAAGTATCGCTGCGCCGAAGTTGTAGATCATTAATGCGGGCATACCGACAAAATAGATCTGCATATATAATACAGAAAGATCGATTACATTATCGGGAGTACCCATCATTTCCAACAACGGTCTTGCGGCAAATAATCCGATAAAGATCATCAGGATTCCCGAAATCATCGCCGTTGCCATGGCGGTATGTACACTCTTTTCAATATTATCATGATCCTGTGCACCGTAGTAGCGTCCGACCAGTACGTTCGCACCGACCGATACACCGATAAACAGATTGATTAACAAGTTGATTAATGAGCTGGTGGAGCCGACTGCCGCAAGGGAATGCTCACCGCTGAAGCGTCCGACTACAACAATATCAGCCGCATTGAACAATAGCTGTAATACCCCTGACAGCACCAGCGGTATCGCAAACAGTATGATTTTATTAAACAGCGGTCCTTCACACATATTAATTTCATAGGAGCGTTTTAATGATCTTGTTTTCATAGGATCAGTCCCTTCACAATGTATTTTATTATAGGCATTTCAGCTTCATTTTTCAAGCTTTTTTATGAATGCTTATAAAATGATTATTGTTTATTATCATTTATGCTTACTGAAATCATCTTTCATGAGCATTTTCAATATCTGATCGATTCATATAGCATCAAATGACAGCTTCAAAAAAAGATGTAAATACAGATGACACCCACTCTTTACTTTTTTGTTATTTCGGCGTACAATTTTACAACGAGGTGAACTATGAGAAAAGGATTAAATTTATTGGAAGGGGCAATATTGCCGGCATTGAGTGCTTTGGCATTGCCGATTATGGCAACAAGTCTGATTCAAATGGCATATAATTTAACCGATATGATATGGATCGGCAGAATCGGCAGCGGTGCGGTTGCGTCAGTCGGGGCGGCCGGTATGTTTATGTGGCTTTCCAACGGCTTAGCGACATTAGCGAAGATGGGCGGGCAGATTAAGGTAGCGCAGGCACTGGGAGCCGGAAAAGAAGCTGATGCTCGTGCTTATGCCAATTCATCATTTCAATTAGCGATTATTTTTGCGATCGCTTTCGGACTTGCATCAATATTGTTCGGAAAGGCAATGATTGCGTTTTTTCAGTTGAATACGGCAGCTGTCGTTCATGATGCACAGGCGTATTTGTTTATTACCGGCGGTCTTGTGCTGTTTTCTTTTATGAATCAGATCTATACCGGAACATTGACGGCAATGGGCAACAGTAAAATTTCATTTATTGTGACAACAATCGGTCTCATCTTGAATATCGGCTTGGATCCGCTGTTGATTTTCGGCTTTATGGGTTTTCCTGCTTTGGGCGTTACCGGTGCGGCACTGGCGACTGTAATTGCACAGGCGATCGTAACGCTGTTGTTTTATCTGGCAGTCCATAAGGACAGTGTCATTTTTCAACATCTGCATTTTTTCCGTATGCCTTCTAAGGTACATACAAAAGAAATTTTTAAGATTGGCTTGCCCTCAGCTGTACAAAGTATGATTTTTTCTTCCATTTCCATGGTTATTGCACGATTGATTGCCGGATGGGGTGACGGTGCCGTGGCTGTTCAAAAGGTCGGCAGTCAAATTGAATCGATCTCATGGATGACATCGGAAGGGTATGCGGCAGCCTTAAACAGCTTTACGGCGCAAAATTTCGGCGCACTTAACGCAGAACGAATCAAAAAAGGGTATCGTATCTCAATGATTTTAATGTTGGCATGGGGATTGTTTTGCAGTATGTTATTAATTCTCGCACCGGAACTGATTTTCCGTATTTTCATTCAAGAAGATGAAATCTTGCCGTTCGGTATTGATTATCTGCGCATTCTCGGGGTATCTCAGCTGTTTATGTGCATTGAAATCACTACGGAAGGGGCATTCTGCGGATTAGGCAAAACGCTGCCGCCGAGCATTGTTTCCATCACACTGACTGCAGCACGTATTCCGATGGCAATTCTGTTAAGCACTTATCTGGGCTTAAACGGTATCTGGTGGTCTATTACGATCAGTTCCATATGCAAGGGCATTGTCTTATGTTCATGGTTCTTACTTTATCAGCGCAAAACACTGCAGCCGCTGTCGCAACAGAGTTCTTTAAATCCTGTCGTATCTGATTAAATGCTCTCTTGCTTTTTATCGAAGTCTTGCATATGTACTCGAAGACTTTTATTTAAACAGTGCGTTTTATTGTATATATCATTCTTTCTTGTGCATACTACGAGTAGATACAAAGGAGGAATATGAATGAACGTATGGAAAAAAGCTGCATCGCTTGCCTTTGTCTTCATGCTGCTGCTTGTCAGCGGCTGCGGCAATGATAACAAAAATGACGGCAGCACGAACAACAGCGCCAATGCGACCGATACGAAACCACCGCAAAATAATGTGAGTGATAATGCCAGTGAAACGATGAATCGAATGGTTACTTATTTTAAGGATAAGGGCATGGAACTTACCGATTTAAAGGACATTGATCAAATGGACTTTGCGGCTCATGAAGGAAAGAGCTTCACTTATCAGGGCAGTCCGATGTATTTATATCGTTTAAAGTCCAATGATGACAGTATGAAGGCACTGCTTGAATCCGCTAAGAATACCGGTAATGTGAAAGTCAATATTGACGGTAAGCAACAAAATTATAAAGCATCGGTCAACGGTGATTATTTGCTTGTTTATGAAAACGGCGATACGATTCAGGATTTTATCAAAACTTTCGGATCTTATTCCGTAAATACACCGGCTGCCCCCAATACTGAGGGAGTAACCGCTCCGGGTACTGATCATCCGGGTGTACAGGATGAAGGAAAATCGACTAATCCAAGCGGCGATGAATCAAATCAAAACGGTGTCATTACCGAAACAGAAGACTAGAACAGCATTTGCATCAGCACTTGCTGTTTTTTTATGACTTATATTATTGTTACATAAATAATGTTATAATATATGATATTGTATAGACAACGAAAGGAAAGGTATATGATTCTTATATATCGTGGTTGATCTATATGACATTCAAATTTTTAAAGCATAATCTGGAAACAGAAGGAAAGTTGGCAAAGCTGCTGTTAAATGCAGTATGGGATGAAAATGTGCAAAAGGCACGCAAGATGATTCGGCGCGGTGCCGATCCGAATTGGATTTATAACGGATATCCGCTGTTGATTCATGCGGTATTTACCCGCAATGAGGAAATGGTGATGATGTTAATTGAGGAAGGAGCCGTTCAAGTACAGGAAGCACTCGGTTTTGCGTTGGATCGCGGTATCGGGGAAATGGTATTTCCTTTGGCTTTTTTGGGAATTGTACCGAAACCGGCGGAATCAAAGGATCATTTCGGTCCTTATCCTTCACGCTTTGCCCCGCTTGATATGAATTATCCGATTTTGCTTGGTTAAACAAGGAGGAATTTTATGAATCGCAGTGCAATGTGCATTCGGATGCTGCAAATGCTGAAAAGCAGAGGAATGATGACAAAAGAAGAACTCGCTTTAGAACTGCATACTAATTTACGCAATATCTCTGAATATCGCAAGGAGTTGGAAAGTGCCGGCTATCGCATTTTATGGACGACGGGGAAATACGGCGGCTACTTACTTCAGGACAGTGTATTACTGCCGCCGTTAGGCTTAAGTGAAGCGGAGAAAGCAAGTCTTCGAGAGCTTCAGACCTACCTGCATTCTCATCGCGATTTTGTCGGCACGCAATCCGTAAACGGCGTGATTGATCGCATGTTATCGAATACACGATTAAATAATGAACCGCTCGGCTTATATATTGAGCAGGAACAAGGCTTATTATCGGATCAGCTTCATCAGTATATCGATACGATTAAGCATGCGATTAAAAACTGTATTTGCGTAGAATTAAAGTATCGCTCAATTCGTGATAAAAAAGTGAAGACTTTTATCATTCATCCGTATGAATTGATACATTATAAGGGTGCTTATTATTGTATTGCGTATTCCATCAAGGCAAAAGACTATCGCACTTATAAATTCAGTGAAGAACGAATGAAGCACTGTGCCTTGAAGGAAAATCATTTCAATCGTGATCGTGATTTTGAATTGAGTGATCATGTCGGAACTGTCGGATTAATCAAACAGGAGATGATTCAGGTAACATTTCTTGCTTATGAGGAAGCGGCAATTTATATGGCAGAGCGGCATATCGGTTTAAACCCCGAATTTACTTGGGAGAATGCCGAAACGCTTCGCTATACAACAATCTTTGAAGGTAAAAAGGAAGCAATATCCTTCTTATTGTCACTCGGTGCCAAAACCAAGCTGATAGCTCCGAACAGTTTAAAAGAAGAGGTAAAGGAAGAGATTCAAAAGATGTGTAAAAATTATGTTTAATCGCTTGTACGGTACAATGAAAAGCGTTAAAATAAAGGTAGAAATAAGGAAGGGAGTGGCTGAGATGAAAAGAATCTTTCTGTTAGTCATTGTATCTCTGTGCTTGTATGCCTGTATGAACCAAAGTGATCCGATAACCAAACCGGCTTCCTCAATGATTCAAGAGGATATCAGCTTTCATTCAATGGTTAGTGAAGCTGCCGATGATGAAGGCTGTGAATACGCTCAAAAACAAAAGGAATTGCTTGCGTATATCAGACAACATAATGATCATCAGATCGTCAAACTGAGTGACACCATGAGTGATGAAGAACTGATTCAAGCTTTGGAACAACTGTCTTATCATAAGGTTATTCTGCCTGTATATTCTAAGAATAAAAAACATGAGGTGGGAATTAAGGTGTATTATGCAAAAGCAGCGAACTCTCAAACTGTACAACAAATCATGTACGTTTCTTTGGATTCCGTTCTTAATAAGCCAAAGAAGCAGTTTCAGGGAGAAGTTTTTATCCATTTAGAAGCTTGCGATCGGATTCATTATATTGTGAACGGTACGTTTTATGTAAGCGGTGAAGCAACGGTAAACCAACTGCTTGATACCAATAACTGTGATTCGCTTTCTGCGATTTATGAACTAAGCAATCCCTATCATTTCTATGATTCGATCTACGCAGACGGAAATATTCAGTTAGAACAATAATTAATAATGGAAGATGGGTACTGTACCTGTCTTTTTTTTCGGATCTGTATTAAAGATAATTTTAAATCAGTTATTATTTATTATCAGTAATAAGAATGTATTCAATAAGTTCTGTTTTTATCTAAAAACAAATTTTAGAGCAGTTATGATATAAAAAAAAATCCGCTTATGATATAATTTACATATAAAGGAGTAGTCTATGCACCTAACTGATATAAAAAACTATGAACGATGTAAGCGAATGCTATGGCTGAATCATTATGAACCTAAAAATTCTTTTCCCTTAGTATATTATAATGAATCTTTAATCACCTTGGTCAAGGAATATTTTCATTTAACAACATATTTTGAAGGAAAACCGGGAGATGAAAGTGATCAAGCACTTAAAGCGATGCAAGAATATGATACATTAATCAATGCTCGTTTTGTTTATAATGACTTAAGAGTTCATTTGCCGTTGATGATGAAGGAAGAAAACGGCTGGAGTGTATATTTCACTTATGCGTCCTGTTATCCAAGAGAAAGTCAGGCAGGAAAGCTGGCAGATAAATTGGCAGTTGTGAAAGCATGCGGTGTATCAATCAGCGATGTGAAAATCATTCACTTAAATCCTGATTATATTCGTAAGGATGAATTGGATGTACAGGCGTTATTAATCATCACTCCGTATTTATATAATAAGCGTAATAACGGTTTTCATACAGTGACAGAGTTGATGGAGCGACATCAGCGAAATGTATTTGAAGCGATACCTGAGATTAATAGGATTCTTAATGAGAACTGTCCGAAAGCGAAATTATCGCAAAACTGCACGAAAAGCTTTAAATGTCCGTATTACGCAGAATGCTTTGCGGATTTAGATTATGATACCTCAGTATTGTATTTGATGCAGAGCGCACAAAAATACACTCTTTATGATCAGGGAAAGCTGGATATTAAATATGTGAAACCTGAGCATTTAGAGGGAACACGGATGCAGTATGCACAAATGATGGCATATCGCAACAATGGATTCTATATGGATCATTTCGCATTAAAAAACTGGGTAAATGAAAATATTACATATCCGCTATCTTATTTGGATTTTGAATGGGAAACCTTTGTATATCCGCCGTATTCCGGTATGAAGCCGTATGATGTATTGGTGTTTCAATATTCCCTGCATGTGGAAGAAACAGCGAATGCAAAGCTTTCTCATGAACAGTTTATCGGTGACAAAGATTGCCGCATTGCCTTTATCGAACATTTATTGGCACATATTCCGAACAGCGGTACGATCCTTGTTTATAATATGGAAGGGGCGGAGAAATTACGTTTAAAGCAGCTGAGTGAACAATTCCCGCAATATGCAGAGGCTTTAAATGCCTTATGTGAGCGCATGGTAGATCTCTCATTGCCGTTTGAAGCGGGATGTATTTATGACATTAGAATGCATGGCTATCATTCCTTGAAAAAGCTGGTTGAAGTATTTCACGACTTTGATTATCACACATTGGCAATTTCTCAGGGTCTGCAGGCGGCTGAAAGCTGGCGATTGTTACAGGAAGAAACGGCAGATAAGGAAACGATTCGCAAGCAGCTGTTTGAATACTGCAGTATGGATACGTATTCCGAGTATTTGATTTTTCATAAAATGATTGAATTTATCGAACAGAAACAAGTACCACAACAGTTGAAAGAAAAAATCACAATAAATATATAAAAGGAAGAAAAGGGAAGCTTGACTTAGAGTTCACTTTAAGTGATATACTGTAGCGAAAGAAGGAGAGTTATTATGCGAATAAATGAGGTAAGTAAAGAGTTTGGTTTGAGTCAGGATACCCTTCGTTATTATGAGCGAATCGGTCTGATTCCGCCGGTTCCGCGCAATTCGAGCGGCATTCGTGATTATGATGAAGCATCGTTAAAATGGATCGAATTTATCAAATGTATGCGCAGCGCCGGTTTACCGATTGATAAGCTGATCGTATATGTTGATTTATACCAGCAGGGAACAAAAACAGCAGCGGCACGCAAGCAATTATTAATTGAGGAACGCGATCGCTTAGTTGAGCGCATTACAGAACTGGAAAGCACACTGGCACGATTAAACGGCAAGATCAAGCGATATGAAAACGGTGAATTTCATTCCAAGATTCCGGTCATTGATTGTGATCAGACAGGAGTATGATATGAAAACAAAAAAATTGACTTTTGCGTCCTTATGTCTGTCAATAGCGGTACTGTTGCCGCAGTTGTTTCATTTACTGGGGATGCAGCAAGCGGGACAGGTGTTTCTGCCGATGCATATTCCGGTATTATTGGGCGGTTTATTATTAGGGTGGCAATACGGTGCTTTAGTGGGTGTTACGTCACCGTTCATCAGCTGCTTGCTTACGGGAATGCCGAGCAGTGAACGAGTGCTTTTCATGATGGCAGAACTAAGTGCTTATGGTTTGGTCAGCGGATTCATCTATCATCGCTTTCAAAAACATACATTAATCCATGCATATATTGCATTAATCTTCGCGATGACGGCAGGTCGTCTCTTGTACGGTATTTCGTTAATGACTGCGGCACGCTTGTTTGATATGCCGATCAGCGCCTTAACGCTTGTTGGTACAGCGATCATTACCGGCATTCCGGGCATTTTGACACAGCTGATGTTTTTGCCGGCACTTGTACGAGTAATTGAGAAGGGGGGAATGATGCGTGATGCTTTCGCAGTTGAAAGTCATTCAGAATAATGCCGGATACACACTGTGCGCACAAAAAGCACAGCGGCTGTTTGTATCTCATGAGCGCGGAATCGCTCCGATTATGAGACAGCTTGCGAGGGATCCGCTCTATTTTCAAGACTGCGTGATTATCGATCGAGTGATCGGTAAGGCAGCGGCGATGCTGTACCATCGCTCACAGGCTGCTTATATTCATGCATGTTTGATGAGTGAAGGGGCGGAAGCGTATCTGCGGTGCCATCATATTGCCTTTTCCTATGATGAGTTATGTCCGTATATCATCAATCGAACTCATGACGGTATGTGTCCGATGGAAGCGTGTGTGCAGGAAACAGAGGATGCGGAAGCAGCATATCATGCATTAAAGAAAAAGCTTGCTTCATTGCAATCACAGATTAATCAAAGTGAAAGGATGTGAACAAATGAAAAAACTTACCGGTTTCACCGATATTTTATTGACAATCATTGTATTTGTGACGATATTTCGCAGTTATTTTTGGTTAAGCGATCTGCTTTTCTATCAACATCGATTTTTGAATCTTTCTTTTCTGAACGATGATCAATTGGGTTTTGTAATTCTGTTGATATATATCGCCATTGTATTTCCCTGTACATTGTTGTTAATTAAATGGCTGTTGAATCGATTGAAATAATTAAACAGTCTTTGATAAAATCTTCACTGTTACGGTGAAGTTTTTTATTTTTATAGGACTTTGATTGTACAAGCCAAGAAACTTCGGCATACGATAGGTTGAGGTGATTAAATGGCAAAGCCAATTATAGATGTCAGTGAGCATAACGGTGCGATCAACTGGGAAACGGTCAAAACACAGGTTGACGGTGCGATTATTCGCTGCGGTTACGGCGGTAATATTGTATCACAGGATGATAAACAATACCTACGTAATGTACGGGAATGTACAAGATTAGGCATTCCGTTCGGTGTTTATTTATTTTCCTATGCACGAAGTGCTGCAGAAGCCAAGAATGAGGCTGAGCATGTACTGCGTTTAGTAAAAGGTTGGAATTTATCACTTCCGATCTATTATGATTTAGAATACAGCAGCTACGTCGGAGATATGCCGGCATCCTTGTATTCACAGATTGCGACCGCATTCTGCGAGCGCATCGAAGCGGTCGGCGGGTATGTCGGAATCTATGCGAATTTAGATTATTGGAACAACAAGCTGATGAATGTCAATGCCTACTCAAGATGGCTTGCGCAATGGGGAGCTGCGCCGACATTCGATAAAAAGTTTATGTTATGGCAATATACAAGTGACGGAAAGATCAACGGAAGCAGCGCAAGAACCGATCTTAATCGTTATTACGGCAACTTTTTAACGATGGCAGGGAAACAAAATCATTTCGGCGGTACAACTCCCGATCCAAAGCCGGAACCGCCGGAATTAAAGCACAAAGTCGGTGAGGAAGTGCGTTTCAGAGCATTGTATCGCTCATCGGATTCAATCGTACCGATCACTGATATTGCGGTTCATAAAGGCACCATCACTAAGATCATAGCGAAGGCACGCAATCCGTACTTGATCAATAACGGAACCGGATGGGTCAATGATGCGGTCATTATCACTGATCAACCAACGACACTTAAGGTTTATGATCTTGTAAGGGTTAAGCCGAATGCGAAAGATTATGATGGGAATTCTTTGGCACCGTTCGTTTATCAAACCGTTTATGAGGTAATGGAAATTACCGGTGATCGTGTTGTGATCGGCAAAGACAATCAGGTGACAGCTGCTGTTGCCGCAAACAATTTAATCAAGGTGTAAAAGCATCGCTTCGGCGATGTTTTTTATCAAGCTGATAAACAGATGATTCATTGTGATATTTTCATAAACAGAATCAGCCGATCATAAATAATCCTCAAAGGAATGACAAAAAGCAGTGCTGACACTCATATACTGAACTGAAATGAGGGATTTTTTATGCGTAAACTGTTAATCTGCGGTATTTTGTTTATGACCTGTATATGTAATGTACACGCGCAAAGCTATTGCGTGATGAACGGAAATGACGGCAGTGTAGTAGAATCCGAACAAATGCACAAAACCCAAAGTGTAGCGAGTATTTCAAAAATAATGACAGCGATCGTGGCGATTGAGGAAGGAAAGCTTGATGATTACTGGCAGGTCAGCGAAGCAATTCGTCAGGTCAACGGCTCCAGTATTTACTTAAAGGTCGGTGATGAGGTCACACTGCGTGATCTGTTATATGGCTTGATGTTACGAAGCGGGAATGATGCGGCGGTGGAAATTGCCGAACATGTCGGCGGCAGTATGGATCAATTCGTGGTCAAGATGAATGAAAAGGCAAAAGCCATCGGTATGAATGATACGGTATTTCATAATCCCAGCGGCTTAGATGAAACCGACGGCGGTAATATTTCAAGCGCCTATGATATGGCACTGTTAATGCGTTATGCAATGCAAAATAATACATTTAAAGAAATTGCCGGAAGCAAATACTATGATTTTAAGGGAAATCGCTGGATGAATAAAAATAAGCTGTTGTTTACCTTTGACAATGCCACTGCCGGAAAAACCGGGTATACGAAAAAAGCCGGCAGAACACTTGTATCCTGTGCTTCGGAAAATGATGTAGAATCAATCGTGGTTACGCTTGATATGGGCGGTGATTTTGCCTTTCATCAAACCAAACATGAACAACAACTGAATGATTATGAGGCTTATCCAATCATTAAGGCAGGTACGTATCAACTGAATCAATATGAATTTGAAATTGATAAAACGATTTTTATTCCGATAAAAAAAGCTGAGGAATTGGAATTGACCGTAACGAGCCGCATTGAGAATCATCTTTTAAAGATCACGGTAAAAAAAGCGGATATGATTCTTGAATACGAATATACCGGTAAAAAGATCAATAAGCAAAAGGGTGGGTGGTTCTCATGAATATACTATGGCTGATCATGATTTGTGCCTCGCTGATTTTTGCGTTTGTCAGCGGACGAGTCGATGTCATTAATCAAGTATGCTTAAATATCGGCAAAGATACGTTTGACTTTGTCTTGCCGTTAGTATGTACGGTATGTTTCTGGAACGGCGTGCTGTATGTCGCAAGAGAAGCGGGAATGATTGCGGCATTGGAAAAGGTATTCCATCCGTTTTTGAAATGGCTGCTTCCCGATCTTAAGGAAGATGAGGAAACACTCGGCTATGTCGCTACCAATATTACCGTAAATATGTTTGGTTTAGGCTCTGCCGCTACACCGGTCGGCTTAAAAGCGATGGAAGGAATGCAGCGCCATAATCCCAAAAAGGATACGGCATCGCGCTCGATGGTGACTTTTCTTGTATTAAACACTGCCGGAGTTACCTTATTACCTACTACACTGATTGCGCTGCGCAGTGAGTTTCATTCATTACAAGTCACCGATTTTATGCCGTGGGCAGTGCTTTGTACGATGTTTGCGTCACTTGTCGGAATTGCTGTAGATCGGTGGTGGAATCATCGTGATTGACAGTACGTTGATTTTGCCGGCGCTCGTTCTACTGATTTTTATTATCGCACTTTGTAAGCGAGTTCCGGCGTACAGTGTATTTTTAACCGGTGTCAAGGACGGTATGGGCTTATTTTTAGATATATATCCGGCGCTGTTAGCGATGATGTGTGCAATATCGCTGCTGAGAGAAAGCGGCTTAATGGATATTATCTCCGGTTTATTTCAATACATCAGCACCGCTATACCTTCACAAATATGGCCGATGGTACTGTTTCGTCCGATCTCAGGAAGTGCCTCACTGGCGGTATTGATTGATATTTTCAAAACCTGCGGTGTCGATTCCTTGGCAGGTATGATGGCAAGTATTATTCAGGGCAGCACCGATACGACGGTGTATGTCATCACGCTGTATTTTTCCAGTGTCGGAATTAAAAAAATCGGCAATTCACTTTCTATCGGTCTGATTGCCGATATTGCGGGAATCGGTATGGCCATCTTTTTAACCTTGTTGATATTTGCATAACAGACCTGATTTTCTTTATTTTCCTTAACAAAGCTTTCTCATCAAGATATTTTATAAAAGATTTCTTTTACTTTTCGCTATATATTGTGTAAAATATAGAAAGCAAATAAAGCGAGGAAGTGAAGCTATGGAGCGTTTACAAAAGGTAATAGCACAGGCAGGTGTTGCGTCACGCCGCAAGGCAGAGGTTTTGATCAGCGAAGGCAAGGTCACGGTCAACGGTGTGATTGTCACCGAGCTTGGTACGAAAGTAAAAAGAGGCGATCAAATCAGCGTCGAGGGAAAAGCGATCGTTCGTGAAAATAAGGTGTATTTTATTATGAACAAGCCGAAAAAATGCGTTTGTACCAACGGAGAAAACGAGGATCGGCTTCGTGCGATTGATTTAATAGCCTGTGAAGAACGTATTTTTACGGTCGGAAGACTTGATTATGATACAAGCGGAGTATTGTTGTTGACAAATGACGGTGAGTTTGCGAATTTAGTAACACATCCTCGTCATCATATCCCTAAAATCTATAATTTAACGATCAACGGTGTATTAAGCAGTGAGGATATTCGTAAAATAAAAAGCGGTATTGTGCTTGACGACGGCATGAAAACATTACCGGCAAAAATCAAGCATATCACCTATGAAAAGGAAAAGCGGCAGACGACCTTTGATCTGACGATTGTGGAAGGGCGCAATCGTCAGGTAAAGCGTATGATGGAAGCACTCGGCTATCAAGTGCGCAGACTGCATCGCAAGCAGTTAGCTTTTTTAAGCGTATCAGATCTAAGTCAAGGCGATTACCGGATTTTAAAGCCGTTTGAAATCAAAAAGCTAAAGGCACTTGCATTAGAGGGTACCTACGAACATTTAATCGTTGAATAGGAAAAAATTAGATTATGATACAAGACTGATTTTATCAAACAAAGATAAATCGGTCTTGTTTTTATTTATCGATAAGAAAAATATTCTTTCAGTAAAAATGAATTATTCATATTCTTGGTTATGATACATTTTCGATACAACACCTTGTTAAAATACATGTAAATAAACAAGGAGGAATACAGATGAATAAAAAAACATGGATGATCGGAAGTACAATTTTAGGTATTATCACAACGCTGTCAATTTTCATTGTTGTGCTTCAACATATGGAACAAGCGAGTCATAATACCGATACAAAGACTGATATTGCGGCGAAAAACGATGCGGTAATGAAACTGATTGAAAATGAGTATGTACAAACGTATGAAAACGGCTATTACATGATCAAAGACCATGAACATATTATGTATTTTGATTATGCGACACAAAAGGAAGTTTACCTGTGCAACAAGCCGAACTGTAAGCATGAGGATGAATCCTGCGGCGCTTATTTGAAGATCGGGGAAGTAAATGAAATTTTTTATTACGATCAACATTTATACTTAGTCAATGCACAGGAAGCGGGCAATGTGGTACATATGAATTTTGACGGCACAACAAGTGAGACATCGGAAAATGGAAATCCCTCGACCGTTTATCGCATGGATTTAGACGGAACCAATCGAAAAAAGCTGTTTACGGTTCCGAGCGGTACCCAGATTACGATGCCGTATGTGATAAAAGGAAATCAAATGTTTGCGTTTTTAGAATATTATGAGCATACCCAAGATAAGCCCAATTCCGCTGTTACGAAAACAACAAGCCGTAAATTAATTGCGATAAATCTTGATAACGGCAGCTATGAGGAAATCGCTGATGCGATGAATGATTCCTTTATCGGTATTTATGATAATAAAATCATTCTTCAGGAAATCATCTACGCACAAGATCCGGATTTGTTTGACGAAGATATTTCCGGATATATTGATAATATGTATCGTTCCGATATTCAAATAAAGCTGTTAGATATTGAATCTAAAAAAAGTGAAACGCTGTTTACCGAAAGCTTTAAAGATGCGGAACAAATAAAAGTGGGGGAGAGTGGCATCTATATGCTCGGACAGCACAGTAAAACTCTGAAATATTATGATATGAATAAACGACAAAAAAGTGATTTTATACAGCTTTCGCAAACTGATATGACATTAGCACCGATTATCGATAACAAGCTGTTGGTCTATCACTATACAGATGAAGATGCACGTGTTGATCACGCTGAAATCATTGATTTAAAAGCAAAGGCAATGAGTGATTTTCAACTGAAGGATACCAACGATTATCTTGTCAAAATATTAGCAGCCAATGATAAATACTACTTTGTGCAAACGGGTTATACACTGGGTGAGGAATATACGACATGGGCAGGTACCACTCAACAGGATATTGTCTCTACCGATTACGGCTTAATTTTAAAAGAGGATTATTGGCATTCAAAAGCGAATTATTTAAAGATGCAAAATGCAAAGTAGGTGATGTTATGTTGGAAATTAAAAATATATCGAAAAGCTATGGCAAGAAACAGGTGTTAAAGGACATCAGCTTCACTTGTGAAAAGGGGATCTATGCACTGTTAGGACCCAACGGTGCCGGAAAATCAACCTTAATGAATTTAATTACGACCAATTTAAAAGCAGATACCGGAATGATTTTATGGAACAATCAGAATATATATGAAAACAGCAGTGCTTATCGTAATATTCTTGCCTATATGCCGCAGCAACAGGGGTTGTATCACGGTTTTAGCGGCAGAATGTTTCTCAGCTATATAGCAGCTTTAAAAAATATCGACAGGCAAAGAGCAGCGGAAATGATTGAAGCATCTATTAAAGCAGTCAATTTAGGGGATGATATTCATCGTAAGATTCATACTTATTCCGGCGGTATGAAACAAAGACTGTTGATAGCGAGTGCGATCATCGGTGAGCCGAAGCTGATGATCTTTGATGAACCGACGGCAGGACTTGATCCGAAAGAGCGCATTCGGGTAAAAAAGCTGCTTCAACAATTGGCGAAAGATCGCATTATACTGATAGCGACGCATATCGTGCCTGATGTTGAAAATATTTCCGAGTCGATCTTAGTATTGAAGGACGGCAGTTTGCTTCCGCAACAGACGGCAGAACAGCTGCTTGCACACTATGCACCGGGCGGAACTTTAGAGGATGCCTGTATGCATATCTTTTCCGACGGTGAGGAATTATGAAATTGCTTAATTTTGAGCTGCACAAGCTTTTTAGCCATCGACTGTTTGTGATCTTGTTTGCGGCTGCCGCCTTATTAAACTTCACGTTTTTAAATTATCAAAGTTATTTACGAAAGGAAGCGCAGTTAAGTGATGAAGGTTATCGACTGCTTCAACAAGAACTGATTGATAAAACGCATGAGGAAAAGGGAAAGCTGATTCATGATGCCTATGAAAGAATCTATGCGATACAGCTCATTTATCATGTTCAAACAAATCTGAGCAGTGAAAATGAAGGTATGCGTACCTACGGTAAAACATTGCGTGAACAGAACAAAGACCTGTACAATCGATATTATGAGGAAGCGATGTCACAGCCTGTATTTCCTTACACCGGTGATTTTGAACACGAATATGCCTTATTGGAACAAGTGAAAAATGATTATGAGAAAATCGATCAATATCAAAAAGCGATTCAGGATATTTTATCAGAGGGTGAGGATTTACAGGGAATATCGATTTTCAATAAAAAAAACAGCGTATCGAGTCAAAGTATTACGGCTATTCAACGTGCGTATCAATCTATGTTAGATACTGTAACAGACTTTCAGATCGATCAAGGCGTGAAAGCATTGACAAGCGTATCCATCACTGATTTTCTTGCTTTTTTATTGATTTTGGTTGCGGCAACTTCAGTGATTTATGAGGAAAAGGAAAAACAGCTGTTGATGTTAATCAAAAGTACGGTAAACGGACAAATTACTACTGTCGCTTCCAAGCTTGCGGCTTTAGCGATTACAGCCTTTTTGATCGAAATGTTGCTTTACGGCATGAATTTCATTTATTACGGTTCTGTAATCGGTTACGGAAATCTTTCTGCTTCGCTTCAAAGTCTGCCGCTGCTTATGTTATCTACACTGAAGCTGAATGTCGGTACTTATCTGTTACTGTTTTTGCTTACCAAACTATTCATGTTATGGATGCTTGCCGTTGCGATCTTTTATGCGGCGATACACTTCTCAAGCATTATGGAGTGCATGCTTGTAACAGCGATATTGTTTATTATCAGTTTGTTTATGAGCCGTATGATTGCTTATGATTCCATGATCGGAATATTAAAAAGTTTTAATTTTATCGCATTATTTGATACGAATGCGATGTACAGCACCTATTCTCAGCTGCGATTTTTCAATATCATGCTTGATAAGCATATCATATTGCCGCTGCTTCAGTTGCTTTGGATCTTTGTATTTGGTTTCTTATCCGTATTTCGTTATTTAAACGGCATGCAGACCGCAAAGAAAGAAAATCGTATACTTGTAAGACTTAATAGCTATCAGCCTCCGATTAAAATTCATCGCTTATTCAGCTTTGAATTATATAAAGTATTGATTACCAATAAAGCCTTGCTTGCGATGATAGCTTTTGCGTTATTTACCGTATATCATTTTCAGCAGCAATCTACGCATCTGTCATTTCAGGAAAATTATTACAAGGAATATATGGAAGCTTTGAGCGGTCCGCTGACAAAGGAAAAGGAACAACTGATTCAATCAATTCAAAAGGAATATGAAGAAGCTGAGGAAGGCTTGCTTCAGATAGATGCACTCGTACAGGCAAACAAGCTGACCAATACACAAGCAAACATCGCCAAAAGACCGTATGAAGATACTTTAGCCTCCAAAGCACAGTTTGCCCGCATTGAAGCGAAGTATGAATATGTGAAAGCCCATGAATATGCCGAGTTTGTTTATGACAGCGGTTATCACAAACTGCTTTATGTTCAATCGGGAATGAATGAAAATGAACTGTTATTGTTGGTGATAACGATGATTGTGATACTGCCGGTCTTTATCAATGAATACAAGAGCGGTTTTATCCTGCTTCTGCATTCTACGCTTAAGGGACGAAAAACGATCATTCATCATAAAATCATGGCTTCATTTCTTGTCTGTTCCGTGCTGTATGCGATCAATCTGACTGCACAGCTGGCACAGATAGGACGCATGTACGGCTTTTTAAATCCGGGTGCGTCTGTCACAAGTATTGAATATTTGGAAGCCTTGCCGCATCAAATATCCATCGCTGCCTATATAATCGGCTTTTGTTTCATCAAATACTTATCCTATTTGTTTACGGTACTGTTGCTTGTGTGGATCGCACAGAGAATTAAGCAGATGAGCGCAGCCTTTATCATCTCCCTGATCGTATGTATCTTACCGTATTTATTAACGATTTACGAAATCAAGCTGAATGCACTGTTTCCGTTATTCAATCTGTCATCGGCGCTGCATCACGGATCGGCTGTTATCACAATCGCTGTCATAGTATTTTTAAGCTTTTTCTTGTATAATAATTTATTAAGAGAACGGAAGTGAGCGAATGAGCAAAATATTGATCGTAGAGGATGAACAGCCGATTGTGGATTTAATCATCATGTGCTTAAAGGCAAACGGCTATGATACAGATTATGCGCTTGACGGGGAAGCCGGGGCAGATTTGATCTGTGAGCGAGACTATGATTTACTGTTGTTGGATATCATGTTACCGAAGCTGGACGGCTATGAATTGCTTGCTTATGCACGTCGTGAAAATATTCCTGTCATCTTTTTAACCGCAAAAGGAGAACTGCAAGATCGTGTGAAGGGCTTGAATATGGGAGCCGATGACTATATCGTGAAGCCGTTTGAACCGGAAGAGCTGCTTGCCCGCATTCACTGTGTGCTGCGCAGATACAAAAGTGTCATTCGTCTGCCCGATATAAAAATCGATACACGACAAAGAAGTGTCACATTACATGATCAGCCGGTTCATTTGACCTTAAAAGAATATGAGCTGTTGCTTTATTTGGCGGAAAACGGCGGCACTGCATTATCACGAGGACAAATACTGGCAAATGTATGGGAAAGTGATGATGAGGATACAAGAACGGTCGATCTGCATATTCAAAGACTGCGCAAAAAGCTGAACTTGGAAAAGACGATTCAGACATTGCCTAAAATCGGCTATCGCTTTGAGGTGTAAGATGAAATTCGCATTTAAAATTGTCAGCGGTACAATGATGATCATTCTTGTGATGTTTTCCTTATCCGGTATTCTTTTGATTCATAATCATTTTCAACATGCCTTTGAGCTGCAAATGAAAACCAATACGGCAGAATTTGATTTGGAAAAATACAGTATTGAAACAATGATTACGGAACTCAGTGCCGATTCAACGATAGATCAAGAACGCTTAAAGGATCAGCTGTATACACTCAGTGCTTATATGGGGAATTCACGAAAGCTGTATGTCGCTGTAAATGAACAGCTTGTTTGGGGCAATCTTCCGTTTGCGATTGATTCAAAGACAATACAAAACGGAGATATGATCACTTATGAAAATATGCACTATGTCTTGCTTTGTTCAAGGGTGAAAATGAATCAGGAGACAATCACAGTAATCGGTGCTTATGATATTTCGACACTCTATGAGGTAAGAAATCAAAATCTTACTTACTTTTATTTTATTGAAATACTGTTATTATTCATATGTGCGGGATTAATCAGCGTATTAGCGCACTTTTTAACAAAGCCGATTCAAAGCTTAAATGAAGCGACTAAAGCTGTCGCCGGCGGTGATTTAGACACGGTGATCCCGATCACTTCTCATGATGAGGTGGGAGAGCTTGCCGCTTCCTTTGTCGTAATGATCGAGGCGATCAAAAAAAGACAACAGGAGCTGGAACAGGCGTTAAAGCAGCGAGAGGATTTTATCGCCAATTTCACGCATGAATTGAAAACACCGATGACGTCAATCATCGGTTATACCAAGATTTTACGACAGGCAAAATATTCGACGGAAGACAAAGAAAAGGCATTAAATTATATATACAGCGAAACAAAACGATTAGAATTATTATCGCATCGGCTGTTAGAGTTGATGGAGCTTTCCGCAAACCGGATTGAATTACAAAAAATCGATGCGTATGAATTGCTTCAAGCGGTGCTGCAGCTTGCCGAGGAGCGTTTGATGATCGAGGTACACGGTACGATCGAACATGCATATGTTTTAGGCGAGCGTGAGTTGTTAATATCATGTATCATGAATCTGTTGGAAAACGCCAAAAAAGCGAGTGATAACGAAATTAATATCAGCCTCAGCGGTAAGAAAACGGCTGACGGCTATCTGATCACCGTCAGTGATCACGGCATCGGAATGGCACAAAGCGAATTGGCACGAATCGATGAAAGCTTTTATACGGTCGATAAAGCACGCAGTAAAAAAAGCGGCGGCTATGGTCTTGGTTTATCACTTTGTACGCGTATTTTAAAGCTGCATCACAGTGAACTGCATATAGAAAGTGAAGTCGGAAAGGGAACCGATGCAAGCTTTCTGTTGGAGATTGTATATGAAGCGTAACATAATTTTAATCGGCATTTTCATCACCATAATCTCACTTGTTCTGCCGGCAGGGATTCTGTATCTTTTAGAGGATATGAATACCGATGCACTTCATGATACACTCGCTGCTATATTAGATGATAAAAAAAGCAGCTCCAATCATCAATTTATCGATTCTGTTTATGCCAAATACAGTGATCAAAACTATCAGATTGATACTTCAGACAGTCGAGAGCCTGCCGTTTTGTATTATCAAATCGATAATCAAACAATTTCCAATCAAACCTTGATGAAGCTGCAAGAGTTAAAGGAAATCGGATTAATCAAAGCTTCTTTATTCACTTTTTTACAAGACAATCGGGAGATGATTACCAGAACCAAGAAATTTCACGGTGAACAAATGAGCTATATAAGAAACAGCATTTATTTGCCGAACGATCAATTTGAAACAGCATTTTTGTCCTATGAGATCGAACATGCGAGCGGAAAAGTGATCAGCTTAAAGCTGCCGAAGCAGTATATTGTGATCAATCAAACGGTATTAAGGGATTATATTGCTTATCTTGACTTAGCCGAATATGATTGGGAATATCATGAAAGCTATTTGTTATCTAAGCAATTACGCGCCGAACTTAAAGTCGAGACAATTCAGGATATTGCGGTAATTTCCTTGATTCCGCATCCGTTCGAGTAAGAAAAAAGGAAGATGTACAATGATCTTTTGCACATTTTCCTTTTCTTTATGTGAAAAATAAGGTAAAATAGTTAAGGTGATACAATGCAGCAGTATTTTATACAGGGAATCATTGATCAAAAACAGCCGGTGATGTTGGATGAAGAACAGCTTCATCATATGTTACGGGTATTGAAAATGAAGCCGCACGATCAGATATGCTTGGTTGATGAGGCAGAAAATGTCTGGTTGGCTGAATTGATGAATGATGAAAAGTGGTATGCTTCAATTATCGAACAAATGCCGAGTGTCAACAGTGCGATTTCCATTCACTTAGCGCCTGCCTTGATCAAAGGTGAGCGTTGGGACTATTTGTTACAGAAATGCAGCGAATTGGGTGTGAATGAAATATCCGGCTTTTTGGCAAACCGCTGTGTTGTTAAATGGAAGCAAGCGGAAAAGGAAAAGAAGCTGAAGCGCTGGAATAAGATTACACAGGAAGCATGCGAGCAATGCCGCCGCAGTGATTTGGTTCATGTGCATGAGCCGATGACACTGAAGCAGCTGTGTGAGGCAGAAGCCGATTTAAAGTTGGTCGCTTATGAGCGCTCAGACAGTGAAAGTGAGCATATTTTATCACTGCTTTATGAGCATCCTCATATCAAAAGTGTGTTGGCGGTAATCGGACCCGAAGGCGGCTTTGAGCCATGGGAAGCCGCTCAACTGATGCAGGCAGGCTTTCATTGCGTATCACTGGGAAAACGCATTTTAAGGGCAGAAACAGCGGCAATATCGATTGTCAATGTATTGTCGATGTATTATGAATATGAAATAAGGGGCGTTACAAATGAAAAATATCGAGGCAATCCTCAATAAAAAATATCATAAAAAAATTGAAAAGCTGAGTATTTATCGTGATAAGCTGAAGCAGATGCAGATTACCTTTAAGGAATACGGAATCGCCTGCGTCGTAAAGGATGAATGGTCCTTTTATCAATTAGAAACGATCTACGAGGGCATTTTGAATAAAAAAGCCTTTGAGGATACTTATTTGACAACCTATGTCGATATGCACGACTTTTGGGCCGATTTAGATTATCAGGAGCGCAAACATCAAATGAATGTCGATATCGATCAAATGCGCAAGGAATTAAAGTCGTTTCCGTATGCAGGTGAGGATATGTATATTCCGATGTTTGATGTAAGAATGAATCGCCTGTATACCAAGGAAATCGTCTTATTGGAGCTGAAACAGTATAAGCGCTTTATCAACAGCTTTCAGGATGTGATTATTGAAAATGCATACGGTGTTTTACCGTATATGTACAATTTCAGCAGCTGCTTATATATCTGCGGTGATGATCATTATTTTGCATTATATAATCCCGATGTGAATCGCTTGTATTTTATTGAAAATTTTCATTGTACACACACCTTGAATTTTGATTCGATGCGCAGTGCCAAATCAAGCTTTGAAGAAATGAAAAAGATTGCCGAGCTGTTTATGAAAAATGAAGAAGCTGATTGTACAAAGGCAATTATTGAAAGTGAATTAGTTGTCGATTCAATGAAAAAGAAATTAGAAAAGCATTTAAAGAAAATCACTAAAAAGACAGAAGCATAACCGCAGATGTTCCGTACAGAACGGGAACCGCGGTTATTTTTCGTTTACCTCTACTTCTATTTGTTGTATAATAAAAGCTAAGGAGTGAAACAATGACAACATTTGCGATATCCACATTAGGATGCAAAGTCAATACGTATGAATCACAGGGCTATGCTCAAGGACTGCGTGATTACGGCTTTACAGAAGTATCCTTTAAAGAAACTGCAGATATCTATATTATAAATACATGTGCGGTAACCAATACCGCCGCAGCGAAATCACGGCAAAAAATTCATCAGGCACAAAAGCAAAATGCAAAGGCGATGATTGCGGTGGTAGGCTGTTATGCACAAAGCGATTTTGAAAAGCTGAAAGAAGATCCTGCGATTCATTTATTGATCGGAAGCGATCAAAAAGAGCTGTTGCCGAAGCTGATACAATCGGCATGGGAAAATTCACAGCGCTATCACTGTGTGCATGATATGCGTATAATGAGTGCGTTTGAAGCAATTCCGGTACGCAGCTTTGTACATCAAACAAGGGCGTATTTAAAGATACAGGACGGATGCAACCAGTTTTGTTCGTATTGTATTATCCCGTATACGCGCGGCAGTGAACGCTCATTGTCACCCGATCAAGTGATTGCACAGGCAAAGGCTTTGGTCGCAAACGGTCATTTGGAAATTGTATTAACCGGAATTCATACAGGCAGATACGGGCGTGAATATCACGTTTCGTTAAGCAGTTTGTTAGAGCGCTTATGTAAGGAAGTTGCGGGATTGCAGCGAATTCGCATTTCTTCAATTGAAATGAATGAAATTAATGATGAACTGATTGCGTTGATGAAGCGAGAGCCTAAAATTGCAAGACATCTGCATATCCCGATTCAAAGTGCCGATAATGAGATATTGAAACTGATGAATCGTCCCTACAATGCGGAACAGTTTGCGCAGCGGATGAATGAGATACGCGCACAGCTGCCCGATATCAGCATCTCTACCGATGTAATCACAGGTTTTCCCGCAGAAAGCGATGTGCATTTTGAATCCGGATATCAGTGCTTAAATGAACTCGCATTCAGCTTCCTGCATGTTTTTCCGTTTTCCAAGCGTGACGGAACCAAGGCAGCGTTGATGAAGGGACAGTTGAACAATCAAGTAAAAAAACAGCGCAGTGCACGTTTAAACCAATTAAGTGAAGCGCTGTATCAAACATATCAGCGACGTTTTATAAACCACAGCGTTGCGGTACTTTGGGAAGAGGTTAAGGGGGATTTGATGTTTGGTCATACAAGTGAATATCTCGGTGTTTATGCACCGTATGAAGCAGCGAGCCTGCATAAATTAGAAACACGCCGCATTATCGCTTATGAAAATGATAAGCTGGTATGCGAAGCACAGGAGGTAAACGGATGAAGCTGTCGGAAATGTTTGAACACGCTCCCGCATTGGAAATCACCGGGATTGCCAGCGATTCTCGTTCGGTAAAACCCGGAGATATGTATTTTTGTATTGAGGGAATGGAAAATGACGGACATCATTACATTGATCAGGCGATTGAAAACGGTGCGGTAAGTATTGTGCATCGTAAGGATTTATCGAGCATGAGTGACGGCATTGCTTATATCAAGGTGAATGATGTAAATGCGACTTTGAATATTATCGCATCTAAATTTTACGGTTATCCGAGTAAGCAGATGAAAATTTTCGGCATAACGGGAACCAACGGTAAGTCATCGATAGCCAGTATTATTGCGGATGCATATTCTCATTTCGCTCCGTGCGGCTATATCGGTACGATCGCGGTACGCTATGGTGAAGTGAAAAAGCTCCCTTCTTTAACTACCCCTGATCCCATATCGATTCACAGCACGATGAAAGATATGGTAGATGCCGGTATGAAGGCGTGTGCTTTAGAAGTATCTTCTCACGGATTAGAGCTGGGCAGGGTGCAGAGCGTTGATTTTGATGTGGCGATATTCACTAATTTAACCTATGATCATTTGGATTTCCATGGCACAATCGATCATTATTTCGCAGCGAAACAAAAGCTGTTTCAGCAGCTGAAAGAAAGCGGCATTGCCATCTTAAATATCGATGATCCGTATTATCAACAATTAAGAGACGTCACTAAGGCAAAAATCGTTACGTACGGAATCGGAGAAGCAGCAGATTATCGCGGTGATGATATTCATATCGGGATGAACGGTTCTTCCTTTACGCTGTATCATCATGATGAGGTGTATCGTGTCGAAACGAATTTGGTTGCTTTATATAATATTTATAATCTGCTTGCGGCGATTGCCGGCATGTGTGAAAGCGGAATACCGTTGACAGAGCTGTTGCCGTTGATCACGCGTTTACAACAGATTGAGGGAAGAATGGAGCGCATTGATGAAGGTCAGCCGTTTACGGTAATCGTTGATTTCGCACATACGCCCGACGGTCTGACGAAAGTTTTTGAATATGCAAAAACGATAACGGAACCCGGTCATAATATTATCGCGGTATTCGGTTCTGCAGGAAAGCGAGATACCAAAAAGCGCAAGGTGTTCGGTGAAATTGCCGACCGTTATTGTGATTTGATTATCTTGACCGAAGATGATCCGCGAAATGAAGATGCCCGTAACATTGCCAATGAAATTAAAAGCGGCATTCAGGATACTAAGAATATTTATATTGAAAATCGCTATGATGCGATTCGCCAAGCCGTTGAAACTGCCAATGTCAAAGATACCGTATTGATCCTCGGTAAAGGCGACGAATTATTTATGTATCGAGAGGACGGCAGAGAGGATTGGCTCGGCGATCATAATGCTGCAAGACACTGTATTCGCAAATATTACCTGGGGATTGAAGAGGAAAATACCAAGTAAAAAGTGTCGAATTGTGCGTTTTCACTTTAAAAAAGGCAAATTTTACATAAAACATGATCGTTAGTTGTTGCAATTTCAGGTTGTTTTATATATAATTATAGTGCAATCTTCAGAAGGGAGGTTAAGTAATGCCGAAAGTAGTTTTAAAAGAGAACGAAGTTCTTGATGATGCACTGAGAAGATTCAAACGTCAGGTATCACGAAACGGAACCCTTGCTGAAGCTCGCAAAAGAGAGTTTTATGTAAAACCGGGCGTACGCCGTAAACTGAAATCGGAAGCTGCCCGTAAAGCTCGTCGTGGCAAATAACAGAAACCGAGAAATCGGTTTTTTTCTTTTTCTGTTCCCGTATTGTCGCAAGGTATACTTTAAGCAAAGCAAGCGTATGATGGGATAGAGGTGATTCAGAGTGCTTACCATGAATAAAAATCAACTGATGATTGAACAATATGAAGAACTGCTTAAGGCTTCCCCCCAAGATGTCCGCCTTCGCTTAAAGGATATGCATCTCACAATCACCGGTAAGGATTTAAAGGTACGTGCACTTACACGTGATGAAATTCTGATTGAAGGTATTATGGAAGGATTTACTTTTCATTATGAAGCGTGAGCGAATGATCTTAGGTATGGACAAATGGGAAACAGCACTTGATGTGGCGCGTTTGTATCGCTTGGTGAAAAAGCACA
This sequence comes from uncultured Erysipelotrichaceae bacterium, assembly GCA_947569705.1. Lineage (GTDB taxonomy): Bacteria > Bacillota_I > Bacilli_A > Erysipelotrichales > Erysipelotrichaceae > C-19. The sequence continues at coordinate 249,866 of CANOSP010000001.1, forward strand.
ACTGGAGCATTTATGAATTGCAGATGAGTAAACAAGGCATCACCTTTTATGCGCCGGTTTATGAACGAAAGGAAATTGAACGAGTCATTGAACATGCACATGTGGTCACAACGACCGGAATGGTTGGCTTTTTATTTCGGCAAATGAAGCGCCCCTTTCGCATGATCAGTGTATTAATATCCTGCTGCCTATGGTTTATTTTATCTCATACGGTGTTTGAGATTACGATGAGCGGAGATAAAGAAGAAAGCAAACAGCTGATCACGAAAACCTTAAACGAAATGGGGTATGAGCCGCCGTTCTATGACGCGGATATGGAAAAGATGAAGCTGGATTTAAAAAAGCGGCTGGAAAATGAAATTGCATGGATGGAAGTCAGTAAAAACGGCAGTCAATATCATATCCAGTTTACGACCAAGGAATTTGCGACGATCACACCGCTGCAGCAGCATGAGCTGATTGCTCAAAAAGACGGAGTGATTGAACATTTTGAAATTCAGCACGGCAATAAGCTGGTCGCAATCAATGATTATGTACATGCCGGTGATGTGCTTGTCTCTAATTTATTGACTGACAGCAGCAACCAAGAACAAAAACTCTATGTAAAAGGCAAGGTTTATGCATATACATGGAAAGAGGTTCATGTCGAAATGCCGAAGAGTGAATTGCCGAAACCGTTTCAGTTTTATCAGCTGTTATTTACCGCACGCAGAGAAGCAAGTCATGATTTACGAAAAGATGAAAAAATTTATAAAGAAAATATTTTGCAATTTCAGGATAATACGGGTACAATAAGTATGGATATTCATTATACATTATTGGAGGATATTACAACTCCAAAATAAAGGAGCAGCTTATGAATGAAAAGTACCGTATTTCCTTAGCCGATTATACCATGGAACAGATCGTGACCTTATGCGGTCCCAATGACAGCCATTTAGATATTTTGCGCAAAACCTTTGACTGTGATTTAGTCGTTCGCGATATGCATTTAACAATTCTTTGTGAAGATGAAAAAAAGCGGACAATGATCTCTGAATGCATATTTGCCTTATTGGAAATGATTGCACATCCGTTGGTAATCGGAACACAGGAAGTGACGTATGCCGGCAGATTAGCGCTTGAAGGAAAGCTGAATCAGCTGTCATTGACTTATCAAAAGCCGATTGCCAAAACGATCAACGGCAAGCTGATCTATCCGAAAACGATCGGACAGCGCTATCTCTATCAATGTATGGCTACTAACGATATTGTATTCGCAAGCGGTGTTGCCGGTACCGGTAAAACGTATTTGGCAGTTGCCTATGCGGCAAGCCTGTTAAAAAAGGGAGAAATCAATAAACTCATTTTAACCCGTCCCGCCGTTGAAGCCGGAGAATCGCTCGGTTTTTTACCCGGTGACTTAAAAGAAAAGGTAGATCCTTATCTGCGCCCGCTTTATGATGCATTGTATGATATGTTAGGCAATGAACAGGTAGAGAAGCTGTTAGAAAAGGAAATCATTGAAATTGCACCGCTTGCTTATATGCGCGGTCGTACTTTAAATAATGCATTTATTATCTTAGATGAAGCTCAAAATACAACCAAAGCACAAATGAAAATGTTTCTGACGCGTATGGGATTTCATTCCAAAATCGTAATTACCGGAGATATTACGCAAATCGATCTAATTCAAAAAAATGTCAGCGGATTGGTTGACGCAAAAAAACTGTTAAACGGCATCGAAGGCATTGCTTTTGTCGAATTAACAAGTTTAGATGTGGTGAGAAATCCGCTCGTTCAAAAAATTATCGAACGCTATGAACAAGCAGAACAAAGCTGATTTGCTTGTTTGATAAAGTTGTTTCTCATTGTTATTTCAGCCTTTATTTATCTTGCTTTTACGCTCCCGCGACTTTTTTCGACGTTCATATCATTCAGGTTAAATTTAATACATATGATTACGAAAATATGAAATTTCTTAATCTAAAATAGACGAACTTTTCCATAAAAATGACATGATACGACACGAATTGCCAGAGAAACAATTATAATTAAATGCGTAGGAGGAAGAAAGCAATGAAAGAGAATTTGAAGATTTACATAGCAGATGAAAGTCTTGATATGATTCATGCGACAAAAGAAGAACTGCGCAAACACAGCGTATATCATATCATCGGCAATGCGTGTAATGGGGAGCAGCTTTTAAGGGAATTGCATGGAAAGCACATTGATATTTTGGTTTTAGATCTCATTATGTCAAAAAAAGACGGAATCAGTGTGCTGAATGAATTGAAAGAGCATCAAATTACTGTCGATCATATCATTTGCACAACCCCTTTTATCAATGATTTAATCGTAAAACAGGTACAGCAATTCAAGGTGGATTATTTAATGATGAAGCCGTTTGATTTAAAACAGCTGATGGAAAAGCTGAATATAATAAGCGGTCTTCAGGGGGTGCATACAACTGCATCTGATCCGCTGATGAATACCGCAAGCAATGACGAAAAAGAGCGTTTGTTAAAACTGGAATTGGAGAGTGAAATTACCTCACTGTTACATGAAATCGGAATTCCGGCACATATCAAAGGCTATATGTATTTACGCACGGCAATTTTGGAAACTTATTTAAATGTTGATTTTTTAGGACAGATCACCAAAGTATTGTATCCGGAGATTGCACGTAAATATGCAACAACGTCTTCCAGAGTAGAAAGAGCCATTCGTCATGCAATCGAGGTAGCTTGGAATCGTGGTAATATTGATGCGATCGATGATATTTTCGGTTATACGATTTCCGCAACAAAAGCGAAGCCGACGAATTCAGAATTTATCGCTATGATTGCTGATAAGCTTCGTTTAGAACATCGTTTAAAGAATAAAAACTTCATCAATGCGTATCGTTAAGGATAGAATGATAGCTTACCTCACAATCGGTGAGGATTTTTTTATTGCAAAAATAAAAATGGCAAACAAAAGAGATATAAATTTTTACTGGAATCCTCATTCATTTTCATTTATAATTATGACAGATGAGGAGCGTAATATGGCAGGACGTGTATTATTTCATATTGATTTAAATTCTTTTTATGCAAGTGCTGAGATTTTAAAAAACTCGGCATTAGAAGGCTTACCGGTAGTGGTTGCCGGTCTGCATCGGCGCAGTGTCGTATCAACAGCGAGTTATGAGGCACGCAAATTCGGTGTACACAGTGCAATGCCGTTAATGATGGCACAGGAAAAATGTCCGCAGTTGGTTGTCGTGCAAGGGGATTACAGCTGGTATGAAGAATTGAGTGAGCGTTTCTTTCGCTTTGTGAAGAAGTTTTCACCTTATGTGGAGCCTGCCAGTATTGATGAGTGCTATGTCGACGTTACCGAGGTGATCAAGCAGTATAAGCGTCCGTTAGACTTGGCATGGACGATGCAGCAACAGATCTATCAAGAATTGCATTTGCCTTGCAGCATCGGTGTCGGTCCGAATAAGTTTTTAGCGAAGATGGCAAGTGATATGCGCAAACCGATGGGGATTACCGTATTAAGAAAACAGGAGATTGCCGCAAAGCTTTGGCCGCTGTCCATCACTGAGATGTGGGGAATCGGTAAAAAAAGCCACCCGCTGTTAATCGCAAACGGTATTACAACGATCGGTGATCTGGCAAACCCCGAAAATGAATCTAAAATAATGACGCTGTTGGGAAAGCATGCCTACGGTTTTATTCAAAATGCGCGCGGCAACGATACCAACGTATTGTCTTTTAATACTACAGTGCAGTCAATCTCGCAATCCACAACCTTAGATCGTGATATTGAGGATTACGATGAAATTAAAACGGTACTGCGTCGCTTGGCAAAATCACTGTCAAGAAGAGCGCAGAATGATGATCTCAAGGGACGATTGATCTCCGTCAGTATTCGTTATTATGATTTTACCAATGCAGTGCGCTCAATGAGCTATCAGGAGTATACCAATGATGAAACGGTATTATTTGAGCAGGCGTTGTATCTATTTGACCGCAATCACAACGGTAAGCCGATTCGTCATTTAGGAATCGGTTTAGGATCATTGTTTTCACGTCATAAATCGATTGATCAGCTGCAAATGAAGTTGCAGGATCAACCGGTAAAGAATTCTGTTGAAAATGTACTGGAACAGCTGAATGCACAGCTTCCGGGCATTCATTTAACAACCGCAGATAAAAAGCTTCATCACTCATAATTTGTCGAATGATTTAAGGACACATCACAGTGTCTTTTTTCATACACTTTGTTAGAGGTGATTGACTTGAAAAAACGATTCTATCATGGACTACTGCACAAATATAAAAATGTTTATCTGTTTATCACCGTATTGATCGCTGCCGGTTTTTGTATGGGAATCTTTTTATCTCAGTATATTGATCATACGGATATTACTTCACTGTCTTCTTATCTGACAACAATTCATGAGGTGAATGATACTTATCCGGCATTTGTAAATCAATTTTTTACGGGTATTTTATTTATTCTGTTGGTATTTTTATTAGGTACCAGTATTGTCGGTATCCCGTTCATTGCTTTTATTATTTTTACCAAAGGACTGCAAATCGGTTTCTCTTGTGCCTTATTTGTGGCAAGCTATCATTTAAAGGGAATTGTCGGCATTATTTTAACCTTGGCACCTCAGGTCATATTGGATTTATTGGCAACCTGTTTGATCGCTGCCAGTGCAATACAATTATCAATGTATTTAATTTACAGTTCTTCCAATCGTGAGCGTTTGAATTTCAAGCTTTTGGCAAACAGTGTTTTAAATGATCTGTGTATCGGTTTTGTGATTGTGTTGATCGCTGCCTATGTAAAATCGACATTGGTGGTGGAGCTGATTAAGCTGTTTCAGTTGATCGGGTAATGCATTGCAGGCTTATCACAAGTTTTATTACTTAGTTCACTTTGAAGGTTCTTTCTTATGATAACTGTTTTTTCTTGTCATAATTGAATAAATGAATATGCTTCATAAATGCATAGCGTAAAGATGATGAATCATTTGGAAAAGTATTTGTTTTTCCGCTTTTTTCCCTGTATAATAGCGGTGGAAAAGAGGGAATCTATGGATTTATCAAAATGTCACTTAGATTATTTGCCGAACAGCGATATTTATTACTATCAGCATCCCGATATGTTTCATACCAATACCGATACGGCATTGTTGGGACAGTTTGCGGATTTCAGAAAAAAAGACACGGTGTTGGATATTGGCACCAATAACGGCGCTTTGTTGTTATATGCGATGCAAAAAAAGCCGAAGCATTTAATCGGTGTAGATATTAATGAAGAAGCCTGTCAGCTTGCCGACTATAATTTGAATCATTATCATCATGCACAGGCAGAGATCATCGCCTGCGATATTTTACAATTCACTCATCAGCCGGTATCGTGTATCGTCTGTAATCCGCCTTATTTTAAAGTAAGTGATGAGAAGCAGCTGAATCATCGGGAACCGATTGCGAATGCCCGTCATGAAGCTAAGCTGACGCTTGATGATTTGTTAAAAAAGATAAGTGAATTATTAGTGGATAAGGGAAGAATGTATATGATTCATCGCAGTGATCGCTTGATTGATTTGGCAATCAGCTGTCGCATGCATCATATGGAAGTAAAAAAAATACAGCTTGTTTATGATGAGGCTAAAAACGATGCCCAAAGTGTGTTGATTGAGGCGATGAAAAGCGGGAAGAGCGGTTGCCGCATTTTACCGATCCATATGACGAGACGCTGAGTGCGTAAAAGGTGATAATCCGCTTTAATTATAGCGTAATTACAGGTAATATGTGGTATAATATTATAAGGTGATTACTATGAAGATTCAAGATGCGATTGAGGATTATCTCCATCATATCAGTGTGGTTGATCAAAAGGCACTGACAAGTGTACAGGCTTATACACGTGATTTACATATTTATGAAGCTTTTTTGATACAGCGTCAAAGATCGCATATTAATGATATTTCCTATCTAGATGTACAAGATTTTATTCAAACGGAGCGCAAACATAAAAAAAGCAATTCCGTGAATCGAATGATCTCCACACTGCATAATTTTCATCACTATATCACTTTTACTTATCCGAAAGAAAATGATCCGAGTATTTTTATCCATTCTAAAAAAGACGGGCGCAAGCTGCCGAAATATTTCAATGAGCATGACATCGTACAATTATTAGACAGCTTCGGAAACAGTGATCAAGAATTGTTTGAACATGCGATGCTGGAACTGTTATACAGCTGCGGTTTGCGTGTGAGTGAATTATGTTCGCTGACGATGAATCAGCTTCATTTGAATCAAGGATTCTTGAGAGTAATCGGAAAAGGCGATAAGGAGCGGATGATTCCGATTCATGATCGGGCAGTGCATATCGTTCGTGATTATGTGACGATCATAAGACCGCAATGGCAAAAAAAGCGTATGGCAAATGTGTTCCTGAATCATTTAGGCAATGCCGTGAGTCGTCAATACGTTCATCATCTGATTAAAACCAAGCTTGCACAGATGAATTTGGATCCGGGATTATCGGCACACAGCTTCCGCCACAGCTTTGCGACCCATCTGTTAGACGGCGGTGCCGATTTGCGTATTGTACAGGAATTGTTGGGACACAGCGACATCAAAACGACTCAGATTTATACGCACGTGCAAAACAAACGACTAAAAGATGCATATGCTTCCTTTCATCCGCGGGCAAAACAAAAGGAGTAACTATGAAATATCAGCGAATAATAACGATAGTAATTGATTCCTTAGGAGTAGGTGCCATGCATGATGCAAAGAAGTATCATGATGAAGGCTGTGATACCTTGGGACATATCGATGCCTGTACAAAGCTGCATATTCCTAATTTAACGAAATTAGGCTTAGCGAATCTGCATCCGTTGATTCATGTAAAACCGCTTCAGGAACCGCTCGGCTATTATACCAAGCTGTCGGAACAATCATCCGGCAAGGATACGATCAGCGGTCATTGGGAAATGATGGGGCTTCCGGTAATTGAACCGTTTCCGACTTTTAGTGAAAACGGATTTCCTCAAAGTTTGATCAGTGAATTAGAACAGCGATGCGGCTGTCGTTTGATCGGAAATAAGGCAAGCAGCGGTACCGAAATCTTAAAGGAATTGGGCATACAGGCATATAACGAAAACTGTTTGATTATTTATACATCGGCGGATTCGGTGTTGCAGCTGTGTGCGCATGAGGAACGCTTCGGCTTAGAGCGCTTATATCAATGTTGTGAAATTGCTCGTGAATTAACAATGAAAAAGGAGTGGAAAGTCGGCAGAGTCATTGCCCGACCGTTCATCGGAAACGATGCGAATTCCTTTGTGCGCACGGCAAATCGTCATGATTATGCATTAAAGCCGCACGGCAAAACCGTTTTGAATGAATTACAGAATAACGGTTATGATGTAATCGGAATCGGCAAAATACATGATATATTTGCGGGAGAGGGCATTAATGAAAGCTATCGCTCAAAAAGCAGTGCGATGGGAATGGAACAGACAATCGAATTGATGAAACGTAATTTTCACGGTTTATGCTTTGTGAATTTGGTTGATTTTGATGCATTATGGGGACATCGACGTGATCCGCTCGGATACGGAAGGGAATTGGAGCGCTTTGATGAGTTATTAGGAAAATTGATTGATGAGCTGAAAGCAGATGATCTGTTAATGATTACTGCCGACCACGGCAATGATCCCACCTTCAGCGGAAGTGATCATACAAGAGAAGCTGTACCGCTGCTTCTTTATGCGAAATCGCTGCAGGGACACGGCTTATTGCCGCTGCAGGATAGTTTTGCGTCAGTGGGGAAAACGATCGCTGATAATTTTGATGTCCCACAGCCTCGAATGGGAGCTTCCCTCATCAATCTGTTACGATAAATAATTGATAATAATGAATTTTGTTGAAAATTCAAGTGAAGATAAATAAGAACATCTGAAGTACAGTGAAGGAGAATAACTATGAGTAATTGTAATACATGTCCGAGCAAAGGAAAATGCGGTAAGAGTGAGAATGCGTGCGGGATCGTAAACAATCCTAAAAATCATATCAAGCATGTAATTGCGGTGATGAGCGGTAAGGGCGGCGTTGGTAAATCAAGCTGTACCGTACTTGCGGCTAAGGCATTCAAAAAACGCGGGTTTTCGGTCGGAATTATGGATGCGGATATTACCGGCCCGAGCATTCCCCGATTAATGAACGTCGTACATGAAAAGGCATACGGCACAAATGATGCAATTGAACCTGTAATCGATAAAGACGGAATTAAACTCATGTCCTTAAATTTTTTGATGGAAGATGAAAACCAGCCGGTTATTTGGCGCGGACCGATTGTCGGCAACGCGGTAAAGCAATTTTGGACCGATGTTGTATGGGGCGATTTGGATTATCTGTTTATTGATATGCCGCCGGGAACCGGTGATGTCGCTTTGACAATTATGCAGAGTATGCCGGTAAACGGTGTGATTATGGTTTCAACACCGCAGCCGATGGTCTCTATGATTGTTTCAAAAGCAATCAATATGTGCAAACAGATGAATATTCCGATCTTAGGTGTAATTGAAAATATGAGTTATGTATTATGCCCGGATTGCGGTAAACAAATTAAAATTTATCAAAGCGATGATACCGAAGCATTTTTATCAATGAATCAGTTATCGTTGTTATGTGAATTACCGATGATGGAGAGTGTCGCAATGATCCACAAGGATGATGATTTTGATGCGGACAAACAGGCAATACTGGATGAATTGATGAAACCATGTGTGGATAAAATCATCGATGCATGTAAATAAGAATACCCTGTATTCAGGAGGTACGAATGAAAATACCAATATTGATGATAACGAAACTGCTGTCCTTTCTTTTAGGCAAGCTGGGACGCGGCGGTTCTTTTCCCGGTCAGGTAGCACTGAGGCTGAACAAACACATTTTTCAATGCTTCCGCTATACATGTCCCGTGATAATTGTTACGGGTACGAACGGTAAAACTTCTACCAGTAATCTCATTGCGGATCTGTTCATGCATTCGGGCAAGCGTGTGATCAATAATCGTAAAGGAGATAACCTCAAAGAAGGTATCGCAACTGCGTTTATTCATGCGGCGAAGCTGAACGGCCGTATTTCTGCGGATGCGATGGTCTTAGAGGTTGATGAGTTGAATATTCCTTATATAATGAATCATGTCAAGGTTTCAACGCTTGTAGTTACCAACTTTTTTCGCGATCAACTGGATCGCTCTCAGGAGATGGAACAGCTGATTCAAAAGATTGAACGCGCAGCGGCATCATTTGACGGTACCTTGATATTAAACGGTAATGATCCTAATGTAGTGAGAATCAAAGATCATGCGCCGCATGCACAAGTATTGTATTTTGGTGCGGACCGCTGTACCGCTTCGGCAGAAACCACTCAAGAAGCAAGTGAAGGTAAATTTTGTCCGCGCTGTAATCACCCGTTGACTTATTCCTTTTATCAGTATTCGCATATCGGATCATTTCATTGTACTGACTGCGACTTTTGTACACCGCAGTTGACTGTCTGTGCGCAAGCGATCGATATAAAGCAGGGCAGCTTTCAATATGATAAGCATTCTTTTCACGCTCCGGTACCGTCTTTATATGCAATTTATAACTGTATGGCAGTGATCGGAATTGCAAAGCTGTATGACATACCGTATGAACTTTGTGATAAGGCATTTCGTTTAGCCAAGCAACCGGCAGGTCGCAATGAGACTTTTTACCGGCAGGGAATTGCTTATACATTGAATTTAGTAAAAAATCCGACCGGTGCCAATGAAGTGTTAAAAACGATTGAATTGGATCAAAGCGATAAAGCTTTAATGATCGTATTAAATGATCATGCACAAGACGGAACAGATGTATCTTGGATCTATGATGCGCAATTTGAACGTGTATTACAACTTTCAACTCAAAAGATTATATGTTCCGGAACCAGAGCATATGATATGGCGCTTCGGATTAAATATGCGGATTATCCGGGTGAAATCATCGTAATCACCGATGAAAAACAGGCACTGGATGAGTTGTATCGTTTGCGGATGCGCAGCTATGTGATTGCGACTTATACGGCTTTAGCACCGGTGCGTGCGTTAATGAGGAAGGATGAGAGTGATGCAGCATAAAAAAATACGTGTATGCTGGATGTATCATAATATCATGGATCTTTACGGTGATAAAGGCAATATGATGGTTCTGTCCAAGCGTTGTGAAAACCGAGGAATTGAATGTGAAATCGTACCATTGGATATTGGACAGGAAATGGATCTGACTTCTTTTGATTTACTGTTTTTGGGCGGCGGTGCCGATCGCGAGCAAGTGCTGTTAATGGAAGATCTGTTAAAGCGGAAGCAGCAGATTGCGAAAGCGATGGAGCAGGGGGCTTTCATTGTACTGATTTGCGGCGGGTATCAACTGTTCGGACAATATTATATTGCCGCAGACGGTACGAAAATTGAAGGATTAAAGTTTTTTGATTATTATACAGAGGCCGGCAGCAATTATCAGCGCTGCATCGGCAATATCGCTATCTCGGCACAGCTTGATGATATAACAACAACGGTGATTGGTTTTGAAAATCACGGCGGGCAAACTCGCAATGTCAGTACACCGTTCGGCAAGGTATTATCCGGTTACGGCAATAATCAAAGTGAGCATATGGAAGGCTTTTACAACGGGCAAGTGCTTGGAACTTATCTGCATGGACCACTGTTTCCGAAAAATCCCGAGATCGCCGATTTCGTGATTTATAAATGCTTGAAGAAGCAAAATCCTGAGTTGAAGTATACCGATTTAACAAAACTGGATGACTCCTTGGAACAGCAGGCACGAGAGGTCATGCTTAAGCGAATGAATCTTACTGTATAGCGATAAGCTATGCAGTTTTTTTATACATTATTTGGGAGTATTTATACAAGTCAGCTATCTTTTTATTACCTTTTACTTTATAATATATGATATATAAACAGTTAAAGGAGCGGAAGAAGAGAATGAAAAAATATGTACTAGGGATTGATATCGGAATCACCAGTGTAGGCTATGGAATCATTGATTCAGAAACAGGTGCTTTTGTGGATTATGGGGTGCGTCTGTTTAAGGAAGGTACGGCAGCTGAAAATGAAACAAGAAGAGCAACCAGAGGAAGAAGGCGTTTAACAAGAAGAAGAAAAACGCGATTGTCTGATATGCGCAAGTTGTTGCGCAACAATCATATTTTAAATGAGAACTATCAACCGATAAACAATGTATATGAATTACGTTGTAAAGGTCTGCATCAAAAATTGACTTCTGATGAACTGTCAGCGGTTATTTTACATATTACAAAGCATCGCGGCAGTATCCTTGAGACTGTAGAGGATGATATAGAAAAGAGTAAAGATGCAGAAAGTTTAAAGGCAATCTTACAAAAAAATGAGCAACTGGTTAAGCAAGGCAACTATATTTGTGAGATCCAGTTAGATCGACTGCACTCACAAAATAAAATCAAAGGTCACAATAATAATTTTTCTACTAAAGATTATGTGAATGAATTAGCGGAAATCTTAAAGCATCAGGGATTATCCGATGATCTTAATGAACAGATTATCAATATTGTAAAGCGCAGACGTGCCTATTATGAAGGACCGGGAAGTGAAAAATCACCGACCCCTTACGGTCGTTTTATTGAAGTAGACGGACAGATTCAACAAATTGATCTGATTGAAAAAATGCGAGGTAAATGCAGCATCTATCCTGATCAATTAAGAGCGCCTAAATTATCGGTAAGCGCTGAATTGTTTAATTTGTTAAATGATTTAAATAATCTTTCTGTAAGTGGGGAGAAACTGACTGTAGATGAAAAAACAATGCTTTTGAAGCTTGCCAACGAGAAAGGCAATCTCACATTAAAACAAATCGCGAAGAATTTAGAGGTAGAAGAAGCAGAGATCAAAGGTTATCGTATTGATAAGAATGATAAGCCTTTATTCACTGAGTTAAAAGGTTATAAAAAAATTCGTAATATTTTCAAAAAAGAAGGAGTATCTGTATCGTTAAAGGATTTTGAACTCATTGATTTTATATCGGAAATATTGACCAACAAGAAAGGCATAGAAGAACGTAAACAAGCATTATTGGAATCGCATTTTAATATCACTGAACCTTTAGCCGATGCATTAGCGAATACAACCGGAGTGAGCGGTTATCATTCTTTATCCTTCAAAGCCTTGCGATTATTGAATACTGAACTTTTTGAATCAACTTTAAATCAAATGCAACTGTTATATGAATTAAAACTGTTTGGGGCAAATAAGAAATCTTACAAGGGTAAGAAAAACATTGAAGCAGATATTGATGCAATTTTATCTCCTGTGGCGAAACGGGCGCAAAATGAAACATTTAAGGTAATCAATGCATTGCGTAAAAAATACGGTGAATTTGATTCTATTATCGTAGAAACAACAAGAGATAAAAACAGTGATGAACAAAAAAAGCGAATAAAAAAGTATCAGAGCCAAAATGAAGCTTCTTCCAAAGAAATGAATGAAATGTTAAATGAAAGTGGCTACGCTCCTGAAAAAATCAACGGAAAAACTCGAATGAAAATCCGCTTGTATCAGCAACAACACGGTAAAAGTGCTTATACAAATCAGCCGTTAGATTTGCATCAAGTGATCAAAGATCCTTCTTATACGGAAATCGATCATATTATTCCGCTCTCTGTTTCCTTAGATGATTCACAAAATAATAAGGTACTGACCTTGCGTTCAGAAAATCAAGCCAAGGGGAATTTAACTCCGTTTATGGCTTTCCAAGCAAATAAATTCAAGTATTCTTATGCCGAATTTAAAGCAAATGTACTTGCGAATAAGAATATTCCGTATCAAAAGCGTCTGAACCTATTGAATGAGGAAAATATTACAAAAGAAGAAGTAGCGAAAAAATTTATCAACCGTAATTTAAATGATACAAGCTACGCATGTCGTGTAGTGTTCAATACATTGGCGGATTATTTTAAAGACAATGATATTGATACAAAGGTTCATACGGTGAACGGTAGACTTACAGATTTATTCCGTAAAAAAATAAATCTTTTAAAGGATCGTGAGGAAGATTTCCTGCATCATGCGGTTGATGCGTTGATTGTTGCCTCAATTAAGAAAATGAATTTATTGAACGGCTATTTAAGTAAGTATAGTTTTGATGATTTATATAATGAAACTACAGGTGAAATATTTACTGTCGCAAATGATGATAAATTCTTTGATAAACGCTATTTCGATTATATTATCGACTTAAAAACGATGTATTCACAGAGTAATCAGTATTATAATCACTTGATAGAGCGAAAAGACATGATTTATCCACCAATTAAAATCTCTCATAAAATCAACACCAAGCCTAATCGTCAAATCGCTAATGAGACTATTTACAGCACTCGTTCAGTGGATGGTATTGATTACTTGGTAGAGAAAATCGCTGATATTTATGATTCAAAGGAAAAGAAATGCAAAACACTGGTTGAGGATATACTGAATCATAATGAGCAAAAGTATTTAATGGCTCAACATGATCCAAAAACCTTTGAGATTATTAAACAAATCGTAGAATATCATTATGCACAATTCCATGAAGATCCGAAAATGTATAAAAGAGAAACAAAGAAAGGAAAAACAGAGATAAAATTAATCGGCGATAATCCATTGACGAGTTACAGAGATGAGCATGGTCCGATAAGAAAATATTCCAAAAAAGGCAACGGTCCTGAAATTCTTTCAATGAAATATCACAGTGAAAAGTTAGGAAATCATATTGATATATCAGCTAATTATCGAGTAGATTCTAAAAAGGTAATTCTTAAACAGATCAGCCCATATCGTACTGATTTCTATCAGTGCAGCGATGGAAAATTCAGATTTGTAACTGTTCGGTATATCAATGTAATCTATCAAAAAAGTAATCAGAAGTATGTGATTTCTGAAGAATGGTATGAGCACGAAAAACAGAAAAAGGGAATTAATGCATCAGATACATTCTTATTCTCACTACATCGTGATGAATTAATCGGAATTGTACGTCAAAAGGGGAAGCCTTATTACTATGATCTATCTACCGAAAAAGAGGGAGAAAAGATGATCGCTGACGGTATTCATCCGGAAATATTAAAGTTTACGGCAACTAATGATGATCCAAAAAATAAAATAGAGGTAAATCCGTTATACACATATTGTAAAAAGCAAATAATGTGCAGTATCCTAAATTCAATCGATTTAAAAAAATACGCCACCGACGTACTGGGGAATTTATACGAAGTTAAAGAAAATTGCTTGAAATTAGAATTTGATTAGTGTATACTATAGATGGTTATATTCTAGCAAAAATCTATATGACCTAGCAAAACAAGGGTTTATCCCGGATTCGGCTCTTCGGAGCCTTTTCTTTTGATCAATTATGAGTTATAGAGTAATCTATATAGAGAAATGCGAATATCTGCGATTATACTTAGATAATTTAAAGGTCGAAGTAAAGAATGATACACTTTTGTTTCCTATTTCAGATATTCAAATTCTAGTGATTGATAATTATCAGTCTACCATGAGTGTACCTTTAATAAATAAATTAACTGAATATAATGTATGTACGATTATATGCGGTGTAGATCATCTACCGAAAAGCTATATATTGCCGATGAACGGTCATTTTTCCAGCAGCGGAAAATCTTAAAACAAATAAATTGGGATGAAAACAGAAAATAAACCTTGCATTCTATGATTATTAAATACAAAATTTTAAATCAAATCGAAATCTTGAAAATGAATAACAAAAGCTTTGACGTAATTAAAAAGCTATATGAGTTTGCGGATAGTATTGTACCCGGTGATAAAACCAACAGGGAAGGTTTAGCAGCTAAGATGTATTTCAGAGCATTATTTGGGAATGATTTCATTCGTTTTGATGATGATGTGATAAATGCCGGTTTAAATTACGGATATGCGATTTTTAGATCATCAATAACATCTATTATAGTTGCGAAAGGGTACTTGGCGAACATAGGCATATTCCATAAAGGCAAACAAAATATGTTTAATTTAAGTGATGATATAATCGAAGTATTTCGTCCGATCGTTGATGATTTTGTATATAAAGAAATGAGTGAAGACATTCTTTTTAAGCAAGCTCATCGTGAATCATTGATTCAATTAGCCAATAAAAAAATTGATATTGATGATCGCAAACAGACTGTATCTAACGCAATACATTTATATTTGGATTCCGTATTTAACTATTTGGATGGTAAAAATGATACCATTCTATATCCGTTACCCGTTATCTATGATTTATGAATTTATGCGATTGATATTATTTTTTGATTTACCGGTTGTTTCCAAAGCGGACAGAAAGGTCTATGCTTCTTTTAGAAAGTATCTGATTTCCAATGGCTATCTAATGATGCAGTATTCGGTTTATTGTAAACTGTTTGCGAATCGGGAAGCTGCAGTGAAGCATATGAATATACTGCAACGTAATGTACCTAAGAAAGGACAAATAAGAGTTCTTTTAGTGACTGAAAAACAATATGCAAAAATAGAAATTATTGTCGGCGGCAGATCCAATCAGGAAGCAATCGTAAACAGTGATTCATTCATAAAGCTATGAATTTAGTTCATATTATAAACGGATCGGTTAATAAGAAATTTCAAATAAATCAAGTAAAGTATCTGCTTTGTAAGAATAATGATGATTATCCTATTTATTCTTCCATTAGACAGTTTGTCAGCAAGGAACATAGTGAATATAGGGAAGAGAATGATGTAAAGGCAAAGATTTTAATTGATGATCATGAATTAAGCTTAAAGAATAATTTGTTTATTGAAATAACAGATGCATATTCTTTTCATGAAGATCAAAAATTAACTTCTAAATCTTTAATGTTGAAATACTTAGAAATAAAATTACAACTTACAGATTTGTTTGACACAATAAATACGATTGATATTTTATTTCACACTTTATCAGATGAAGTTAATGAAGAATCGGCACTTAAGGTTATGTTTCAAACAATAGGGTATAAGCAGTTAGTAAAACTATTGTATCCGTATTATGGTGAGGATTATCAAAAGGATGAATTTGATCTTTCGCTTCCGGAATTATTAAGCTTTCAAATTCAACTGATTGAATACATTGCGAAGCATAATACCAAGTATGATAATATCTTTGTTTATGGGAGACTGCATCATTTAGAACAATGCACTATTGAACAATTAAATTCATTAAAGCAATGTAAGATAGTGATATTCACGAATTGTTTCAATGGAGCAATGCAGTTGGATGATATATGCTTAATTGAAAAGGATTTGATTGATTTAGCTAATAGGGACGCTTTTTATCATTTGTTTTCTATGCATTCATTCCGTTATTTTACAATCGAGGAGGTTCAAAATATGATTATGAAGTATTTAAATACATGTTACACTCACACAGATAACGATATTTATCAAGAATTAGAGCATTTTTCCAAAAAGTAATTGATTGATATATCTTAATATCAAAAGTTATGCTATAATACTTTTGAGGTTTTGCTACCATATGGATTTTTGCTAGAATGATACCAGTTCTTTAATGATTTCAAAGGGTTCATTGTTTTGCTACCATATGGATTTTTGCTAGAATGATACGGTATAGCAGCAATAAAAGGATACGACATGGTTTTGCTACCATATGGATTTTTGCTAGAATGATACGTTTGAAGCTCTCAAATAACGCTTCCTTACGTTTTGCTACCATATGGATTTTTGCTAGAATGATACCACCAGTGACAGGCACGATAGTTAAACCGTGTTTTGCTACCATATGGATTTTTGCTAGAATGATACCTGTGTACTTCTGATATTCTTTAATTTCTTGTTTTGCTACCATATGGATTTTTGCTAGAATGATACATTTTTGGGGTTCCAACGATAATTGGTCTGGTTTTGCTACCATATGGATTTTTGCTAGAATGATACTGGACATCAGAAAATGTGTTATTTCAATGGGTTTTGCTACCATATGGATTTTTGCTAGAATGATACAACTATGCTTAGAATTCCACAAAAAGCTTCGTTTTGCTACCATATGGATTTTTGCTAGAATCTAAAATAAAGTAATGTGAAGTAGGTAAGTTCCACTAAATACTCTATTAAGTTGAAAATACCACAAATGAATTAAAGAGATTCCAACGGAATAGAAAGAGAGTATTCTAAAAAGCAATTAGTTTGTTTTTATATGAAATATAAGTAAATGTAATGACAATTCTAATTGTTTTTTTTATGTTCTTAATTTATTGTTAAAACGCGTGTTAAGTGTCGGTGTGTATAATGAACAAGAAACAATTATAATGAGGATATGGTAAAAAAGACAGTGCTAATAGCACGATATAGGATTTATGAAACATTATTTATATTACATAACATACATTATGCGAAGTAATATATTTAAGTCATTCGGTCTGTGAATAATATGAGAAGTATATAAAAAACAGCGACATCTTTAATGAATATCGCTGTTCATTCATAATCATTTGTTTAAACCATACCGTACATTAATCATCATTACGTCTTGCAATCAAAACCATACGCAGAATCTGTGCAATCGTAGATAACAGTGCCGCGACATAAGTAAAGGCAGCGGCTCGAAGCATAGAACGACAATCTCCAATCTCATCTTCATTAACGAAACTCCCCTGCTGCAGCTGTACAAGCGCACGGGAACTCGCATTAAACTCCAATGGCAGTGTAACTAGTTGAAACAGCGCGATCACAACAAGCATAATGATTCCGACATATAATAAGACCGGTGTGATATAAAGGAAAAACAAGCCGAGAAATAATGTCAGCCAACCAAGCTTACTGGCAATCTGTGCTGCCGGAAGCAGCTTATTTCTGATTGCGATAAATCCATATTGCTCCTTATGCTGAATCGCATGTCCGACCTCGTGAGCTGCTACCGCAAGGGAAGCAATCGAACGGTTATAATAGATGTCCGGAGACAATCGAACCACATGCTTCGTCGGATCATAATGATCAGACAAAATTCCGCCTTGTGCTACTTCCACATCAACATCATATAATCCGTTGGCATCCAAGATCTGACGTGCGACATCTGCCCCGCTGATATTCTTTTCATTCTCTATATGCTTATACTTTTGATAAGCACGCTGCACCTGCCCTTGCGCCCAAAGAACACAGAACAGTGCCAATAAATACAAATAAGTAGATTCCATTTGTACATCACCTCTTTTTGATATTGCCGTTATTATAACACAAAACAAATGAAATACAACAGAAAAAAGACCGCATTTTCATCAAATGCGACCTTCCCTTTTATTCAGCCTATTTTACAGCTTCTTTTAATGCTTTCGCTGCCTTAAATGCAGGAACTTTAGAAGCAGGAATCTGAATTGTTTCTTTAGTAGCAGGGTTAATACCTTGACGTGCAGCACGTTCTTTTACTTCAAATTTACCGAAGCCGCTGATATCAACCTTATTACCTTTTGCCAACTCAGCAGTAACAGTTTCGCAAACTGCCTCTACTGCCGCAGCAGCGTCTTTTTTTGTAACTTTCAATTTTTCTGCAACAATTTCAGATAATGCTTTTTTATTTAAAATTTCACTCATGTTCTTTACCTCCGACATGGTATATAATACCATTCAAATCAGTATATTTCAATACTTTTCGGCTTTAATAAGCGAAATTTTTTAAATTTATTGTATTACAGAACGATTGCGATCACATTTCCCTTTCCTTTATTTACCAATTTCGTTAAAATATCCTGTAAACGAACTCTGGCAGCCTCTGGAATCATAGAAAGCTTCGCATTCAAACCATCACGAATTAAATCACTCAGCTTGCGTCCGAAAATATCGGAATCCCAAATTGTTTCATCGTTACTGCCGTCCTCACGAAGCAGATAATTGATTAATTCCTCGCTTTGTTCCTTACTGCCGATAATCGGTTCAAAGGAGCTTTCCACATCGACCTTGATCATATGAATACTCGGTGCAATAGCTTTCAATTTAACACCGTAGCGACTTCCCTGCTTAATGATCTCCGGCTTGCTTAATTGAATATCAGATAATGTTGCACTCGCAAAGCCATATCCTGTTTGTTTGACCATTTTTAAAGCACCGGATACGGCATCATATTCCTTCTTAGCTTGCGTAAAATCCTGCATCATGGAAATCAACTGAGCTTTATCCTTAATTTCAACACCGATAATCTCTTTCAAGATTTCATTGAATAATCCGGACGCAACCGTGATATCCACATTGACAATACCGCTTCCTGCATCGATTGTCGCAATATTGCTTGTTTCGATAAACTCATTTTGATCCAAAGTATCCGTAATATTAGCGACTTCACGCAGCTTATCGACAGAGGACATACTGTCTTGAATCGTTTCATTAAAGCTTTTTTTCAACCAGTGATCATCACTTAACACAGCGATCCACTGCGGCATGTTAATATTGATCTGTGATACTGGGAATTCATACAGAGCTTCTCTTAAGATATTATGCACATCGTTCTCACTCATGGAATTCACACTCATTGCCAAAACCGGCACCTCGTATTTTTCCTTAAGCTTTTCCACTACATTACTGCAGGCCGCACTGTTAATATCTGCGGTATTTACAACAACGATAAACGGCTTACCGATTTGTTTTAATTCATCGATTACCTCAGCCTCAGCTTCAATATAAGCTTCTCTGGATAAATCGGTGATCGTACCGTCGGTAGTTACTACGATCCCAATGGTAGAATGATCCTGAATGACTTTTTGGGTACCCATTTTCGCCGCATCATTGAAAGGCATCGCTTCCTCACTCCAAGGAGTGCGAACCATGCGGATTCCGTCTTCATCCTTATAGCCTTTTGCTTCCGGAATTACATAGCCGACACAGTCCACCAAACGCACATTCACGGTAAAACCATCATCAAATTCGATACATGCGGCATTGTTAGGCACAAATTTCGGTTCTGTTGTCATAATTGTCTTACCAACGCCTGCCTGAGGCAATTCATCGATCATACGAGCCTTTTCATACTCATCATTTACATATGGAATCACGGCTTTTTCCATAAAGCTTTTGATAAATGTGGACTTACCCACTCGAACAGGCCCTACAATCCCTAAGTAAATGTCACCGCCGCATCTCTGCGCTATATTTTTCAAAATCTCAGGTGTATTCATATAAATCCTCCCTTATTCACTCTTAATCTATGTGAGAGAATTTTTAATTATACCTGTTTTCCTCGTTTTTATCTGTTAATTGAGCTGTTTTTTGATCCATCAGTTTCCAAACGCGTGCCAAAAGCTTTGATTCAATATAAGAGAACTCATACAGGATCTCATACAGGTCCTCAAAGAAATCATTTTCAATCGGTTCTTGCGCCGCTAACATCGAAATGTACTCCGGGCGATCTTCCCACTGTGCGAATAAATGATCAAGAAGCGTTAAAACTTCTTTACGTTCTTCTCGATTCATCATATATACAGATCCTCCGTTAAAACTGACGAATGCTCTTTTTCCATAGAAAAAGTACCTCCGTAATTCATTTTTCAATTACACGCTGTCATAGCATTCATTAAATTACAGATTCGGATAAGAGCATTTATCAAGAATATCGATCTAAATCTTTCTGTCAGCTTCGATTTCATATTATAAACAGAAGCAAAGGCAAATCAATTCTTAGATAAACTATTTTTGTGAATTTACAGTAAAGCGATAAGAATCTTTACACATCTGCGTTAAGCTTTTTTCAGCCTTCCAATGTAATTCCCGCTCTGCCTTTTCGGTATCGGCGTAGCATTCGGGAATATCACCGGGACGACGCGGATCTATTTGATAAGGAACCTCAACCTGATTGATTTCAGCGTATGTATTTGCCATCTCTAAAACGCTGTAGCCGCGGCCGGTTCCGAGATTATAAATATCCAACAGCTGACTGCCGTTGATCTTGCGTAAAGCCGCAATATGACCTTTTGCCAAATCAACCACATGAATATAATCACGAACACCGGTACCGTCATGTGTCGGATAATCATTGCCGAAGACATGAAGACAAGGCAGTTCCTTATTGGCAACCTTACAGATATACGGCATTAAATTATTCGGAATACCGTTCGGATCCTCACCGATCAAGCCGCTTTCATGCGCTCCGACCGGATTAAAATAACGCAGAATCGCAATACTCCATGTCGGATCGGAACGATAAAGATCCTGCAGAATCATTTCACCGAACAGCTTTGTGGAACCGTAAGGGTTTGTCGATGATAACGGAAAAGCTTCTGTGATCGGCACCGTTTCGGGTTCTCCGTATACGGTTGCACTGGAAGAAAACACTAAGTTTTTACAGTTATGCCGCTGCATGACCTCACATAAATTCAACAGGCAATTCAAATTATTCTGATAATACATCAAAGGTTTTTCAACACTCTCACCTACTGCTTTATATGCCGCAAAATCAATCGCCGCATCGATTTCATGTTCACTGAAAATTCGTTCCAATAATTCAATATCACGAGCATCACCTTCATAAAAAAACGGACGCTTGTTTGTAATCTGTTCAATCTTATCCAAAACCTCTGCTTTAGAATTCACAAAGTTATCAATAATGACAACCTCATATCCTGCTTGAAACAATTCTACACATGTATGAGAACCGATATAACCGCATCCGCCGGTAACTAACACTTTCATGATAAGACCTCCTTTATCATTTCATTTTGTATTATAACATCATGATATATAAGATACAACTGTTTATCACACACGATTTATGAATCATTTCCTGCATTTGTATGAAACTGAATATGGAATGACAGGGTCATTTTTTATTATGGACCGTTTTATCTGTTTTATAAGTGATCTGACCTTTCTGTTTTATAAAATTCATCATGAATTCGTTTTGATTGAGGTTTTTACTCCGTAATATCAATTAGAATATTTCAACCGATGTTTGCTTAACATAAGCATGAAACTATGGTATAATTTATCAGGTCATTAAATTCCTTACATACAGGATAAATATTCAAGGAGGACAACAGAAAATGGCAGTAAAAGAAATGATTTATGAAGGAAAAGCTAAGAAGGTATTCGCTACCGATCAAGCAGATGAGGTGCTTGTATCTTATAAAGATGATGCGACAGCCTTTAACGGTGAGAAAAAAGGTACGATCGTCGGTAAAGGTGTTGTGAACAATCGCATGAGCAATCATTTGATGCAAATGCTGGAAGAAAAAGGAATACCTACTCATTATATAAAGGAATTAAGTGAACGAGATACGATTGTGAAAAAAGTAGAAATCGTTCCGTTGGAAGTGATTATTCGCAATAAAGCGTGCGGCAGTTTTTCGAAGCGGTACGGAGTAGCTGAAGGTACAGAGTTAAAGCAGCCTACGATTGAATTCTCATATAAGAATGATGATTTAGGCGATCCGCTGATCAATACCTATCATGCATTAGCGCTTGATTTGGCAAGCGAAGCGGAAATCGCTGAAATTGAGCGTTTGGCTTTTGCGGTAAATGATGCTTTAATTGCCTATTTTGAAACAATCGATATTGAATTAGTCGATTTTAAATTAGAGTTCGGTCGCTATCATGATACAATCGTATTAGCGGATGAGATTTCACCGGATACTTGTCGTTTATGGGATATTCATACACATGCGCGTTTGGATAAAGATCGCTTCCGCAGAGATATGGGCGATGTGGAAGAAGCGTATTTAGAGGTTTATAAGCGTTTAGGAATTTAATCATACAAAATGACGGAAAGGAATCAGAACATGGCAAATGATCGTTATGAAAGTCCCTTGGCAAAGCGTTATGCAAGCAAGGAGATGCAGTATATATTCTCGGCAGATAAAAAGTTTAAGACTTGGCGTAAGCTATGGATTGCGCTTGCCGAAAGTGAAAAAGAATTAGGTCTTGATATTACACAGGAACAGATTGATGAATTAAAAGCACATCAAGAGGATATTAATTATGAAACGGCACAGAAGCGTGAGGCTGAGGTACGTCATGACGTAATGAGTCATGTATATGCCTATGGCTGCCAGTGTCCGAAAGCAAAAGGAATTATTCACTTAGGTGCTACCTCTTGTTATGTCGGCGATAACACCGATTTAATCGTGATGCATGAAGCACTCGGCTTAGTTCGCCGTAAGCTGATCAATGTGATTGCACAGCTCAGTAAGTTTTCTTTGGAATATAAGGATTTACCTACTCTGGCATTCACACATTTTCAGCCGGCACAACCTACTACTTTAGGTAAACGCGCCACCTTATGGATGAATGATTTAATGCTTGATTTAGAGGAATTGGATTTTCTGTTGGAACATAAAAAGCTGCTCGGCTGTAAAGGTACTACCGGTACACAGGCAAGCTTTATGGAATTGTTTAATCAAGATAATGAAAAGGTAAAAGAATTGGATCAGCGCATTGCCGCAAAAATGGGTTATGAGCATTGTTATCACGTAAGCGGACAAACTTATTCCCGTAAAGTAGACAGTCAGATTTTAAATGTCTTGGCACAGCTTGCTCAAAGTGCACATAAGTTCTCAAATGATATTCGTCTGCTTCAGCATTTAAAGGAAGTGGAAGAACCGTTTGAAAAGCATCAGATCGGATCAAGCGCTATGGCGTATAAACGCAATCCGATGCGCAGTGAGCGTATCGCTTCCCTCGCCAATTATGTGATTGCGGATACCTTAAATCCGGCAATTACAGCAGCTACACAGTGGTTTGAGCGTACCTTGGATGATTCCGCAAACAAGCGTATTGCGATTCCTGAAGCATTTTTAGCGATTGACGGTATCTTAGAGCTGTATTTGAATATCAGTGAAAATCTAGTAGTCTATCCGAATGTCATCAATGCGCATTTAATGAAAGAGCTGCCGTTTATGGCAACCGAAACAATTCTTATGGACTGTGTAAAACTCGGCGGAGATCGTCAGGAGTTGCATGAAGCGATTCGTGTACATAGTATGGAAGCGGCGAAGCTGGTAAAATCGGAAGGAAAAGAAAATGATCTGTTAGAGCGCATTGCGAATGATCCCCTATTCCCTATGGATAAAGAACAGCTTGTACAGCTGATGAATCCGAAGGCATTTGTCGGACGCAGTGTTCAACAGGTTGAAGAATACAATGCCGATGTGATTCAGCCGTTATTGGAAAAAGAGCATGAGGTATTAGGTATTCATGCGGATATTAAAGTATAAAAACAGTTTATTCGTGTTTCGATATTAAATTTATAAAATAAAAAGCGATAGGAAGCTGATAACAGCGACTTATCGTTTTTTGTATGCTTTACGATTATGTGCAGAATCACTTCCGCTCACCTATTTTGAACTATGGTGAAAAGTTTCGATTGAGGATGGATGTGAATCATAAAAGACTTGAATAATAGTACCGTAAGAGAACAGCTTTGTCACATAATGACCGCTGAAGCAAGCAGTACATAAGGCATCGCTTTGATATGCTTTGATTAAATCGGAAATTTCCATGAAACGTAAGGAATCTGCCTTTAAATAGGAACATAATTCCTTTGTATTCATACGGGCTGATATTAATTCCTCAAAGCTTGATGTGTCTACACCATAGAAACAAGGATGTGTAATTGCCGGCGCACCGATACGGATATGGACTTCCTTGGCACCGGCTTCCTTTAACAGCTGTACAATTCTGTGTGAGGTTGTGCCTCTTACAATCGAATCATCAATTAAGATAATACGCTTTCCGCTGACTAATGATTCAATC
This sequence comes from uncultured Erysipelotrichaceae bacterium, assembly GCA_947569705.1. Taxonomy (GTDB): domain Bacteria; phylum Bacillota_I; class Bacilli_A; order Erysipelotrichales; family Erysipelotrichaceae; genus C-19. Next base: position 274,676 of record CANOSP010000001.1, read on the forward strand.
GCAGAAAGCTTCATGCGGACACCGCGTTCACGCTGTTTTTGGGTCGGCTGAATGAAGGTACGTCCGACATAGCGGTTTTTGATTAAGCCTAACTCATAAGGAATGCCGCTTTCCTTCGCATAACCGATGGCAGCTGAGGTCGAGGAATCAGGTACACCGATGACTATATCAGCCGATAAGCCGCTGTCTTTATCCTTTTGAGCCATGACTCTGCCTGTAGCGACACGCGCTTCATGAACATTGATCCCGTCAATTACACTGTCCGGTCGAGCGAAATAAATATATTCCATCGCACACATATGAACCCCTTGAGGCTTTCGATAATATTCTTTGGTAATTCCCTCAGAGTGAAACCATACGATCTCTCCGCTGTCTACATCAGTGATCGCTTCACTGCTGCTCATCACATCAAAGGCGCAGCTTTCTGAACTGATTAAATAACCCTCTTGAAATGCCGCATAGGCTAACGGTCGTAAACCGTTATGATCGCGAATCGCAAAGATTCCGTCCTCACACAGCACCAAACATGCGTATGCACCTTCTAAGCGCTGAAATGCCTGCTTAATGCGCTCTAAGAAGCTTCCCTTGCCCTGTTGAATCAGATGCAGAATGATTTCACTGTCACTGCTTCCTTGAAATATACTGCCTTTCTTTTCCAACTCAATGCGCAATTCCTTCGCATTTACAATTTGACCGTTATGAACAACCGCAAATTTATGCTTTTCAAGATTCGCAATCAAGGGCTGTACATTCTCAATTTCATTCCCGCCGGCTGTAGAATAACGGACATGACCGATGGCATATTCCCCCGGAAGTGCCTGTATTTGTTCATCGTGAAATACTTCACTGACAAGTCCTTTTCCTTTAAAGGCAGTTAAATGACACTCATTCATTGTCGCGATACCGCATCCCTCTTGTCCGCGATGCTGCAGCGCATGCAGACCGTAGTATGTCAAAGAAGCGCTGTCCTCTACATGATATACTCCGAAAACACCGCATTCTTCATGTATTTCTTCACCTATCGGCATTATTGAATCTTCCATTTTATTCGCTTCCTATCTATCGTAATAAAATACTTGTATATTATAACGACTTTTGTTTTATTGCGCAATATGCATATGATAGAAAAACTGAAAGCTGTTTTAAAAAAGCAGTTTTCAAATATTATTAATGATGAAAGAAACTGAACTGATAAGCAAGATGAAAAAAGCTTCCTTTATCGTCATATGATAAAGAAAGCATCGTTTAATCATGATCACTTAAGCATTTGAGCAAATTACTAAGCTGCACTGCCTTCAAAACCTTTTTGTGAAGACGCAATCCATACGTTCAGTTTTTTAATCTCGTGAAGCGCAAATAATAAGACGATGATCCCGCTGGAAATATCCGCAATCGGACCCGCATATAAGATACCGTCCAATCCCCAAAAGATCGGCATAATTACAATTAATGGTATCAATAAGATCAACTGTCGCAGTGTTGAAAGAATGCTCGCTTTTAACGGCTGTCCTGTCGCTTGGAAATAGTTTGTGGATACGATTTGAAAGCCGGAAGTAAAAATACCGAATAAATAGATACGCATCGCTTTTACGGCAAAGTCGCTGAAAGCTTGATCAGCATGTCCGAACAGCTGTAAAATAACATGCGGAATTGTTTCGCAGATCAACCAGCCGATGCATACAATGATTGTGGCTGAAGCAACAGCCAGTACATATGTTTTTTTGATGCGCTTAGGCTGATTTGCGCCGCGATTAAAGCCCATAATCGGTTGTGAACCGACTCCGATACCGATGCAGAATGCGACAATGATCATACTGATTTTCAATACAATTCCCATTGCGCTCAATGCGATGTCTCCGCCGACGTTTGATAAATTCCCATAATAAACAAGTGAGTTATTCAATATGATCTGCATAATCGCCTGTGCTGACTGTGTGATACAGCTGGAAATGCCCAAAGATAAAATCCTTTGCACAATGTGCGGCTGTAAACGCATGTCTGCCTTACAAAAGCGCATATGCTTGCCCTTTTTCCAAAAGTAATATAACAAGACGAGCGCTGAAAGAATCTGTGAAGAAATGGTTGCGATGGCGGCTCCGCCGACACCCCAATGAAATACAAATATATACAGCGGATCAAGTACACAGTTTAACACGGCTCCGATCACAATACTGTACATAGAAAGTGCCGGGCTGCCGTCTGTTCTTGCCATATTGGAAAGTGAGATACCAAGCACATTAAACGGTAAGCCGATAAATATAATTGCCGCATATTGTATCGAATACTCCATATTCGCATCAGTCGCCCCAAACAATGTGAGAATCGGTCTTAGAAAAACTAAACCGATCACAGCTAAGATTACACCGCTTAATACGGATAAGACAAGCACATTTCCCAATGTTTGTTGTGCTTCCTTATCTCTTTTTTCACCGAGCTTTATGGAAGCGTAGGCACTTCCTCCTGCACCGATCAAGGTTGCGATAGCGAGTACAATCGAGACAATCGGAAATGCGACTGTTGTGGCGGCATTTCCCAAATAGCCGACGCCTTGTCCGATAAAGATCTGATCGACGATATTGTAAACGGCATTCACCAACATGGAGATTACTGCCGGCAATGCAAATATGCGTAACAGCTTACCGATCGGTTCATATCCTAACGGATTTCCGCTCTTATTCATTTTTGTTGCTTGATTCATTTATATTCCCTGCCTTCTTTTTATGTAACGATTTTTATAACTTTCAATTATGAAATAACGTAAGTAGATACCTGTTTCCTTTGATTCGCAAGTAAATAATATCGAAATAAAACCGACCTGAACGATCGGTTTCATCATACAAATACAGATTAACAATCATTTATTTATACTAACTCATGAGTAATAATATTATTTACGCGATCCGGACCGACTGAAATTAAAGAAATTCGCGTATTCGTGAATGATTCGATAAAGGATAAATACTCTCGGCAATTCTGCGGTAATTCCTCATAGCTTTTACACTTTGTAATATCCTCATCCCAACCGTTAAACAGCTTATATACCGGTTTTGCGGCTGCGACATCCTCTACGGCAGAAGGGATATAATCCAATACTTCCCCGTTTACCTCATATCCGATACAAACCTTTAATTCCTTTAATCCGCTCAGTACATCGATTTTGGTAATTACAATATCAGTTAAACCGTTTAAGGTACATGCGTGCTTCACAACATTGAGATCAAGCCAACCGCAGCGACGCGGACGTCCGGTAGTTGCGCCGAATTCTTTGCCGTTTTCACGGATATAAGCACCGGTTTCATCTTCCAATTCAGTCACAAACGGTCCTTCTCCGACACGTGTACTGTATGCCTTTACGACACCGATAATATGCTGTAAGCGCTGAGGCGCTACACCGGCACCCTCGCAAACTCCTGCAGAAGTCGGTGAAGATGAGGTCACAAACGGATAGGTTCCGTAATTAATATCCAGCATGGCAGCCTGCGCACCTTCAAACAGCACCAGCTGATCTTCATCCAATGCTTTATTCACTTCATTTACTGATTCGATAATGCGCGGCAATAATGCTTCACGAATATCCGCAAAACGCTGTACCATTTCCTCATAATCAAATGGTTCATCGTGATAGATATTTACAATTTGTTCATTTTTTAAAGATAATGCGTAAGCCAAGCGCTCTTTAAAAGCATCAAAATGAACAAGATCATGAACACGCAGTCCGATTCTTGTATACTTATCGGCATAACAAGGACCGATTCCTCGTTTGGTCGTTCCGATCTTATTTTTGCCGGCTTTTTCTTCTTGAAGCTGATCTAATTTAATATGATACGGCATAATCAAATGCGCCCGCTCACTGATATAAATATGCTTTGTACTCATGCCCTTGCTTTCTAAAATGGATAGTTCTTCCAACAGTACAAACGGATCAACGACAACGCCCGGTCCGATGATGCATTTTGCATGTTCATGCAGACAGCCGCTCGGCAGCAAATGCAAAATATGCTTTTCACCGTTTACCACAACTGTGTGACCGGCATTGTTTCCGCCTTGAAAGCGTACGATCATATCAGCTTTTTCACTTAATACATCGACGATTTTACCTTTTCCTTCATCGCCCCATTGTGTTCCGACTACAACATATCCGCTCATTGTCTACCTCCGTTATGCTGATTCGCATTCATGAAAAAAGGTGTTCCTTGCATTTTGACGGAACACCTGTTCCTGTACTATTATACAGAAAACACATTCATTCGTCAATCCTAAAGCAGTTGAATGTTTAGAATGTAACGTTATATGAATGAAAAAGAACTTATATGTTATCAAGATATACAGTAACATTAGTTTTATCATTTCGATTGACAAACACGGTACTATCTTAAATGACTGGCATTAAAGTAAACCGCGATTTTTTAAGAACTGCTCAATTCTCGCTAATGCCGCTTTAATTTCTTCAATACTGTATGCATAGGAAACACGAATAAAGCCTTCACCTGCTTCACCGAAAGCTGTTCCCGGTACACAAGCAACTTTTTGATCCGCAAGCAGTGCTTCACAAAAGGCCTCACTGGTAAGATGAGTACTCTTGATACAAGGAAAAATATAGAATGCGCCCTGCGGCATATGCGTTGTCAAGCCTAATTTATTAAAGCCGTTGACGATAAAGTTACGGCGTGTGAAATAAGAATCACGCATTTCTGCGACATGATCCATACCGTTGCGCAATCCTTCGATCGCACCGTATTGAGCAGCAGTCGGTGCGGACATGATCACATACTGGTGAATTTTATTCATTGCCTTGATGAGATATTCATTGCCGCATACATAACCTAAACGCCAACCGGTCATCGCAAATGCCTTGGAAAAACCGGAAATCAATAATACCTGATCTTTGATTTGAGCGAAATTCGCCGGTGAGCAGTGTTTTACATCATAAGACAGCTCCGCATAAATTTCATCACTGATCACAAGAATACCGCTTTCCTGAATGATCGGTACAAGCGGTTCATAATCTTCATATGTCATTACACCGCCGGTCGGATTGCTGGGAAAGTTTAACAAAATTGCTTTGGTTTTCGGAGTAATTGCGGCAGCCAATGCTTCTTTGGTCAGTTTGAATTGATTCTCTGCCTTTAATTCGATAATCACCGGTTTTCCCCCTGCCATGACGACACTCGGCTCATAGGCAACATATCCGGGGCTTAACACGATTACCTCATCACCTTCATTGATAATTGCTCGCATCGTAATGTCAATTGCTTCACTTCCGCCGACCGTCACAATGACATTTTCCTTAGGCTGATAAGATAAATCAAAGCGCTGTTTTAAATAGCGACAGATCTCCTTACGCAGCTCAAACAAACCTTGATTGGCGGTATAAAAAGTTTTTCCCTGTGAAATAGAATAAATCGCAGCTTCACGAATATGCCACGGTGTCGCAAAATCCGGTTCACCGACACCGAGCGAAATTACGCCCTCGGTTTCCGATGCCAAATCGAAAAACTTCCGGATTCCGCTGGGTTTCACCTGCTTGACTCGCTCACTTAACATCATTTCTTTTCTCATGGTGTTACAAGAAGCCGCTCTTTGACTTCTTCCTCCTCTTCAAAGACAATGCCCTCGCCTTTGTATTTCTTCAGCACAAACAAGGTACAAGTGCCTGTAACCTTTTCAATACAAGCCAATTTACTGCCGACAAAATGGGCGATTTCCTGCATCGTCTTACCGTAAATCGTAACGATAAATTCGCTTTTCCCACTCATTAAATACATTGTATCAACTTCCGGATAGCGATAAATCAGCTTTGCGATACGATCATATCCGAATTCACGTTCCGGCATAACACTGACCTCAATCAGTGCCATAACACGATCCACATTGGTTTTATCCCAATTAATCAAGGTATGATGTCCCAAAATCACTTTTTCCTTTGTCAATTCATCAATCGCATCATTCACCGTTTCTTCCGTTTCATTTAATGCGGCAGCTAAATCACAGGTGTTCATTCGTGCATCTTTCTCTAATAGCTTTAACAACGCTGTTTCATTCATAAAATACTCCTTTCCCTTTCGTGTTTTTTGATCTTTACCATTAAAATTATTGTTCGTTTCCTACTTCATTTAATACAAGACCTTTATTTTGATCCAATGCCCATTTGATTCCCCAGTTATTTAAGAAAATCAATAAGTTTCTGCCCTTAAGATCCTTCACTCGTTTAGTGTCACTGTTTAAATTCAAGGTATTGGGGTCTAACGTCTGATCCTCAATCCATCGTACACATTGATACGGCAGAATATCCAGCTTAATATCGACATTATATTCACTCTTAAGACGTTGTTCCAAGACATCAAACTGCAATACACCGACACCGCCGACAATAATTTCTTCCATACCCAAGTTTAATTCCTGAAATACTTGAATAGCACCTTCCTGTGCAATTTGAGTGATGCCCTTCGTAAATTGTTTTCGCTTCATCGTATCCTTTTGGGTTACTCGCGCAAAATGCTCAGGCGCGAATGTCGGAATTTTATGAAACAGGAATTGGTGGGACGGATGACACAGTGTATCACCGATCGCAAAAATACCGGGATCAAATACACCGATCACATCACCTGCATAGGCTTCATCAATGATTTCACGATCCTGTGCCATAAACTGCTGCGGCTGTGCAAGCTTGATTTTTTTACCGCCCTGCATATGATAGACTTCCATACCCTTTTCAAACTTACCGCTGCAAATGCGCATAAATGCAATACGATCACGATGCGCTTTATTCATATTCGCCTGTATCTTAAAGACAAAAGCGGTAAAATCCGCTTGAAACGGATCGATTTCACCAATATCGGATGCTCTGGGACGCGGTGAAGTCGTCATTGCCAAGAAATGCTTCAAAAACGGTTCTACTCCGAAATTTGTTAAGGCACTTCCGAAGAATACGGGCGTCAGCTTACCCTGTGCAATCAGATCTTCATCAAAGGCAGTACTTGCCATATCAAGCAATTCACTGTCTTCTTTCAGCTGTTGAAAGAAATGATCTCCGAGAACTGCACGAAAGCTGTCATCCTGCAAGCTGCCTTCCAGTTTTTCCGCTTCCTTCTGTCCGTGATCACCGCCGTGAAATGCGATAATACGCTCATGATCGCGCTCATAGACACCTTTGAATTCTTTTCCCGAACCGATCGGCCAATTCATCGCATAGGTAGAAATGCCCAGTTCATTTTCAATATGTTCCAACAATTCAAACGGATCCATTGCGGCTCGATCCATTTTATTGATAAATGTGAAAATCGGAATATGGCGCAACAGACATACCTTAAATAATTTTTTGGTTTGTGCTTCCACACCCTTTGACGCATCGATCACCATAACGGCAGAATCCGCTGCCATCAAGGTACGATAAGTATCCTCACTGAAATCCTGATGTCCCGGTGTATCTAAAATATTGATACAATAATCATCATATTCAAACTGCAATACGGAAGATGTTACCGAAATACCGCGCTGCTTTTCTATTTCCATCCAGTCGGAAACCGCATGTTTATTTGCTTTTTTGCCTTTGACACTGCCGGCTTGATTAATGGCACCGCCGTATAATAACAACTTTTCGGTCAAGGTTGTTTTTCCGGCATCCGGATGGGATATAATAGCGAAAGTTCTTCTTCGCTCAATTTCATGTTGTAAAGTTGTCATAATATCCTCTCTTTCTTTTAAATTACGTTGAAAGATCCGTTTACATTTTATCCCTCGCTTTCATAAAATGCCTTTTAATTATAGCATGAAGCGCCTTTCTTATCCACTTATTTTAAAAAGCACGGCTGTTTCTGAAGTAAATTTAGGTTTTGAGACGGTTCTCAGCCATGTATGTACTGTCTTGATCGTTTTCTATTTAGAGTTATTTCCTATTAAGAAGCGTTATTTGCTTTAAGATATGAATCCATGCAGAATCTATATCGCTTTTTGATCAACAGCATATGTAAGAAACAGTATAGAAGCAGATCCGAGCACTTTTATAAAAAAAAGCTGAATTATGCCTATACTTCAGCATCAATCAGCTTCATAGAATTAATCAATTTCATTTTTTAGATCACGCAGCATTAAATCACTTGCGGATTGGTGCGGGTTCTTTCCTTCATAAATCACTCGATAGATTTCCGTGACAATCGGCATCGGAATTCCTTGCTTTTCCGCTACCTCATGAACGATTTTAACGGTACGGATTCCCTCTACCGTCTTAGTATTTGTTTTCAAGAAGTTCTCGGCACTGCCTTCTTTTCCGATTGTAAAACCGGCTTGGAAATTACGCGAATGACTGCTTGTACAGGTCACGATTAAATCACCGATACCGGTTAATCCCATCATCGTGCTTTCCTTACCGCCCATGGCGCTGCAATAGCGAATCATTTCCGCCAAACCTCTGGTAATCAACGCTGCTCTTGTATTATCACCATATCCTAAACCGGCTAACATGCCGCTCGCCAAGGCTATGGCATTTTTCAAAGCGACACCGATTTCACTGCCGATTTCATCACTTCCGCGATAAACACGTAAATATTGGTTGGAAAACAAACGCTGAATTATTTCGGCATCTTCTTCTTTTTGAGATACGGCACAAATCGTTGTCAGCATTCTGATCACAACTTCTTCCGCATGAGATGGACCGATCAAAGAGACTACGCTGCTTAATTTATCTTGCGGCATGACAGAACGGATAACCTCTGACATTCTGCCGTTGGTTTTCGGGTGAAAGCCTTTTGCGGTATTTACGATGATAACCGGATGATCAATTAATTCACTGACTTGTGTACATACAGCTTCAATCGCAATGCTGGGAACACTTAATACAATCACATCGGCATCTTTTACGACAGAAATATCGGTGGTTGCCCGCAGCTTAGAATTTAAAGTCACATCCGGAAAATACTTGCGATTTTGATGATGCTCATTAATATCCTTGATTTCCGCTTCATCTAAACCGTAAATGATTACATCTTCTTCTTTGTCCTGTAAAACCTGTGCTAAGGCACTGCCCCAGCTTCCGCTTCCAATAACAACTGTTTTCATAAGCTACCTACTTTCTTTCTCGCGCGATAATACGCAGCGTAGTTCCGATGAAGCCAAACGCTTCCCGCAAACGATTTTCTAAATAACGCTGATAGGAAAAATGCAGCAAGCTTGGATCGTTTACAAATAAAACGATGGTTGGCGGCGCAACTGCGACCTGTGATGCGTAATAGATCTTCAGGCGCTGACCTTTATGGGTCGGCGGCGGGGTCATCAGCTGTGCATCCATAATCACTTCATTTAAGATATTGGTTTGAATACGCAATAAGGCATAATCATGAACCTCATCAATCAGCGGCAATAAGGCATTGACTCGCTGTCCGCTCTTTGCCGATACAAAGAGAATCGGTGCATAATCTAAATAGATAAACTCCTGACGCAGTTTTTTGGTGATCTGATTCATCGTCTGCTCATCTTTTTCCACTGTATCCCATTTATTATATACGAGAATGACACCCTTACCCGCTTCATGTGCATACCCGGCAACATGCTTATCCTGTTCTCTGATTCCGGTATCACCATCCAGCACCACAAGCACAACATCACTGCGTTCAATCGCACTCATTGCCCGCAGCACACTGTATTTTTCAATTGATTCGTATACCTTTCCGCGCTTTCTGATACCGGCAGTATCAATTACAACATATTCCTTGCCGTCACGCTGAAATGCCGTATCGATGGCATCTCTTGTGGTTCCTTCAATTTGACTGACAATAGAGCGATCCTCATTTAACAACGAATTGACTAAAGAGGATTTTCCGACATTGGGACGTCCGATCAAACAGAACTTTGTCATCCCTTCATAGTCATTGATTTTCTTTTTAGGAAAGTTTTGAATGACTTCATCTAAAATATCACCGATGCCGATACCGTGTATGCCTGATACCGCGGTAGGATCACCGATTCCTAAATTATAAAATTCATAGATATTAGCCTGCATTTCTGTATTGTCGACTTTGTTCACGGCTAATACGACCGGTTTCTCACTGCGCTGTAACATGCGCGCAATATATTCATCATCGTTGGTCAAGCCTTCTCTGCCGTTTACGACAAAGATAATCACATCGGCTTCATCAACGGCAATTTCTACCTGCATCCGTATTTCTTCCTGAAACGGCTGATCGGCTAATTGGATTCCCCCGGTATCAATCAGGCGAAATTCCTGTGTCAGCCACTCTACTTTACCGTAAATGCGATCTCTTGTCACACCCGGTGTATCTTCCACAATGCTTTTTCGCTCACCGATCATACGGTTAAAAATCGTTGATTTCCCGACATTCGGGCGACCAACGATTGCGGCTATTCCTCTAATCATAAGTACGCTGCATCATAGTTTTGATACAGCTCACCTCCTATCCACATATGTCAGTGATCATATTTGATACTTTTTCTACAACTTCTTCAATGCTCAAATCGCTTGTATCAATCTCGATTGCATCGCTTGCTTTTTTCAGCGGAGAAGCTGCGCGATGAGTATCCTGATAATCGCGCTGTACAATATCCTGATAAATTGTATCATAATCAGCGGCGATCCCTTTTTCCGTATATTCTTGAAAACGGCGCTTTGCCCTTGCCTCTACGCTTGCGACCATATAGATTTTCACATCGGCATCAGGCAATACGACCGTACCTATATCACGACCGTCTAAAATATAACCTTTTTCTTCAGCGATTTCCCGCTGCATCGCAACAAGCGCTTCTCGCACTTTCGCAAATGCCGATACTTTAGACGCAGCCATAGAAATTTCATTCTGTCTGATCTCAAGTGTCACTTTTTGATTATTAAGGTATACATCCTTATTCTCATCAAAGCGAATATCCACATTCTTGATCATTTCATATAAACTGTTTTCATCATCTAAAGCAATTCCCTGTGTGATTGCCGCATAGGCACAACAGCGATACATAGCACCGGTATCCAAATGCGTTAAATGAAATCGTTTTGCCAATAAATCGGCAATCGTGCTTTTACCGGCTGCGCTGGGACCGTCTATCGCAATATTTAACTTCATCAGACAAGCCCTCCGGCTTGAATCACCCAGTAAATAATAATACCGATAATAACCAACAGTGCCAAAATTAAGCAGCCTAATATCACATTCAACATTTTATTGGTTTTCTCTACGCCTTCACTCAGATCATTGAGATCATCCTCATACTCATTTAACTGCACACGCAGCTGTTGTGTTTCTTCAACCAGCTTTTGATGAAGCTTTTGTTCACGCTCAACCTCTGCCTGTAATTCCTTGGCAGCGACCGGCTTTGGTTTCGGCTTGTTCTGTATAACCGGCTGCTTTTCCTTTTTTACCGCAGCACTTTGATTTGCAATAACCGGCTGTGCGGAAGGAGCCGGTTTCGCTTTCGGCTGCTTCGTTTTCAATTCCTTTTTCACATCTTGTGAAATCACCTCTGCCGGCTTTGCCACCTCAACCGTAGCTTCAACAGGCTTTGTCTCGTCAGCTTGTTTTGTTTCCGTGCTTTGCGCTGAAGGCTCAGGCTGAAGTGCTTCTTCCTCTAACAGACTTTTTACCTGTGCGGCAATATCCTCACGATTTTGAATCGCCGTTTCCGCTTGCTTCACTTCCTTGACCTCATCTTCAATATTCTGAATATAGTCACTGCGTTTGGCTCTTGAAACGGCATTCAAACGATTTAAAATATCAATCTGGGTATTCTCACTTTCACGGTTGCCTTTTTTTATATTATATTCACGAACCTCATTAATAAAATCATCTAAATATTCATTACGAAATTCCTGCATAGTGGAATCATTATCATCATAGATTGATGTATCAATCCGCTCACGCTGCGGTGTATTAGGTTCTTCCTCAGTGATTGTCACTTTTTTAAAGATAGAAGGATCTATTTCATTTAAACGCTTCGCATAAGACTGCAGCTTTTCTTCCGGCGGTGTATCCGTACCGATACTGTCATCTTCAATCTGCTTGCGCAAATCTTCATAACGCTTGACCCTTGATAAAGTTTCCATAAGAAAAACCTCCTAATCAAATATTATTATACCAAACTTCTGCATGAAATGGTATGTATAATTCATTAGAAATCTATAAATATTGAAAAAAACAATCACTGCCGGATCATCAATCCCGTTTATCAGATGAAAACCATCGAAAAGATTCTTATCGGAATCTGTCGATGGTTGAAGAGATATTGATTGATTTTCACTTTCATAAAAAGCTACATCAAGCTTTTATAGCGAATTGCGGACGCAAAAGCGCTGAACGGCACAAATACCGCCAGTGCCATAAAAGCTAATATATCCGTATTTAATGATAACCCTTGCATCTGATACAAATAAGCGATGATTCCGATATAAATGCCGCAGAATAAGAAATCCTTCCATTCAATCGGTTGACAATTTTCCGTATAAAAACGCATTGTAATAATCAAAAAAATCAGAAATAACGGAATGCTCTCATAGATCAACGGATCGATAAAACGCATCATATGTCCGAAACCAAGCATGAGCCAATAAAAAACGGTTGCGGTAAAAAGATTTAATAACATAATTCCACCTCATTGTTATCATGGCTGAAAGTGTATCTCGTTATTCAAGATCAATGATCGATAAAGATGCAATATCATATATGATCTTCAGACGCTGTTCATTCAATCGAACAGTACAGCACGCTTGTTCATACTCCAAGCGGATCAAAACATCGCGATACTGCATTTGTTCAGGTTCGGCGATGCATAAAGTTTCATCACTTTCATGATTGAGCGTATCATCTTGCATTTCAGCTGTTTGTGAATCAGTATTGTTTTCCTTTTCACGCTCTTTTTCCAGCATACACTGATTCATTTCTTTCATCCGCAGTTTTGTTCGATAAATTGCCGCAATTTGTGCATCATAGAGATTCATATCCTTTTTCGCATTTTGTAAGGCAATCGCAGAAAAGATGATAAGCAGTGCGCCCGCACATACAATATTCAGCCAAAGCAGTGCATATACACTGAAAAAACCGTTATTCTTCACAGGCAAGCACCGCCCTTTTTGTTTTATTTAAACGCTTGATCGTCATTTGAAAACAGCTTCCCTGCTTCATAAACTTCACTTCATCGATATTCTGTAAAATGACTTCAAAGCCTTTGCGCTTGACCAGTTTATTTTCATATTGCGTTAAATAATAGGCTTCTTGATGATAGGTAAAATGCAGTTGATTTTGTGCAATGTATAAATCATTTGATTGTGCTAAGATCAACTGAAGCTGTTTGACAGCCAAACGATCTTCTGCTTCTTCATTACTTACGGCACCTTTTATGAGCAACCTTGTCGTCTGCGCCAGTAATGTACATACCAAAGCTGCACAAAGCAAAGACAATAATGCCTCAATCATTGTAAATCCGTGTTCCTGCTTCATATATTTCATAAATATCTAAATCCTCCTCTGTCTGCATTGATTGAGCGCGTACTTGCAATGCACATACAAGCATCAGTAACATAATCATCACCAAAGATAATGCCGTGATCGCATCAATCAATAAAAAGCCGTGTTCATTTTTTAACATACATTCGCCCGCTTCCCAGTTGAATCACAAGTTCTTTGGTTTGATTGTGTGCATGACAGCGCAATGTCTTGGCACGATCGACATTGCCGTTTTTATGAAAAACGACAAAGCCGTCACAGCGCATACCGATCGCAAGCCGTTGATTTTCGAAGATCATATCCGTTCCCTGAAACTCTACTTTGATTTCGCGATATGTTCGCATCGCCGTTCCCTGTACAAAGATAAGGCGCTCTCTCAATGCTTCCATATTTAAATCCATCGCATGATGCGCACCCCTGATAAAGGGAATCATTGCAAGTAGGGATACGGTAATCGCCAACACAATCAACATTTCGACCATGGTAAAACCACTATCGCGCCTGTGCCTGTCCATTGTGTATCTCAATCATTTCTCCTGCCGGACAGCGTCTTTGCGTGTCCTTGATATATCCCTCTGAAATCAACTGATCGATACTGCTCGGAGATACCAAATGATCGATTTCATATAACAGTATTTGTGCATTGACTACTTCTATCAAAGCCTCACAGCCTTTATTTTGAATAATCTTTTGTTTTTGTTGGATATTGGGCAGTGTTAATAAAAAGATCAATGCAATAATAGACAGCACAATAATCATTTCCAAAATAGTAAAACCTTCTTGTTTTTTTAACATGTTTTTCCTCCTTGATTCCTTATCGAATCATTTATCACTTTTAACATAATCACATGGTTTCCAACAGCTGCAGCGGCACGAGCATAATCTGATAGACAAGCAGCACCATACAGCCGACAAAACCGTAAGAAAAGATTTGAATCCCTTGACCGATTCGCTTTAACAGCTGTTTCCACTGTTCACTTTGAAAGCTTTGATATTGCATTAAGACAGTCTCCAGCTGTTTTGTATGAGAACCGATCTCCCAATGCTTAATGAAATTTGTATCCAGCCATTCCTGTTCATGAAAGCAATCCGTCAGTGTGATCCCGCTTTTCAGCTGCGTTTCAATTTGATCGGCACAGATTGCGAGCAATGATGTCTGTTTCAAATGCGTGAGAAATGAAATTGCATTCTTGGTCGAGATGCCGTGCCGCATAAATTGCGTAAAATAGGCAGCCGTTAAATAGGAACAATACTGTTGCGGCAGTTTCGTAAAGCGCAGTTTTCTTAAGATCCAAAGCTTTATTGAAACAGAGCGCATCATCAGTATAGTAATAAACAGACACAGAATAATTCCCCATAGTAATAATACCGCCAAAGTCTGCAGTGAAGTGATCGAGAAGATCAAAAAGCGATTGGATGAGACATCAAACCCCTGCATCAGCTGCGGCAATATAACCGATGTAAATACGATCAGTGTAAGAAATGACAATACAAATAACAACAACGGATAGCTGATTTCTTTGCGCAGTTTTGTTTTCAGTTCGTGGGTAATATCGGAAATCGAAAGTGCCGATTGAATCGCTTCGGGCAAAGCGGCGATTTTCAGAAAAAAGCGCAGATGATCATAGAACATCTCACGATGTCCTTGTACCAAACACTCTTCAATGCTTTTCCCCTGTTCCATGGCATATAACAGGCGCACATCTCCCTGCACGAGTTCATATGCTTCACGAAACGGATAACCTTGTTTTAACAGCTGTGACAAAGCTTCCCATTCATAGCGCTTTAAGGTACAGATCACCGCTTGCCGCTTCTTCGCTGATAAGCTGAGCCTGCAATGCCTGTTTGATTTTGGCATAGATATCTTCGTGCGAGGACGGCAGTTTGTTTGAAAGCGCCGCCTGCAGCTGTGGTCCTTGTAAAATCTCATAAATACAAATACGCTCCTTTTCTTTTTGTCGATGCGGATACAAGCGCTGTGAACATACTGCGCTCAGGGTATCCTTTAAGTTCTGATTACTGATTCCCAATTCATTCAAACGCTTCAATGCTTCGGCAGCGTTTTTGGCATGGATGCAGGAAAAGACCAAGTGTCCGCTCAAGGCACAGCGATATGCCATTCTTGCACTGTAAACATCCCTTATTTCACCGATCATAATAACATCGGGATCATGCCGCATAAACTGCCGAATTCCTTCTTCATACGTAAAGCCGGCTGCTTCATTGACCGCAAGCTGCACAAAGCGATCATCGTGAACTTCGATCGGATCCTCTAAGGTCATGATCTTGTGCCTGCCAATATCGGCGATTTCGGAAAGCAGTGCATATAACGTTGTCGTTTTACCGCTGCCGGTCGGTCCGGACAGTATCACCATACCGCTCGTCTGTTTACACCAGCCTTGAAATATCGCCGTCTGCTTCGGATCATGACTGAGCTGATGAAGCGCTATCTTATGATGATTGTTCAGGATTCTCAGCACCCCGGTCTGCGTATCATAAGACGTAATCAAGGAAAACCGAAAAAACAATGTTTGATGTTCCCAATCGAATGAAAAGCTGCCTGACTGCGGACGATCACCGTTTCCTAAATCTAAATCGGCGATGTATTTTAGATAATGAAACAGCTTCACATTAAAAGCAGCACTGTGCACATCTTCCATTCCCTGTTTGCTTCTGATCATGATTTTCAGCGTATCGTGACGATAATGAAAATGAATATCTGTCGCCTGTTTTTTCATCGCAAAGGATATTAGCTGATAAAGTGTTTCTTTCATTTTTTCACCTCCTATTTTTGTTATACACATGAATTATGAAAATCCCAAAAAAAAGATCAATTTTTTTTAAAAAGATTGATCTTGAGATTGAATGATAAATATTGATAGAGTTAAACGAGTGTTGATCATTAAATAAAACAGCGATAATGTACAAAAAAAGCATGGATTCACCATGCATCATTTAGTTTAAATACGGATTATGTAACAATTCTTCCTGCAGTGTTGTGGTTGGACCATGCCCCGGATACACCTTTAAATTCGGCTCCATCTGCTTGATTTTTTCCAATGTTTGAATCATTTTGGTATTTGAACCGGTAAACAGATCTGTTCTTCCGATACTGCCTTGAAACAGCACATCGCCGCAGATCATATTTCCTTCCCAAAGCATGATACTGCTTCCTTCACTGTGACCGGGAGCGTCAATTAATTCAAACGCAAACTCGCCGATTTGATTGATTCCCGGCTGTAAAGCAATGACTTCACTTTTGACAATCACCTCATGTTCCATCCCTGCGGATACATTTAAATACGGATTGGCTAATAACGGAATATCCAAAGGATTCATATAAACAGAACAATTATAATAGTTTGCCAATAAATCCACTCCGGCGATATGATCAAAATGACCGTGTGTTAAATAAATGCCGTCGACAAAACCTCGTTGTGCATCAATCAGTTTTTGAACCTTAGGACTCTTACTGCCCGGATCGACAATCAGGACATGCTGATTTTTCCATAATAAATAACAATTAGCCGCAAAGCTTCCTAGTACAAGGGAATCAATCTTCGTCATGCGTATCTCCTCTTTCTAATAAAAAAGACCTTCGGGCCCTTTTTATTTTTTCTCTTTATGTAAAGTTTTCTTGTTACAACGTGGGCAAAATTTGTTGATCTGCATACGTTCCGGATTTTTACGTTTATTTCGTGTTCCGATGTAGTTTTCTTCTCCACACTCTGAGCACTTGAAAGTAATACGATCTCTCATGTTATACCTCCTCGTCCTTACTTGCTATAGCATTATAGCATACTATAGTGTAAAATGCTAATATTTTTTAATAAACTCTTATAAATAATCGGATTTACGGCTGGAACAGCTGCTTTACGGTTTTCCTTCATAAAATGCCTTGATTACCTGCGGCATAATTTCACTTGTACAAAGATTACTGCCGAGATTATTGACATTGGAAGATGTCGGTGCGGCACAGACAAATGCGACCTCAGGTTTTTCATAAGGCCAATAGCCAATTAAAGAGGAATTGGTTGACTCATGACCGTTGATACTCACCTCGGCAGTTCCGGTTTTAGCCGCGACATTATGACCGATTGAAGCAAGTGCGGAACCGCAGTGATAGCCGCTACCGATCACACATTGACGAAAGCCTTCCTGTACTGTTTTAATATTCTGATTTTTATCCGACAGTGTAGACAATACCTCAGCTTCATTTACATATACCAAGGAATCGCTGTTTACTCCTAACGCACCGCTGACTAAGCGCGGCTTTACTTTTTTACCGCTCGTAGCAATCGTCGATACGTACTGTAACAGCTGAATCGGTGTGTAGTTATCATATTGACCGAATGAGAAATACAATAAATCACCGGCTGTTTCTCTGTTTCCGGTAAAAGCAAGTTGTTCATTCGGAACATCTAAGCCGCTTAACACTCCCAAACCGAACATGGAGTAATAGCTGCGCATCAGTTTGAATATAGCCGGCGCATCATCAATTACAAGCGGTCCGTTTGGTATATAGGAGCTTTTAGCCAGACGTATCGCTACATTTACCATATAGATATTACTTGATACACGTAATGCATCTACTGCATTTACATTGCCGTAATTGCGATAAGATGCAATTTGCGGAGTCCCTTTTATTCGCATCGGCGCATCATAGATTGTTTCATCTTTGGTAATAACGCCTTCATTCAACCCCATAAAAACCGTAGCACCTTTGACAACCGAACCGGGTGTATACCCCTCAAGGTAGTTACCGCTGGCATAGTTGATAATTTCATTATTGCTTTTCAGCATTCCGCTCATCGCATAAATTTCACCGGTATTGGGATTCATCAATGATACAAATAAGCGATCCATATCGGGACGATTCCCTTTTCCCGCATATGTTTCCATAGTCTTTTTCAAAATCGCATCTACTTTTTGTTGAAAATCAATATCGATCGTCAACTGAAGATCGTAGCCTTTCTTACCGGAATTCACTTCGGTAAAAATAGCGTTTCCGTCCGTATCGTACTTTATTGTGCTGATTTTCGATGATCCGGATAATAGTTCTTCATATTGCTGCTCCAACCCGGATTTTCCGACTCGCGCATTCATTTCATAACCCTTTGCACTGTAATACTGCATCAATTCCGACGGCAGTCCCTGTTTGCTGGTCGTAACCTGTCCCAATACATCGCGCAAGGTATTTTTATAAGGATATTCTCGTTTCCATGAACTGAAATCAACATCAAAACCGGGATAATCGGATTTATGTTCGGTTAAATACGCAACCTTTTCGGCATCGACACTTTCCATGATAACGCGTGAATGAGAACTTTGCGAATTGATCTCCATCGCATGATAGACAACCCATGCGGCTTTGGTTTCATCATCTATAGCGGAATCAATCATTTCTTCGGTAATTCGCTCCAGCTTCAGCTGATAAATTTCATCATCGCTGAGGCTTAATTCGGTTGCACTTAATAAGTGGTTTGCCTGATCATTATGACCGTTTTCATCGGTATGCAGCGTAATATAAGCATCCTGCAAATCGCGCAGTGTTAAATCTTTAGTTGATACATTAAATTGTTTCGCAAACTTCACTGCCAAATCCCATTGTTCTTTAGCAGTCGCATTTTCAGTCGGATAATATGTAATATTCATTGAACTAACGGTCTTCACTACCTGCTTTCCGTTGCGATCGATCATCTGTCCGCGCGGAGTAGAAATTATTTGCTTTTTCAATGAATAAATATCCAGCTTTGTCGCATATTCTTCTTTTTGACGCACTTGGATATCAATCAGGCGTCCGGCAATGCACACAAATAACAGAACGGTAATGATCGCTACAATCGTTAATCGCTTATTCACAATCTTTTGATAATCATTTTGTTTCTTCAACAGATCACTGCTGTGACGCATATGCTTCGCATCAATATCACGAAACGGATTTCTGAACATGCCGAACACCTCCTTTTCTTATTATTATAATACAAACAAGGAAGCAATTACCAGTCCTAAAGCATTTTTTATATCGGTTCTGTTACTTCCTTTCTATATTATAATAAGGATCATCTCAATAAAATCGTAAACAAGTTAATCAATTATATGATGATTCCTATAAAGTGCATGTATCTGAACATGCGGTACTACTTTCTATTTAGATATTTGTTTTATTTCTTTGCGTTTCACGTTAAAAATAAGTTATAATGTAGATGAGGTGATAATATGATTCATACACGTAAACATACAAAAACAATGATGGTTGGTAATGTCGCACTGGGCGGTAATTCACATGTCATTATCCAATCCATGTGCAATACCAAAACCGAAAATACACAAGCAACGATCCAACAAATTCTTGAATTAGAAAAAGCCGGCTGTGAAATTGTTCGCTTAGCGGTGATTGATGAAGCTGATGCCAAAGCAATTAAAACAATCAAAGAACATACCCATATACCGTTAGTGGCTGATATTCACTATGATTATCGCATTGCCCTGATGGCTGCTGAATACGGAATTGATAAGATTCGCATTAATCCGGGTAATATCGGTAAAAGAGAAAATGTGGAAGCAGTCGTAAAAGTGTGTAAAGAAAAAAAGATTCCGATTCGTATCGGTATTAATTCCGGATCCTTAGAAAAGGATATTCATGAAAAATACGGTAAACCGACAGCGGAAGGCATGATTGAAAGCGCAAAGCGTCATGTATCAATCTTAAATGACTTTGATTTTCATGATATTTGCCTGTCATTTAAGTCCAGTGATCCCCTGCTTTGTATTGAAGTCTATCGATTGGCAGCGAAGACATTCCCTTATCCGCTGCATCTCGGTGTCACTGAAGCCGGCACCTATATCGGCAGTGCGATCAAAAGCAGTATGGCACTGGGAACCTTACTGAATGAAGGCATCGGCAATACGATTCGCATCTCCGTCAACGGTGATCCGATTCATGAAATAACAATCGCAAAGCAGCTGTTAAAGTGCTGCCGTTTAATAGATCGTGTTCCTAATTTAATCGCCTGCCCTACCTGCGGCCGTACCCAATGGGATATTCATACAGTCGTAGCGGAAATTGAAGCATTCCTTACCGGAATTCACAGTGATATTACCGTTGCCGTAATGGGATGTGCAGTAAACGGACCCGGTGAGGCTAAACATGCCGATATTGCCATCGCCGGCGGTAAAAAAGAAGGACTGTTAATTAAAAAAGGCGAAATCATCGAAAAGCTGCCGCAGGATCAAATCGTGAATCGCTTAAAGCAGGAAATCTTGAAAATGTGTGAGAAGTAAACATTGATTGAAAATTTAAAAAGCTAAAATAAAAAGCTGTCTGCGCAGCTTTTTTCTTTCTTTTGATCTAAGGATATGCCTTTTTTATTTATTCTTTTTATATCTCGGTATAACTCGTAAGTCACCTATTTATTATATTTATTATCACTTAATTCTAATATATAATCGGCACTGACCTTATAGAGCGTGCATAAACATTTTAAATGTTCTGCCGACAGTGTACCTACCCCTCTTTCAAGATCAGAATAATAACGCTGACTGATACATAAACAGTGCGCCACATAGGTTTGTGTAAAATCATTATCTTCTCTTAAATCACGAATGCGTTTAAATATCATGACCATCATCACCTAGCAACATTATAAAGAAAAAAGCAATTAGAATTTAATTATAGTGTCAATAGCACTAAACATTATTATGCCTGATTCTCCTGTTTTTATACATCGATTTTAAACATTAAAAACAAATAATTCACACTATGAAAAAAGGAAATTACACAATATAAAAAGGACTTGAAATCAGTCCCTTTAAATAAAATAAACTATTTTACTTCTTCAAAAACAAACCCTTCGATCAATACATCGACTGCCGGTCGATCATTTACACCGGTTTGAACATTGGCAATCTTTTCAACGACATCCATACCCTCAATTACTTGACCGAATACCGTGTGCTGATGATCCAAATAAGGTACACCGCCTACCTCACGATACTTCTCTTTTACATTCTGCGGATGCACAAAGCCGGCATTTGTCCAACCTTTCTTTTGCGCCTGCGCATAAATGCTTTGGAAATAATCCTCAGTAAAAGTGGCTTGGTCCTTATTTTGAACGATGAAGAATTGTGAACCGTTTGTATCCTTACCGGAATTTGCCATGGAAAGCGCTCCGGTAAAATTATAGAGCTGATCGCTGAATTCATCCTCAAACGGTTCTCCCCATATACTTTCTCCGCCTCTGCTGTTGCCGAGCGGATCACCGCTTTGAATCATAAAATTAGGAATGACGCGATGAAAGGTCAAATGATTATAATAACCGTCATTGGCATGGGTCACAAAATTCTCAACTGCTTTCGGGGCGGCTTTCGGAAACAGATGAATTTTAATATCACCTAAACTGGTAGACATAGTCGCAATAATATCACCGCTCTGCGGTTTTTCAAACTGTAATAAGGTCACATCCTTGGGAATGCCTGCATTGGGATCGGCATCCTCTTGTTTGTTGTCACAGCCTGCCAATATAAGCAGTGCGGCTGTCAATATAAAACACCATTTTTTCATAGTTGTTCTCCTCGCTTGATTTTTTCCGGCAGTTCTTTATCGAATTGTCCTGATTTTAACATTGCAATTTCTTGTTGATAAGGGGCATGATCCTCAATATAAGGTGTTTCCAAAATCTTAACGACATGCTCTAACAACGGATGATGAACGATATGATGCAGCTTTTCATAGCCGATTTCACCGAATCCGATATTCGCATGACGATCTTTTTTCGCTCCTTGAATATTCTTGGAGTCATTGACATGGAGACATGCCAAACGATCCAAGCCGATAATCTGATCAAACGCTTTTAATACCTCATCAAAATCAGCTAGATCATAACCGGCATCATGTATATGACAAGTGTCTAAACAAACCTTGATTGCTTCGGGATGATTGACATGATCAATGATATAACGAAGCTGCTCAAAGCGATAACCTAATTCGCTTCCCTTGCCGCTCATCGTTTCCAAAGCAATCGAAACATTTCCCATATTCTGCATCGCTTCATTTAGTCCGCATACGATTTTATTCAAGCCGGCTTCTTCCCCTGCCTGTACATGGGAACCGGGATGAAGTACAAGGTAAGATGCTTCCAGTTGGTTTACTCTTTCGATTTCCTGAGTTAAAAATGAGACAGCCAACTCATAAGTTTCCGGCTTTACACAATTCGCTAAATTAATGATATACGGTGCATGAACGATCATGGATTGCTTCGCAATGCCGTGCTGATCCATTAACTCATGTGCTTCCTTTACTTTCATATCCGCAATCGGTTTACGTCTTGTATTCTGCGGCGGACCGGTATAAATCATCAGTGCATTGGCACCGTAGCCGACCGCTTCCTTTACTGCGCCCAAAAGATAATCCGGGGCGCTCATTGAAACATGAGATCCGATTATCATCAACGCTCACCTCGCTTTTCTATTTGTTTTGCCTTGGCACGCTCTTTTTTCTGTCGCTGAATGTCTTGTTGAATCATAGCGCGCTTTGCCTTGCGCTTCAGTTTTTCCACTTCCTGCTTGCGCTTTGCTTTATAACCCGGCTTCACCTTTTGTTTTTTACGTTTCACTATTTTATTAATTTCAGCACTTAACGGATCTTCCGGTTTGGCTTTTTTCACATTTTTCGGCTTTAATTCCTGCCAACTGCCGTTTTTATAGCGGCGATGATGAAAAATGATACCGCGTTTCTGTAAAGCTTTGATCATTGCTTCATCACTGTCCTGATACAATGCGTAACAAATTCCGTCCTTGCCCGAACGACCGGTGCGTCCGCTGCGATGAATATAGTAATCCAACTCTTTCGGGAAACCCATGGAAATGACATGTGAAACACCCTCAATGTCGATTCCGCGGGCGGCAATATCGCTCGCTACCACATATGCCTTATCCAGCTTCATCAGCTGTTTCATCGCCTTGGTACGCTCTCGCGGTGTCAAATCTCCGTGCAGTTCAATCACACCGTAACCGGAATTACGCAAAGCTTTAGCCGCAGAAGATGCCTCTTCGCGTTTATTCGCAAAGATCAAACAGACATAAGGCTGAAAAGCCGGCAACAGCTCCAATACCGCTTCTTCATAAGAAAGATGATTACAAGGAACCAGTACATGCTCAATGCGCGGCTGAAACTGCCGATCGCTTTTGATCTGTACGGTAACGGGATTAGTCATATATTTTTTCAAAAACGGCTTTAAGCCTTCGGGAATCGTCGCCGAGAAGCTCATCATTTGAAGGTCTTTGCTCATGCGGGAAGCCACAAGATCAATATCCTGCAAAAAACCGAATTCCAAGGTCATATCCGCTTCGTCAACCACAAGTATTTTCACATTCTGAAGCATTAAAGTCTGTTCCTGTAAAAACAGATCACGAATGCGCCCCGGAGTACCGATAATCACATGCGGCTGCACTTTCAGGCTGTCATTCATTCGCGTTTTTTCCATACCGCCGGTGATCAAGCGCACCTGCAATTCAGGATCCGCCTCCTGCATCACCTTAGAGCGCTCATACATCTGAATTGCCAATTCTCTTGTCGGCACCGTAATCACTGCCTGTACATATGCCTTACTCGGATCCACGAGTTCCATAATCGGAATTAAAAATGCATGAGTTTTTCCGGTTCCGGTTGCTGAAATACCGATAATATCTTTTCCCTTACACGCTACCGGTATGACCGCTCTTTGTATTTCGGTCGGAGTCACAAAATGATTTCTTTTAATCATTTCGGCAGTTGTATTTTTTAACTGATAGTCACTGAAACGACTTTCATTCATAATTTCACCACTTTCCGTAGAAGCCTTACAGCTTCCGCTGCGATCTCAAATAGATTCTTTCTTATTATACAGAATTTATCAAGAATGTAAACAAAATATTAGAGAAACCGCTGTTAATACGTTATAATAATACCGAGGTGATCTTATGGAAATCATAAAAGTAATGCCGCGAGGATATTGTAAAGGCGTGATTCGGGCAATACGCATGGCAGTGGAATGTACCAAACGCTATCCGAATCAGACGATAACCATATTAGGAATGCTGGTGCATAATCATTATGTAATGAAGGCGCTGGCTTTACAGAACATCCAAATGATTGATGATCCGAATAAAACAAGAGAAGCGCTGCTGGATGAAATCACGGAAGGCGTTGTGATTTTTACCGCACACGGCATTGCCCCTCAAGTATTGGAGAAAGCACAAAAAAAAGGACTGATCTGTATTGACGCATCATGTCCCGATGTTTTGAAAACACAAGCATTGGTAAAAGCCAAACTAGATGCAGGCTATGAAGTCATTTATATCGGTAAAGCAAAACATCCGGAAGCGGAAGCAGTCTGTGCGCTCAGCGAACATATTCATTTTATGGAGCCGAAAGATCCGATTATTTCATTACCGAAAGGCAAACTGTTTATAACCAATCAAACAACCATGTCTATTTATGATTTAGAAGCAGTGTTTCAAAAACTGAAAGAGCGTTATCCCGATGCGGAATTTTGCGAAGAAATCTGTAATGCGACCAGAATCCGTCAGGAAGCAGTCGCTGAACTGAAAGAGATCGATGTTTTGTATGTGGTCGGTGATCGCTTCAGTAACAACTCCAATCGTTTAGCACAGATCGGAACAGAACACGGAATCAAGAGTGTGTATTTAATTGATACAGTCAATGATATTGAGTCAAGCCAATTACATAACGCAAAACGCGTCGCAGTCACCGCAGGTGCATCTACTCCTACCTATTTAACCGATCAAGTCATTGCATATTTACAGGACTTTCAAGAAAATAAACCGAAACCGAAGCTTGAATTATCGGCATTATTGGGTGGAATCATTGAATCATGAATCGTTTCATCAGGTAACTTCATTCACCGTATATGACACTTTTTCTGCTTATAAAAATATAACTTGCAAAAAAACAGTATTCAGCGAATTACAATTCCTCATTGAATACTGTTTTTGTATGCGCTTGATTCAGCTGCTTTAGAATCATTTGTCGTTGTCTTTCCATATGCATACGGCGCGGATGCTCACACGGTAACTGTGCTAAAATAAGCTCCAGTTGAGCAAGTTGATGCTTTAAGTAACGTTCAAACAGCGGTTCATTTTTCAGATACACCCCAAACAGCTGTTCTTCTTCATTGTAGGCACCATGATATTGACAGCGAAAGCAGACGATTTCATAAAAATGATCTTCTTCCACAAGCGCTTCTTTTACAATTGTATAATGATGCTTACTGATCCATGAGCGAAGCTTATCAACATGACGGTTCACCTGAATAATAAAGGTGCGCTGTTCCTGAAGTTCTTCGGGATGATCAGACAGAATCATCAAGGCAGTCTCTACACCCATACCGGCAATCACAATCGTTGATACCTCAGGCGCAAGCTGTGCGATTCCGTTTTTGAGACAAGGTGTGATTCGATTCTGCAGTTGGGCTGCCTGAATAGCTTCTGTGGCTCGCTGTAACGGCTGTTCGCGCAGATCACAGGCATAAACATGCGGACAAATATCATTTTGAATTAAAGCGATTGACAGCTGTGCATGATCACAGCCGATGTCCGCCGTAACACTTCCTCGCTCTACCATCTGATAAAGCGCCAAAAGGCGCTTACTAAGCGCCATTACGGTTTATCGACAAAATCCTTCAGTCGCTTGGATCTTGTCGGATGTTTTAATTTTCTGAGTGCCTTTGCTTCAATCTGACGAATACGCTCTCTTGTGACGTTGAATTCCTTGCCAACCTCTTCCAAAGTACGAGTACGTCCGTCATATAAACCGAAGCGAAGTCGCAACACCTTTTCCTCACGTTCGGTCAAGCCTTGCAAGACATTGTTAATTTCATCTTTTAACAGCTGATTGTTCGCATATTCATCGGGAGACAATGCATCTTTATCCTCAATAAAATCACCGAGATGAGAATCATCCTCTTCGCCGATCGGTGTTTCTAAGGAAACCGGCTCCAATGCGATTTTTTGAATCTCACGAACTTTTTCCGGGGAGATATTCTCCATGCGTTCGGAAATCTCTTCCGCCGTCGGATCACGTCCCAAATCCTGCACTAATTGACGCTGAATCCGAGTCAGCTTATTGATTGTTTCAACCATATGTACAGGAATACGAATGGTACGCGCCTGATCGGCGATCGCTCTTGTGATTGCTTGACGGATCCACCATGTCGCATAAGTGGAAAATTTAAAACCTTTTGTATAATCGAATTTTTCTACTGCCTTTACAAGCCCCATATTGCCTTCCTGAATTAAATCAAGAAACAGCATGCCGCGACCGACATATTTTTTGGCAATCGATACGACAAGACGTAGATTCGCAGCGATCAGCTTGCGTTTCGCTTCTTCATCGCCCTCTTGAATACGACGGGCAATTTCCGGTTCATCCTTCGGATCCAACAGATCCACCCTGCCGATTTCTTTCAAATACATTTTAACCGGATCATTGATTTTTGTATGTGCAGAGTTCGCAAACGACTGTTCCAATGATTCAATATCACTTGCCAGTGTATCAATATGGTCTAAATCATCGATATGATCTAAATCATCACTGTCGCCCACATAGCTCAAATCATCTTGAACTAATGAATCGTCATCATTTAAATCAATATTATCGTCATCCTCATCGTTTTTGATACTGATGCCGTTCGCATCAAACCAAGCGACTAAGCTGTCAAATTCTCTGTCATCTAAATCCAGATGCTCACAGGCATCCATCACATCGCTTTGATACAGCACATGATGAATATGATAAGATTCCGCCAATTCCTCTTTAATTTCATCCAGTGTCTTATACTCCTGCATAAGAACCTCCTTTTTACTGTTTCTTGCCTGCTTCATGATCTTGCTCCTCCCTTTCTAAAAACAGTTCATTACGCTCACGAATCAAAGCATTTCGCCGATCGGCGATTTTTGCTTTTTGAATCGGATCGTTCACTGCCGCTGCTTCCTGAATCAAGGAAGCAATTTTATCATCTAATATGCATGTCTTCATCTTAATAAAGGCTTCATTCATTGCATTCATATTGACTTCATCACATGCCAGTTCCCAATCGGCCACTGACAATAACAAATCGCGCACGGAGGCTTCTTTAATTTCATTTAACAGATCGGCAACCGCTATTGTTTTATGATTTCGATAATGGTTAATCATATACATTGCCAAGGTGTTGCTGTCATCATCTTTCAGAAAGCCGAGCTTATCTTTAAAATAATTGCTGGCACTTCGCGCATGAAGCATCTGCGATAAAATTTCATAAGCAGCTGCCATAACCCCTGATTTCGGATAAGTTAAATAAGTACGCTTCTGATATTCCGGCTGTTTCTTTGGTTTGACTTGTTCCTGTTTTTGAACACTCATATCAAAGCCGGTAAGCTCACGAAGCCGAACATAGTAATTAGCCTGTTCAAAATCATCCTTCAGCTGCGAAATTTCTTCCGCTAATTCCATCGCATAGCTCTTTTTTTGTGAATAGTTATTCAAATCATATTTCGTAAGCAGATAATCAAATAAGAAACCTACCCATGAAATCGTTTTATGTAATGTTTTTTCTAATTCCTCTTTCCCGTAAGCATCGATAATTTCATCAGGATCCAATCCTGTCTTATTATCTACGATTGTAAAGGAAAGCTTTCCCTTGGCAGCTTTACCGAATTTAAAGGTGGCGTTTTTTCCTGCCGTATCACCGTCATAACAAACAATTACATCAACTCCCAGTTTTGCCAAAAGTCGAATTTGCTCATTCGTACAGGCAGTACCGAGTGTCGCTAATGCGTGATAAATACCGACCTTGGCTAATGAGATAACATCCATTGCCCCTTCGACTAAATAGACGCATTTTGCTTTGCGAGCTTCACTTTTCGCACGATGATAATTATAGATCAACTCACCTTTATGATAAATCTTTGTTTCCTGCGTGTTAATATATTTAGCTTCCTCACTGTCGGACAATCTCCTTGCGGAGAAACCGACCGGATTTCCGTTTTCATCATGAATCGGAATCATTAAGCGATTGGCAAATACATCCGCAATCCCCTGTGAACTCATCCGAACGACTCCTGCTTCAAGCAGACTTTCATCCGTATGCTTCTTCGCGTTCAGAAAACGATACAGGGCATCTTGATTCGGATTATAGCCAAGCTCAAAGTGATCAATCAACGTATCATCAATGCTTCGCTGTGCCAAATAGTTTTTCACCTTTTGCGCATCGGGCGTATGCAGTTGATAATGTGTATATTCGATGGTATCTGCACAAGCCTTATACAGCTTGGCAATATGCGGATCAATACTTCGACTCGGCAGCTCCAAGGTCTTTTCCATCGGTATTCCGACAATTTCAGCTACTTTGTAGACTGCTTCAATAAAAGAAATCTGTTCATACTTCGATACAAAGGTAAATACGTTTCCACCCGTACCGCAGACAAAGCATTTAAATATTTGCTTATCTTCGGAAATTGACATTGACGGATCATGATCGTCATGAAACGGACAAACAGCCGTATAATTACGACCTTTACGACTCAGCGGCAGATAATGAGAAATTACCTCCACAATGCTCGCCTTTGCCCGTATATCATTGATTTCCTGTTCGCTGAGACGGCTCAAAGTATCACCCCTGTTATAGTTTTACTCGATTTTCGATATATGATACTAATTCGGTAATTTTTACTCGCTTCTGTTTCATCGTATCACGCTCACGCACCGTAACACAACCGTCATTTTCAGTTTCAAAATCAACCGTCACACAGAACGGTGTACCGATCGCATCTTGACGGCGATAGCGCTTGCCGATACTGCCGGCTTCATCATATTCACAGTTGCCGATCACTGCCAGCTTCGCAAATACATCCATTGCACTCGCCTGCAACTTTTTCGATAACGGCATAATACAAGCTTTTACCGGTGCCAAATACGGATGCAGATGCATTACAATACGCGTATCATTTTCAAGTTGTTCTTCTTCATAAGCATCACATAAGAAGGCAAGCATCAAACGCTCTACACCGACAGCCGGTTCAATACAGTAAGGCAGGAACTTTTCGCCGCTTTCCTGATCAAAATACTCTAAATTTTGTTTGGAAGTATTCTGATGACAAGTCAAATCGAAATCGGTACGGTCGGCAATTCCCCATAATTCACCCCAGCCGAAAGAGAATTCATATTCAATATCACTGGTGCCTTTGGAATAATGAGACAATTCCTCTTGAGAATGTTCACGGATGCGTAAATGCTCTTTTTGAATCCCAAGATTCAACAGAAACTGCATACAGAAGTTTTTATAATATTCATACCACTGCAAATCTTCTCCCGGCTTCGTAAAGAATTCCAATTCCATCTGTTCAAACTCACGCGTACGGAAGATGAAATTTCCCGGGGTGATTTCATTACGAAAGCTTTTACCGATCTGACCGATGCCGAACGGCAGCTTGCGTCTTGTTGTACGCTGTACGTTTTTGAAATTCACAAACATACCCTGTGCTGTTTCCGGGCGCAGATAGATCGTATTTTTCGCATCTTCCAGTACACCCTGAAAGGTTTTAAACATCAGATTAAACTGTCTGATGTCGGTAAAATCATGCGCACCGCAGTCAGGACATGCGATATGATGTTCCTTAATATAATCCATCATCTGCTCGTTGCTCCAACCGCCGGGATTCACCTCACCCTTGGAATGATCCTCAATCAGCTTATCGGCACGATGACGGGTATGACATTGCTTACAATCCATCAACGGATCGCTGAAGCCGCCGACATGGCCGCTTGCCACCCATACATTCGGATTCATCAAAATCGCTGACTGAATACCGACATTCTGCGGACTTTCCTGAATAAATTTGCGCCACCACGCTTTTTTTATATTTTCTTTTAATTCCACACCGAGCGGACCGAAATCCCATGTATTGGATAATCCGCCGTAAATCTCACTGCCCTGATAGACAAAACCGGAGTTTTTCACATGAGCGACTACTGCCTCAAACTTTGTTTCCTGCATATCTGATTACAGACCCCTTTCAAAAAAAATCTCACCGCATGGTGAAGCTTCAAATTAAAATCAATATTATCTATATCATCTATTTTTAGATATAAAAATACACTATAATATATACACTTTTTAAGCCCTCTTGTCAATGCTAAAGTTGATATTTTAGTCGAAAAGACACCAAAAAAAGCAGTCTTCTGCTTCTGTTTTATTCATCCGCAGAAAGATTGCTTTTCATATCTGTTTTAATATCAGCGAATTTACTGGCGATTCTGTTTTTTTAATAGAATTTATCGCAATTCATACAATAATGATCATACATATATAATATTATATATTGTTTCTTTTCAAAACATATTACACTCTATCTCTGTAATCGCTCATGCTTATTTCGTTTAAAACTGAAATCTTTGTTAAAGACTTGCCAAATGCGTTAAAAAGCGAACACTGCGTATTGGAATGCCGCTGTATTCCGCAAAGAAACGATAAATCATTGAAAAATGCTCATAATTCCAAGACTGCGTCGTTTCCAATAACGATACATGCGTTAGATTTGCTTTACATAAAATACGAAATGACTGTAAATCATTTTTATCATACTGCTGATCACGTTCATGATAACAGCCCTGACATACAAAACCACCTTGTTGAAGGGAAATCCCGCATAATAAATCACTTCTGCCGCAGCCGGCACACCCGTCCACAAACGGCTCAATACCGATTTCACGATTCATGTGAGCGAAAAACAATGATAAAATCAAATACGGCTGATTCGTCTGTTCCAACTGTGTCAACACCGATAAAAAATACGGAAAGCTGTCGTTTTGCGGCTCACTTTTTTCCATGCATTCGCAAAGTACAGCGGCGATTGCCTGTTTTAACAAATCTTCCTTTAAACTGCGAAAGCTTTGAATCAGATCCGCAGTACGAAGGGCGTGCATTGTACGCTGTTCCTGATAGTCGATAAAAAAGCGAACATATTGAAACGGCTGTACCTTACCGGCATTTTTACTTGCGATTTTACGAATCCCTCGTGCTATTAAACTATACAACCGATCATCATCACCCAGCACTTTTACAATCGCATCATTTTCACGATAATCATGCATTGACAGAACAATTCCGCAAAGTGTTTTATTCATTGTCACCGTAACCCAGCTGCGTCAACTTACTGTTGCGATTGCGCCAATTATTTTCCACTCTTACATATAATTCCAAGGTTACGTTTTTACCGTAGCGCTGTTTTAATTCCTTTTGTGCCGCCATGCGAATGGAGCGAATCATGCTTGCCTGCTTGCCGATCAAAATTCCCTTTTGCGAACTTCGCTCAACGATGATCATCGCCTGTACGAACAGATGCTTTTCCGTTTCCTCAACATGCTCCAAAACGACGGCAACGGAATGCGGAATTTCTTCTTCGGTTTTATAAAGCACTTTTTCGCGAATAATTTCACTGATCTGAAAATATGCATCATGATCTGATTTCATAGTATCGGGAAAATACTGCACGCCTTCCTGCAAATAGTTTTTACATAAGGATAACAGCTCTTGAATATTATCATTTTTCAGAGCGGAAATCGGTATGATTTCGGTGAACGGATAGTGTGATTGCCATTCTTTCAGTACATGAAGCAGTTGCTCTTTACTTAACAAATCAATTTTATTCACGATTAAGAATGTCGGTACTTCACTGTTCGCAATGCGCGATAAAAGAAATTCATCACCGCTGCCAAACGGCTGTGTCGCATCAATGATGACAAAATTAATATCAGCCTCGACAATCGCCTGATAAGCATTGCGATTTAAATGCTTCCCCAATCGATGATGCGGCTTATGTATTCCCGGAGTATCGATAAAGATAAATTGTGCATCTTCGGTAGTGACAATTCCCATAATATTATCACGAGTGGTCTGCGGTTTCGGCGATGTGATTGCGATTTTTTCATTCAAAATTGCATTTAACAATGTGCTTTTACCTGCATTGGGACGTCCGATAATTGAAATAAACCCTGATTTAAACATTTGATAAATCCTCCCTGCCGAACGCTGCCGGCAATAATTCTTTTACTGTGTAAACGGCTTCCTGATCATGATTGCTTAAATAAACCGGCGTATCGCCTCGAAGCAGTTCAATCATCACCTGACGGCAGGCACCGCACGGAAAAGAAAGCTGTTTCGCTTCACTGACAATCGCAATCGCCGCAATATCCTCAGCGCGTTTACCGTCGCTGTATGCCGCAAACAGCGCATTGCGCTCAGCACAACACGTTAAGCCGTATGACGCATTTTCCACATTGGCTCCGCAATAATATGTTTGATCATGACAAATGACACAGGCACCGACACGAAAATTTGAATAAGGGGCATATGCATTCTTTAATGTATTCCATGCCTGTTTGATTACCGTTGCTTTCAAAACAGCTTCCCTCCGATCACATAAATGCCGATGATTGCCGCAATCATACTGATTAACAGCACTGCCGCAGCCGCATAGTCTTTGATTTTCTTCGCCTCAGAATGATACTCAGGATACAGTTTATCGCAAAGTGTCTCGATCGCACTGTTCAAAAACTCCGCTGCGAGTACAAGTAAGATCATAGACAAGATCAATATCCATTCATACACACACAAGGAAAAAGGAAGACAGCCGATGATCACCACCGCACCGATGATTGCCTGTGTTTTAATGCTGCGATCCTTTCCCAAGCCGTGCCGCAAGCCTTGAAAGGCATATCGAAACTTAGCGATGCTTCTTTTTAGGAACGATTTCATCGATTATCACATCCTGTAACGCAAACATTTGCTTTTCCTCTGCTTCATTCATATGATCATAGCCTAACAGATGAAGCAAGCCGTGTGTAAACAAGAAACACACCTCTCTGCGCAAACTGTGTCCGTAGCTTTTCGCTTGCTCTACCACTGCTTCAATATTGATAAAAATATCTCCGAGTTCATTTTCGCCTTCCATCATTTCATAATCATTTTCACTGTCTAAAAGCGCAAAGCTGATCACATCGGTCGGACGATCGATCTTTCGATAATCACGGTTAATTTTATGAATCCCTTTCGCATCGATAAAAATCACCGATACATGATATGCTTTGGTAAGCTCCAAAACTTTTTCACATCGTTCTGCGATCAGTTTAAAATCTTTTTTATAGTTCATCCAGCGCTTTTCCGCTGTTTCGTTGACGATTAAAAGTTCCATTGATTTACTCCTTCGATATTTTTATGATTTCCATTCTTATTTTACCACAGTTTGCATGTTTTTCCCATAAATGCCGATTGCTTTTTGGTTCATTTCGTGTTTATCGGGAACAATTTTATCAATAAAAGATTATTTTTATTATATTTGAGAGAAAAATAATATACAGCTACGACAATTTCTGATAAAATAAAGATGTTTCTTTCAGGAGGAAAAGATATGTTTTTAACAGCTACAGCAGCAGTTTCGGATTTAACCATTCGCTGGGATTTCATTATCGGCGGATTGGCTCTGTTTTTATTCGGTATTCAATTTATGGGCGATGGTTTAAAAAGCATTGCCGGAAGCAAACTACGTGATTATATTGACCGCTATACGAGTAAGCCCTGGAAAGGAATCATCGTTGGTGCAGTGATTACGGTGTTCATTCAATCCTCATCGGCAACCAGTGCGATTGCGATCAGCTTCGTGCGTGCCGGATTGATGACATTGGAACAGTCCGTCGGAATTATTATCGGTGCAAATATCGGTACGACGGTCACTTCATTCTTAATCGGTTTGAAGGTGGAAGAACTTGCATTATATTTTGTATTCCTCGGGGTACTCGTATTTTTGTTTGCGAAGCGCAAAAAAGCAACCTATGCGGGACAGATCCTGCTCGGCTTCGGCATGTTGTTTTTCGGACTTCGCTTAATGGGTGACGAGTTATCTACACTGGGACAGACGGAAATGTTCGCTTCCCTGGCGACAACGATGGCAAATCAGCCGATCATCGGTATGTTTACCGGTACCGTTATGACCGCAGTTGTGCAGTCATCCAGTGCAATGATCGGTATCGTACAAAAAATTTATGATGCCGGCGCACTAAGCTTGACAGCCGCTTTACCACTTGTGTTCGGTTCTAATATCGGTACAACGATTACAGCCGTAATTGCCAGTATCGGCGGCAGTATTTCCGCACGACGCTCTGCCGCAATCAATGTCATATTCAATGTATTGGGTACGATATTGTTTATGTTGTTACTGGGACCGTATGCGCAATTTATTGAATATTTGGCAGTGCAGTATCATATTTCACCGATGATGCAAATTGCTATCGCGACGATCATTCGTGCGCTTGTCATTTCACTGATCACCTATCCGTTTATCAAATCACTGGTTAAGTTTGTAAAACGTATTCTACCCGGTGAAGAAGAAAAAATTGATGTCGATATTGAAGCCCTTGATCCGAAATTGGCGGAGTCTCTGCCTTCCGGCGCCTTGGGTGTTTCTAAACAAGTAACCTTTAAAATGGGTGAATTAGCTGCCGATTGTATTAATGCCAGCCGTGATTATTTTATGAAGCAGTCCGGAAAATATCGCGATGTTTCTCGTCAATACGAAGATGCGATCAATTCCCTGGATTCCAAAATTACAAGCTATTTGATGCAGATCGCTCATGAACAGTTGAGTGATACCGATACAGACGATTTTATCGCAACGCTGCAGGTTATTAAAAATATTGAGCGTGTCGGTGACCTGACAATGAATCTGAATGAATTTTATGAACTGGCTTATGATGATAAAGGCTTATTCTCTAAACATGCAATCAGTGATGTAAATGAAATGTATGAAACCGTATTGGAAATGAATAAGCTTGCCCTATCCTATTTCATGGAGCATAATGAAGCGGCTCTGAAGGAATTGCTGGATAAGGAAAATTACTTAGACCTTGTGGAAGAAAAAGCACGTCAGCGCCACTTTAAACGCATGGCGGCCAATGAATGTACTTCCTCGGTCGCAGCGGGTGTTTATGTGGATATATTAGGTACATTGGAGCGTATCGGTGACCACATCTTCAATATCGTAAAAGAAGTTGACAGTGACACTCACTTATATGAACAGGAAATTACCCAAAAAATAATGGAACAGGGATTATAGAACCCTGTTCCATTTTTTACTCAGTTTCATACGGCCATGAAAGGATGCCGCCGAAATCATATACTTCTGTATACCCTGCATCAACTAAATATTGCGCAACCTGCGCACTGCGATTTCCGCTGCGGCAGTATACAAGAATAGTATCGTTTGTCTGTGCCACATCACCGATCTTTTCAATGCGATCCATCGGCAACAATACCGCTCCGGGAATATGCCCTTGGTCATATTCTTCTGCGGTTCTGACATCTAAAACGATCGCTGTATCGTCCTGCATCATTTCTTTCGCTGTTTCGGCATTGATCTTATGAACTTCACCGCTGCTCTTTGAGTTGCCGCAGCTGCATAACAGCAGACTGATCGCTGCCATTGTCATTACTTTTTTTATCATATTTAATCACCTTTTTTCTTATCCTTGTTTCACATTATATCATAAACAGAAATTGCTTAGATAGTCATTTTTCTATTTTTCTGTGAAATGATAAATTACGACGATGGATAAAAAGTGATATGTAACAGCCATTTTATTCATTTTACTCTGTCAAGCAAAAATGAAAATGTCTCAAAAAAAGTTAAACATTAGCACCAGATTGA
>CANOSP010000002.1 GCA_947569705.1 uncultured Erysipelotrichaceae bacterium
TTATAAAGCGTTTCGGCACTATAAAATAAAGCAATAATAAACAAGGCAGAAAAGAAAACAGAAATGTCAGAGAGCTGAATAACATCTAATTTCCCCCTTTCAAATTGAATGTATCATTTACAAAAAAGGTAAAGTTTCCGATAAAAAGCACTTTATCAATTTTGTGTTCTTTTACAAATTGATAAATATTAAATGGTTCCTGCATATCATTCTCATAGTGTCGAAGATCTACATTATAGGTATGATTGAAATGACTTGCCAATAATTCATTAATCGCATTGTCAAACGAATTGCCGATAATCAATAAATTTTCTTTTGATTCCTGAAAGAAATCATATTGAATGAGACCGACATCCCAACCGTAATAAGCTCCGTACCCGATGTTATCAACCGTCAGTTCCTCACTGTTTCGCTTTAAAACCGGTGCTTCGTTTTTTATAGAAATATTATGAGGCGCAAACTCGTAGGAATATACACAAAACGGCTCTTTAAATAACCAATTACCGCCGATCAACGCATCTCTGGAACCGGTATAGGTCGCTGCGGAACATGTCTCATTCCCCTTTGAGATCAAATTCCCCAAGTCCATCCAATTTACAATATCACTGTATGCCGCATAAGCACCTTTGTGATTCCAATGATGATCGGTCTTGAAGAAGAACTCTTTATATTCGTCCAAATGATTGACAGAATATTTTTTAGTGTGATAGTTTTTATCCAGTCTTTTTACGATATATTCATAAAAGTTTGATTTTTCATCAGTAATATAATTTATATCCTCATCTTTTTCAATATAATATACATAACAATCAATATCACCCAACTGTTTTATTACATGATTTAAATTTTGTATTTTTGAATCTAAACCTTTTTTAGTTTCCGGAGAAAAAGCCTCAGTTCTGGCAATGAGATATTTATCATTATATAATATATCATTGTTAAGCTTGCGGTTTGAATCATCAGTCAACTGAAAGAAACCCAGTTTCGTTAAGATTTCAGCTGATTTTTCTGTTAGTTTCATTTGCGTCGCAAACGGAAGCTGATCAGCCATGGCTGTCTCATACTGATCTTGAAAAGTTTTATCAAATATTGCGGAGATTGATAATGACGGAATTTGATTCGCTGCACGATTTTCTGTCTCATTAATTGTTAAAGGTCTTATAAATGGTTTAACAGCGCCGCACAATAAAATAATTAATAAAAAAACGATAAAAAACAGATCGATCAGCTTATTCTTTTTCATTCACATCTCTCCTATTGAGCATGATTTAATATTATAGCATATGTATTAGTTATATAAAAGCAAATACAAGTCGATAGCGACTTAAGCAAATCGTACCTCTTGCTATTTATAACAGATCTATTGTAAGTTAATATTAAAAGATTTATAAAAACCTTATTTTTTGTTGAAATACATCGTTATTTCTGATAAGATGTTTCCGTAATAAGGGAGTAGTTAGCTCAAAGAGTCGCTGTGCCGACATACTGACAGGTTTTCAATCAAGGCTTGTCCTGTAAGCGTTAAATAACAAGACTTATACATGGCTATTATCCGTGTATAAGTTTTTTTGTTCGGGAGGTTTCACAATGAGTTTATTGTCTGTTTTCTTTATCGGAGTAGGCTTGGCAATGGATGCCTGCGCCGTTTCATTCGCAAAAGGAATGTGCTTAAAAAAGAAGGTCTTTCGCTATGCATGGATTCTCGCTTTTGCTTTCGGTTTGTTTCAAGCCGGAATGCCGCTGCTCGGATGGTGGATCGGACATTATTTTGAAGGCTTTATTACGGCTGTCGATCATTGGATAGCGTTTATCCTGCTCGGCACGATCGGTTTTCATATGATAAAAGAAGCGAAGGAACCAACCGATGAATCAGAATGTCCTACAACCGCAATTCCGCTGAAGGATATTATCATCTTGGCTGTCGCTACCAGCATTGATGCGCTTGCGGTCGGCATCAGCTTCGCATTTTTACAGGTGGATATATTGTCTGCCGTCATTATTATCGGCATTACCACTTTTATTATCAGCTTTGTCGCTGTCATCATCGGCAATCGCTGCGGCGGACATATGGGTACTTATGCCGAAGTAATCGGCGGTATAATTTTAATTGCCATCGGTCTTAAAATACTGTTGGAGCATTTAACAGCATAGCCATTAATTCCTTAGTTTCGCCGCACGATAAAAAAAGAAGCAGTCTATTTCACTACTTCCATTTCTATTGTTTTGCTTGCTTTATTGCCGCTGGAATCTTCCACATAACAGGTAATGCTTTGTTTACCTACTTTGCTTGTATCTACACTGTCGCAATGCAAGGACTTCTTCAGTAAATCACCGTTGTCATAATTATCACTGATTTGCGCTTTCAGCTGACCCAAGGTTTCTTCATTCCATGTAAAGACCACATCCTTCTTCACTTGAAAGCCGACAACAGACAACGACGGTGCTTCTTCATCCACGATTGACACATGCAGATTCAAACCATATTCGGGAAATGTAAAAACCGTTTTCCCCACCACGCTTGTATCGATCTTCGCACCGGTCTTTATCTTTGCGCGATCACTTTCGCTCAGTGGCTCACCGTCCTTTAATAAATAGGATAACGGGTCGAATTGCGTATCATGAACTTTAATGCTTATCTCATCTTGAGATAGTGTATACACACTTTCCTCGCTGCAGCCGCTGAACATACATAAACCTGATATTAAAAGACACAGCTGTAATCCCTTGTATTTCATTTCACCACTCCTTGTTTAATTGGCCGTTTCTATTATATCAAATATTCATTCATTTTTCAGCGGATCAAGCGGTATTTTTCAACAATCATCCGCTGTGATTTCACCCATGATTACTTATTTATTAAAATGTGAGTGAAAGAATTGTATTCTTATAAAAAAGGTATTACAATGATAGGTAAACGGAGGGATTGCCATGAAAATTACAATCAATAATGTACGTTTTATGTCACAGGGAACGATGTGTTTTGGTGATTTACATATAGAAGACGGTTTTGTCGAACGCATCGATTATAAAACACCTAAGCCGTATTCCGATATTGCGATCAACGGGTTTGTTGATATACATACTCATGGCTTTCGCGGTGTTTCCTGTGAAACGGCCGATATAGACGCTCTCCGTCAGTTAGCGATCCAATATGCAAAACGCGGTACCGTTGCTTTTTTGGCAACACTGGATCCGATGCCGTTAAAGGAATATGAAATCATTTTACAAAAGTATCGTGAGGCATTTAAGGGAGATTATCTCGGTGCGCGTTTTTGCGGTATTCATTTAGAGGGACCTTATTTGAATCCCAAGCGTGCCAATGATATTGACATCAATGCACTTCAGTCGATTGATTTAAAAGAACTGGAACATTTTCTGTTTCATTACAGTGACTTAATTAAAATCATGAGCATTTCACCGGAGCTTGAGCATGGTCTTGAGGCTGTCGCAATGTTAAAGCGCTTCGGCATCAAGGCAAGCATCGCCCACAGTGAATGCTCTTACGATCAAACAAAACAAGCTATTTCTGCCGGAATCTCACAAATAACCCATTTATGCAATGCCATGGCAGATTTTGATCATCATCAAGCAGGTATTTTAGATGCCGTGATTGAATCGGATTTACTTTGTGAATTGAATATGGACGGTGTTCATATCCAGCGCTCTATGCTGAAATGGCTGATACGGCTTTTGGGGTCTCATCGCGTTATGGCAATCTCTGACGGATCTCATTACAGTGGTTATGACTATCCGCAGAACTATCAGCTGGACGCAACACATATTGTAAAAAATCATGCAATTTATGCCAACGGTCATTTGGCGAATTCTTTCAGAGATCTATTGGATGCATTTCGCTTCCTTCATTCAGAGTTGGAATACCCGCTTGCCGATTGTATTGCCATGACTTCTACCAATGCCGGCAAATTGATCAATACCTTGAATTATGAAATAGGTTTAGGTAAAAAAGCCGACCTTTTAGTTATGGATCATAATTTAGAATTGAAAGATGTAATCATAAACGGCAAACATTCGCTATAATTGAATATCCAATATTTCAGGATGTGAAAACTGAATGATTCTTCGTTTTTGCACATATAATATAGGCATGGCAAAGAAAACAGAAGTACACACAAAACTGACATTTGCGGAGATTTTAGAAGACGCAATCAAAAATTCTCGACATAACAATGCGGAGGTCGCAAGTCTGTTGGGCGTTTCCAGAGGAACTGTTTCCAACTGGGTGAGCGGCGCTCGTAAACCGGACATTGATATGACTATTCAAATTTGTCTGTTACTGGATTTAGATTTCTATTATCTGATCGGTATGACAATTCCTGCCGGTGAGCTTCGTCCGCATGAACAAGAATTATTACTTACATATCGTCAATTAAGTAAAGCAGGTAAGGAAGGTTTAATTAATGTATCTCGACTGATCGCAGCCGGAAATTCAAAAAAGACAGTTGATGCTTATGTAAGTAAAAACGACAGAATGATGGCCGAAAAGGGCAGTGCAAAAAACAACTAAGCATTCTGCTCAATGAGGTTAATCGAAAATCAAAGAGGTAAAACGCCTCTTTTTTTCTTGTTTTACCGATGGATAATTCTACAACCTAATCCTATGACCCATATTAGATGCTTTTTAAATGATTATTTTATGCTTATTTCATTTTTGCTTAATCCTTGTTTCATTGTTCTTTGATAAAGGCAAGCAAAGCGTTCTCATTAAATTTTCTGCCCGCCGCCGAGGCATTAACTAATGCATTAGGTATATCACAAGGATCATCACAACAATATCTGCCAATTTACAACATTATTTATCATTATCCAACAGGATTCGTCATTATCTCTGTCATATTTACAAGAACACCGATGATTCGCCAATATTCGACAACATAATCCAACACAATCTTCCAATATCCGTCAGAAACTGTCATAATTCGACAAATTACTCCTTTAAATACCAGTACGGACTGCCTTGTGAACTCACCTGCCCGCTGATCGGATCTACATAGCGCGTTTCGATCGCATCGCTGGGCGCATACCATGGTCCGTCACCCTGCGGAAACAATTCATCAAAAGTCTTTTTAAATATGCTTTTCGCTTCTTCATAATGCGTTTTTTCTAACAGACGATTATCATCATAACCGGTCCATACCGCAACCGTATATACAGGATTAAAACCGGCGACCCATCCGTCCCAATCACTCGTACCTGATTTTACTCCGACCTTTGTTTTCGGAACACTTCCTGTCATGGTCGGATAGGATGTAGTACGATTGCGCAAATCATAAGTAGATGTCAACATTTGATTCAAAACCAAGGTTTTATCACGATCCATTAAACGTTTGTTTTGGGTATCGACTTCTAACAGCACATTGTTTTCTTCATCAACGACTCTTTGAATAAAGCTCGCTTCGCGATATAAGCCTTCTGATGCAAAGGTATTATAAATATTGCCTAATTCATAAACAGACATATTGACGGTACCTAATGCTTCACTCGGATTTTCCTGTGATTGTTCAATGCCGAAATCCAACAAAGAATGATGCAGCGTTGTTGTTCCCAAAAACAAATGGGTTTTTACTGCATATATATTATCCGACATTGAGATTGCATTTATCATCGAAATTTCCCGATAAGGATAACGATTTCCGTAATTATGCGGTTCATATTCACCGCTTTCTACCTGAAAGGTCGTCGGCTGTGAGATAAAGGTAGTAGACGGAGTGAATCCTTGACACAATGCATTATAGTATAATAACGGTTTTACCGTACTGGCTACTTGCCGTTTCGCATACATCGCTCGGTTAAACTGCGATATGGTATAGTCCTTACCGCCCGCTATTGCCAATACATGAGAGGTAAACGGCTCCAGTACAATCCCTGCACATTCCAACGCATCTTCTTTATCCATACTTGCATCAATACTGTTCATAAGTGCTTTTTGTACCTTAGGATCATAACTTGTATAAACCTGCAGTGTATTGCTTTTATCTAACAAATTCTTTTGTGACAGCTCTTCTAATACTACCGTGATAAAGTATTCTTCATTCCCATAGACATTTTGATCATCTTCATGAGCGGCATAAGTAAGCTGTTCTTTCATCGCTGCCTGATATTCATCTTCACTGATCAAGTCTCGCTGTAAGAAAACTGACAGAATCAGTTCTTGTCTTGCTTTGGCATAATCCGGATGCAGATACGGACTGTACAAAGAAGGGCCGTTTGGTATTCCGATTAACATTGCCGTCTGTGCAATATCTAAATCAGCCAATTCTTTATCAAAAAAGAATTTCGCCGCATTTCTCACTCCGTATATTCCGTGTCCGTAATACAGTGTATTTAAGTAACCTTCCAGTATCTCTGCTTTACTGTATTGCATTTC
Organism: uncultured Erysipelotrichaceae bacterium; assembly: GCA_947569705.1. GTDB lineage: Bacteria > Bacillota_I > Bacilli_A > Erysipelotrichales > Erysipelotrichaceae > C-19. The sequence continues at coordinate 6,386 of CANOSP010000002.1, forward strand.
CAATCGTATCGCATAAAAAAACTCTTGTATTTTCCGGGAAATAGTTTGTTCATTTGTCAGAAATAGGTTTTTCGCATATTGCTGAGTAATGGTACTGCCTCCTTCTACGACACCGCCGGACATCACATTGTTTTTCAGTGCTTTGATTATTCGTATCGGATCAAAACCGGCATGATTGTAAAACCGTCGATCCTCTACACTGACAAATGCGTCTTGGATGAATTCCGGTATTTGTTCAATACTTGTCCATTCCATATTTTTTTTAAAGTTTGATTCATACAGTACATCTCCGTTTGTATCATAGATCGTTATGCTTTTTCTTGTCTCATTTATATCTAAGGGATCCAGCATCGCATAGGTATAGATCGCCAACAATATACTTAAGCATAGATATATGAATATAAACAGAAGCTTTTTCCAATGCTTCACTCTTATCACCCCTTATGTGCTAGTATGCACATTCTGAAAGGATATAAACATGCAGTGCTTGGTTGTCTTGTTTTGATTGACTCTCTATGGTCTTGTGTCGGGTGATTTTTGCCGTCTTGGATCGTTTGAGTTTATAACTTTTGTTTTTATGTGTTTTCTTTATCTTTTCCTATTTTTTCTGATCTTTTCTTGTCTTATCTTTTCTTATCCTTTCTGATCTTTTCTTGTCTTATCTTCTCTTATCTATTTCATATCTCTCTTAGCTATGCTTATCTACTTTATATTTGTCTCTTCTTTTATGTTTATCTCTTTTTTTATGTTTATTTCTTCTTTTTAATTGATCTCTTCTATATCTCATATCTATTTCTTACCTACTTCAAATCCATCTCTTCTCTGTCTGATATATATTCCATAATTTATTTCAGATATATTTCTGTTTATTGTAAACTTTCATTCCGATGGATTGACAAATCTGCAAAACGCATTATAATATAAACAGCATTATATAAACATGTTTATTTTATTGCGGAGGTGCATTATGCCAAGAAGCGTTCAAATCACAAAAGAGAAAATTCTCGCAGCAGCAATAGGTATTCTTATCCGTGACGGATATTACGCAGTAAATATTAAAAGTATTGCGAAAGAATTGAAATGTTCCACACAACCGATAGCTTGGCAATATGGCAATATGGATAATATGAGGGAAGCTCTAACACAAGAAGCTGTTATCTATGCAAATCAAAAAATGATGCCAACTTCAACAAATTGCATAGAAGCATTTTGGCAGATTGGCTATGCGTATATCAATTTAGCATTTGACACCCCGAATTTGTTTCGTTTTGTATATATGGGAGAAAGCAAGAACTATTGCAGGGGCAGATTTAACTCTATCTTAACAGACAAAGGAAATGCTGCTTTGATAGATAAATTATATCAATATCTTAATATTAGTCGAGAACAGGCAGATATGCTGTTTCAAAGAATGCTTGTATATACACACGGAATTGTTTCTTTGGTTGTAGCAGGTGTATTGAATTGTACCAAAGAACAAGTGTATTCAATAGTAAAAGATTTTGCGGCTGATTTGTTTTCTCTAACAGATGTAGATTTAGATATTCCATCTATTATATCGAACATTACAGAGGTATAAATTTTAATGAAAGGAATTTTACTTAAAAGAAAATGCGGATACTATTTATCATATTATGTGACATAGTTTTGTTGGTTGTCTTGCTGATGGTGTCTTTTCGTATTCATAATTCATTGCAGTCAAAAATAGATACAGACACGGGCATACAGGAAAATATCTATATCACAATAGGAGATATAGAACAATATTTGCAAATTCGTGGCGAAAATAAGAATAACCCTATTATCCTATGGCTTCACGGAGGACCCGGCTTTCCGTTAACATATTTAACCTACTATTACCAGACCGCATTGGAAAAGGATTATACGATTGTTTGTTGGGAGCAAAGAGGCTGCGGACGGACATTTTATAGAAATAAAAGCAACGGCAATCTGACTATTGAACAGTTACTTACTGATACAGATGAAGTGATTGACTATTTGCAGGGACGGTTTGGTCAAGAAAAAATCATCATCATAGGGCAATCATGGGGAACAGTTCTTGGAATGGATTATATAAATATCCACCCAGAAAAAGTGGCTGCATATATCGGCGTTGGTCAAGTAACCGATTTTTCTCAAGGGAAAATCTATGCAGCAGAGAGTGCAGTTCAAATGGCGATGGAAAATGACAACAATGAAGATGCTGAATTTCTGGAGAGGTCCATTGATCAATTATCTAACACGGAGAGTATTGAAAAGTTAGATGTAAAACCGCTTGAAGATATGATTATTACATCTACAAAATACTTGAAATGTAACGGGGAAATGTCGGGGACAGAACAAATATTTGCTGCGATTACATCTCCAGAAATGACGTGGAATGATGCAAAATGGTTTCTATTCGCAAGTGATACGCAGAATATTGTCGCTTCTCAAAATGACCTTGTGAATTATATGTATTTTCAATTTGATGTTATGAATTTGAGTGAAAAATATGACATTCCAATTTGCTTTATTCAAGGTGACAGCGATTGGATTACGCCAACCGATATGGTAGTTGATTATTATTCGTGCATTTCAGCTAAGAAAAAAAACATGGTTACCATCAACAATGCAGGACATACTCCGTTCTTGGATAATCCAGAGCAGTTTTGTGAAGCAGTTAAAACTTTTTTATCCGAGTGCAAAATGAATAATATACAAGAAAATTGTAGAAGTGATATTTATAACTGAATGGATACGCTGCCCTGTCTGCGGAATAATACAAGATTGCAGATACGGGCAGATACAGAGCTGAAAAACTTTCCTCTCTACTGCCCGAAGTGCAGACAGGTGCGAAAGGAGACACTAACACCGAAGCAGGAAGAAAACCAGTTAGCCTTTATGGAGCAGGATGCGGTGTATAAGAAATACCGTGATGAGGTAATCATCCTGCTCGGCACGGGACTTAGGATTTCAGAGTTCTGCGGTCTTACCACGGCTCTGGACTTCAAAAATCGCCAAATCAATGTAGACCATCAACTTTTGCGTGATACCGACATCGGCTACTATGTGGAAACGCCAAAGACCAAGAAAGGCATACGGCAAATTCCTATGAGCGAAGAAGTCTACCAAGCGTTGAAGCGTGTGCTGAAGAATCGGAGCAACGCAGCTCCATTCAGTATAGAGGGTTACAAAAATTTCTTGTTCCTCAAAAATGACGGGATGCCAAAGGTGGCGGCATATTATGAAAGTATGCTGAAAGTGCTTGTAAAGAAGTACAACAAGCAGAACAAAGAGCAGCTTCCGAACATCACGTAGACGCTGAACTATTACGCCCATGCGACCTACGATTACGCAAAGGCAGAAATGGAACGGTTAGCGGCATAATAAAATCGGTGCTTTTACTACTGCCGTACTACTTTTGGATTCAAAATTATGCCGAGAAGCACAAAGATATGCCAAGTATCTCCCGATATGACAAATGGCGAAAAAACCTTAAAATCTGAGACTTATCGCCATTTGCCGAGATATGAAAAGATAGTTTGAAAATTTACTTGAGGTTTGTTTCTAAAGAATTATGATATTTTGATTATCATTTGGTTCCTACTTGTTTTATCATATCGGTAAGGTATTTTATAATCGTTCAAAGTTTTTTTGTATATTTCAGATAAAAAAACATTAAAAAATCAGCTAAAGCATTAAATTTATGAAAGTTATACTTGCACCTTAGAAAAATTCTGATATAATTCACCATGGTAAGTGGTGATAATATGAAAAAACATCTTACGGTGAAAAGAAAACATCGTTATGAAGAGGAACGTGATATATTGTTTCGCGGTATCGCTGATGTTGTTTCAACAAATACGGGTATAAAAATATGTTATACAGAAGAAAATAAAGAAGCGTGCGTGCAGGTTGAGGTCATCGCTGATAAGAATTGTTTGGAAATCAAACGATTTTCTGAAACCGACAGCCGAATGTTTTTTTCATTAAATAAACGTACAGAGGGTGTATTATCTACTCCTTACGGTGATATTTCGATTGAGTTTTTCACTCATCGTTATATTTATAAGGAACAGATTATTACATTGGAATATGATATTTATAATGGGGATAGCTGTATCGGCGGTTATCGCTTTATATGGAGTATCAAGGAGGCTTAATATGAGTGATTTAGAGTATCAGCTGAAGGAAGCGATTAAATGTGCGTTTAAAAAAGCATTTGATCAGTCTATCACATTGGATGATATTGTTATTGAAATTCCGAAAGATAAGAGCCATGGTGATTATGCGACAAATGTCGCTATGAAATCGGCTCGGGTTTTGAAGAAAAGTCCGCGTGATATTGCGGAAGCGTTGATTGCACTGTTGGATGATCCTGTAATTCAGCGCTGTGAATTGGCAGGTCCGGGATTTATTAATTTCACGATGAATCATTCGGCGATGAGTAATGTAATTGATTCCGTACTTGCTCAAGGTGATGACTACGGTCATAATGACAGCGGAAAAGGTGTTAAGATTAATGTGGAGTATGTATCGGCGAATCCGACCGGTGATCTTCATTTGGGTCATGCTCGCGGTGCTGCTTGGGGTGACAGTGTAACGCGCTTGTTGAGTGCTTGTAATTATGATGTTTGCCGGGAATATTATGTGAATGATGCCGGGAATCAAATTCATGCGTTAGCTTTATCGCTGATGGCTCGTTATGCACAACTCTTTCATATTGAGAAGGAAATGCCGAAGGACGGATATTTCGGTAAGGATGTTGCGCTGATTGCGGAGCGTATTGTCGAACAGGATAAGGATCGCTGGCTTCACGAAGATGAAGAAACTGCTTATGCTTTTTTCCGTAAAGAAGGTATGAAGCAGGAATTGGCGAAGCTTCAGCGTGATTTAGATCTGTTTCGTGTTCATTTTGATGTTTGGTCCAGTGAGCAACAGCTTCATGATAACGGTCAGGTTGAAAAAGTTTTGCATAAGCTGAATGAACTGGGGCAAACCTATGAACAAGATGACGCGCTGTGGTTCGCTTCTTCAAAATACGGTGATGATAAGGATCGGGTTCTGAGAAAAAGTGACGGCAGTTATACATATCTGGTGCCTGATATTGCATACCATATAACGAAGTTTGAGCGTGGCTTTGATAAGCTTGTGAATTTTTGGGGCGCTGACCATCACGGTTATATCCCACGTATGAAAGCTGCGATGCAGGCTTTGGGTAAAAATCCGGATCAATTAGAGGTGGATATTATCCAAATGGTGCGTCTTGTTGAGAATAAAGAAGAAATCAAGATGAGTAAGCGTACCGGTAATGCGGTAACGGTTCGAGAACTTTGTGAAGAAGTCGGTGTGGACGCTGTTCGCTATTTCTTCGTTCAGCGTGCATTGGATACGCATTTGGATTTTGATTTAGCGTTGGCTCGTAAGCAAAGCAACGATAATCCTGTCTATTATGCGCAGTATGCACATGCACGTATTTGTTCGATTTTGAAGCAGGCGGAACAATTCCCTTCATGCAGTAATTACGATCGCTTAACGGATGACAAAGAGGTTCAGCTGTTGAAGTATATCAATGAATTCCCTGCCGTGGTTGCGGATGCGGCTAAGCATCGGGCGCCGAATAAGGTTTGTAATTACATTCAAAAGCTTGCTGCTTATTTCCACAGCTTCTATAATGCCTGCAAGGTGATTGATCCAAATGATAAAGAGTTAAGCTCTCAACGATTGGCATTATTGAAAGCTACGAAGATTACGTTAAAAAACGCTTTATACCTGATCGGTGTTGAAGCCGCTGATAAAATGTAGGAGGATAGATCATGAGTACAAAATCAATGATTAATATTGCATATGAATTAATGAATAAAAAACGCAAGCCGGTAACTTTTTTGAAGCTGTGGGAAGATGTCTCCACAATGATGGGTTTTAATGAACAACAGGAAGATGATAATATCGCGCAATTTTATAATGATATTTCTTTTGATGAGCGTTTTGTATGTATCGGTGATAATAAATGGGATTTGCGCTCTCGTCATACGTTTAATGAATCTGTGGTTGATACCGAGGATCTGATGATTGATGAAAGTGATGAAGACGGTGTTTATGTCGAAGAGGAAACGATTAAGGACGTTGTGATTGAAGATTACAACTAACGACCGCATTCAATAGAATTAATTAAATAATAACAGCGAGAGCCGAAAACGAGGCTTTTGCTTTTTTTTACGGGCAAGCTTGGGGAAGTCGATGAAGTATGAAGGAAGAAAATCATAAGGCAGTGACAAGAGCGTATTTGATTTCTTATTTTCATATAAACACTCGTAAACTTGTTAAAAAGTGCAAACAACTCATCACACAACATGCAAAAAAGTGCAATTAATGTGTCGAAAAACTTGCTTATAGGTACAACTTATGCCATAATGTACGTAATTAAGAGCGGAGGTTCAATTTATGGAGAGAAACGCTTTGAAGCAGCTAATTGAATGGAATCAAGCCAAACGCAGAAAACCGTTGATCGTATGGGGCGCACGACAGGTTGGAAAAACTTATTTGATTAAAGATATTTTTGCCGAAACCTGCTACAAAAACCGCACGATTTATATTGACTGTAAAATTGAGGATGAAATCAGAGCATTCTGTAACAGGAGTGCTGATGCTAAAAAAATCATTGAATTTATATCGCTGTTCAAAGGAAAACAAATAGATGAAAATACCCTGTTGATTTTTGATGAGGTACAAGAGTGTCCGAATATCATATCCGCATTAAAATACTTTTGTCAGGATTTCAGACATATTCCCGTTATTGCGACCGGTTCAATGGTTCGCATAAAGCTTGAAAGAGAAACCCGCAAACGCGGAACTGCGAATCATCATAAGTTTCTGTTTCCGGTCGGTAAAATCGATCAGCTGACAATTTATCCTATGAGCTTTGATGAGTTTTTAATGAATTCAAATCGTCCGCTGTTTAATGCGGTGAAAGCCGCTTATGAAAACAAAGAACCGTTAGCTGATGATATTCATACGCTTGCGATGGATCACGTATATAAATATTTGTTGATCGGCGGTATGCCGGAGGCTGTGGATGCTTATATTGAGGAAAACAGTCTTTTTCCTGCACAAGAAATATTAAAAGCATTATATGATAATTATTTATCTGATATGGATTTATATCAGGCAAGCAGAGAAGCCGTATTACGTTCCCGAGCCTTATTTTCTAACATTTATCAACAACTGAATAAAGAATCTAAGAATTTTTCACCGAGTTTTTTAGAGGCGAACCGCAAAACCAGAGATTTTGAGGCTTCTGTTCATTGGCTTACGACTGCCCATATCATTCATCAATCGTTTCAGCTGAAGGAACACATTACGCTGCCGCTTATATCGGACAATTCAAATCATTTTCGTTTATTCTTGGCAGATATTGGTATGTTTTCTTATCAAAGCGGAATTAATGCGGCATCGTTTATCGCTAATGACAGGGAGAATACGTTGTCCGGTATTTTTTACGAAAACTTTGTCGCAAACGAGCTGTGCGCAAAGGGACTGAAGCTTTTTTACTGGCGAGGAAAAGCTTCTGCGGAGCTTGAGTTTATTATTGAGTCTGATAATAAGCTTTATCCGATTGATGTAAAAAAGGGCAGAGGGACATTAAACTCATTGTCTAAATTTTCTAATCATAATAAATTTGAAGCTGCGATTAAGGTTTCAAACGGTAATTACGATTATCACGTGGAACAAAGGCTGTTGACGATTCCGTTTTATTTTATTTCATTTGCGGCTGAGGATCTTGCGAAGGGAACGCTGAGGGTGTAAAGAGTTTTTTGATTATTAAGTTTTTTGGTAATAAATGATATAATCTTCTCGGATAAAAGAAAAGGAAAGTGCATATGATAAACAAAAAAGATTTAATAAAAAGTATTCTCATATTTTTGATATGCATTCCGTTAAGTTACATATTTTATTGGTTTGTTAGTTTAAGAATAATTAATATCGTTTATTACATAGATACATTACCAAAAGGTATATTTTTATACTTTTGTCATATAATATTATTCTATTTTCTTACCAAGGTGGTATTCAGAATCAAATTATTAAATTTTGAAAAAATAATTTTGATCCTCACTTATTTTATTTTCTTACTGTTATGCTTTTTTGACCGAGTTTATATAGGTGAAAGAGTTATAAATTTGAATCCGTTTGATTTGATAAATACTGTATATAATAACGGAATCATCGTATTGTTATTAAATATTGCTGTATTCTGTCCGTTTTATACCGCAATAAAATGGATAAATAAAAATACAAAACCTAAAATTGCTTTTATTATTTTCTTTCTATTTGCATTATCCGTAGAGATTATTCAATTTTTTACTATGAGTGGAATTTTTGATGTAATAGACATATCCTTATATGTTATCGGTTATTATTTAGGCTTTTTAACTTATAAATATGTGTTATTTAAAGAGTGAATATTGATAAGATTAAAATAAAAGAAGAAAATTTAATAAAGGAAAAACGTATGATTGCATTTTGCTTTTATAACGTGGAAATGTGATCACTAATGATATACGTTATTCTTTTTTTGTATATGCATCGGTATCTTTCATGAACAGCAAAGTTCATTGAATCAACTTTGTTGTTTCTGATTTCCGTGTATGCGGAAATTCGCTGGTTATCTGTGTACATTTTCCGCACTACTGTATATTAAAAAGACACATGTCATCGTTTTATATATACAAATAGTACAAACATTTGTACACAACATAAGATGTACATAGTTTCTGTCTTTTAATTATAAATTCGGACTGTTATATGGATTGATAATACTAAGTAATCACTCAATATATTTTTTGGTGTAAAGAACTTATTATATCATACCATTAATCACATGCGGTGATTCTCCATGCGATTTCCACAAACGTGGAAATGTGATCACCAATGATATACGTTATCCTTTTTTTGTATAAGTATCAGCATCTTTCATGAACAACAATGTTCATTAAATCAACTTTATTTCTCAGATTTCCGTGTATGCGGAAATTCGACGGTTATCTGTGTACATTATTGGAAACACATAGAAGATATAATTTGTCAACCTTTTAGAGTACGATTTCCGGGAACCCGGAAATCTGCCTATCATCTATACACAATAAACACTATCTGTATATATAATGAATACATCACATTCATATATCCGTAGTGCGATACGTTATTCTTCCCATATGACCCCAACTTGTTTACCACAAATACCGTATCGATCAGCATTTCTGCTTGCCAAACAAGCTTTTTTGTATTAGAATATTGACAAACGGAGGCATAAGACATGCGTAAAAATGCTTATTTTTATTATTATGAATAGTTCCTATCAGTAAACCGGCTATACGCATGGGCTTTTTTGCTTCTGATAGGGAAAACAAAGCATCGTATCTATTCAAACGATGCTTTTTTCTTAAAACAATGCTTTAACTGCAACAGGAGGTAAGCAATATGAAATTACATATGAATTTAGACGAACACAGTTATGATATTATATTAGAGCGCGGAAGCTTAAAACAACTGCGAAATTATATTGATGTAAATCATAAGATTCTCATAATCAGTGATGATAACGTACCGAGAGAATATATAGATACTGTCGCAGCGCAATGTCCGGAATGTTTTATCCATATTGTAAAGCACGGTGAACAGGCAAAATCACTTCACGTATTTGAAACGATTTGTGCCGATTTGCTGAAGCATCACTTTTCCCGCAAAGATAAAATCATTGCATTAGGCGGCGGTGTGGTTGGCGATTTATCCGGTTATGTAGCGGCTTCCTACATGCGAGGAATTGATTTTATTCAAATACCGACCACAACATTGTCACAGATTGATTCCTCCATCGGCGGAAAGGTTGCGATCAACTTTAACGGTGTAAAAAATGTAATCGGTGCCTTTTATCAACCAAAGCTGGTGCTGATAGATCCAAACACGCTGAATACATTACCGCGCCGACATTATATTAACGGATTAGTTGAAGCGCTGAAAGCAGGATTGATCTATGACTCTTCCTTGTTTGAACTGTTTGAAAATAAAGATATTGATCAGGATATTGATGAAATCATCGCTAAGGCATTGGCAGTAAAAAAAGCTGTGGTGGAACAAGATGAAAAAGAACAGGGGTTAAGGAAGATTCTAAACTTCGGACATACAATCGGACATGCGATTGAAGCTGATAATCATCTTCATGATCTCTATCACGGAGAGTGTGTGGCACTGGGAATGCCTTACTTTATGAGTGATAAGCAGCTTCGTGAGCGAACACAGGCGATCTGTAAAAAAATGGGATTGCCGAGTGAAGTTAGCGCTCATCATGCGAATTGGCTTTCCGTTATGCGTAATGATAAAAAAGCCGACCATGATAAAATCGATACCGTTTGGGTTCATGAAGCGGGACAGGCAGTGATCAAACAGATGAGCATAGCTGAAATCGCTGAACTTTTGGAGGATACACTATGAAAAATACAATCGGAAGGCATGTGTGCTGCACGATATTCGGAGAGAGCCACGGCAGTGCCATCGGTATTACCTTAGACGGATTGCCGGCAGGAATTGCGATTGATGAACAATTTATGCTGGAACAAATGGATAAACGCAAAGCAAAAGGCAGAATTTCTACCCAACGCCATGAAGCCGATCTCCCGGAAATCATCAGCGGTGTATTTGAAGGGTATACAACCGGTACACCGTTGACCATTTTGATTCAAAACAATGATCAGCATTCCGCCGATTATGAAAAAACAAAGAATCGCTTGCGTCCCGCACACGCAGACTATACGGCAGATGTGAAATATCTCGGTTATCAGGATTATCGCGGCGGCGGACATTTCAGCGGCAGAATTACGGCACCTTTGGTCGCGGCAGGTGCGATTGCCTTACAAATCTTAAAGGATCACAATATTCAAATAGCGAGTCATATTTTAAAATGTCACACAGTCAATGACGATGCCTTTGATCAATCAGATGATCAGTTAAATGCGCAAATTCGCTCATTGCGTTCAGCATCATTTCCGACAATTCGTGAAGAAGCACAAACTGCCATGACCAAAGAAATCGAAGCCGCTGCTTCAAACGGTGACAGTGTCGGCGGAATTATTGAAAGTGCTGTAATCAACGTACCGGCAGGAATCGGTGAACCGTTCTTTGACTCACTGGAAAGCATTATCGCCCATTATCTTTACAGCATCCCGGCAGTCAAGGGAGTTGCGTTTGGACTGGGCTTTCGCTTCAGTGAGCATACCGGCAGTGAAGTCAATGATTCGATTGCCTTTGAAAATAACCGTGTTGTCACAAAGACCAACAATAACGGCGGTATTAACGGCGGTATTTCCAACGGTATGCCGATCATGATTCAAACATGCGTCAAGCCGACGCCGTCCATATATAAGGAACAGGACACAATTAACAAAGCTACTAAGCAAGCCGAAAAGCTGATTATTCAAGGTCGCCATGATCCGGCAATCATACATCGCGCCTGTGTGGTCGTTGACAGTGTATTAGCTTTAGCAATTTTAGATTGTATGATGGAAAGAAGTGCGGTACTGGCACTCCAAGATAAAAGAAAAGAGGATTAATTATGATTATCACAATGAAAAAAAATGCACCAAAAAAAGAAATCGATGCCTTAATGGGACGTTTGTCAGACCGCGGTCTGCATGTTCATTCAAGTATCGGTGAAAACTACAATGTATTCGGTTTGGTCGGCGATACCTCAATTATCGATCCGAAACAAATTGAAGCGAATCCTTATGTGGACAGCGTTGTGCGAGTTGCGGCACCGTATAAAAAGGCAAACCGTTTATTTCATCCTGAAGATACAATCATTACGGTCGGTGATTATCGCATCGGCGGAAAGGAACCGCTTGTCGTAATCGGCGGACCTTGTTCCATCGAAGGCTTAGAGCCTACTTTACAAATTGCACAGGAAGTCAAAAAAGCCGGCGGATGCATGTTAAGAGGCGGTGCTTATAAGCCGCGTACTTCTCCATACGCATTCCAAGGTATGGGTACCGAAGGAATTTTAGCAATGTGTGAAGCACGTAAACAAACCGGATTACCGATTGTTTCTGAATTAATGAGTGCGGATAAATTAGATGAATTCGTAGAACATGTCGATATTATTCAAATCGGTGCGCGAAACATGCAAAACTTTGATCTGTTAAAAGCTGTGGGTAAGGTAGATAAACCCGTATTGTTAAAACGCGGTCTTGCGAATACGATTGAAGAGTGGATCATGGCTGCGGAATATATTATGTCGGAAGGAAATGATAAAGTCATTTTCTGTGAACGCGGTATCCGTACATTTGAAAAATATACAAGAAATACTTTAGACCTAAGTGTGATTCCGATTATCAAAGAAAAAACTCATTTACCGATCATCATCGATCCGAGCCATGCGACCGGAGATTGGAAGCTTGTGGAATCTATGTCATTGGCTGCGATTGCGGCAGGCGCTGACGGCTTGATTATTGAAGTTCATGAAAATCCCGAATGTGCATGGTCTGACGGTGCTCAAACCTTAAAACCGAAGAAATTCGCTGAGCTGATCGAAAAAGGTCGCAGTATTGCCCGAGTCATCGGGAGGGATATTGCATGATTGCCAAAGTATTTCCCGGAAAATGCAAAGGTAAAATAACCATTCCCCCAAGCAAAAGCATGGCTCACCGTGCGATCATCTGTGCTTCTTTGGCAAAAGGTGTCAGCCGTATTGATAATGTTGCTTATTCACAGGACATTTTAACAACGATTGACGGTATGCGCACATTAGGAGCTGAAATTATTAAGCACGATGATTTCCTTGAGATCACCGGAATCGGTAATATAACCGACTGTAAGCATCAGGAAATATTTTGTAATGAAAGCGGTAGTACCTTGCGCTTCTTCATCCCGCTGTTTTCCTTATGTAATAAGCGAATCGTTTTCAGCGGTAAGGGGCGCTTGATGGATCGTCCCCAAAGTGTTTATGAAAAAATCTTTAAAAATCAAGGTTTATTCTTTCAACATGAAAATGGAACCATTTCCATAGAAGGTGCTTTACAGGGCGGTGAGTTTATTTTAGACGGCGATGTATCCAGTCAGTTTATCAGCGGTCTGTTATTTGCCTTACCTCTATGTGATAAGCCTTCCACTATTGTGATCAAAGAACCGTTTGAGTCGCGCTCTTATGTGAATTTGACAATGCAGATGCTGGAACATTTCGGCATTGAAGCAGAATTCAGTGATCCTAATACGATTTATATCAAAGGGAATCAGGAGTATCATTCCGGTTGTTATTGTGTAGAAGGTGACTTTTCACAGTTGGCATTTTTTGCCTGTCTCGCTGCTTTGAATCATGATCTTGAAGTGTGTGGGGTTCATCACAATTCCCGACAGGGAGATAAGGCTATTATGAAAATTTTAAAGCTGGCTCAAGTTCAATTTAAGGAAATTGTGAATGGTTATGCGGTTTGGAAAAGTGATCCTTGCGGTACTGTCATCGATTTAGCCGACTGCCCTGATCTCGGACCGATTCTTTGTGTATTTGCGGCTTTTTCCGACGGTTCTACTCATATCAAAAATGCCGGAAGATTGCGAATTAAGGAAAGTGATCGCATTGCGGCTATGGAGTGTGAGTTGAAAAAGCTTGGTGTAAGCATTCGCAGTGATGAAAATGATATTTATATTGAGGGAAGCACTGCTTATGAAGGCGGGGTTGAATTTGATGCACATAATGATCACCGTATTGTGATGAGTCTTGCGGTTGCGGCAACACTTTGTAAAAAGCCTTGCACGATACACGGTGCCGAGGCGGTACGAAAGTCTTATCCGCAGTTTTTTAATGATTTAACTCGCGTTGGCATTGAGGTGGAACGTTATGAATAAGGATACTCGCTTTCTTTTTGTCGGTCTCGGTTTAATGGGCGGCAGTTACGCCTATGCGCTGTCAAAACGCGGTTATCATGTCGCAGGCATCGATATTAATCAGGATAGTATTGACTTTGCATCGGCAAACGGTATCATTGAAAAAGGCGCTTGTTTTGATGTGGATCTCATTCACGAAGCTGATGTAATTTTCTTTGGATTATATCCGAATACGATGGTTGCTTGGATCGAGGAAAATCGCAGTTTGTTTAAAGCTGGCTGCTTGATCAGTGATGTTGCCGGTGTTAAATGTCATGTCGTTGATCGTGTGCAGAAATTGTTAAAGGATCTTCCGGTAGAGTTTATCGCTTCGCATCCGATGGCGGGCAAGGAAGTCAGCGGTGTGAAATATGCCAATGATCAAATGTTTCAACAGGCTAATTTCATTATCACTCCGACCGATAAAAATACAGACAGCGCTGTTTCGTTTTTAAAGGAATTTGCGAAGGAGCTTAATTTTGCGAATATCAGTATTTTAACGCCTATGAAGCATGATGAAATGATCGGTTATGTTTCGCAGCTGACTCATGTGATCGCAATTTCATTGATGAATGCGAATGATAATCCTGATTTAGTGAATTATACCGGTGACAGTTTCCGTGATTTAACACGTATTGCCCGAATCAATGAACATTTGTGGACGGAGTTGTTCTTTTTGAATAAGGATAATTTGATTCGGGAAATTGATGATTTTGAAGCGGCATTGCAGGCGTTGAAGCAGACACTGCTTGATGAAGACGGCGATACGTTGAAGCAGATGATGATTACCTCAACGCAAAGACGCAGTCGCTTTGATAAGAAGAAATAGTTTGTCTCACTTGTCTTTTGGTTAATTCTTTTGGTGATACTCTTACACCTGTTTAGGTTTTGGAAAGATTCCATATAATATATTGAATAAATCATGTATTGAAATAATGGTTTTATGAATAAAGTAAAAAGCAGTAACCGCTTCGGTCTTGACGAAAGCTGTTATTGCTTTTTTAATGCTTTTTTAATGCTTATTTTATGCTTTTCTAATGGTTTTCTAATGAGTCATTAAAGTTTTGTATTCCCTTTATATTTTCCTTTATATTGCTATCCCGGTATCTTTTACTTAGATCATACCTCTTCCCTTATCATATTCAAGTAGGTTGATTGGATTAGATCGCTTGGTTGCCTAAGTCTGATCATAACTCTGTTTCAGAATCTTTCTTGACCTTCGGCAGTTCCAGCCAAAAGCATGTACCTGTACCGACCGTACTTTCTACACCGTAAGGCGCCTGATGCAGTTCCAATATACTTTTGACAATGCTCAATCCGATACCGCTGCCGGTTTTTGAGCGCTTATGATGCTGCTTACTTTTATAGTATCGCTCCCAAACATACGGCAATTCATTTTGCGGTATTCCTGCGCCATGGTCGATAATTTCAATTCTCACTGTTTGACCTTGATCGATCTGTTTTACAACTACAAGATGATCATCACCGCAATAGGTTACAGCATTGTTAATCAGATTGTATATGACCTGTGTGATTTTCACTTCATCTGCTTGAACATCACATGACTTGTCATATTGAAATTCAATACGACAAGTTTCTTTTTCCAGCATTTTTGAATAGCGCGCTACTACCTGCTTGATCAATTCAGTGATTGCACAAACACTTGGCTGCAGCTTTTGTATACCTGCTTGCAGCTTTGATAAATCCAAAATATCATTTGCCAAATAAGTTAATCGATTGGCTTCATCAATGATAATTTGGATATTTTCCGGGGTGTTTTCTCCCGGTATATCTCGCATCATTTCGCCGTAGCCGCTGATCATTGTGAGCGGTGTTCTCAGATCATGACTCATATTGGCGATTAATTCGCGTTGTAGCTGCTGAACCTTACTTAATTCCTCTGCCGCATATGTCAAGGTATCGTTTAGTTCGCTGATTTCTTTATACTCATTACCGTGAAAACGTACTTCGTAGTTTCCCTTAGCCAGTTGCTTGGCATTTTGATTTATCGCAATAATCGGTCGAGCGATTTTCTTTGACATGTTGTACGCCAACAACATCCCGAGCAAAAACAGAATGATCGTTATAATGATCAACTGGGTACGCAGTGTTTCGATCGTCGCGTCTACCGGTGATATTTGCGCATTGACCAAAACGACCAAAGCATTGTCTGCTTCATTTTTAATCACACTTGCATAGGTCATATTTTGAAGACCTTTATCTTTTTTTATCATATCACCGTTAGGAAAAGGCAGCTCTGTTTCAGGCGGATTTTCACTCATTGGACGATTGCTTGTTTCATCCGTTGTGATAAAACGCTGTGCATTGCCTCCGTTGGCAAGTGCTTCTTCGTATATGGAATTGATTTCACTTTGTTTTAGCTTATCGATCATGCAGCGAGGATCTCTGCGGTTGCTTGTATATATTTCGGAAAGCTCGTCATTTAAGATGGAAACACACAGATCATTTTTGCGGGCAATGGCTTCGATTTCTTCTTTATAATTTGGTTCCTCTATCACATGTTGGATACTGACAGCGGCGTTTTTCACCGCATGAGATTTGATCATGCGATAGAATTGATCCAAAAACTGTACTTGAAAGATCCACAGAATTACCAACATGATTGCGCCGAACAACAGAAATGCCGTAAATATCCTGCTTCTTACACTGCGACCTTGCGTTTTTGCCTCAGCATTCAAAACGATAACCTACCCCTCTTAATGTCACGATCAAGCGACTGTATTCTTTTAAACTTTTCCTTAACAGTTTGATATGTGTATCCAAGGTACGATCATCACCGTAGAAATCGTATCCCCAAACATTTTTGATTAACATTTCACGTGTCAGTGCAATTCCTTTGTTTTTTATAAAGTAGAATAACAGCGCGTACTCTTTGGGCGTCATATCGATTCTGTTGTTATCGATGGTTACTACACGGGCAGTAAAATCAACCTGCAGTCCCTCATATTTGAACACAGCTTTTGGACGTTCTGCATTCTCATTTTCTTTTATTCTATGTGTTCGTTTCAGTACCGCATGAATTCGCATCATTAATTCCTTAGGTGAAAATGGTTTCACAACATAATCGTCAACACCTGTTTCAAACCCATGCAGCTTATCATATTCTTCTCCGCGCGCCGATAACATAATAATCGGTATCGATTTTTGTTTCAATATTTCGCGGCTCGCCGAAAAACCGTCCAGCACCGGCATCATCACATCCATTACGATTAGATCGTAGTCATTCGATCTGCACATTGTTACTGCCTGCATTCCGTCTTGTGCTTCTTCTACCTCGTATCCTTCAAACTCTGCATACTTGCGAATCATCTCTCTGATTCGTTGTTCATCATCGACAACCAATAGTTTATTCATGACTTAACCTCTTTTTTCTTTTATGTACTGTATAAAATGTAATCTTTTTTTGTTTTTATTTTTTTGTAGAAAGGTGTATGTTGTACAGCTTGTTTTTTCACTTGAGCTGTTATTTGTTTTCGATAATTTTTTGATACTTTAGTATCTTGTCTTACGCTCCGCGCTGACAGTTTCTATCGCTTTGTATTTATGCTTTTCAATCGCCTTATCAAGCCTGTTTAGCTTCTGAATATTTGCACTATCATTATAACTGATTTTACTTTCCTCTATGTGTTTTTTATCTGAAACTTTCTCGTTCTGAATTTCACGCATTTTTCACATTTATATTCTAACTTTTATATATTATATTTTTATTCTATACTTCATTCACATCTAAATAAACCCAATAAATAAGGCTTTTTGAAAGTTTCAACTTTAGCTTCTCAGCCATTTTACGTGATTTCTGATTATCCGTAAAAAGCTCGGCATACGGAATTAACCCTTTTTTCAGCTGCTCTTTAATCATACTCAGCGTGAGCACCGCACCGATTCCTTTGCGCTGATGTTTTGTTTCTACCTCTAACAAACCGATAGAACCGCTGTCATGTGTTCCGATAAATGCTATAAGCTGATGTCCGTGAAACGCTCCCAACATCCCTGCCTCGATTCGCTCTTCGATATACTTCGGAATCGCTAACGGTTTGTAAGAATAATGTGCGCATATGTAAGGAATTGCGTCTTTGGTTAGTTTATGAATTTGATAGGGTATCTGAACCACTTTTTGTGGAACTGTTTCCATAAAAACAGCGAATTGATACGGCTTTGACAATCGTAGATTTCTCTGTTCACAGACTTGTTTCATTATCACCCCTCGAGCGACAAGATCACCTGTCATATGCATTGTGTTTTGTAGTATTGTTTCGGCTGCTTGTGTGTTTAATGCATCCGCATAATATAATTGATTGACTTGATCATATACACAGATTCCGTCAGCTTTATCATAAATCATTTCGTAGGTTCCCTGCTTCATACAGTTTATAATATCAGGATGATCAGTGATGGTTAATTGAAAATTCGGTTGTGCCGGTATTGTCGTTGACTTCTCATAATGTTTTTGCATGATAATCTCCTCTTTGCCGTTACTTACTTGCTTACTTAATATTGTTTGTTTTATAAAAAATTGCGCTGTCTTTCAACGCAATTATGATTGTTCATGATATTGCCGATATAAATCATTTTTAGAACATCCGTGTTCCTTAGCAACTTTTTTGATCGCTTCCTTACTGCTGAGACCTGCTTCGATATAATCCTCGATTTTTTGCATCAGGAAGTCAGGATCATCGGTTATTTCATCTTCAAGGTATTTCCCCTCTACGACAATGACCATTTCTCCCTTGCATGTATCGATGATTTCCAGTACCTCACTGATCGTTCCGCGAATAAATTCTTCGTAACGTTTTGTCAGCTCTCGTGCTAGACAAATGTTTCGATCGCCGAATACATTGCGCATATTTTCCAGTGTTTTTTGAATGCGGTGAGGTGCTTCGTAAAATAACAGCGTTTGCGGATATTCCTCTAACTTTTGTAATTCTTGTATTTGCATAGTTTCTTTTGGCTTTAGGAAACCGTAAAACAGAAAGGATTGGGTCGGAAGTCCGCTCGCAACTAACGCATTTAACATTGCATTGGCTCCCGAAATCGGCACGACTGCGTATCCGGCTTCTATCACCAATCGGGTGACGCACTGTCCGGGATCTGAAATCAACGGATAACCTGCATCACTGACCAAAGCGACTTGATTGCCCTCTTCCAGTAATCGCAGTAATCCCTGCGCACTTTCATTTTCATTGTATTGATGATGTGCAATCAGCTTGGTGTGTATATCAAAATGGCTTAACAGCTTGCGGGTGTTGCGTGTATCTTCCGCCGCAATCACATCCACATCGCGCAAAACCTCAATCGCCCGCGGTGTCAACTCTGCTAAATTCCCGATAGGAGTTGCGACAATATACAAGGTCGGCTTTTCATCAATAAAGCTTTTTTGTCGGTTCATGTTTACCTCTAACGATCGGAAAAATCAATATCCGGCCATAATTCCTGAAAACTTAAAAACTGTACATCTTCCTTGTTTTCGATTTTCGCTTGTTGAAGCAGTACGTTTAAGCTGGTAACCCGATAACGATGTCCCTTATATTCAATCTGTGAGTTCAGTTTAGGCAAGCCTTCTCTCAGCTTCTTGTATTGTTGATCCTCATATTTTAAACAGCACATCAGCTTGCCGCACTGCCCGCTTAATTTTTGTATATTCAATGCCAGTAATTGATTCTTTGCCATATTGATCGATACGACATCAAAATCATTCAGAAAGCGGCTGCAGCATGTTTCCATACCGCACATTCCTAAACCGCCGATGATCTTTGATTTATTTCGCGGTCCGATCTGTCTTAATTCAATTCGGCATTTGAATTCGGCTGCCAAGGCTTTTAACAATTCTCGGAAGTCTACTCGCTCATCTGCGACATAGACAAATATGATTTTACTGCGATCCAGTGTATATTCCGCTTCAATCAAGTTCATATCTAAATTTAATTCTTTGATATGCTTATCACATATAACCAAAGCTTCCTTCGCTGCTTCGGCATTTTTGGCAACATCATCAATATCTTTTTGTCGAGCCTTTCTCAAAATCGGCTTTAACTCCAAATTGTTGTGATGATTGATATATACTTCACAGTCTCGCATAATCGTACCGACTTCCAAGCCTCTGATTGTTTCTACAATCACCTGATCTCCTACCTTATATTCTGTGGAATCAGTTCCAAAGGTATAGACTTTCTTGGAACCCTTAAAGGAAACAAATGCAATATACGGATAAGGCTTCTGTTCTTGTTCTTTTTTTACGCTGTCCTTCGATTCCTTTTGTGAGTCTGTATTAGCCTCTTTATTTATATATGTATCCTGCTTATGATTTTGATAATTGTTATTATGATGCAACTCATGATTCAGATTTTTTTCCTGATCGCTGCTTTTGTTTTGGTGATTGCGGAAGTTTTGTTTTTGATGATTGTGTTTATTTTGATTCTGCGGACTCATAGTATCCCTCTTTCCTTATTATCTATTAGTTTCTTTCTTATATTTCATAAGTTTTTTTGTATCTCTTATTATCTTGCGGCTGCGTGTTATTGCTTATAGTTCATCATCTGATGCTCAATAACTGATAAATATTTATTCGCTATTGCTTTAACAGCTTTTGTTCATTTCTTATTTGGAAAATCATCTGATCACAAAGCAGTGTTATATTTACCGATTTCCATAGTTTATCTCTTGTCGCAATTAATATCGCCAAGATGCTTTGCGGATTATGAACACATGTCTTTTGTTTCTCAAAGCTTTTTCGATAGCCTTCATCTTCACAATCAGTTTTGCCCTTGATCAGATCGCGATAAAATGTCATTAACATTTCTAAAAAATATCTCATGCATCGCTTCCCGTCAATCCTTTTATTGTCAAAACCTTCTTTTAACAATCCGGCATGTGCCTGATGAATGGATACAGCACTTTCTTCAATAAAACTCAGAAACAAATGGCGTGCCTGTTGGTATTCTTCTGTTTCATTTACCTTTCGCATTTCCTGAGGACTGTGGATCATCCCGCTTAATAAATAGGCATCGAGTGTTCCCAGCTCTTCTCTGCACATTTCATAGCACACCGCTTGACTCAACGGATGAAAGGGAATCAGCTGACAACGTGATATAATGGTCGGCAGGATTCGCTCTAACTGATCACAAATAAGTATCGCTGCCATTTGTCCGTTAGGTTCTTCTAAGAATTTTAACAAGGAATTTAATGCATCCACAGTCGCATTTTCTGCGTGATTGATCATGTAGATCTTTTTCCCTGTATGTTCTAATCCTGTCTTTGAAAACTCATGTTGTAACTTTAGAATATTCTCTTTTTTAATAGATGCCGTTGTACCGTCCAAATAGATAAAGTCTGTCATCTGATTTGCCTTTATTCTGCGGCAATCCGCACATTCCTCACAGGCGAATCCGTCTTGATCGCGGTTTGTGCAAAGAATACTCTGTGCCAACAGCTGCGCACATTCAAGCTTTGGAGTTCCCGGTATACCGTGGAATAAATAGGCATGTGCAAGCTTGTCATTTTTCAGTGCATGTGATAAGGTACGATATGCGATCGGCTGTTCCTGCTTCAGCTGTTGCTTATTCATGAGCGTTGATAAGCTCCTCACACTTGTCCAGTGTTGCTTGAAAAACCGTTTCCATATCTGCTTCGGCATCAATTTCGATCATACGCTCCGCAAACATTTCTTTGACCTTTTCATATCCTTCTGCGACGCGGTGATGAAAATCATTCGCCTCTAAATCCATGCGATCTAAATTCCCGCGTGCATTCACTCGCTGCATTCCTGTATCTAATGAAACGCTCAAGAAGAAAGTCGCATCAGGCATATGTGATTCAATCGCAAATTGATTGATTTTAAGTACCTCATCAATGCCGATTCCTCTGCCGATTCCCTGATATGCCAAGGAGCTGTCTATAAATCGATCGCATAGAACGATCTTTCCTGTTTCAAGTGCCGGCAATACTTTTTCAATCAGATGTTGGCGGCGGCTTGCTGCATATAGCAAGGCTTCACATCGCGCATCCATTGCGGTGTGATTCGGGTCTAATATGATTGTACGAATTTTTTCCGCAATTTCAATTCCGCCCGGCTCTCTTGTATAAATGACAGGGTAACCTTTTTCCAATAATGCCTCATATACTTTTTTGGAAATTGTTGTTTTCCCTGATCCGTCATTTCCTTCAAATGTAATAAATAATCCTTTGTGCATATTATCGCTCCTCACACATGTATCATTATACCACGCTTTGCCTGTTCTTGCTTAATGAAATTGTTTCCTGTCTTTATTAATTTTGCATCGATATGCATATTTATTTTATTTCTGTATATAATATGAAATAGGAAAGTAGTTCTTTCCTTTCTCATATAGCGTCCTTGACGCAATAAAAGCGGCGAAATCGTCGCTTTTATTATGGTTATTAGTGATTATTACCGCTGTTTATATTACAGCGATCAACTCATATACCGCTTGACCTCTTTGAAAACAGTGATATGGATATTAAATTCCTGTTTAATTGGTTTTTTATTATATGGAATCAGTTCCATATAATATTTTTCTAACGACATAACTCGCACAAGCCAATCCTGCCGCAGCGGGTACAAACGGAGAGCTTGCCGGCGGAATGCGCAGTTTGCGTGTAGGTGCATCGGGATCTGTTTCTATGTTTTGTTTGATCGGCTGTTCTTTGGAAAACACGACCGGAATTTTTCCTTTCAGCCTTCTTTTCCTAACTTGCGACCGCATGACCTTCGCCAATGGATCGTAGCTGGTTTTCATTAGTTCGCTGATACAAACTGCGGTAGAATCTAATCGGTTCGCCATCCCCAAACAGGAAATAAAGTCAATTTTATGTTCTAAGCAGTAAGCGATTAAATCCAACTTCGCACTGATCGTATCAATCGCGTCCACGACAAAATCTATTTTGTTTTTAACCAACACTTCGTTATTTTCTGCTTGATAGAACATTGGATACAGGATCACTTCGCAATCCTTTCTGTAACTGTGAATACGTTCTTTCATGACTTCTGTTTTTGGTTTACCGATCGTATCATAGGTCGCATGAATCTGACGGTTAAGGTTACTTTCAGAAACACAATCATGATCAACTAAAAGCAAACGTCCGATGCCGCAGCGCGCCAATGCCTCTGCGCAATAGGAGCCGACACCGCCGATTCCAACAACCATAACCGTTGCGTCTTTTAAAATTTCCACCTGCTTATTTCCCAATAACAGCCTTGTTCTTTCATCATACGCTTCCATGATTCTACCTCACCTTTTCTATCGTCCGGTTTACTATGTATCGTTTCCGTTTAATTTTATGGAATCAATTCCATTATTTTACTCTGACTTACAACTTACATGTCATCTATATAGAATATTATTCAAACATTTTCATTATGGATATTCTTTACCATCACATGCTTGTTTTCAATGTATCTCTAACATTCATTTCTTGATTTAATATTATTTCCCATTCACAAATTATCCGTATACTTTTTTAAAAACCGCTTTTTAAAAGGTTTTCTTACCTAGTCTAAAAATAGAATACTATCTGTTTAACATCTGGTATTTCCCGATTGTACAGCGCTCTGTTTCGCAGCGATGATCGCTGTTTCTGTTTCATTTTCCTTATTATTAAATAAATTACTTTTCTGACAATCAGATATTGTGTTTTTCCATCGATCGCCGGCATTCATTTTTAACGATAAATAACTCAGATAAATCAATCAATACTTTAAAGTCTATCAATACTCACCCGGTTATCAAAACGCATAAGGTTCTGCTTAACACCGCTTACTTCCGCATTACTATTTCCCGATTTCTTGATCATTCACTTACACTTAGACCTACCGCTATTATTTATTTTCTATCGAATGCTGGTTTATGAAGCAACATCATAAATTAAGGGATACTGTAACCTACTCATCAATTCGCAAATATTTATGGAACCATTTCCATAAATATATTGCTAAATTTCATTCGCTGATCTATTTACGAAATATCACATATTTCTTATTACTTTATTAAGAACGCAGCCATGTCTCTACATCGGTGATCATTTGTTCACACCAATGTTCATTCTCCACATCATACCAATGCATTTGCAGTTGATTGTGAAACCATGTATATTGTCGCTTCGCAAAATTACGTGAATTTTTCTTAATCTGATTGACACAATTCTCAATCGATTCATCTGCTTGGAAATGTGCCTGCCACTCCTTATAGCCGATTGATTGAAAACACTGCATCTGCCATATATCTGATTCTTGCGCAGCCAAGTTTTTGACTTCCTCGTATAACCCTGCTTCCATCATCAGATCAACCCGTTGATTGATTCGTTCATACAATCGCTCACGATCCATCGTCAATCCGATAAAGTAAGCATCATATAATAATTCATGTTGTTGTGAGGCAATGACTTCACTTTTTTTTGTACCGGCATGTGCCATTTCAACAGCACGTACCATACGTTGACGATTATTGGGATGAATCGTTTGTAAAGCATTCGGATCTACATGACGAAGTAACGCATAAAGCTGTGAGTTGCTCAAACCTTGTAAAAAGCTGATAAACTCTTCATCCTTTGCTTGTGTTTGAAATGTATAATCATATAACAGCGACTTTATATATAAACCGGTACCGCCGCAAATAATGGGCAATGATCCTCGCTCGTTAATCGTATCCATGATTTTTCTGCCTTTTTCCTGAAAAACTTTCACATTATATTCATCATAAATACTGAAACAATCTAACAGATAGTGGGGAATCGACTCCTTTTCCGCTTCCGTGATTTTCGCTGTACCGATATTCAACCCTTTATATACTTGCATCGCATCGCCGTTGATAATCTCACCTTGAAACTGCTTTGCCAACAAAATACTGCAGGAAGTTTTACCGACACCTGTAGGACCGGCGATCACCAATACTTTCTTTTTCATAACAGTTACCTTAAAAACTGTTTGGTCAGTTGATCATCACTGATACAAATAAATGTCGGTCTTCCGTGCGGACAGTGAAACGGCTGTTCACACTTACCTAAATCAGCTACTACCTGTTGCATCTCGGCAAGCGAAAGATTACGATGAAAACGAATCGAGGAATGACATGCCATTGTTGCGATTGCCAAATGGCGAAGCTTTGATTCATCAACTGTTTCCTCTGCCATCCATTGATCAATTAAATCCTGCAAGAATGCCTGTTCATCAATCTGTTGCATCCATGTCGGTAAATCGCGTACAATGAAAGAATTATTTCCGAACTCTTCAAACACGATTCCCAATGCTTCCATTGCTTGATTCAATTCCTTCAAACGAATACGAACGGCAGGTTCAGCCTCTATGGTAATCGGTATCAGCATCGACTGTGCATCATTATTTCCCGATAGTATCTGTTGCTTAATCACTTCAAAATGATAGCGCTCCTGTGCGGCATGTTGGTCAATGATATATAGACCTGCTTCCCCTTGCGCTAAAATATAGGACTGGTGAAACTGCCCGATCACTTCCATAATCGGCAGACACTCATTCTGTGATTTCTGATGAGTCACAGCTTCAGTTTTACTGCTTTCTTCCTGTTGCTTTTCCGCTATTTTGACGCTTTGTCCCTCTTTTTTGTTTTGGGAAATAGTCGTTTCAGCTAGGGAAATAGGCTCTTTTTTTTCTTCATATTCCACTTTTTTTATATTAGGTCGAGATTTTTGCGGATACGCGATCTTTGGTTCCTCAACGATCGGTTCTTGAGCATTCACAGTCGTTGTCCGATCTGTCTTGACCTCTTTTTGCGGAATTGGTTCCTTCATTTTTGCACTGATTTCCTTTAGATCCAACGGCGGCAGCTGCTCGGGATGAAGGAAGCCTTCGTTCACTTCTTCATGAAGTTTCTTCAGTTTCGGATCACGTTCATAAGTAAACTGTAACTCAGTTATTTCCGGTTTTTCCTTTGGTTTCGGAAGCTCTGCCTGTACCACCTGCAATTTATTTTTCAGCGCTTGATCAATCGTTTGATACACCAATTTTTCTAATTGTTTCTCTTTCGATAAGCGTATTTCCCACTTAGACGGATGCACGTTTACATCGACAAGCTGACTGTCCATTTCAATATTTAATACAACGATCGGATAACGATCCTTCGGCATATAGATATGAAATGCATCAATAATTGCTTTCTGTAAATGATAGCTGCGAATCATACGCTGATTGATAAATAATGTCATATAGTATTTTGTTGCGCGGTGATACTGAGGCTGTGCCGCGTATCCGCTGATATGATAATCAAAATCTTTACCGTCAATCTGAATTGCACTTTTCGCTACATCTCTGCCGTAAATTTGCATCAATACTTCTTGAAGACGATTGTTGCCTTTGGTTTGAAATACATTCTTTCCGTCATGTGCCAAGTAAAAAGCGATTTCGGGATGTGCCAGCGCAAACTTCTGAATAATATCCAATATTAATGAAAATTCATATTGCGGACTTTTTAAATGCTTAAAGCGAGCCGGTGTTTTTTGAAATAGATTTTTTACTTCAATCATCGTTCCGAGCGGCGCTGCCGTTTGTCGCACAGCTTGTTTTTCACCGAAACTGATGAGTATCTCGTTAGCTTCGCTGCCGTTATTCGTTTTTAATGTGACCTGAGAGACTGCCGCTATGGAAGGAAGTGCTTCGCCGCGAAATCCCATGGTATGAATATTCCATAAATCAGCTTCTTCTTTCAGCTTACTGGTCGCATGGCGTTCAAACGCAAGCTCGGCATCCTCTTTATCCATACCGATTCCATCATCGATAATTGTTATGGAATCAATTCCACCCTGTTTGATCTGCAGTTCGATACGCGTTGCTTGTGCATCAATCGCATTTTCGACCAGTTCCTTCACCACACCGGCAGGACGCTCCACAACCTCACCGGCTGCGATCATATTACGTAAATGCTCATTTAATTGATTGATTTTACCCATGCGCTCTCACTCCTTCCTATCTCTATGTATTTGTTTTAACCTTTAGCCTTGCGCTTTGATCAGGACAGCATCTTCTTTAGTTCATTCACCAATAACAAGGCTTCAATCGGTGTCATTTGATCTGCCTGTATCTGCATCAGCTTTTCTTTGATCGCCGCTGCCTGCGGATCGCTTTTTTCAATTACCTGCGGCAATGCGGTGTTCGTATCCAAAAAGGACAGCTGTTCGTTTTGATCTTTCGCTTCCAATCCGGATAAAATATGGCGCGCACGCGCTAAAACAGTATCGGGCAGCTTCGCCAGTGCCGCTACATTTATACCGTAAGATTTATCTGCCTTTCCCTCATTGACACGATACAGAAAAGTGACTGATTCATTTTCTTCATGAACTTCTACATGAACATTGCGAATTCCTTTGTGATACTTTGCCAATGTAGTCAATTCATGATAATGAGTGGAGAACAGTGTTTTTGCATGAATATTCTGTTCAATATATTCCAACATTGCCTGTGCAAGCGCCATACCGTCATAGGTAGAAGTACCTCTGCCGATCTCATCAAATAAAATCAATGACTTATCACTTGCATTCTGTAAGGCATGATTCGCCTCTGTCATCTCAACCATAAAGGTCGATTGTCCCGACATAATATCATCACTTGCCCCGATTCTCGTAAATATCTGATCGAACAACGGCAGTACGGCACTTTTTGCCGGCACAAAACAACCGAGCTGTGCCATAATCACGATTAAAGCGGTCTGTCGCATATAAGTAGATTTACCACCCATATTCGGACCGGTTATCATTAATATGGAATTGGTTTCATCCATACAAAGATCATTGGATACATAATGTCCGTTCTTTTTCATCATCTTTTCTAAGATCGGATGGCGTGCTTCGGTTAATTCAATCACTGCCTTTTTTGCAAACTGCGGTCGAACATAGCCGTTATCACCGGAAATTTCCGCCAAAGCATAAAGAACATCGATCGTTGCCAAGGCTTGTGCCATATCATGCAGTTTCGGCAGATATGCTTTGATTTGATTTAACAATGCGTTAAACAGTTCTTGTTCCAAACGTATACTGTGCTCCTGTGCATGTACGATCGCATCTTCCTTTTCTTTTAATTCTTCTGTGATAAATCGCTCCGCATTGGCAAGAGTTTGTTTTCGTACATAACCGAATTCATCCTTAATCTGATTCAAATTCGCTTTTGTTACCTCGATATAATAACCGAACACTCGATTATATCCTATTTTTAATGATTTTACTCCGGTACGCTCTTTTTCCTTCGCTTCTAATTCCAAGATCCAATGCTTGCCGTTTTTCCCGATCTCCCGTAGCTGATCCAGTTCCTCATGATAACCGTCCACAAACACGCCGCCGTCTTTTATGTGCAGCGGGGGATTTTCAATAATCGCACCCTGCAAAACATCATATAAAGAAGTGCATGGATCGATCTGTCGGAATTCTTGATAACTCGGACATTCCTTCATAATATCGAAAATTTGGGGCGCATGTTCCAAGGTTTTCACCAGTCGTAAAACATCGCGCGGATTTGCATTCCCGTAAGCAACACGTGCGCTTAAACGCTCTAAATCATAGACACAGCCTAAATGCTCACGCAATTCATCTTTTATAATAAAATTATTATTTAAAAATTCAATCGCATCTAATCGCTGTGCAATCGCCGTTTTCTGTACTAGCGGATATTCAATCCATTTCTTTAACAATCGCGATCCCATTGCACTTTGACATTTATCCAAAAAGCTCCAAAGCGTTTGACTTTTTGAATTCGTGCGTTGTGTTTGCGTTAATTCTAAGTTGATTCTTGTATTATAATCCATTTGAAGAAAATCTGCTTCGTTCATCATCTCCACCGGATTCAAATGTGCCATATTGCGTTTTTGCGTTTCGTTTAAGTAATTGGTAAGCGTCGCAAAGCTTCGTTTGATTCGCTCGTCTTGAACTGCACTGATTAAATAATGATATTCTTCCTTGCAGGTATGATCTGTTTCCTGTGAAATCGTAATCGAACCCATTTCCTCAATCATTTTACAGATTTTTTTATCAAAAGACGGTTCGATAACTATTTCCGCCACATTATTTCCCAACAGAACCTTCTGAATTGCCATTACCTGCTTATCGATCAGCTGGGCGCGCATTTCACCCGTTGTCATTTCGCATAAAACAACTGCTAAGCCGTGTTGATAATCGTATAAAGAAGCAATATAGACACCGGCTCTTTCATCTTGTATTTCATCCATGATCGTTCCCGGTGTTACTATTTTTATGACGTCTCTTTTCACAAGTCCTTTTGCTTGTGTCGGATCCTCTAACTGCTCAACGATCGCTACTTTATAGCCTTTTTGAATCAGACGTTGGATATAACCCGTCGCAGCGTGAAAAGGAATCCCGCACATCGGGACTTTTTCTTCCGCACCCGCATTTCTTCCTGTTAAAACTAAATCCAGTTCGCCGGATGCCGTTTTCGCATCCTCAAAAAACATTTCATAAAAATCGCCTAAACGATAAAATATAATCGCATCGGGATGTTGTTCCTTGATCTCGATGTAATGATTCATCATCGGTGTATATTTTCCTTTTTGGATAATTTCTTCCGCCATATTATCACTCCGTTTCAGCTATACCATTATACCAAAAAAATCATTACTTTTGTCAGTCTGTCCCAAGATTTCAGTGTTTTTTTTGATAAAAACACCTTTTTTTAATAGGATACTGTATTGAATACGGTATGGAACTATGCTACCATAATGATGTAATCATTTAGTATAAACGGAGAGCTACAAAAAATAGGTCTCAAATGATATTTCTAAATGAAATACCGGATAAGAGGTGCTTATCATTGAACAAACAATTTGAAAATGAATTGGGAATCAATGTGATTTTTGATTCCTCACAAGAAATCAGAACTTTAAAATTTTGTTTATGTATGCTTATTGATGTACATCTTCATGCGCAAGCGGATAAACAGATATTATTTGAAGTGATTGTGAATGATCATATAGAATATTTTGTTTATGAGATATGGATCGTTGAACATCCAAAATCAATCAAACGATATTATAAAGAAAAGACTATACCACTGTCAGAATTCAGAGATAACTTTTTTATAGATATAAATTCTACGCATGAAACGATTGCTGAAAAATATATTAAGCAGGAATTAGCGAGCCTTAATAAAGAGAATACGATATTTTGATGTTTAACCTATGGTCAGTAATTTATCGTTGAAACAGCTTATGAGTAACTATTCAATTTTTCTATAGGATAATGCTTGTAAGCTTTTTTCATTTATAACTATACCTGCGGCGTATTTCATATCATATACTTCGTACCATATATTTCATACATTGAATCTAATAGCTTTTTGATGTAGAATGCAGCCGATTGATTTTTTATCGACTGAAGCAATTAAAAAAACAACTGTTGTGCCTTTACAAACAGCTGTTTCTTATTAAAACATTCGCAATATTGAAACCGCTACGACGATGACAGCTGCTTCAATTGTTTCTTGATTTCCTTTGCGACTATTGTTGATAAATTTCCCAAACGAATTAAGTATCCGTCTAATGATTCAAGAATCAAATACGCGCCTTCGTCACGTAATGCATCAAAATCTACCTTGTCACGATAGTGCAGCGCTACCGTGATTTTATCCGGTGTGGAAGTCACGGAACGGATATTTTCCAAACCGCCCAATGCCTTGATCACCCGCTTGGTAATTTCATTGCGGCTTCCTACATTAAACAAACTGACCGCAAAGCGTTTGAAATAGGAACGAGTCGCAAAGAAAAAAATTACCATAACGACAAAACCGATTCCAAACATCACACCGAATGAATAACTCATATCGGGATTTCTGAAAAACGGTACCAAGTCCAACAGAGAACCCGGATTCGCCACCATCAAGGAGCCTTGAAACCAATAGCCGATCGATACCCCTGCCATTTGCAGTCCCGCATAAAGCAATCCGACGATTAACAAATATATAATATACAGCATCGGCGCAAGAATTAACATTAATATTTCCATCGGCAATGAGTTTCCGCAGATTACCGATAACGCGATCGCTAACAAAAAGAACAGAAAATATCGTTTGCGGTCTTTTTTACTGTCTACCAAAGAATAATATCCCAACAAGAATCCCGGAATTAAGAATATATTAATTAAATAGTACGGAGTCAAAAGATGACCGGCGTTTGTTGTGACTATATTTAAGTTCTGATATGCATACCATGTATTTACATCACCTAAATACGGAATTCCGAAGTTATCAGTAGCACTGCCGCCGAGTTCTCCGAGCCAAAATGCATTTCGCGGAATATCCTGCAAAGAGAACACCGCTGAAATTCGCTCACTGATGCCGTAAAGGAACAGATTAATCGGACTGAGCAGATCATGAGCTAAAAAATTATAAAAATAATTGATTGCGGTAATCACCAAAGGCCATCCGAACGCAAACACGATACCGGCCAACACCGAAAAACAAACGCTCAGAATCATTGCCCATGCGTCATGATCGATAAAGGATAAAATCCCGTGCATGGAATAATGGCGTGATTTCAAATAGCTGTACATCGTGATAATATAAGCTACAACTAAAGATAGGATTCCGGTATTATACGGTATTCGTGTTACCTCTTCAAAAATACTGTCCGCATGAAAGCTGATCTGTATTCCCAGCATATTACCGTAAAAATAACTCGGCGCATCATTATTCTCTAAAAATAATATCACTAAGCTGATAACCACATAGCTGACAAACCCGATAAATACAGGAACTGCATCTTCAAATTTTCTTGTTAATATCACCAGAAATACCAACAGCGGAAATATCTGTATCAAAAAGCCGCCGCTGTAACGCATCATCTCACTGATCAAAATTACCACATCATTGTTCACATTCCATATATAACTGATATTAGGATTAATGATTGAATTTCCGATGCCTAACAATATCGTCGCAAAAAATAACACCTTCAACGGAAATTGTATATATTCCAACATGGCATGCCATTTTGCCATAGAATCACCTCACCCTATAATCATACCATGTTGATATGGTTACTTCAAATATTTTTTCAATGACTTTTCTTACAACGGGGAAGTAGAATCATATTACTTATGGTATAATAGTAGATGGAATGTTCATCTTGTGTTTAAGATGATTCTGTTGGTCAGACTTCACTTCTGTCTGATGGTTTATTCATCTGATTATTTGTCAAATCGATTGTTTGTTCATCCGACTTACTGTCAGTCTGTTTAATAGATCTATATAATATATAGGAAAGGAGAATTTTTATGAATCAAGCACTGTTGAAAGTAAAAGATCCTAAAAAATACGATTTTGTATTAGTGACGATTCTTGCCGTTATGGCGATTACCAGCTTTGTCTCCATTTACAGTGCATTTGCGTTGATTACTTCAGAGAATCCTACCTTTCTGTTAATGAAACAAATTATGTGGTATGCGCTTGGTTTTTTGGTTATGTCAATAATTATGTATCTCGGAAATGATATTATGTTTAATTTTGCCAAGCTGGCATATTGGGTTTTGTTAGGTGCATTAATTTATTTATTTATCAGTAAATATATTGTCAGTCGTTTTATGGGATATGAGAATAACTTACCGTTTGTTACACCGATCAACGGTGCGACTTCTTGGTTTCAGTTTCCGGGAATCGGTTCCTTTCAGCCGAGTGAGTTTATGAAGGTTGTTCTGATTATGATCACCGCCGGGATTATTGATGACCATAACACGAATAAGATCGTTGATTCTTACGAGAGCGATATTCAATTATTTATAAAAGTTTTTAAATGGGTGCTTCCGCCGTTGATTCTGATTTTTATTCAGCCGGATACCGGTGTATGCATTATTATCTTATTTTCTATTATTATGATGTTGGCGTGTTCGGGGATTAAAAATTTTTGGCTGTTTTGCGGTTTGGGTCTCTTTCTGTTGGCTGTCGGAATATTCTCTTATCTCTATTTGTTTAATCATTCGCTGCTCGCTTCTTTGTTTGGAAGTGACAGTTTGTATAAACTTGATCGTATCAAAGGGTGGCTCGATCCTGAATCGGACATCCTGCATACAGGCAACCAGCTCTATACCGCATTAATGGCTATGGGTTCTGCCGGATTGACGGGACATGGCATTCAGGAATTTCTGATTCAAATTCCCGAAGCACAGACTGACTTTATCTTTGCGGTAATCGGTCAAAGCTTCGGATTATTAGGAACGCTGTTTACCGTGGTGCTTTGTATGTGTCTTGATTTGAAGCTTTTGCGGATTGCGGCTTTAACTAAAACGACCAAAGATAAATATTATATCTCCGGCGTTTTGGGAATGTTGCTGTTTCAGCAGTTTCAGAATATCGGAATGATCATCGGACTGTTGCCGATTACCGGTATCACCTTGCCGTTCATCTCTTACGGCGGTTCATCGCTGCTTTCGTATTTTATTGCGATCGGCATTGTTTGTAATACCAGCTCTAAAGCGCATAAATTATCTGATTATGTGTATAAAGCCTAATCATTGAATTCACTCATTATTGATATTCTAAAACAGGAATATACTTCTGATTATTTCCCTAAGCAGCTGTTTGTAACGCAGTTGCTTTTTTATAAATGAATGTCCGTGCCTGCTACAATAACCATTTCATCATGACTTGAATCTTTTTCTCCAAATGATAAAAAACAAGTATTTACAGTACTTTTTATCTCTTTGTACTATCTCTACTTGTCTTAGAATACTTTTGTTCGCATTTTATAATATAATAATTTTATAATATAAACCTAAAATCTCGTATTGCTTTCTATATCCCTTTCTATTTCTATATCTATTTATACTTTTATAATCTCTTTAATACAGATTCTTTAGTCGTTTCAAATAGCTGTATTCGCGGTATCTGGCAAAACGCACACTATGGTTTGAAGTAGTACAAGTAACCTTATCCACACCCTCTAAAGAAACATTGCGGTGATCGAAGCACAACACTGCATCAGAGAAATCATCGCTTTTAAACTCAACAATACGATCCGGCTTTAAGATATAAGGATTGCCTAATGAACGATGCTTACTGTGTTGGATCGCTGTAATCTCTGCCATCTGCATTAAGGAAATACCGCTGTCTATAACGGCACCGCCTAAACTGCGATTATAAGCAGTCGAGCCTGCTTGCGTACTCAAACAAACTCCCGATCCCCAACATGTTTCAAACAGTTCATTATCGACATACACATCAATCACCTGTGTTCGTTTCACATTCTCGATGCGCATTTCGTTCAAAGCATAATACTCTTCTTTGTTTGTTTTTATTTGTAAGAGCTTTGAACAAAATATCTTCGGGGTTCTTTCTTTCATATCTTTCAGAAATAAAGGATATTCTTCTTCCGTATAATCTGTAAAGAAACCGAGTGTACCGGTATGGATTCCGACAAAATTCACCTCATCTAACAAGTCTAAATATTTTTGAACTGCATACAACAACGTGCCGTCCCCGCCGATAAAAATCACAATATCCGGATGTTGATCATTTGCTTCCCATCCATCTTGAATTAAATCAGTATAGATTTTCGCTTCTAAATTTTTTGATTTTTCATTATTCTTTGCGACGGTTGTAAATTTTTGCACAGAACCACTTCCTTTTCGACCTTATTTATTGTATCATAAGTTTGGCGGTGATGAAATATGAATCTGCATTTTGAGAAAGAATTTAAAATACTTTTAAATAAGGATCAGTTTATTACCTTATTGAAACAATATCCCAAAGCGGAATTTAAAAAGCAAGTAAACACTTATTATGATACGAAGGATTTCTATATCCGTAATCATATCGGAGCAATGAGGATTCGTGAAATTGATCATCAGTTTATTTTCACTTTAAAGCATCGCTGTCAAGACGGAGTACAGGAGTATGAAGTGAATGTTTCTGAAAATTCTACAACTGTGTTTGAAACAGAGGAAATCAGTTCTCTTTTGAACTCTTTGCATATTGATCAGCCAATAACAAAAATCGCTTCCTTAACTACGTACCGTGCTTTGATTCCGCTTGGTGATGCGGAGCTTTGTTTTGATTACAGTGAGTATAACGGTATGTGTGATTTTGAAATTGAGTATGAGTATTTACGTCCGCATGACGGTCTCGCTGTATTTAATGAAATACTCGCTGTTGTTAATGTGAGATACGAAAAGAATTGTAAAGCAAAAATACAGCGAGCGTTAGAAAGCTGTAAGGATCAGTAATATGACAGTTGAGTCTGGTGTTGTGGAATCAGTTCCATATGTAAGTGAAGGGATTTTCATTTTTATAATTCTTATAAATTGCATCGGGTTTATCAGCATGTGGATGGATAAGTATCGAGCAATTCATCATCAATGGCGCATTCGTGAAACTACACTTTTGGTTATCGCGTTGTTAGGCGGAGCCATCGGTGTGTTTCTCGGTATGCTTTGTTTTCGTCATAAAACAAAAAAAGTTAAATTTCGTTTCGGCATTCCGTTGATTCTATTCATGCAGTTTTTAATCGTATATTACTGTGGTTCTTTACTTCATCTTAGTTAAAAGGGAATCCTAACGATCCCCTTCACTTTCTTTCATAACATGATTTTCTATAATGATTTATATCGTATTGCGACAACAGCACTTATCGCAATACTTTTTTATTGCTTTTCTGCCGCGATTTGATAGGTGATCTGAAGCTGCCGGCATAGCTGCTTCGCGGATTCATTTTCACTATCAAAAAGAATTGATATGTTAGCTGATGATCCTTTCGCTGTCAACGCTGCTTGATATATTTCTTTTTTCGCTATCGCATATAATAAGCTACGCTTCCAAGCTTGAATCGACAACACACAAGGAATATAAAAATGTACTTGTTTTTGATTCAGCATCCAAAAATCATTTTCTCCGCCGGCAAGAAATCCACAGTCAGTTTGTTGTTGCTTTAATAACGGCTTTACCATTGCGGCGATTTTTTTCTTTTCATAATTCGTATATAAATCCTCATCATATTGTTCATGAGCGCGTTGTATCGTGATAATATCAGCGTCATTTTGTATCGCTGCTTCGCGCCTTTCTACATAGGTACTCCATAGATCAACACCGACTTCTGCACCTTTTTTCAGTATTTTCCAAGATAAATCGTTATCCTTATGGTCAAGGTAAATATAACTTTCTACTTGTTTGGAGATTTCCTTTTCAAGTTCACTTAAATAGATCGGCTCTTGAAAAAACATCACATGATCTAATAACAGGCAATAAATTTGTTTTGGGAAAGCGTGCAGCTTTTGATATTTTTGAATTGCCTGAGCAAACTGCTTTTCACTCCCGTATCCACACAGTGATCCATACCGCTTACATATATTTTTTACACTGCCGTATGTATCTTTGGCATAACGTCCGTAACCAACAATTCCCTTTTCTTTCTCTTTTCCTTTTTCCGTCCCCTTTGTTAAAAAGAAAAGATAATCTCCATGATGAAAATTTTGAAATTTTCGCTTTCCTGAAAATCGCCAAAAGACCATTTCACTATTGCCGTGCAGACGATGATATTCAATCATTTCATGATTCGTGATATATGCAATCGATGCCATAAGGACTTCTCACCTCATTTCTCTTTTTTTCTATTTGCTTTTTACATTAGTTTATTTCTTTATTTCATTCTATCATGTTTCATGTAAAAAGCGAAGAAAAAAAGCTAAAATTATTAGCTTCTTTTTTACATTTCTTTTCGTCCTTCCAATGCTTTAATTAAGGTCAATTCATCTGCATAATCTAAATGACCGCCCATCGGTAAACCATGCGCAATTCGTGTTACCGTAATCGGATATTTTTCCAATAGCTTTGCCAAATAGAGTGCAGTTGTTTCTCCCTCTACCGTTGGATTTGTCGCAATGATAATTTCTTTAGTATCCTGATTAATACGCTCAATCAAAGAAGGGATATTAATATCCTCGGGTAAAATACCTTTACTTGTGGAAATCACACCGTTTAATACATGATAGACTCCTTTGAACTCGTTTGTTTTTTCCATCGCAATCACATCTCGCGGTGTTTGAACGACACAGATAATTCCATGATCACGATTCAGATCTTCACAAACCGGGCATTTATTATTTTCTGTCAAATTGCCGCAAACCTCACATGTATGGATTTGATCCTTCATATCAACCAAAGCGGTTATCATTCGCTCTATATCTGATTTATCCCATTCCAAGACCTCAAACGCATATCGTTCTGCCGTTTTAGATCCTACTCCCGGCAATCGTTGAAACTGCTCAACCATTGCCGCAAATTTTTTAGGGTACATTAAAATCCACCCGGAAGCTTAACACCGCCGGTCATTTTATTCATCACTTTATTTTTTTCATCCGCCGCTTGTTTCATTGCGTCATTAATGGCACTGACAAGCAACTCCTGCAGTGTCTCTTTTTCATCTTTATTCAGTAATTCCTCTTGAATCTCAATCTGATCCACTTCCATAGAACCTTTTACAACAACTTTCACTAAACCTCCTGCCATTGTCGATTCATAGCTGTGTTCCTTTAATTCTGCTTCCGCTTTACTCAATTCCTTTTGCATCTTCTGTGCTTGTTTTAATAATGCTTGCATGTTCATAGTTTTAATCCTCCGTTATTAATATATTTTCTTCTCCGAACAAATCTATCATTAAATCTTCTTGACTTACTTCTTTTGTTTTTTCAACACTTTTTTGTGCTTGAAACGTAATCGGCGGGGGCAATGTTCCATCAGCCATTCTTTTTCTGAAATCATCAGTTACGCTAATGGATTGATCGTTCGTAATCGCAAAGATTTTTTTCTGCTTTTGAAACAATTCCTCGCTGAAGGATATGAATTCATTTCTACTATCAGATTCATTAATAACATTTGCTTCTGCTTGGTTGTTCACAATTAATACTAAATAACTTTCGGCACTCGCAAAGATTTTTCCGTTCTTCAATAGATTTGCCATTCTCGCCCATTCCAGCTCCATTGTATACTGATGAATATTTTGAAACTTATTCATATCGGCTTGCTTCTCCGGTTTATTCGCACCGACTAATAATTGAAGAACATAATCATTAGAAAGCGCCTGTGCGGATTGATCCAACATTTCATTTTCCCCAATAGGATTCACTGATGCTTCATCTTCTACCTCTGAATCACCCCCATTTGGGTTTATCAATGACTTATCATTAGTTGACTTTACCGAATCATTTTCAATCATTGGCATAGGATCGAGATCTTCAGATAAACTATCCTTTGTGAAATCATCGTTCGTATCTTCATCTGTTAAATCAGTATCATTGTTTTGGATTGTTTCACGTGAAACATCAACATCATCTGAGTCATTACTGTTTTTCAATTCCCCCTGAGACTTTGAATCCTCAAAACCTTGGTCAATATGGGTTTTGTGATCTTCGGATTTACCGGGGGAAGAGTGTACAATCGATTGTTGCCTCCGATTCTCCGATTGACTATTGTTATTTTGATGATCTACCGTAGTAACACTTACATGTGACCTAACCGCTTGATCCAAATCCATCATACGCAATAAGCATATTTCAAAATAAGAAGAAATACTTGCCGCATTACGATATTTATCATAAGCATCCATTAGCGCATCAATCATAAGAAAACGATGTTGCATAGAAGCCTTCTGCATAAAATCTCGTGCCTCATCTTGTTGCATAATCTTTAACAGACTTTCACTTTTCGTAAAATCATAAATCAACGATTCTTTCAATAAATCAATTAAATCCATGGTTAAACGCTTAATGTCAATCCCCTTACCGACCAACTCTTGAAGCCATGCCATACAAGAAGAAGCATCCTTTTCAAACACCATATCCAGCAATCGAAGCTTTTCCTTTACCGTCAATATCCCGTAAATCTCATTGATATGATGTACCTTAATATCATCCTGTGCATAAGCAATACACTGATCCAAAATACTCCATGCATCACGCATACCACCGTCACACAATTGCGAAATAATACGAAGAACCTCTTCTTCACATTGAATATGTTCTTGATCCAACGCAACATGAATCCGCTTTACCACCTCATCAGCCGGTACCTTAGTAAAGTCATATCGCTGACATCTTGAGATAATGGTCGGCAAGACTTTATGCGGTTCCGTTGTGGCTAAAATAAAAATCACATGTGCAGGCGGTTCCTCAATCGTTTTTAACAGTGCGTTAAACGCACCGGTTGACATCATATGAACCTCATCAATAATATAAACCTTATACTTACTCTTAATAGGTGCATACTTCACCTTTTCAATCAAACTTCTTACTTCCTCTACACCGTTATTACTAGCCGCATCAATTTCAACTATATCCGGATGCGTACCCTCAGTGATAGCGAGGCAGTTCTCACACTCCATACAAGGATGTTGATGATCTGATTTACAATTTACAGCTTTCGCAAATATCTTAGCTATTGAAGTTTTACCTGTACCTCTCGGTCCGCAAAACAAATATGCATGAGCAATTTTATTTTGATCAACTGCATTTTTTAATGTTCTGATAATATGTTTTTGCCCGACAACTTCATCAAAAGTATTCGGGCGATAAGTACGATACAACGCTTTATACGCCACCGCGCTCCACCTGCTTTCTTAGCATAATTATATCAAAAATATGAGATTAACTCCATGATAAATCTGTAGAATATAAGTTTTTTTATGCATTTACAAAGCCTAAGTTTAACTAAAAAAGATGAAAGCAAATCAACCAAAAATCTGTCGAAAGCCTCACTCCGTATACCTCGACCATTGAATATCACAAACAAAGCTCAACCACATTAGGAAACAAAAAAAGTGATTTTCTTCTTGCATAAAAAGCGATAAACTATCGTTTGCTCATTCGCTTTCTTCTAAAGAAATCACTTAACAAAGATCCGCATTCCTCAGCTAACACACCGCCGCAAACAAGCGGATAATGATTAAACCCTTTGGTATCATACATCTTCATACAGCTTTCAAGGCAGCCGCCTTTCGGATCAGCGGCACCGTAAACAACACGCTCAATTCGCGATAACAAAATCGCACCAGCACACATCGGACATGGCTCCAAAGTGACATACAAAGTACAATCGTCAAGACGCCATGATCCCAATAACTCATTCGCTTTTTTTATTGCCAGTATTTCCGCATGTGCAATTGATTGTTGAGAGACTTCACGCTCATTATAAGCTGACGCAATGACTTGATCATCTTTTACAATCACACATCCGATCGGAACCTCATCAATCATTTCCGCTTTTTTTGCTTCGTCAATTGCAAGCTTCATGTAGACTTCATCATTCATTAATTGTCATTCCTTTACAATAAAAAAGTGCTATCACACATGATAGAGCTTCCTTATGGCTGCTTCGTTCCCGACCTGACCAGATTCGGTAGATACCATTGTAATAGCCTCTTTATATTACCATATTTTTGCTTATATTTCAATCAAATAAAGAGAAATAATTGAATTTCACCTTTCATTTATAAACCTCAACAAATGTGCCGACATATATTATAACCTAATCTCACCATAAAAACTTTAAGATTTAAATATTATCATACCTACCGAGTCTTTACAGTTACGTAACTAAACAGAACAATACAAGTAGCCTATTATGAAAACAAATAAAACTAATCTCCTTACAGAATAAAGATTCAATAGACCATCTAAGTCATTCATATATCACTAACTAAACTAAGTAGACACATCTAGAGTAAGCAAGTTAGATGTTTCACGTGAAACATTAGATCGGAATTACCCCTTGTATCCTTATCCACATATTCATAATATTCCTATACGAGTCACTGAATAAAAAAGAAGCGAACTGCATCGCCGCAATTCACTCCTAGATTAGCTTACATTAACATTAGTCGTCTATTTTATTTTTTTATACGTAACGGTTTACCGTGATTGACCTTCTCTTTCAACAACTCCCTCACTTCAGCTACCTGATCATCGCAGACTTCCTTCCAAATCATCGTAAAGAAATCTTTCTGATACAACAAGAATGCATCCTTTGTCTCAAAGCATTGATGATACTGATCCCATGATCGATACACAAGATTGTTACCTTCACCGAAACTCACACCATCCTCATCCAACACTATCGTAGAGTGATCCTGTTCATCCTCATACAAACTGCGATATGCGGCTTTCGGAATCTGAACCTCACACACATAATTACACAGAAGACTCACAATAAACAAAACCGCAACGATTCCGTTCATCCACCCATAATCCTTATCAAACCCCAAATCCATCACCAAGCCAAACACCAACAAACAAAAGCTCAGCACCATCGACCGACGAATATGAAACTTAATATGACAGTGCGCTCGATAAATACGAGTAAAAACAGACTCACTGATTCGATACGATTTTTCAATCCTCATTACTGCTTAGGCTCCAGCTTCTCAACACCACCCATATACGGACGCAAAGCCACAGGTACATTCACACTTCCGTCCTCATTCAAATTATTCTCCAAGAAAGCAATTAACATACGCGGCGGAGCGACCACTGTATTATTCAATGTATGAGCGAAATACTTACCGTCTTCACCGTTGACTCTAATCTTCAAACGACGTGCCTGAGCATCCGTTAAATTAGAACAGCTGCCTACTTCAAAATACTTTTGTTGGCGCGGACTCCATGCTTCAACGTCCACAGACTTCGTTTTCAAATCAGCCAAATCACCGGAACAGCACTCCAAAGTACGAACCGGAATATCTAAACTACGGAATAAATCCACAGTATTCTTCCACAGCTTCTCATACCATTGTGCACTTTCCTCAGGTTTACAAACAACAATCATTTCCTGCTTTTCAAACTGATGGATACGATACACACCACGTTCTTCAATTCCATGCGCACCCTTCTCCTTACGGAAACAAGGAGAATAACTTGTATAAGTAAAAGGCAGCTGTTTCTCATCCAAGATCGTATCGATAAACTTTCCGATCATCGAATGCTCACTCGTACCGATTAAGAACAAATCCTCGCCCTCAATCTTATACATCATACTTTCCATTTCCGCGAAACTCATTACACCGGTAACAACATTACTGCGAATCATATACGGCGGAATTACATACGTAAAGCCACGGTCAATCATAAAATCACGAGCATAAGAAATTACCGCAGAATGCAGACGTGCAATATCACCCATCAAATAATAAAAGCCATTTCCGGCAACCTTACGAGCGCTGTCCAAATCAATGCCGCAAAAGCGCTCCATAATTTCAGTGTGATAAGGAATTTCAAAGTCAGGAACCACAGGATCACCGAAACGCTCTAATTCAACATTTTCCTCATCAGACTTGCCGATCGGAACACTCGGATCAATCATATTCGGAATCTGCATCATTAACTCTTCCAACTTTTTCGAAACCTCTGCTTCCGTTTCCTCTATCTGCTTCATTTCTTCCGCCATCGCAGAAACAGCCTTCTTCATCTGTTCCGCTTCCTCACGCTTGCCCTCTTTCATCAAGCCGCCGATTTGCTTACTCATAGAATTACGCTGCGCTCTTAAATCATCACCGCGCTGTTTTAACGAACGATTCTCCTTATCCAACGCAATTACTTCATCGACAAACGGAAGTTTATGATCTTGAAACTTCTTCTTGATGTTCTCCTTCACTTCCTCCGCATGCTCTCTGACAAACTTCATATCTAACA
Source organism: uncultured Erysipelotrichaceae bacterium (assembly GCA_947569705.1). Lineage (GTDB taxonomy): Bacteria > Bacillota_I > Bacilli_A > Erysipelotrichales > Erysipelotrichaceae > C-19. The sequence continues at coordinate 48,944 of CANOSP010000002.1, forward strand.
TAAATATATCCTCCTTTGTTTGTTTAACAATATCTATATCATTTATTAAAAAATATCTTTATTATCTGTTTTAACAATGTCTTTATCATCATAATTCATAAAGCCATACTGCTCATACAAAACCTAACCGCAAGCGTTGCGGGAACAAACCGTTGAACAAATAAAAAAGGCACTGCCCGAAAGGGACGAATGCCTCGTGTTGCCACCCTTTTTCATCCATAAACACAAACTCGATCATTACAACCCGAGCAATCGATCCGTTCATAAAATATAAAACAAACAGTCTGTGCTTATCAACCTCTCAAACGTGATAACGGTACGACCGAAAGTGATTACTAAATTAATTACAATATTTCCTCACTTTGCTCAAAGGGGGATTCCAAAACGGATTCGGATTGCTCGCACCAACCGTAATCTCTCTGAAACAAAATCACATTTTGTACTATTCCTTATCAACGCTTATTTATATTAAACCATGCTTTCCACAGATTGTCAATCAAAGCTCTAAACAAGAATCAAAGATTAAGCATCTTACTCAGCCGCTGATTCATCATCGGCAGAAGCATTCACCGATTCAGAAGCAGAATCAGAAGAAGACTCGGAAGAATCAGAAGAAGCACCCTCAGCTTGCGCTCCGTCAGCTGCACTTCCTTCGTCAACTGATGCTTCATCACTTTGATCATCCTCGCTCTTATCCACGATAGCTACCTTAGCGACACGTTCCTCATCACCGACATTGATCAGCTTCACACCCTGTGTATTACGCAGATAGATGCCAATATTCTCAACAGCAATACGAATAATAATACCACTGTCCGTCATAATCATAACATCCTCATCACCGTTTACGGCACGAACCGAAACAAGCTGACCTGTCTTCTCCGTAATATTAATTGTCTTAACACCCTTCGTACCGCGATTCGTTAAACGATATTCACTGATAGCAGTACGCTTACCATAACCGTTTTCACTGACTGAAAGCAATGTAGAACCTTCCACACTCGTCGCCGCACCGACAACATAAGAGCCATCAACATTGAAGCCCTTCACACCGGAAGCATTTCGACCCATTGCACGAACATCCTGTTCATTAAAGCGAACTGCCTTACCGTTAGCCGCCGCAATAATAATATCATCACTGCCGGTTGTCTGCTTCACACCCAACAATTCATCATCTTCACGAAGTGTGATAGCGATCTTACCGTTTTGACGAATCGATTCAAATTCAGACATCGGTACACGTTTTACAATACCCTTCTTAGTGACAAAGAATAAGTAAGCAGCCGTTGACTCACGTTCCACCGGAACCAAAGCCTCAACCTTTTCATCCTTATCTAAATTCAACAGATTCACGACCGGCAGACCCTTCGCTGTACGAGAAGCATTCGGGATATGGAATCCCTTCATACGATACACCTTACCGAAATTAGTAAACAACAACAGATGATCATGAGTGGACATTGTGATCATTAACTCAATAATATCATCCTCATTCATACTCATGCCCTTAATACCGCGGCCGCCGCGATTCTGTGTACGATACGTATCACTCGGAATGCGCTTGATATAACCGTTCGTCGTCATCGTGATGACAACATCCTCTTCCGGAATCAAATCCTCATCCTGCATATCGATTTCCGCATCACTGATCTCCGTGCGGCGTTCATCACCGAAACGATTCTTAACCTCGGTCAGTTCACTGCGGATAATATCCAATACACGACTGTGGTTCGCTAAAATATCACGAAGATCCGCAATCAGAACCATCAATTCTTGATATTCATTTTCAATCTTGTCACGTTCCAAACCGGTCAAGCGTTTCAAACGCATTTCCAAAATTGCATTCGCTTGAATTTCACTCAACGCAAACTTTTCCATCAAAGTCGCACGCGCAATTGCATCTGTATTACTGCTGCGAATAATATGAATGATCTCATCAATATGATCCAAAGCAATACGCAGACCCTCTAAAATATGCGCACGATCCTCTGCCTTCTTCAATTCAAACTTCGTTCTTCTCACCGTTACATCAATTTGATGATCCACATAATAAGAAAGAACCTCTTTTAAATTCATCAGCTTCGGCGCACCGTTATGCAAAGCAAGCATATTCACACCGAAACTTGTCTGAAGTGCCGTTGTACGATACAACTGATTCAACACAACATCCGTCTGAACATCCTTACGCAGCTCAACAATAATGCGAATCCCGTCACGATTACTCTCATCATTCAAATAAGTAATTCCGTCAATCACCTTATCTCTTACCAAGTCAGCGATCTTAGTAATTAAATTCGCTTTATTAACCTGATAAGGAATTTCATAAAAGACAATGCGAACCTTGCCGTTATCCATTTCCTCAAGCTTATGTTTGGCTCTCATCACAACAGCTCCGCGACCTGTTTCATAAGCCTGCTTGATTCCGGAGCGACCGATAATCATAGCACCGGTCGGGAAATCTGGACCCTTAATGTAATTTTCCATCAGCTCCATAATCGTAATATCCGGCTGATCCATCACCGCCAAAGCGGCATCAATCGTTTCCGATAAATTATGAGGCGGAATATTCGTAGCCATACCGACCGCAATACCGACACTGCCGTTTACAAGTAAATTCGGAAAACGTGCCGGCAATACACTCGGCTCTACTTCCTCATTATCATAGTTCGGATCAAAATCAACAGTATCCTTATTAATATCCTTCATCATTTCCATGGCGATCTTAGACATGCGGGCTTCCGTATAACGCATCGCCGCCGCACCGTCACCGTCCATTGACCCGAAGTTACCGTGTCCCTGAACCAATTCATAACGATAAGAGAAATCCTGCGCCATACGAACCATCGCATCATATACCGCCGTATCACCGTGCGGATGATACTTACCGATTACCTCACCGACAATACGTGCCGATTTTTTAAAAGGCTTACCGGCAACAATACCCAAATCATTCATCGCATACAAAATACGACGATGAACCGGCTTCAAACCGTCCCTGACATCAGGCAATGCACGCTGCACAATTACCGACATTGAATAGTCAAGGAAGGACTCACGCATTGTTTTCGATATATCAACTATTTCCAAACGCTCTTCATCTTGATACATAACTCCTGCCTCCTTCTATTAAATATCCAGCTTCGCATAGATTGCATTTTCCTGAATAAAATTACGTCTCGGCTCTACTTCCTCACCCATCAGCATTTCAAATACATTATCTGCATCCATGGCATCTTCAATAGTTACCTGCTTCATCATGCGAACCTCAGGATCCATTGTTGTTTCCCAAAGCTGATCGGGATTCATTTCACCCAAACCTTTATAGCGCTGTATATTAATATTAGAAGTATCACCATATTCCTTCAATACTTCATCTCTTTCTTCCTCACGATAAACATAAGTTACCTTATTGCCCTTCGCAATCTTAAACAGCGGCGGCTGCGCAATATAAACATAGCCACCCTCAATCACAGGACGTAAGAAACGATAAAAGAATGTCAGCAACAGCGTACAAATATGCGCACCGTCGACATCGGCATCGGTCATGATAATGATTTTATGATACCGAAGCTTTGATACATCCATTTCCTCACCGATTCCGCATCCGAATGCCGTAATCATGGAACGAATTTCCGCATTTTCAAAAATACGATGGAGACGCGCCTTTTCAACATTCAAGATTTTACCGCGCAGCGGCAGAATCGCCTGATACTTCGAGTTACGACCCATTTTCGCAGAACCGCCGGCAGAATCACCCTCGACAATGTAGATTTCACATTCCGAGGCATCCTTTGAAGAACAGTCCGCAAGTTTACCCGGCAATGACGTAATTTCCAACGCATTCTTTCTTCTTGTAAGCTCTCTTGCCTTTTTTGCCGCAAGTCGTGCCTTAGAAGCCAAGATTGCCTTGTCGACAATTGCCTTTGCAGTATCCGGATTTTCCAAAAAGAAACGCTCCAGTTGCGCACCCAATATTCCCGATACAATCTTACGAACCTCACTGTTTCCGAGTTTTGTTTTCGTCTGTCCTTCATACTGCGGATCCGGATGCTTGATCGAAATAATCGCCGTCAATCCTTCACGAACATCATCACCGGAAAGCGTTTCTTCCTTTTTGATCGCACCGCTTTCCTTGGCATAATTATTCACGACTCTGGTAAGTGCCAAGCGGAAGCCGTCTTCATGAGTACCGCCTTCCTGCGTATTAATATTATTACAGAAAGAATAAATATTCGGCATAAAACCATCATTATACTGCATAGCGATTTCAGCCAGAATACCGTCTTCGATTCCCTCTACATAAACCACTTCATCATGAACCAAATTCTTATTATGATTTAAGAATTTTACATATTCGATAATACCGCCCTCATACTTATATGATTCTTCACGCACTTCTTCTTCACGCTCATCACGCAGCACGATACGAATATTCTTATTCAAAAACGCCAGCTGACGAATACGGGTATTCAAAGTATCAAAATCATACACTTGCGTTTCCTGAAAAATCGTTGGGTCAGCCTTAAAGCGTACAATGGAACCATGTTTATCCGTAGTACCGATCACCTCTAAAGCCTGAGTCGGTTTGCCGCCGTTTTCAAAACGCAGGAAATATTCCTTGCCGTCCTGATGAACATTGACCTCTAACCACTCGGATAATGCATTAACTACACTGGCGCCGACACCGTGCAGACCGCCGGATACCTTATAAGCACCGCCGCCGAATTTACCGCCGGCATGAAGAACGGTAAAAATTGTCTCTACCGTTGAAACACCGGTTTTCTTATGCACACCGACCGGCATACCGCGACCGTTATCCTCGACACGAATCACATTGCCCTTTTCAATCGTCACATAAATATCACTTGCAAAGCCTGCCAATGCCTCATCAATCGAATTATCGACAATTTCCCAAACAAGATGATGAAGACCGCGTCCGCTTGTGCTTCCGATATACATACCGGGGCGCTTTCTGACCGCTTCCAATCCCTCTAATACTTGAATATCATCGGCAGTATAGGAATGATCGACCTTTTCCAATTCTTCTTCCTGTTCCTTAAGATATTCTAAATTTTCATCCATCTCAGGTCCTCCTTCGTCTCATACAGGAAAGTGTGCCGTGAGCTACTTTCCATACTATATAATTTCGATCCTCCAGCATCGGTATTTCCTTCAGATCGGTCGTTGATATAAACACCTGTACTTCCGGCGGCAAAGAACACAATAACATTCCCCGTCTTTTCTCATCTAATTCCGAAAATACATCATCTAAAAGCAGTACCGGATATTCTCCGGTTAAATCATAAATCATATGAACAATCCCGATTTTCAATGCCAGCAATACACTGCGCTTTTGACCTTGTGAAGCATAATCGCATAATTCTTTCCCATTGATCAAAAACATAAAATCTTCTTTATGAATACCTGTCGTTGTTTGTTTTAAAAAACAATCTCGTTCACGATTCTTTTCATATTTTTTCCTGAGTCGATCCTTTATATCTTCAATATCATCACTGTACATAGCACAGCTGTGATATTGAAAACTCAAACTCGTTTGATCAGCCGACAGCCTTTCATAAAAAGTCTCACAATGCGCCAATAAATCACATAAGAAACGCTGTCTTTGCGATATGATAACTGCCTGCTTTTCAATCAGCTGTTCATCTAAAATACCGAGATAAGTAAAATCAATATGATCTTGTTTCAACACGGCATTTCTTTCCTTTAACAGCTTTCCCGCTTCATTTAACACTCTTGTATAAGCCTTAGATAATTTAGACAATTCCATATCAATAAAGCGTCTTCTGACACGTGGTGACGCCTGAAACAGCGCCATATCATCCGGACAAAATAAAACAGCGTTAAATTCACCGATAAAATCACTTACGCGCTTAATCACCGTTTGATAAAGAAAAAGATTTTTACCTTGTTCGTTTAACGCAACGCGCAGGTCCATCTGCTTTTGATTCCGTTCTATCACAGAGCGAATCACAAATGCTTCCCTGCCTTCTTTAATCAAGCGCTGATCATCATGACAACGATGTGATCTTGTTGTTGAAAGATAAGACACTGCTTCCAATAAATTGGTTTTCCCCTGTGCATTATCACCGACTAAGATATGTATCCCGTTATCAAAGCACAGATCGATGGATTCATAATTGCGAAAATTACGTAAGCTTAATTTTTTTAATATCATACAATATGAAATTTACTGCCTTCAATCATTATCACATCGGATACCCGCAGCTTTCTGCCTCTGCGATTTTCTGTTTCACCGTTTACCGTAATCGTAAGTTCCTTCAGCGCAAGCTTTGCTTCACCGCCCGATGAAATAAAATTTGTAAGCTTTAAAAATTGCCCTAATGTAATATAATCTCCGTTTATTTTTATATCCATCTCAAGCCTTCTTTCATACCGTATTATTATATCATATTTTCCACATTTTTTGGGTATTTTAAGCAATATTTTAACACTTTTTTTACGGTGTTTTCCACATTGAATAACGCAGTCATAAAGCTGTATTATCGATTTAATAAGTAATTTATTCAAACACTTATTTTCATAAAAAACGACGTGTTTCAACACGGCATTGTGATAATATAAAAGCTGCATGATGAAGCGATGTTGTGACTAATTCTATTATCGCAAATAGCAACATTATTCTGACTGTTTTGATAGATTTCGACATTTTTCGTCATTATCCTATTGATTCCGACAGACATGCTTCAACAATTTTCTTGTTTATATCTGTTGTTTTTACTATTTTCGACAATATTCTCCATGAATCGCTATACACTGACAGTATCTTTCATTTTTCCCTATACATTGACATCATTTGCTAAAATAACTGTTTTATCGACAAATTTCAACAAGCTAATTCGCTGTTTCAGATAATTTTTTATCTTAAATAAAGTAATTAAGCTGAATAATTTTCTATTTTAGATAATTTAATGGTTTTAGAATAGAAATCGCTATCAAAAGACTTGCCCTTATATCATTATATTTTCTATTTATTTTTCTTTAATTTTGTTTAAATTCCATACAGATTTGCTATATCAGCAAATATTCAATAATTTCTACACTAAATATTTTCAAATATAGAAGATTTTATTCACAAGATATTTCACGTTATTTACCAATTATATAAATTATTTATACTGATTTTTATATCTAAAACATACAGATTATCTAATTTAGATAATTTTTATCCTATATAAATATATAAAATATTAAAAATTTAAAAAAACTGATCAGCATGTTATACCAATCAGCCTTTTCTTTTCATTCACATGTTACAGTTTTAACAAGATTCTTATTATTTCACTTCCTGACTTGCCTTTAATAAATCCGATATATGCTGTTTTCTGAACTGTCCGCTGTTCTTCCTTAAGCAGATTCTGTTAAGCAAATAAGGGATTAACAACAATACCGCAAAGATTAAAAAGACAGGGTGCATTTCAATCACAAAACATACGGCACAGCCACAGCTTGAAACTACACTGATCATTAACATACCGCGATTACTCAACCGCTGATATACATATCGTATTGAATCACACGGAACACCGTCATTAACTAAAATAATATTTGATGTTAAATGATATTTCCAGTTATTTTGAATCGTAATATAAATGAATATCATATAGAACAAATAAATGATTCCGATCAATAACCACAGGATAATATCCTCTGCGGATCCCTGTTTTGAAAGCTCATATTTATCACTTAACATCGGATGGAACACTTCTATTCTTTGATCATATAATTCATTAAACAGCTTTTCTAAATACGCTGAGTCACCTTTTAATTCATATTGAATCGTATTTATCTCATCATAATTATCAATTCGCTGCTTTAAATCATCGCTGCTGTAATAAGCCATCGCACGCGTATGTGCATCCTTTTCGGTTATGATCTCCCGTATTTCAAATGATATTTCATTTATCCATGTACCATGTACATAATTTAAACTAAACTGCTTCCCGATTAATTCTGTTTCACTCATACCGTATTGTCCCGCTAAGAACTGAGCCGTATTTTGATTGATGATAATGCCGCCGTCTTTTAATTTCTCTTTATCCTGCTCATGATGACTCGGCACAGCATTGATCGGGAAAGTATTCGTTCCGGTATCATAAGCTAAGAAGTTGATAATGGAATGACTGTCTTTCATCGTTCTTTCATACTCAGCCGGATCTTTGATATATAGGTATTCACTTTCATATAGATCATCATATACTTTCCATTGATACTGACGAATATTAATCAGTAACATAATAATTATCGCAAATGAAAACAATGAATATAAAAGTATAGTTTTACGACTTTGTTTTTTTAGTATTCTTTTCATTACGTTATTTATTTCTGTTTGTTTTATTTCACTGTTTTTTACTTGAGAACTCAGAATATCTCCTTGATATTTAGATATTTCAATCATCTTCCCTTGTTTCATTTCCAACAAGGTTGTCCGTTCTTTCATAATATGAGTTAAATCATGTGTCACTACGATGACTGTCGCAGTTTTGGCTTTTTCGTATAATAATTCCATAACTGCACTTGCGGATGCCTTATCTAACGCAGATGTAGGCTCATCGAACAAATATATATCTGCACGTCGGCACAACGCCTTTACGATCATAATACGTTGCTTTTGACCTTTGGATAATTCATTCGGATACTGGTGAATTAAATGATCGACCTTTAATGCTTTCATATATGCGGAAGGATCCTCAAATGAATCAGGATAAAACGCTGCACATGTTTTCAGATTCTCATCTACACTCATCGTATCCAGCAACTCATAATTTTGTAAAGCATATACAACTTGACTGTCTTCGGTTTCAATTTTTCCTTGATCGCATTGTTCATATCCGCATAAAATATTTAACAGTGTAGTTTTGCCGATTCCGCTTTTTCCGTATAACACATACATCCCGTTTGCGCTGAAATCATAGCTGATATGATCTAGTATTGTTCTTCCGTTATAGCTTTTACTTATATCTGTGAGTTTACATTTCATCGCCTTAACCTCTCGTTAAATATTTCAAATAAAGTGTTGTTCCTATTTCATATATAACGACAACAAACAGGAAGCTGTATACAAAATGAATAAATGACCAATCCAAGACACTTCGATTCAATATTGACAGCGCTGCTTTGTTTAACAACGGAATACATCCCATCATTAATACAAATGATAGTAATCCTGTTATTATACACAGACATAAATTCACTATCGCCTCTACCTTTATCGGTGAATAACCGCATTGTTTTATGATATGAGATTCTTTTTTCAGCTGTTTCTTAAAGAAGAAACGATGTAACATCAAGAATATAATTGTGATTATTAATAATACCGCGATAATCTGTTTCATCATTTTTTGATCTTGATTGATTTTTCCGCTCCACTCAATATATACGTTATCTTCTCCGTTAAAGATATGGTAGCTGTCTTTTACCAAAGGACTGTTTTCGTTTAATTTTTCCATTATTGATTGAGTATCTTTTGTCGGATCGACTAAGAATTTTTCCTGTTGGACATATAGTTTGTTTACATCATAATGGTGTATTTTCGCAACACTGCTTTGAAATGCATTCCGTTTAAAGTAGATACGATTTTCAAGTATATTCTCATACGATGTCACTCCCGATATAATGACATGTAATTCTAAATCACGATCATCTCCCCAATCATCAGGTAAACTCTCAGAATCAAAACCTGAGCGCAAATTAAAAGATAATTTTTCACCGATAAGCTGATCTTTACTTTCAAAATCTAATGCTTTCATTAATGCTTCAGCTAAATCATTTCCGATTATTATTTCATGATCTTCTTTAGGATAATTACCGGCAATTAAAGGAATTTTCTCCGATTGTACCATTTCATAAGGAAATGCTCGCGGTGTGACGCCCAAAGATATGAATTTACTTGATAATTTTACAATTTCAACATATGTTGTTTCTGGACAAACAAAACCGGCAGTATCTTCATTCATAACTATTTGAAAAACATTAAAATATGAATTAAAACCATCTACTAATTGTTTTTTTATACTTATTTCTTTTCCCTCTGATATTTCTTTTGCCATTTTTTCTGATTTTTCTATATCAATATGATTATAATTTATACTATCCCATACTAATGCATAAGCTATTATGTCCTTGTTCTTTTCTACTACCTTATTCAAATATTCAAGATTAAATATATCAAAATCATAACAAAATTTAGATGTACCGAAATCATCAGTTGTTATTTCACAATCATTTGGAAATGTATATATCAAATTCGTACTGTAATTCCACACATTATGTTTCTGTTTTTCTCCACCGGAGTCGGTGTAATAAATTCCTATATACGACGCAAAACTAAAACAAAATAATAATATTATACTGATTATCATATTCAGTTTATGTGCCTTGATATATAATTTACATATTTGCTTTATATTTTTTATCTTTTCATGCTTTATTTTATTTATCTTCTCTGAATCTTCTGTCTTTTCTATTTCATTTTTTATCAATTCCAAACTTCGATGTTCTATACGATACGAAATATCTGCCACATCATCAAACAATGCCTCATCATGCGTTGTTATTACTACCGTTATTTCCTTGCTTAACTGTTTGATCATGTCACAGACGATAACCGCATTCTTTTGATCCAATGATGCACTCGGTTCATCCATTAATAATAAATCAGGCTCATTTAAAAGCGATCGCATTATTTGTACTCTGCGTTTCTCTCCGTTAGATAATTTCTTTACCTTTTGATTCTTTAACTCTATCATGTCAAACTTTTCTAATAAATGATCAATCTTTTCATTATCTAAATTCGCAAATAATAAATTATCATAAACAGATAGATTTTCAAATAATTCTATCTCTTGAAATAGATATTCTATTTTACGGTTATTCTCTATATTTCCTTCATAATCCTTATCTAATCCCGCAATGATTTGAAACAGCGTTGTTTTTCCGCTGCCGCTTTCTCCGTAGATCGTAATACAGCCATGATCCGGAAATGATAAATTCAAATTTTGAAATACACAGACCTCATTATGTTTATTATGATAGGTTTTATTGATGTTCTTTATTTTCATATTATTATCCCTCCAATTTATATAAAGATAGAGCGAACGTCTTCGCTCTAATTTTTAATATCTAACTGTAAAAGTATAGTTTACAATATAGCCTGCCATTTGTTTAGCAGGATAGAATGTGTATTTTACTGCAGTCGTACTGCCTGTATGATTAAATGTTTTATATGCAGAATCTGCATTTAATTCTCTAACGTTTCCGCTATTTGCCTTTATAGTACCATTATTTATCGTGACATTTATCCCTGCAGCTGAAACACTTCCAGGATTTTTTGCCTTTACAGTAAATGTTGTACCGGTTTTGGTAGAAGTGGTATATCTTTTAGAACCTTCAATAGTACAAGGTTCTCCGCCGCCACCCTCTATTGCTTGAGTGCTAATACCATCATTATTTGCCGAAGTAACTACACCTAAACACATTACGGATAATAATAAAGCTCCCATGCCTGTGAACAACTTTTTCATTGTTTTCACCCCCTTCCCATATTAAGAAAGCGCTTTCTTAACTATATTTTAACATCAATATTCACAATGTCAATAAAATACAAACAAATAATATTTAAAATGCTAAATTAATGAATATTATATACATAAATCTAATCATTTTATGAAATATTTCAAGTAAAGTGTAGTTCCAATTTCATATATAACGACAACAAACAGGAAGCTGTATACAAAATGAATAAATGACCAATCCAAGACACTTCGATTCAATATTGACAGCGCTGCTTTGTTTAACAACGGAATACATCCCATCATTAATACAAATGATAGTAATCCTGTTATTATACACAGACATAAATTCACTATCGCCTCTACCTTTATCGGTGAATAACCGCATTGTTTTATGATATGAGATTCTTTTTTCAGCTGTTTCTTAAAGAAGAAACGATGTAACATCAAGAATATAATTGTGATTATTAATAATACCGCGATAATCTGTTTCATCATTTTTTGATCTTGATTGATTTTTCCGCTCCACTCGATATATACGTTATCTTCTCCGTTAAATATATGGTAGCTGTCTTTTACTAAAGGACTGTTTTCGTTTAATTTTTCCATTATTGATTGAGTATCTTTTGACGGATCGACTAAGAATTTTTCTGCATGAAGTTTTACCTCATTCACATCATAATGATAAATATCAGCTATTGTACTTTGAAGTGCATTCCTTTTAAAATACATTCGATTTTCAAATACATTTTCATATGATGTGATTCCGGATACAGTAACATGTAAATGTAAATCTTTATTTCCCCAACTATCAGGTAAATTCTTTATTAAATCATCATGATAATCACCGCCGGTATAAAAATCCAATTTAGTACCTATTAATTGTTCTTTATTCTCATATTCAAGTACAGCCATTATATCTTCAGCGAAATCATTTCCGATTATTACTTCATGATCTTCCTTAGGATAATTACCGATTAAAAGTGGAATTTTTTCCGGTTGAACCATTTCATAAGGAAATGCTCGTTGTGATTTGCCTTGTAATAATAATTTATTTGATAAATCTTTAATATTTAAATACGATATTTCAGGATGAATAAATGTAGCGTGATTACCATCTTCATTTTTAAATTCAATGATTTGAAATACATCATAATGAGAATAAAATGAATTTTTTAATTCTTCTATCTTACTGAAATCCTTACCGTTTTCCCTTTCTTTCCACATTTGATCCAAACTTTCATGATCTACTCCATGATATATTGCACTGTCCCATTCTAATGCATAGGCAACGACATTTTTATTTTTTTCTATTGTTTTATTCAAATGCTCAAGATTAAATAAATCATATTCATAACAAGTTACTGACTTGATAACATCTTGTACAATAATCTCACAATCATTCGGAAATGTATATATCAAATTTGTACTGTAATTCCACACATTATGTTTCTGTTTTTCACCGCTCGCATCGTTATAATAAAATCCTATATACGACGCAAAACTAAAACAGAATAATAATATTATACTGATTACCATATTCAATTTATGTGCCTTGATATACAATGCACTCATTTGAAAAATATTCTTTTTATCTATCTCTTTCTTTTTTACCGATTCATGACCTTTACGATCGTGATCTAATTGAGATAAACTGTTTTCTTTTATTAACTCCAAACTTCGATGCTCAATACGATACGAAATATCTGCCACATCATCAAACAATGCCTCATCATGCGTTGTTATTACTACCGTTATTTCCTTGCTTAACTGTTTGATCATGTCACAGACGATAACCGCATTCTTTTGATCCAATGATGCACTCGGTTCATCCATTAATAATAAATCAGGCTCATTTAAAAGCGAGCGCATTATCTGTACTCTGCGTTTCTCTCCGTTTGATAATTTTTTTACCTTTTGATTCTTTAACTCGATCATGTCAAACTTTTCTAATAAATGATTGATCTTTTCATTATCTAAATTCGCAAATAATAAGTTATCGTAAACAGATAGATTTTCAAATAATTCTATCTCTTGGAATAAATATTCTATTTTATGGTTATTTTCTATAACACCTTCATAATCCTTATCTAATCCCGCAATGATTTGAAACAACGTTGTTTTCCCGCTGCCGCTTTCCCCGTAGATCGTAATACAGCCGTGATCAGGAAATGCTAAATTCAAATTTTGAAATACACAGACATCATTATGCTTATTATGGTAGGTTTTATTAATGCCGATTAGTTTCATCATCCGCACCCTCTTTCTATTTCAAATAATTATTTTAAAATGATTTAAAATTCATTATATGATAATTTTTTATTTTTTACTAAAAATATGTAAGCGCTTAACTGATTTAATTGTAACATAAATATTCATAATGTCAATTTTTATTATCAATAAATATATAATCAAAATCTTTTATAATAGATAATTAACTCATATAAGAAGAAAATACCGGATTTACATATGGAAATAAAATAAAAAAATCAAAAATTTTTTAGTAATTTATCTTTTCGACGTGTAAATAAAAGATAGGGGAATTTTTTAAGCTGAATTATAGACAAACGAAAGGAGATGACAAAGTCTATGAATAAAGTAAATGAAATGATTGATCATAACGATCATAAAATCACCTATGATGAATATTGTAAAAGGATTTTATGTAACAAGCAGATATTGGCAAGAATTATTAAAGAGTGTGTTTCGGAGTTTCGCGATATTCCGTTAGCCGATATTCCCAATTACATGGAAAATGATCCGACAATGAATATTAATATCGAGAAGGCTGCCGATAAAATCTATGGAATGAATACCGAGGATATATCTGTACACGGTGCCAAGATCATTTTTGATATTATTGTAGGTATCAGATTACCTGATTCACCCGAAAAAGAAAGCATCGGTTTAATTCTAAATATCGAAGCACAGGCAAGCAGTAATACACCCTACCCGTTATTAAACCGTGCAATTTATTACTGCAGTAGATTGCTGGCAAGACAAAAGAATCGCCCTGACGGCTTCCAACATTCAGATTTTCAGAATCTAAAAAAAAGTCTATTCGATATGGATTGTGATGAATTCTAAGAAAGCAACTGAGGGAGTAATGAATCAATATTCAATCAGTGAGAAATGTTTAAAAAGAGTGTATCATTTCGCTAAAGAAGAATATGATAAACTTACAATCATCATGATTTATCCCAACAGTAAATATGATGTGAATGATGATAACTATAGTTTAATGGAGATGTTACATATCTTGTTTAAAGCAAAAATGACGACACATGAGAAAAAGCGCCAATTAGAAAAAAACAATGGTATATTGATGACAAAGAAAACAGAACGGGAGGTTGAAGGTATGTGTAATTTGTCTCAGGTTTTTATTGAAGATGGATTTATTAAAGGACAAAGTAAGATTGTTCTTAATTTAATGAAAAAAACAAAACAAACAATTAATGAAGTAATGGACTCATTAGACATAGAAGAAATATATCGACCTAAAATTACAGACTTCATCAACCAACAAAACGCAAAAAACGAGAATTAACATCTCGTTTTTTCTATTCTATAAAAGATACACAAGCAGCTGCCTAAGCATACGTTCTCACCGGCAGTACCAGTTGAAGCACACTGTCATCACTTACCGATTGAATAATAAACGGTTTCATCTCACCGCATAAAGAGAACTTCACCAAATCCCCGTCCAACGCTTTGATCGCATCGAACACATACTTACCGTTACAGCTGATTTCCAAAGAACCGCCGGTGAAGCTGGCAGAACTTAAAATTTCAGTAGAAGAACCAACCTCTAAAGACTTACTGGACAACACACATTCATTTTCAGAAAGCGTAAACTTAATCACAGACACACCGTCACTCTTAATAAAGCTTGCACGATCAATCGCATTTAACAGATCTTTTGTATCCATTGTCAACTCATAATCAAAGCTTAACGGAATCAAACGACTAGTCTCCGGATACACACCGTCAATCAAACGAGTTTGAATAATCGTATCATCCACAATAAACTGAGCCTTGCGATCATTAACGGCAATTTCAACATCACCGTCATTCTCTAATGTTTTATAAACCTCAGACAAGCTTTTACCGGGAACCGTAATATTGAATTTCACCGAATCATGAATATTAATATTTTTACGCGCCAAACGATAAGAATCCGTCGCAACGCACTGTAACAGCTTGCCGTCACAAGAAAAATTCACACCGGTAAGCACAGGTCTTGTTTCCTTATCACTGACCGCAAAAGAAGTTTGATTAATAATCTTCTTTAACAAATCCTTACCCATGGTGAAGATTTCAGCCGGTTTGGCAAAATCAATCGGCGGATAATCATCAGCGCTCATACCGTTAATCTTAAATTCAGCACTTTTGCCGCTGATCTTCGTTAAAGTACCGTCAATCATTTCCACTTCAATCTGATCTGCATCAATCTTTCTTACAATCTCTAAAATATAACGAGACTCTAAAACAACCGAACCCATATCATGAATCTGTAACGGACATTCCTCAGAAGCGGAAATTGTCGTTTGAATCGAAATATCAGAATCACTGCCGGTTAAAACAAGCTGTTTATTATCCGCAACGATTTTAATACCTGAAAAAGCAGGTAACGGACTGTAATTTGAAATGGCACGAGCAGCTGTGGCAAGACCTTGCAAAAAAGCTTTTTTAGAAACCTTGAAATACATGGATAAAACTCCCTTCTTATATATTTTTTTATAAAGGATATAACAATAAGGGTGTGGATAACTGTGGAAAAGTACAAAACCCCTTATATTATAGACCTATTTTAACAAAAATCACTGTTGATGAAAAGTGGATAGATGTGGATAACTCAGATAATCCCTAATTTATGCTCAATTTGGATAACAGCTTGCCGCATAATCTCATTATCCTTTAACAGCTTCACCATTTTTTCATAACCAGACATCACGGTAGAATGATCTCTGCCGCCGAATTCCAAGCCGATCTTCACATAAGGTAAATCTAAATGCTTACGGCATAAATACATAGCGATATGACGAGCTGTCGCAATATTTTTCGTTCGTGACTTAGATTCAATCTGATGTTTCGTCAATCCATAATAATCACATACACATTTCTTAATTTGCTTCACATTTAACTCACTGCGTTCACGCTGAATAATCGGATCCTCTTTAAATATTTCCTGCGCGAAAGCAAGATCGATTCGTTTCGGATTATACAAGATCGCCTTAAAAAACAACTCATTTAATGTTCCCTCAAGCTTACGGACATCACTGGAAAACTTCATCGCAAGAAAATCAAGCACCTCATCATCAATCATGATTTCATCTTCGCGACCTTCCAATTTTTTCGATAAAATCGCTTTGGCAGTTTCAAACTCCGGTGCCCCGACAGCTACCGATAAACCGCTGGAGAAGCGAGAAATTAAACGATTCTCAATTCCCTTTAAATCATTCGGATGAATATCACTCGTAATTACAATCTGTTTATGCTTAGAAATCAGCTTATTATAAAGATTAAAAAATACTTCCTGAGAAGCACTCTGCGTTAAACGCTGAATATCATCGATTAATAAATAATCAACCTCAGCGATTCGATCCTTTACTTCTTCCACTGTTTTATTTTTCATTGATTCTATCAATAAGGTGACAAAATCCTCGCTGTAAATATACAAAATTTTCGCATCCGGCTTATTTTCTCTTACATAATTGCCGATCGCATGAAGCAGATGCGTTTTACCGAGTCCCGAATTTCCGTAAATAAAAACCGGATTATTATATTTTCCCGGGTAATAACAACAGCTTAAAGCAGCTGCCTGCGCTTCCCGATTATTCTTTCCGATGACAAAGCTGTCAAACGTATAATCACGTTTAATTTTATCCTCAAAAATTAGTTCATTACGAGCTTTCGCAACCGAGGAATTAGAAATACGATCCATTTCTTCCTTCAAAAAGATCTGACATCCGATTTTATACTCTAAAACACCGGACAGCGTATTTTGAATCACATCCAACTGCTCGGTCATAATTTGTTTATTAACTTTATAAGGAACCAAAATTGTCGCAAAATCCTCATCAATATCATACAATTGAGAATCCTTAATCCAAAGATTATAAACGGCAGCGTCAAAATGACCACTGGTCTCTAATAAAGCCAATGTTTTCTGCCAAATATCATCTAATTGTTTGCGTATAAATTCAGACATAGTAAAACTCCTTTTACCTTTCTTCTATTTTACTACAAAATCAGCTAAAACGCTATGATGAATTCACAGGAAATGATTTCAAAACGAAATTCATAAGCAAACTGCCGCATCTTTCCCGTGAGATTTCAAATAAAGCGTTGCTCTTAAACAGTGAATTTGTCATAAGGGGAAATAAAAATAATTAAATCAAAGATAATATTATCACACTGTTTTCAACTAAAAGCGATCAAAAACGATCATAAGAAACATATAAATTCAGCGGTTATAGCTCACAGTTCTTTCAGATGAAGCAGAGAGTGAACGATCACCGTAAATGAAAAAGCATAAAATTATTGATAAAGTTATCCACAATTTAAATACTTTTCCACATTACTTACTGTGGATAATTGACGGTGTGGATAAAAGAATCAGTGGATAAAGGGAAAAAATCGCTGTTTCTTATCATTTATCCACATAAAAAAACAGTCATAAACCCTATAATAACGGCATAAAATAGACTTTTACCACTTATCCGCATACTGTGGAAAAGATCATAAAAAAACAGTGGTAAACTGCGTGGATAACTTTGAAATATGAATGAATATCCGATAATAAATTTCTATAAGTTACTCAATATATCTGAGTTATCCACAATAAAAGTCCTGAAACAACGCCTATTTTCACGAAATTAATGATAGGAATTCAATAAATTTTATTGACACACAGTACGTTATTTTGTATAATTTACGGGCATGCTCAATTAATGTAAAAAGATGTATAAGGAGGTGTTTCTTGTGAAAAGAACATATCAACCGAGCAAAAGAAAACATCAAAAAACTCATGGTTTCAGAGCCAGAATGGCAACTGTGGGTGGACGTAGAGTTTTAGCACGTCGCCGTAGTAAAGGTAGAAAAGTGTTATCAGCTTAAAAATCACTCGGCATCGAGTGTTTTTTTGTAGAAGCGAATAAATAAAGTCAGAAAACATAAGCTGAAAATGACTTTATATAATATAAGGATAAACAGAATAGGAGGAACATCCATGAAGCGAGAATATCGTGTTCGGAAAAATGATGAATTTCCCGATATTATGAATTATAAACGATTTTATTCCTGCCCTTCCTTTACCTTATATATAAAGCCGCGTAAAGAAGACCATGCCCGTATCGGCATCTCTGCCGGAAAGAAACTGGGAAAAGCGCATATCCGCAACAAAGTAAAACGGCAGGTGCGGATGATGTGTACGGAAATTTATGATTTTGATGAAAAATTTGATTCCATTATCTTAGTTCGTCAAAATTATTTAAAAGAAAACTATCAAAACAATAAAAAATGCTTGGAAACGCTCTATAAAAAAGTTAAAATATAGTAGCAGCGAAAGAAGCGAGGAGAAAACAAATGACACAATTTTTTAAAGACAAACGAAAATTAATGATGATGACAATTTTCGTACTAGTAGTACTGGTTGCCTGTTCAAGTCCGCGTGATCCGGAAACAGGAAAAGTATATGCCGAAAAATTGATCGGTTTAGATACATCATTCGGATCACAATTAAGCTTGGGATGGTTTGACGGTATTGTCGTATGGCCGATTGCACAGCTGATCAATTTGATAGCACAATACAGTGATGCTGGTGTCGGTATTATCGTAGTAACATTGTTACTTCAGTTTGTGACGGCAGCCTTTACGATTAAATCGCAAGTATCGGCACAAAGAATGCAGATGATTCAGCCGGAATTGCAGAAAATTCAAAATAAATATGCCGGAAAAACAGACGATCGTTCTAAAATGATGCAGGCACAGGAAATGCAGCAGCTGTATTCCAAATATAAAATCAATCCGTTCGGTACCATTTTAGTAACATTCCTGCAATTTCCGATTATCTTAGGTGTATATCAGGCAACACAGCGTGCGCAGGCAGTTGTGGAAGGCTCCTTCCTGAATATCAATTTGACTGAAACACCGATGTGGGGAATTCAAAACGGACAGTGGGTATACATTGTGATTTTCTTACTCATGGCACTGTTCCAATTTATATCAATGAAATTTCCGCAATGGATGCAGAAATACCGCGAAAAGCACAGCAATGTAAAACGCAAGGATTACGCAAATCCGAAACAAGGAAACGGCATGGCAAACTCCATGAACATGATGATGTATGTCAGTTTGGCAATGATCTGCGTATTTGCGATCAACTGGCCGTTATCCATGTCATTCTATTGGTTAATATCATCACTTGCACGTGTGATTCAAAATATCGTGATTCAAAAATTCTTTATTAAAGATACGATTTAAAGGCGGTGAACAGCATGAAAAAGATTTATACCGGAAAAAGTATTGATGAAATTTTAGCATCGGCAGCACAAGAAAAAGGCTGTGAAAAAGAAGCGCTCTATTATGAAGTAAAAGATGAAAAAGCAGGATTTTTAGGACTGGGCAAAGAAGTCAGCGCCGAAGTGTATTCTCAAGAAGATATTATGGAATATGCGAAAGAGTATTTACAGACTTATTTCGACGGAATCGAAATGGAATCCTATGTAGAAGTAACCGTGGATAACGAAGGTTTCTTTCATGTAGAGCTGGATACGCAAAATAATGCGATCATGATCGGAAGAAACGGTGCGACGCTGCAATCATTAAATATGATTCTAAAAGCAGTGCTGTGCAGTGAGTTCAAACGCAGAATCGGTGTTCTTGTGGATATTAACGGCTACAAAGAAGATAAATATGATAAGATTTGCCATATTGCGCAAAGAGCCGCAAGAAGTGTAAGAAGAACTAAGGTTGATGTAACACTGGATCCGATGCCTGCCGATGAGCGTAAAGCAATTCATAACTGCCTGACCAATATGGCAGGAGTTTCAACGGTCAGCGAAGGAGAAGGCAAACAACGCAGAATAAAGATAGTTTATAATCCGGGTAAAGAAGTGGATATTTAAACAGAAGTAATTTATATACAAAAAAAACTGTTAAAACGACAGTTTTTTTTGTACATTCCTTTATTTTATTGACAAAAAGGTATTGAAAAGACTTAATCGAAATGGTAAAATATGAAAATAGATACAATCAATAACTATGAGAAAATGAAAGTATAAATAGAATAGCAAAATTTTGCAATTTCCACTGATAGATTGAAATAAAGCTATGAAATTGATGAAAAAACGTATGTTTGAAAAGGCATACATTTGTAGATAGATAAAAAGAAAAAGGAGTGCGATTCTTATCGATTTACAATAATCAGTACATCAGCATAAGATAATAAGGAAGCTTTTTATATGATAAATAGTATAGGAGAGCTGTTTATCGTATGAAATATAAATTAAGAAATGAAGGAGAGGCGGATTTATGAGAAAACTGGTAAAGTCTAAGTTTTTTCGTGTGGTTTGTTGCTTGGCTTGTGTCGGTGCTGTATTAGCCGGCTATGACAATGTATCAAGTGTCAGTCTGCATGCACAAGAAAATACAACTACACAAAAATCAACTACACAAAAGACTGCACAAAAGAGTATACTGGTAGATCATGGTGACATGGAAGGGCAAGTTTTATATCTATCAGATATTCCTTATTTAAGTGCAAAAATTGGATGGGGCACCATCGGTTTGGATAAAACCTCATCTAACGGAGCATTGAGTATTAAATTAAACGGTTCTACCACAACGATTAAAAAAGGTATTTGGGCTCATGCGACGTCAACCGTGGATTATGATATTAGCGAGTATAAGGACTATGATTATTTTACTACCTATTATGGTTTAAATACTACTGCCGGTGGAAACGGAAACGGTGCTAAATTCTATATTTATACCTCTGTAGACGGTAAGACATGGGATTTAAAGACGGCAGAAAATCCGACGGCAATAAAGGGTAACAATAATGCACAGAAAGCTACAATTGATATTAGAAATGCAAACTATATCAGACTTTATGCACATGATAACGGCAGCAATGCTTCTGACCATGCAATTTGGGCAGATGCGAAACTAATCAAAGAAGGCTATAATGAAAATGTAACCAGAACAGTTGAAGAATTGGATGCCGAAATCAAGTCTAAATATACAGGGGGTCCTGTTCAAGACGATATAAAGCTGACATTGCTTCAAAGAGATTTAATTAATCGCGTAGGCCAATATAACCTGCGTAATTTCATTGACGCCAATGAAAAAAATAAAGAAACATTAGAATGGTTTTTAAATGATGAAGAGGCATTGCGTTTATGGACAGTAGGAGGAAGACCTTTAGGTTCTTATATGAGAGCGTTAGAGGTATTGAGTACTGTTTATCAAGCACATAAAGCAGATTTGACAGATGAAACTGCGGCACTCGGCGGTACTGCAGGAATAAAGTGCAAGGATGTTTATTTAAAGATGATGTTATCCTTGTCTTTATCACACTCAAGCGGTATCGGTTTATGGATCGGAGGCAATCAATATTCCAATGCGTTAAAGCGATATGAAATTTATAAGAGCATGTATCAGAATAATCTTCTGGAAAACCGAGCTATATTTGAACAACTGACGGTTGAGGAAATGCGTTGGCTGATGCATGTAAATATCGATGATGAAGAAATTTTATGGCTGAATGATTATTCAAAGAAATGGTCAAGCGCCAACGATCGCTTCAATCCGTATAAATATATGAAGTACACATTTGGATACAGCTATTACAGACCGCAGTATTATTCTCAGGCGAACTATGCCAAATGGGATGCAAAATATAACTTATCAAAATACGGTGTTCCGTATCAGTCGGGAAAACCGAAGCTGTGGATCGTATTTGAAGAAGGAGCTGTCTGCGGAGGTCTTTCTAAGACAGCTGCTAACCTGTGGGGTGTATGGGGCTGGCCGACAAGTACGGTAGGTCAACCGGGACACTGTGCCTATATCTATATGTATCATGCCGGCGGCGGCAAAATGGCATGGCAGCTGGCAAACAGTGTTGTTACGACCGGCTGGGCAAATACCTCACCGCTGGGATATATGCCGAACGGCTGGGGCAGCGGCGGCTATTATGCGACTAACGGCGGTTCCATTAAATCAGCTTCTTATTTCTTCTTAGCACAGGAAGCACAAAACGAATATGAAAAATATGAACAAGCAGAATTGATTCTGTTATTGGCAAATGTATATAATACAGATTGGGATATGCTGGATCAGATTTATCATGATGCATTGGATCAGGAAATTATCAATCTTGATGCTTGGTTAGGTGTTATCAATATGGCGATCGATTCCAGATCAGGTATGACACAGGCCGAATTAATGAGCTTAGCTGAAGAGGTTGCTGACGTCATGACTTGGAATCCGCTTCCGATGTATGATTTAACACGCAGAATCGGAACAAAAATTACTGCACCTGAATATAAAGCACAGCTGCTGATGCTTCAAAATGAGACTTTGAATAAAGCTAAAAGTGCAACCTTCTCCAATACGGTTCAATATAAAGAAGTGCCGGTAGTAGCACAGGCGATCCTCGGTGAAGTGGATTCAAGAATTGCGACCTTCTCTTTCGACGGTGCCAATGCAGGGAAAATTGTATTGTCAAAGCAACTTCAGAGTACTCAGGTAACATGGAGCTACAGCTTAGACGGCGGCAGTACATGGAAGGATTGTTATACACCGACTGTACAGCTTACACAAGAAGAAATAAACAGTATTGATGTAAATAAGGATATTAAGGTTCATATTGTAGGTTTGCCGAGAGAAGATAAAAATATCTACACAATCAACATTACGAAAGGAAAATTCCCAACAGCAAGCGTTACTACCAGTGATGATGAAAACCGTATCTATGGTGTAACAGACCTTATGGAATGGACATTGGATCCAAATGGTGAATGGACTTCTTTCGCAGAAAGCAATCCATTGTTTACCGGTAATAAGAAAGTATACGTAAGATTAAAAGCAACAGGAACAAGCACAACAAGTGATGCGGTTCACTATACATTTACTGAAAATATCATTGATGATAAACAAGCTTATATCCCATCAAAAAATTTATCAGTTGTAACAGTATCATCAACGAGTTCGGGTAATAAAAACAATTTAATTGACGGTAACTTAAATACGGCATGGCAATCAAAAAATGTGCCTGCCTATGTAGATATAGAGTTAGATAGAGCAAGATATGTGAATGCTTTAGACTTTACATGGGATAAAAATGCAGTAATGGGCGGTTCACTTCCATACGGACATCCGAAAAATGTGACTGTGTTTGTTAGTATGGATGGAAACGACTGGCAAACCGCTACTACCGCATCGTTACCGGAGATGCTGTCCAAAAAGACATTAACATTTGATACTCCGATTCAAGCCAAATATGTAAGATTCCACTGTGCGAGTATTTATGCTTCTATCGTAAATAACTTGGCAATATCAGAAATTAAATTATATGAGGATTTAACGGTTGATGATACACCGTATGCCGAAATCAGCTACAACATTATTAAAACGACAAATAAAAATGTAACAGCGGAATTAGTCAATCCGACTAAGGATATCACAGTAACCAACAATAGCGGTAAAACAAGCTATACATTTACTAAGAACGGCACCTTCACCTTTGAATTTGTAGATAAACAAGGTCATAAGGGAAGCTCTACGGCAACAGTAAACTGGATTGATAAGACACCGCCGGAGCTAAATGTATCTTATAGTACGACAGAACCGACCAATGAGGATGTTGTAGCGAGCTTGAGTTTTACAAAACCTGTTACTATTCTTACTAAGGATGTTGAAATCGCTACAAATGTAGATAAGAGTCAAACGATTACTTTCTTGGAAAATGATTCGTTTACATTGGAATTCCAAGATGCGTTAGGCAATATCGGCACGAAGACCGTCTCCGTTGATTGGATCGATAAGGAAGATCCGACATCAGAATTTACCTACAGTACAACAGATATTACCGACAAAGAGGTTGTTGCGACGCTTGATCCGAGTGAGCCGGTTAGAGTGTTGAATAATGACGGTAATGACACTTATACTTTCACAGAAAACGGTACATTTACCTTTGAATTTGAGGATATGGTAGGAAACAAAGGAACAGCTACCGCAAATGTTTATTGGATCAAAAAGGTTCCGCAGATTAGCGTATCCTATTCGACCAAGAAAGCAACTAATAAAGATGTAAAAGTAACACTGAATCTTGAAGAAGGCTATCGCATAATGAACAACGGCGGTAAGAATGTATATACCTTTACCGACAGCGGTGAATTTGCCTTTGAGTATTTGGATGAAGATAATATGATGGGAAGATATCCGGTCAAAGTAGATTGGATTGATAAAGTAGTTCCTACCGGGGAATTCACTTTCACGACTACAAAGCCGACAAACAAAACGGTTGTCGCAACACTGAAGCCAAGCGAAAAAGTGAAAATTACAAACAACGGCGGTAAGAACACCTATTCCTTTACCAAGAACGGCTCCTTTACCTTCGAGTTTGAGGATATGGTCGGCAATAAAGGAACAGCTACAGCAAAAGTAAACTGGATTGATCGTGTAGTACCTACAGCAACTTTTGATTACAGTACAAAGGCATTAACTAATAAGAATGTCACTGTAACATTAAATCCAAGCAAAAAGGTAACGATCTTAAATAACAACGGTAAAAATACGTATACATTTACGAAAAACGGTGAATTTACTTTTGAATTCGTTGATGCGGCAGGAAATAAAAACAAAGCAGTTGCGAAGGTAAATTGGATTGATAAGACACCTCCGAAGGCAACTATTGAATATACCGGTAAAGGCGGAGTCAATGATCCGGTAACAGCAATATTAAGACCTGCGGAAGATGTAACAATCATAAACAACAATGGCAGCAATACGTTTGTATTTAAGGAAAACGGTGAATTTACTTTTGAATTTACCGACAAGGTCGGAAATAAGGGAACAGCGATTGCCAAGGTAGATTGGATCGGTAAAGAACCGGTGAAACCTACTCCGGATCCAAAACCGGATCCTATTCCTGATCCGGAACCGACACCTACCCCTGATCCAAAACCGGATCCTATTCCTGATCCGGAGCCGACACCTACCCCTGATTCGAAGCCTGATTCAAAACCGGAAATTAAACCGGATACAACTACAAAACCAAATACAAAACCAAGCAATAAGCCGACCACAAGTACCACTGACAAAAAACCGTCAACAGGAAGTGTAAGCTATATAGAGGAAGCAAATAAGCCGTTCTATAATATGATTACAGCAGATACTTCAAACAGCGATGTATCTTATAAAGAACTTAAGACAGAGGGCGGCAACAATAATATTGTTGCGAAGCTTCCGCAAAAACTGTTGGAAAAATATAAAGATGCAGTATTGGCATGTCAGAATTTAACTTTAAGTGACAGTCAAAAAGAACGCTATGGAAAAGAAAGCGAAATCTATGAACTGCGCTTAGAAACAAAGGATAAACAAGCGATTGATGTGGAGCGTGAAGAAATTGAACAAACGATCCGGTTAAATCCGAATAAGACCTTTGTGGCAGTATATCAAATCAGTGAAGACGGAAGCATTGTCAGACTGAATCATGAACTTGGTGAAAACAATGAACTTGTATTCAAGAGTAATGGTTTAGGAAAATATATTGTTTCCTATCAGTCTGAAGATGTCGATGCGGATACAAACCAACCGACTGATAATGAGGTGATCAGCTCAGGCAATGACAGCAGTGAAGGAAATTCATTTAATGATATGATTATGGATTATCTTCCTTATATCGTTGTCGCATTGGTAGCAGTCAGCGGCGGAGCTATGTTTATCTTCTTGAAAAAGAAAAACTAATCTATGATGAAACAAAAAAGTCATTTCTTAGGAAGTGGCTTTTTTATGATGTTTTAGAAAGTATCAGAGGTGAATAACTGTTTAAAATGTCCGGAAGCTAAAGAATTAAAAAATATTTTCATAAATTTTTGGGAATCTCATTTTTAGCGTGAATAACAATAGTAGAGGCTTATCAAAGCTGTATTGCGTTATTCGCAAAAGGAGAATACAGATTTATGAATATTACAACAGAATCCATTGAGTCAATGAACCGCAATCCTTACAATCTCACCTATGATGAGTATTGTAAAAGAATTTTATGTAATAAGCAGATATTGGCTCGAATTATTAAAGAATGTGTTTCGGAGTTTCATGATATTCCCTTAGCCGATATTCCCAATTACATGGAAAATGATCCGACAATGAATATTAATATCGATAAGGCTGCCGATAAAATATATGGAATGAATACTGAGGATATATATGTACACGGTGCTAAAATCATCTTTGATATTATAGTTGGCATCAGATTACCGGATTCACCAAACAAGGACAATATCGGTTTAATTCTAAATATCGAAGCACAGGCAAACAGTAATACACCTTATCCGTTATTAAACCGGGCAATTTATTACTGCAGTAGATTGCTGGCAAGACAAAAGAATCGCCCTGACGGCTTCCAACATTCAGATTTTCAGAATCTAAAAAAAAGTCTATTCGATATGGATTGTGATGAATTCTAAGAAAGCAACTGAGGGAGTAATGAATCAATATTCAATCAGTGAGAAATGTTTAAAAAGAGTGTATCATTTCGCTAAAGAAGAATATGATAAACTGACAATCATCATGATTTACCCCAACAGTAAATATGATGTGAATGATGATAAATATGATTTAATGGAGATGTTGCACATCTTATTTAAAGCAAAAATGACGACACAGGAGAAAAAGTGCCAATTAGAAAAAAACTATGGTATAATGATGAC
Organism: uncultured Erysipelotrichaceae bacterium; assembly: GCA_947569705.1. Taxonomy (GTDB): domain Bacteria; phylum Bacillota_I; class Bacilli_A; order Erysipelotrichales; family Erysipelotrichaceae; genus C-19. The sequence goes on from CANOSP010000002.1 coordinate 76,431, forward strand.
AAAGAAAACGGAACGGGAGGTTGAAGGTATGTGTAACTTGTCTCAAATTCATGTGGATGCAGGACGTAAAGAAGGATTGGCGGAAGGACTGAAAGTTTCATCAAAGATTATCCTAACTATGATGAAGAAAACGAATCAAACCGCAGATGAAGTAATGAAAATGTTAGACATAGACAAAGAACTTCAACCTAAACTAGACAAACTTATCAATGCACCATCTGATGAGAACGAGCAATAATCAGTATTTATCATGATCATAAATTTAAAGAAAGGCAGAGAGAACATCATAAAATGAATGTCCCCTACCTTTTTATTATACAAATTCACAAGATAAATTATATGAAATGCCGATGAGCGATGTATGATTAATCCTTTATCTGAACATAGAAAAGCTTTCTGTCATCAACCATTTGTTATGAAAGATAATTATGAGTGAGCAAAAATGATTAAAGGAATCATAAAATACTTCATAACCATGAATTTACCAAGGAGTGATTAAACAAAGCAATAAAAAAAGTAAAAACAACCTGTGAAATGAAAAAAGGCAGGAAACTTTTAAACTTTCACTTGATTATTAAGCCTAAAACGAGTAAAATTATATTGTATTTTTGATCTGTACTGCCACGTATACCGGTGTTGCGAACCGTAGGGAAAAACAATCGGAAACACAACGGAAAATACGCGTAAACACAGAGCGAATCAACATTTGAGGAGGTCTGACGAATGGTCTTTCGTAGCGCTGCTTCAAACAGAATCGATTTAATATTTACACAGGATATTGTGTTTTTTTAGCACAGTGTTCTGTTTTTATTTTGATTAAGGAGGAAAACAAGATGGAAAGAAAACCGCTGGTATGTATTGTGATGGGGAGCAAAAGTGATTTGCCGACAATGGAAAAAGCATGTGAAATGCTGAAAGAATTTGATGTACCGTATGAAGTGCGAGTACTATCTGCACACCGTACACCGAACGAAACCTTAAAATTAAGTGAAGACGCAAAAGAGCGCGGTATCAAAGTGTTTATCGCAGGTGCCGGCGGCGCTGCGCATTTGGCAGGAGTGATTGCTTCAAGTACGACCTTGCCGGTGATCGGTGTACCGATTCAAACAAGCGCATTGGGTGGTATGGATTCCCTGTTAAGCATCGTACAGATGCCGGGCGGAATACCGGTAGCGACAACCGCAATCGGCAATGCCGGAGCGAAAAATGCCGCTATTCTCGCTGTACAGATGATGGCATTGGCGGATGAAACATTGGCACAAAAGCTTGTTGAATTCAAGAAAAACCAAGCTGCTAAAGTGTTGGAAGATTCTTATCTAACTGTTTAATCGGCTGAAAAGAAATAATGAATTAAACAGTTGCCGAGCAATAAAAGCCTATCAACTGTATGATCAAATATTTATAATCAGAAATATAACAAATACAAACAAAGGAGAAAAAAAGATGAATCAGAGAATCTTTGTAAAAAAGAAAGAAGCATTTCGTGTAGAAGCTGCCTCTTTATTCCATGAACTAGCGAACAATCTGAATCTGAAAGGATTGAACGGCGTAGAGCTGTACAATGTCTATGACATCTATCACGCGGATGAAAACGATATACAACTGTTAAAAACAAGTGTATTGTCAGAAATTGTAACCGATGAGGTATTCGATGAGATTGATTTAACCAATGAACAATACGTAGCCTATGAATGCCTGCCGGGACAATACGATCAGCGTTCGGACAGCGCACAACAGTGCTTAATGCTTCTGAATAACAAACAAGATGTTGTAATCAAAAGCGGACGAATCGTCGTATTAAAAGGCAATGTGCAGGATGAGGAATTACAGGCGGTTAAAAAATACTTAATCAACCCGGTAGAAATGCGGGAAAAAGATTTATCCGTCTTAATCTACGAAGAAGATGTGGAAATCGAACCGGTGCCGGTTTTAAGCGGCTTCTGTGAAATGGATGACAGCGCCCTGAGTGAATTAATGAAACAACACGGCTTGGCGATGACCTTAGCGGATTTAAAGCACATTCAAAATTATTTCAAAAACGAAGAGCATCGCGATTTAACACTGACCGAATTAAAAGTATTAGATACTTATTGGTCAGATCATTGTCGCCATACGACATTTGAAACAATATTAAAAGATGTTGTAATCGATGCAGAGGATATGCAGGAACATATTCAAAAAGCATATGAACAATATTTAGCACTGCGTGAAAAGGTTCACGGCAACAAAAAAGTCATGACATTGATGGATATGGCAACGATTGCCGGGAAAGCACTGCGTAAAGACGGCAAACTGGATGACATGGAAATCAGTGATGAAATCAATGCCTGCAGTATTGAAATCAAGGTTGATGTGGACGGTGAAATGCAGGACTGGCTGTTAATGTTCAAAAACGAAACGCATAACCATCCGACAGAAATCGAGCCGTTCGGCGGTGCGTCAACATGTATCGGCGGTGCGATTCGCGATCCGCTGTCAGGGCGCAGCTATGTTTATCAGGCAATGCGTATTACCGGTGCCGGTGATATTACAAAAGACATTAAAGATGCACTTCCCAATAAGCTGCCGCAAAGTAGAATTTCCAAGGGAGCAGCTGCCGGATATTCCTCTTACGGAAATCAAATCGGATTGGCAACTACTTATGTAAAAGAAATTTATCATGAAGGATACGTAGCGAAACGAATGGAAGTCGGTGCCGTAGTCGGTGCCGCACCGAAAGCAAATGTCATTCGTAAAAAACCGCAGCCGGGAGATATTGTCGTATTAATCGGCGGTGCGACCGGACGTGACGGTGTCGGCGGTGCGACCGGATCCTCAAAAGAACATAATGATACCTCACTGAGTAAATGTTCCAGCGAGGTACAAAAAGGCAATGCGCCGATTGAGCGCAAGCTGCAGCGTTTATTCCGTAATCCGCAGGCAACCTGCTTAATCAAAAAAGCAAACGACTTCGGTGCCGGCGGCGTCAGTGTCGCAGTCGGTGAAATCGCTGACGGACTGCGTATTGATTTAGACAAAGTACCGGTAAAATACAGCGGGCTGAGCGGTACGGAACTGGCAATTTCAGAATCACAGGAACGTATGGCAGTCTTAATTGAACCGGACAGCTTTGAAGAATTCAAACAGCTTGCCTATGCGGAAAATCTTGATTCCTGCATCGTGGCGACCGTAACCGCAGAGCCGCGCCTTGTTATGAGCTTTCAAGGAAAAGAGATAGTCAATATCTCACGTGCCTTCTTAGATACCAACGGTGTTCGCGGTGAACAAAGTGTACATATCAAAGCATTAAAGCAAAACAAAGATCCGTTCCACAGCGATATTAAGGTCAACGGCAACGATGCCTTCAAGGAAATGCTTCGTAAAGACAACGTCGCATCACAAATCGGTCTGTCGGAAATGTTCGACGCATCCATCGGAAAATCAACCGTATTAATGCCATGGGGCGGAAAATATCAGCTTACTGAAGAAGAAGGATCGGTACAAAAGCTGCCCGTATTCGGCTTTACCAACACATGCTCGATCATGACGCATGGTTATCATCCCGATCTTGCACAATACTCCCCTTACCTTTCTGCGTCTTATTCCGTCGTTGAGGCATTGGCAAGAGTAACGGCATTAGGAGCCGATTACAAGCGTTGTCGTTTAACGAATCAAGAATATTTTGAGCGTTTACAAAGCGATCCGGAAAAATGGGGTAAGCCGATGCAGGCACTGTTAGGCTTAATCGAAGCGGAGATGGCATTTGAAACACCTTCGATCGGCGGAAAGGATTCCATGTCGGGAACCTTTAACGATATTAGTGTACCGCCTACCCTGATTACTTTTGCGGTAACGACACAAAATGTTGAGCATATCACCTCGGCAGCTTTTAAAAAGCCGGGAAGCTATATCTACTATGTAAAACATCACGCCAATGAAGATCATACACCGAACTATGAGGAATGCAAAACCAACTTTGAAAAGGTTTACCAAAATATATTAAACAAAAATATCATTGCCGCATCGACGGTAAAATTCGGCGGCTTGGCAGAAGCACTCGCAAAAATGAGCTTCGGAAATCATGTCGGTGTTAAAGTAACAACCGATGAAGCATTGTATGACTTATCCATCGGTTCCATTGTAGTGGAAAGTAATACAGAAATTAATGATCCTGCCTTTATACTGTTAGGACGCACAACCGATGATGAGCGAATCTCAATCAATGATATATGGCTGTCCTGTGAGGAAGCGATCGAGGTTTGGTGCGAACGCTATGCGGATATTTATCCGATGGCAGTCAATACCGATTTAGGAAAGATCGATACTCCGCTCTATGAAGCGAATGAGTGCAAAACGGCAAAACAAACGATTGACAAACCGAAAGTCATCATACCGGTATTCCCCGGGCAAAACTGCGAATACGACACGATGCAGCAATTTACCCGTGCCGGCGCCGACGCTGAAATTTATGTCTTTAACAATCTGAATGTGGCATCAATCGAACGCAGTATCAATGAATTAAGCAGTAAAATTGCCGATGCGCAAATACTGATGCTGGTAGGCGGCTTCTCCAGCGGTGATGAACCGGACGGAAGCGGTAAATTCATCGCCAGCGTATTGAAAAATCCAAAGGTCAACACAGCGATCCAAACACTGTTGAAAAATGACGGTTTGATTTTGGGTATCTGTAACGGATTCCAAGCCCTAATCAAATCCGGACTGTTGCCGTATGGTGATATTGAGAAGCTGAACGAAGCTTCACCGACCTTGTTTAGAAATGACATCAATCGTCACGTATCCCATATCGCATATACACGAGTGGCTTCCAATAAATCACCGTGGTTATCTTCCTTCAAACCGGGCAAACAGCACAGCGTTGCGATGAGTCACGGCGAGGGAAAATTCGTCTGTGATGAAGAAACAGCCAAAAAGCTGTTCGAAAACGGACAGGTTGCGACACAGTATGTGGATCTTGACGGTGATCCGACGATGAACGGACGCTATAATCTCAACGGCAGTACTTTGGCAATCGAAGGTATCACAAGTGAGGACGGACGCATTCTCGGTAAAATGGGACATTGTGAACGATATGAGGACGGTTTGTTCCAAAATATTGAAGGTGATAAACTTCAAAGCATTATCGAAAACGGTGTAAATTACTTCAAAAAGAAATAAAGGAGAAGCAAAGCTATGGAAATGGAAAATGATTATTTAACAGCGAATAAAATCAATGAGGAATGCGGTGTCTTCGGTATTTATAATGTATCCGATCAAGCAGCGTCCATGACCTATTTCGGTCTGCATGCGCTTCAGCATCGCGGACAGGAAGCAGCCGGAATTGCGGCAAGCGACGGTGAAACGATCACCTGTTATAAAGATAAAGGATTATTGACAGAGGTATTTAATCCGCAGATTATCGAGCGTCTTCCCGGTAAACATGCACTGGGACATGTACGCTATTCAAAAGAAGATTCCAATCAGATAGAAAATGTACAGCCGATTATGGTCAGAGCGCATACCGGGCATTTTGCGGTCGCTCATAACGGTCAAATCGTCAATGCCAAAGAATTAAAAGAAGAGCTTGAAGTCATGGGAAGCATTTTTCAAGGTGAAAGTGACAGTGAGATGTTAGCACATTGGATTCAGCGCGAAAGCGGCAGCTTTGTGGAAAAAATCATGAAGGCATGTCGTCATTTAGAGGGTGCGTTCGCCTTTATCATCATGACAAAGGACTGCATGTATGCGGTAAGAGATCATAACGGTCTGCGCCCCTTGGCAATCGCAGCCTTAGAAGACGGCGGCTATTGTGTCAGCTCAGAAACATGTGCTTTCGATATAGTCGGTGCTAAGTATATCCGCGATGTAGAACCGGGCGAAATCATCCGTATTGCCGATGATGGCGGTGAACCGCAGAAAAGCTTCTTTTATACAAATCAAACGCAAAAGAAAATGTGTGCGATGGAATATATCTACTTTGCCCGTCCGGATTCAACCATTGACGGCATCAATGTACACACAGCGCGTCGCTTATCAGGTCGTGCATTAGCGAAAATGGAAGATGTGGAAGGCGATATTGTGATCGGTGTGCCTGATTCTTCATTATCTGCCGCAATCGGTTTCTCAGAGGAAAGCGGTCTTCCGTATGAAATCGGCTTGATTAAAAATCGCTACGTCGGACGTACTTTCATTCAGCCGACTCAAAAACAAAGAGAACGCGGAGTCCGCATGAAGCTGTCTGCGATTCGCAGTATTGTACAAGGCAAGCGCGTCTTTATGATTGATGACTCGATTGTCCGCGGTACTACTTCAAAGCGCATCGTTCAGCTGTTAAAGGAAGCCGGTGCCACTGAGGTACACGTGCGTATCGCTTCACCGAATTTCCGTTGTCCTTGTTTCTACGGAGTAGATACCTCTACTTATGATGAGTTGATTTCCGCTCATCTGTCAACCGAAGAAGTATGTAAATTCATCAACGCCGATTCATTGCGTTTCTTAGAAATCGATCAGATGAAAAAAGCATTCGGTACCCCGGATCTTTGTGTTTCCTGCTTCGACGGCGTCTATCCGACCAAGCTGTTCAGCTATGGGGAAATTTTAGAAAAGGAGAAAAATCATGAGTGATAAATATCGTGAAGCCGGTGTTGATTTAGAAGCCGGATATGAAAGTGTACGTTTAATTAAAAGCCACGTGGCACGTACTAAGGTAAAGGGCGCAATGGATTCCATCGGTGCTTTCGGCGGCATGTTTGATTTAAGTCAATTAGGCTTAAAGGAACCGGTGCTTGTATCCGGAACTGACGGTGTTGGTACCAAATTAATGATGGCATTTGAAATGGATCGCCACGATACTGTCGGTGTTGATGCGGTGGCAATGTGTGTCAACGATGTGCTGGTACAAGGCGCAATGCCGATTTTCTTCTTAGATTATTTGGCAGTCGGCAAAAACGAACCGAAGCGCATTGAACAGCTTGTTAAGGGTGTAGCTGACGGCTGTGTACAGGCAGAATGTGCCTTGATCGGCGGCGAAACGGCAGAAATGCCTGATATGTACGCTCATAATCATTATGATATTGCCGGTTTCTGTGTCGGTGCTGTTGAAAAAAGCAAGCTGTTAGACGGACAATCCACAAAAAGCGGACAGGTTCTCATCGGCTTGCCGAGCAGCGGCGTTCACAGCAACGGTTTTTCACTGGTGCGAAAAGTTTTATTCAAAGATGCGAAACTGAATCCGCATGATCGCTTTGAAGCTTTGGACAATGAAGTATTGGGCGATGTGTTACTGACACCGACCCGCATTTATGTAAAAACGATCAAGCATTTGTTAAAGCATATCAATATTAAGGGCATGAGTCATATAACCGGCGGCGGTTTCTATGAAAATGTACCGCGTATGTTGCAGGAAGGACAAGGCGTTACAATCAATATGAATTCCTTCCCAAGACCGAAAATATTTGATTTTATTGCCGAAACAGGAAAGATTGAAGGCAATGAAATGGCAAATGTATTCAATATGGGAATCGGCTTTATCCTAGCTGTGGAAAGTGAAGATGTCGATGAAACGATGAAACAGCTGGCAGCGCTTAATGAGCCTGCATATATCATCGGTGAAATAACCGACAGCGGAAGCGTTGATCTCGTATGGTAAATTTGGCAGTATTTGCGAGCGGCAACGGATCGAATTTTGAGAATATCGTACAGGCTTTGCTTAGCGGCAAGATCACGGAAGCGACATGTAAGCTTTTGGTTGTAGACAAGGAACATGCATATGCATGTGAACGGGCAAAAAAACTGAATATTCCTTATTTATATGTGAATCCGAAAGCTTATGCAAATAAAGCAGAATATGAGACTTTTATCCTCTCAAAGCTGCGGGAATATGAAATTGATCTGATAGTACTTGCCGGCTATATGCGCTTTATCGGCGAAGTATTGCTTCAGGCGTTTCCGTATCGGATCATGAATCTGCATCCGGCTTATCTGCCGCAGTTTCCCGGCGCTCACAGTATTCAAGATGCGTTCGAGGCAAAGGTCAGCTATACCGGAGTCACCGTACATTATGTCGATGAAGGTGTCGATACCGGAGAAATTATCTATCAGGAAAAGCTGACGATTGATCCGACATGGTCACTGGAAACTTTAGAGGAACATGTACATGCCTTGGAGTATGAACTGTTTCCCAAAGCGATTCAAATGGTTGTAGATAAAATTAAAAAAGAAGGAGAATCAGTATGAAACGAGCATTGGTAAGTGTTTCTGATAAAACGAATCTGGTTGAATTTGTTTCCGGTCTTGCGGAACTCGGCTATGAAATCATTTCTACAGGCGGCACCAAAAAGACTTTAGAAGCCGCAGGAATTTCCACGATTTCCATTTCTGATGTGACCGGCTTTCCGGAAATTATGGACGGACGCGTAAAGACACTGCATCCGAATGTACACGGTGCTTTGTTATGTGTCAGAGATAATGAAACGCATGTACAGGCATTAAAGGATCATGACATTGATTATATCGATCTTGTATGTGTCAATCTGTATCCGTTTAAGGAAACAGTACAAAAACAAGGGGTTTCTCATGAGGAAATCATCGAGAACATCGACATCGGCGGTCCTTCCATGTTGCGAAGTGCTTCTAAAAACTATCGTTATATTCCGGTGATCTGTGATCCGAACGATTATGATGCCGTATTAAAGGAACTGCGTGAACAAGGAGAAACCAATCTTGATACAAGAGAAGCCTTGGCTGCCAAGGTATTCCGCCATACCGCTCGCTATGATGCGATGATTGCGGATTATCTGACAAAGAAAACCGGAGAGAAATTCCCGGAAAGCTATACAATGACCTTTGATAAAGTGCAGGATCTGCGCTACGGTGAAAATCCGCATCAGGAAGCTGCCTTCTATCAGAATATGAAACCGCAGTATTCGTTGGCAAATGCCAAACAGCTTCACGGCAAGGAGCTTTCCTATAATAATATTCAAGACGGAAACGCCGCGATTGAGATCTTAAAAGAATTCAGCGGACAGTGTGCCGTAGTCGGTTTGAAACATATGAATCCGTGCGGTGTCGGTATCGGTAAAACGATTGAAGATGCATGGGATAAAGCATATGAAGCAGATCCGGTTTCCATCTTCGGCGGTATTGTCGCTATGAACGAGGAAGTCAATGAAGCAGTTGCACAAAAACTCTCTAAGATCTTCCTTGAAATCATTATTGCGCCGTCATTCAGTGATGAAGCATTCGCAATCTTGTCTCAGAAGAAAAACATTCGTTTGATGACATTAGATACCACATTAGAGCCAAGCACATCCTTGAAAGTGACCAATGTCAACGATGGTTTATTGGTTCAGGATATTGATGCGAAAAATATTACGGCACAAGATCTCACCTGTGTGACAAAACGTCAACCGAGTGAAGCGGAAATTGAACAGCTGTTATTCGCTTGGAAAGTTGTAAAGCATGTGAAATCCAATGCGATCGTATTAGTAAAAGACAATATGACAATCGGTGTCGGTGCCGGACAGATGAACCGTGTCGGTGCCGCTAAAATAGCGATTGAACAGGCGCAGGATAAAGCAACCGGATCAGTAATGGGTTCCGATGCTTTCTTCCCGATGCCGGATACGGTAGAAGCAGCCGCAAAGGCAGGCGTTACCGCAATTATTCAGCCGGGTGGCTCCATCAAAGATCAGTTATCGGTAGATGAATGCGACAAGCATGGTATTGCGATGGTCTATACCGGTATTCGTCATTTCAAACATTAAGCTTGAAGACTCAGCGTATTTAACAAACAGCAACTAAGCATCTTGGATTTTTATTGATCTCTTATAATATAAGGAAGTGTGATCAGTCGTAAGAGGTTACGATAAACAATCTATATTCATGAAAAGCTAAAGTCAGCGATTTTCGGCTTTAGTTTTTTTCTTGCCTTCAGATGTGCAAAGCCATTTCCCAAATAAAGGAAGTCGGAAAAGGATACCCAAGCGAAAGAAAAAATGATATAATTGAAAAAGGTGATAATATGCAAAATTCCATATTTAAAGACTGGAATATCGGTAAATGGATCATGAATATCTTCGTGGTGCTTATAACTGTTGCGATACTTTCTGTATTTATCAATCCGTTGTTTGCGCTCGGTTATATTATAATGTTGGTCATTCATGAGAGCGGACATATCATCAGTGCCAAAAGCTATGGCGCTCAGGTACGCTTCGGCGGCTTTACTCCATTCGGTGCGTATATTCAAATACTTGATCAAACAACTGTGAAAGAAAATGCCGTCATCGCTATGAGCGGTCCGCTGTTTGGTTTATTGAATGCACTCATCTATTTCTTTTTGTTTTATTTTTTGAACAACCAAACATTTCTGTGGCTGAGTTTCTTTGCGGGTATTGTATCACTTATGAATCTTTTGCCCTTAAACCCCTTTGACGGCGGAAAGGTGATCTCCGGAACTTACTATTATTTTCCGTTGATTCTGATTCCCATTGTGATCTACAGTATCATTGTTTTTACAGATGATCAATACATGATTTATGCGCAGATTTTGATCATTCTCTATATTATACATGATGTATTAAAAATGCGTCGTGCCAATCGCTTGGAGCGCATCTTTCATATCGGACATGAATGCAAAGCAGCGATTTTTATTGTCTATTTGTCAGTGACTGTGTTATTAAGCGGATTGATGATTGTTATGTCGATGGAGTATCGAGATGTACTGCTTCCTCAGATTGTTATACCTGATGAATTTACGGAGCTGATCAATTTTTTGAAAAATTTTTTTGCGGGTCGCTGATGATCGAAAAGTAAGCTTTCTTAAGTCTTACACAAAGCACTAAAAAGCAGAAAAGCATTTTATCTTTAAAGCAATTACGGTAATGATACTACATGCGTATATTTGTTAAGAAAACATTGAACTGTGTTTTATCGCTTTTGGTAAAACGGTTACATTCACAATTAAGCAATGTTAGCTAAAATAGCAAAAAAGCGCATAACAATCGCATATTTATTCATTCACTGAACAAAGCACAGTAGATACTGCTTGTTATAAAACGGAATGTTTTCACAATAGGTCTATGACGTTTAAATACTTATGAATCTTTGAAAAACGGCGATTCTATAGGCCTAGATAATATTACAAAAATCAATTCATGTATAAACTAAAGCATAACGGTATAAAATAGGTGATAGAAGGCGTGCAAAAAAAAGAAAGTTTGACAAGCTGAAATTCATATGATAGAATAAGCGACGTGCCGTAAAAGGAGGAAATTTATGAAACTGAAAAGAATAAGTGCTTTTCTGATCATGGTTTTCGCTCTTTCCGGATGTGCCGGTGACATGTCCGCAGACGGAGCAATGGTTAATACCAATCCGGTATCTAATACCGTGATATCAAAACTGACACAAAGAGAAAACGAATTATTATCTCTGCATATGGGAAATCAACCTAATACTTCATTGAAAAATGAAGTGAGAACATATGCGACAGCGAAAAAGTTAAACAAAAAGCTAATCCAAGAAGATTCGGTAAAGGATGTGTTCCAAATGCTTGCGGATACCAGCAAGGCGGAACAGTATCAGGCACCCGAACCTGAACCGGAAATCGAAGCTGTAGAAGTGAATACCGTGCAGGAAGAACCTGCGGTATCGGCAGATGCGGCTTTTGAGATCAAAACAACGCTGTACGGTGTAGACTGTTATGGATGCAACGTCAGAGAAGATGGCACCGGTAATACAGCAGTTGGCGTTCAGCTGAATCCCGCTTGGGGAGTTATGCAGAGCGACGGTACTTGGCAAAGCGGTTTAACTTACGATGGTTATTATATTATTGCGATGGATGCGAGCGTTCCGTTTTATTCGATCGTTGAAATTTCCAATCATGGATACAGCGGCATGGGTTTATCACCCGATCAGCCGATTAAATGTATTGTTCTCGATCGCGGCGGCGCGATTACCGGCAACCATGTCGATTTATATATCGGCAGTGAACAAAATGTGAATCTTATTAATTACGATGGATCCACTCCAACGGCGAAAATACTCCGTTACGGCAAATAGGGCACCCTATTACCCACCCCACTATTTATCTCCCTAATAGCTTTTTAATGAATTTCGCAGTGGATTGTTTTCGATGATCTCTACATTCTCCCCCAGAGTCTATGATTACAATCACTGCACCCGTATGATTATCTGTTTCCTGTATATAGCTAACAGGATCGATTTTAACAATGCCAACCCCCCCCGGTATTTGTTTTAATCAGCGGATAATCATACAATCTATATCAATCATTCTCCTCCAATAATGATTGATTGTTTTAAAAATGCACAGAACCTCCATACTGTGCATTTTTACCTTGTTTGATACATCATTCTAAAACGTATGATGTTTTTTTTCATTCTCAAGTATGCTTACTTATGTTAAAATATATACATGAGGCTGACAAAATGAAAATGAAAATTAAAGAAATCATCGTGGTAGAGGGTAAGCATGATACGCAAAAGCTTCAATCCTGTCTTGATTGTGATACTTTAGAGACATCGGGCTGCCGTTTAACGAAGAATCATATCGAATTGATTCGGCAGCTGCAGCGAAAGCGCGGTGTGATTATCTTTACCGATCCCGATGTTCCGGGTGAAAAAATCCGCAGTGCAATTAATTCACAGGTTTCCGGCTGTAAAAATGCCTTTATTGAAAAGCGCAAGGCAAGAACGTCGAAGAAAGTCGGTGTTGAACATGCTTTGCCTCAGGATATACAAGAAGCATTGGCACATTTGATGACCTATGAACCAACGCATAAGGAATCAATTTCCCTGCAGGAGTTCCATGCACTTGGCTTAAACGGGCAAACAAACAGCTCGCATTTGCGGGAAATGTTGGGAAATACCCTGTTTATAGGAAGATGCAATGCTAAGACTTTATGGAAACGAATGAATATGTTAGGATTGACTAAAGAAGATGTTCAGCGGTTAATAGAACAAATCGCAGTGAATGAAACACAAGACAAAGGAAGTGTAAGATGATACAGAAAATAGCGACTCCGTCAGGAACCAAAGCTGTTTTAGAGAAATACGATCTCTATGCCAAAAAGAATTACGGACAGAATTTCTTAATTGAATGCGGTATTGTTGAAAAAATTGCGCGTCATGCCGTAATCAGTAATCATTGTGCCGTGATTGAAATCGGACCGGGCATCGGTGCTTTAACGCAGTATTTATGTGAATATGCACAAAAAGTCATTGCCTTTGAAATTGATCAGCGCTTAGAGCCGGTTTTAAACGATAATCTTCGTGATTATGATAATTTCACTTTAGTAATGGAAGATTTCCTGAATGTCGATCTGAAGAAATATGTAAATCCGCTGTATGAAGCCGGATTAGACGTTGTAGTGGCCGCAAACCTGCCTTACTATATCACAACACCTATTCTGTTTCGTTTGTTTGAATACGGCGATGATATAAAGGCAATTACAGTTATGATGCAAAAAGAGGTTGCCGATCGCTTCAGTGCCGAAACAAATGCGAAGGATTATAATGCGTTAAGTGTAATTACGCAATATCGCTGTGAGGTACAAAAAGTATGTAAGGTTCCTGCCAATGTATTTCAGCCGAAACCAAAGGTTGACAGTGCGGTATTACAGTTTCGTTTTCGCACCGATCCACCGCTGATTGATGAAGCTGCGTTTTTTGAATTAGTAAAGGAATGCTTCCGTCAAAGACGCAAAACTATACTGAATAACTACGGAGAATATCTGGGAAATAAAGAAAAAGCCGGGGAAATACTGAATAAAGCAGGGATTTCACCGACAGCACGTGCGCAAAGTCTCGAACTTTCAGACTTTGTTCGTCTCTATGAGGTACAATATGAAAAATAAACTACAAACAGAAACACAAAAGGAATGTGTGGTAGAACAAGCACACGCCAAAATCAATCTATGTTTAGATGCGGTATCCAAGCGAGCAGACGGGTATCATGAACTGCGCTCTTTGGTCATTCCGCTTGCTTTGCACGATCGCATCGTCATTGAAAAAGCCGATACAATGTCCTATACATGCAATGAACCGGCACTGTCCTTTCATGATGGCAATACGATAGTCAAAGCCGTGCGGCTGATGAAGGAAGCATTTCAGATCAAGGACAATTATCATATCAGTGTAACCAAGCAGATTCCTATGGAAGCGGGACTCGGCGGAGGAAGCAGTGATGCCGCAGCGGTAATGCGCGGAATTGCGAAACTCAGCGGACATTACATAAAGGCCAGAGTATTAGAAGAACTCGGTGTAAGCATCGGAGCCGATGTTCCTTGTCTTATTCAAAACCGCTGTGTGTATGTTTCCGGTATCGGAGAAGGCTTAACTTTTTTAACAAACCGTTTTGCATTTCCGGTTTTATTAGTAAAGCCAAAAGCAGGCGCTTCCACAAAGCTTGTGTATGAGAATTTAAATCTCGATACCTGCCCGCATCCAAATGTCCCAAAATGCCGCAGTGAATGGGAAAACGGCAATTTTAGAGGGGTATTGGCAAATTGCGGCAATTCACTGGAAGGAAGCACGTTTCAGCTTGTACCGGAAGTCGCTGCTTTAAAACATGAGCTTTTATCTTCCGGTTTTGAATTCGTTGCCATGTCCGGAAGCGGTACGACCGTATTTGCGATCGGCGGCATGAATGTGACAAAAATGCGTGGAATTGCGGAACGATTGAAAACTCGTTATCCGTTCGTCGAATTAACATCAAGCTATATTCCGAATTAAAATTTATACCAACAGTGATGTATTTAACTGCATCACTTTTTTTATCTTTTTTATATCGTAAAGCAGTAAGAAAATCTAAGAAAAAACAGTGAATTCATGAGAATCCACTGTCATTTACTATTTGGCATTCATAACCTCATTGATTTTGGCAACCGCCGCATCCACAGTATCAATATGCGGAATCATCATATAAGAATTAAAGCCGTTTGCCGGTGAGATCAACATCTCGCCGTAGCCGTTGACCGACTGTTGGATAATATCCCAGCCGCTCATTTCATTCAGCTGCATATGAATCAATGATGAAATTTCATCAGAACTCATATTCGTCTGGAAGCTGCCGCCGATCGCATTCATAATACTTGTATAATTCGTAATGATTGCCGGTGAAATTGCTTTATTGATCATACCGGTCAATACACGCATTTGATTTCTTCCGCGCTCACGATCTCCGTCCGAGAAAGCATAACGCTCACGAGCAAATTCCAAGGCTTGACTGCCGGTAATATATAAATTGGAATCAATCGGGAAATAGGTGCCGTTATTACCGCTGAAACTGTTTGGATTATCTACGGTAATGCCGCCGAGTGCATCCACAATATCAATCAAGGAAGTAAAATTCACACGTGCGTAGTAGTTAATATCAATTTCAAAATATTGTTCAACACTGCTTACGGTACAATCAACTCCGAAGATACCGGTATGAGTCAATTTATCCTTCGCACCGCCCTGACATGTCTGTGAAATATAGTAATCACGCGGAATGCTCGTTAAGACGATTACATGCGTATTAGGATTCACCGTCGCTATCATATTCACATCGGATCTTGATTTTGTCGTTACCGGACCATACGTATCAATACCGGAAATATATACATTAAACGGTGTATTGGTTACATCGACATCCTTACTGATGTCTTCAACTTCCTTTGTGATTTCATGGGTATAAATCACTTTTGTCTCTTCATCGAATTTCGGATAATTATTTTCCAATAAACCGCGATACGCTTCATTTAAAATCATCGCATCGATCTCACCGCTGTATAAAGCCGCAGCCTCTTCATCATAGCTGTTATAGCTTTGATAGCTGAACGTATCACCGATTTCTTCGCTGATTGCCTGTTTCGCTTCTAACACATTATCTTTATCCGTTGCTTCATTGGCGCCCAGCTTTTTATCCGCTAATTGCTCGATTTTTTCAATATCACTGTCTTTTTTTACGATGACCGACATCGCATCGGTTTCCGTATTACTGCCGGTAATTTTACCGATGACATTGCCTGCCTTATTCAAATACATATTCCCCATGATTAACAGAATCGATACAATGACAATCAGTATTTTACCTAAAATCTGATTGACTTTATTTACTCGTTTACCGTACTGAAGCCACCACAGCATTAATCCGAGCAACACCAGTACAACGACTCCGCCCGCTATATATTTCATCGGAATGATCTTTACAATAAACAGCTGTGCCACTAATGCGATCATTAACAGGAACAGCACGCTGATAAAGTAAAAACGCAGATCTTTATACCACGGCAATGCCGCATTCTTCCTGTTTTTTATCTGTTTTGAATTTTTTTTATACTCTTTTTGCATATGCAAAACACCTCTTTCGATAAAAACGTAGTTATTATACACCAAATTTTATTGAAATTCTATATTTCACATAAAATGACACAATTCATATTCGTAAAATTTATCAATCAATAATCATTAATTATGAAAAAGAAAATGCCAAGCAGCATCTTCTTTCTATTATATTCATTCAAACAATTTTCATTAAGCTTTTTAAAATAATCCCTTAATATGACCAGCTTCATCAATATCCATATTCAAAGCAGCCGGTTGTTTCGGCAATCCCGGCATTGTCAGCACATTACCGGTCAAAGCGACGATAAAGCCTGCGCCTAAGGAAGGACGAAGCTCTCTTACGGTGATGGTGAAATCTTTCGGAGCGCCGTATAATTTATCTTGATCGCTTAAAGAGGTCGGAGTCTTTGCCATGCAGATCGGCATATGATCCCAGCCCTGCTTCTCATAAAGGGCAATTTGGGCTTCTGCCTCATCAGTGAATGTCACACCGCTTGCGCCGTAACAAGTTTGTGCGATCTTTGTGATTTTATCTTTGATGGAGTCATTGACATCATATATCGGAGCGTAGGTATTCGGCTGTTCGCAAAGTTTCGCAACTTTTTCAGCTAAATCAAGCGCCCCCTTGCCGCCTTTTGCCCAAACCTGTGACAAGGACATTTCATGATGATTTTCGCGGCACCAGTTTTGAAGTGCATCCACCTCAGCCTGTGTATCGGTAGCGAATTCATTGATCGCTACTATATAAGGAAGTCCGAATGCTTCGATTGTTTCAATATGCTTGGTAAGGTTAGCACATCCGGCAAGCATCGCTTCGACATTTTCGTTTTTCAAATCCTCAAAGGCAACACCGCCGTGCTGCTTCAAGGCGCGAATTGTAGCGACGATGACTACGGCATTCGGTTTTAAATTACCGAAGCGGCATTTAATATCCAAGAATTTCTCCGCACCTAAATCGGCACCGAAGCCTGCTTCCGTTACGACATAATCAGCCAGCTTTAAGCATGTTTTGGTGGCCATGACGGAGTTACAGCCATGAGCGATGTTCGCAAACGGACCGCCGTGTACAATGACCGGATTGTGTTCCAGTGTCTGTACGAGGTTCGGTTTGATCGCATCTTTCATCACCATTGCCAAAGCACCTTCAATTTGCAGGTCTTTAACATAGAGCGGTTCTTGTTTCGTATTATATCCGATTAACATTTTCCCTAAGCGCTTCTTTAGATCCATTAAGGAATCCGCAAGGCAAAGTACTGCCATTACTTCGGAAGCAACGGTGATATTAAAGCCGTCTTGACGCTCGGTACCGTTTGCCTTAGCCCCTTGTCCGATCGTAATATTACGTAAATTGCGATCATTCATATCCAGACAGCGTTTCCATGTAATATTGTCAATATCAATATCCAAAGCATTTCCCTGATGAATATGATTATCGATACAAGCTGAAATTAAATTGTTCGCTGTAGTAATCGCGTGCATATCACCGGTAAAATGCAGGTTTAAATCTTCCATCGGTACAACCTGTGCATAACCGCCGCCGGCAGCGCCGCCTTTCAGACCGAAAACCGGACCGAGTGATGGTTCACGTAAGGCAATCATCGCTTTCTTGCCGATCTGATTCAAGCTGTCGCCTAAACCGACGGTTGTCGTTGATTTTCCTTCACCGGCTTTGGTCGGATTGATCGCTGTTACTAAAATCAGCTTTCCGTCTTCCTTATCGGCGCGCTTTTTCAATACATCTAACGACAGTTTTGCTTTATAGTTTCCGTAATATTCTAATTCCGATGCTTCAATTCCGACTTTTTCAGCTACCTGAGAAATCGGACGCATTACGCATTCCTGTGCAATTTCTAAATCTGTTTTTGCCATTTACGCTTCCTCCTACATATCCTTTTTTCCGATGTCATGACGATAGAACAGGGCATCGCATTGAATTTTTGCGACATCCTGATATGCTTTTTCATATGCTTCTTCAAGCGTTTTTGCTTTCGCACTGACAAGCAGCACGCGTCCGCCGTCGGTTACGATATTTCCGTCTTTGAGGGCGGTTCCCATATGGAAGATGAGTCCGTCACACTGATCCAAATGATTGATCACTGCGCCTTTGGTGGAGGATGCAGGATAGCCGTCTGATGCCATTACGACGCCGAGTGTTACCTCATTGTCCCAAACCAATTCGCTTTTTTGATGATTCATGATCTTTTCAATCACTTCCACAAAATCACTTTGCAGGCGCGGCAATATGACTTCTGCTTCAGGGTCACCCAAACGAGCGTTGAATTCAATCGTTTTGACGCCTTCTTTTGTCAACATTAATCCGCCGTATAAAAAGCCGGTAAAGGAATGTCCTTCCGCTGCCATCGCTTTTGCCATCGGCTCCATGATCTTAGACATCGCTTCTTCAATGATTTCATCGGTAATTTTACGCACCGGAGAATATACGCCCATACCGCCGGTGTTCGGTCCTTTATCTCCGTCATATGCACACTTATGATCTTGAGCAATCTGCATCGGCAGTACCAGCTCGCCGCAGACAAAGCAGATCAAAGAGAACTCAAAGCCGACTAAGCATTCTTCAATTACCACGCGGTTATCCGGCGCTGAAAAGGCTGCCTGTAATGCCTGTGTCGCTTCCTCAATCGTAGCGGCAACGCAAACACCCTTGCCTGCTTTTAAGCCGTCTTCCTTAATAACGATCGGCGCGCCTTGCGCTTCTACATACGCAAGCGCATCCTCATAACGATCAAAGGTTTGATATGCCGCAGTTGGAATGCCGTATTTTACCATGATCTGTTTCGCGAAATCCTTACTGGATTCAATCTGTGCCGCATCTTTTGTCGGTCCGAAGATTTTTAAACCTTCTTTCTGAAAGACATCGACGATTCCCAGTGCGAGTGACGCTTCCGGTCCGACAATCGTTAAATCGATCGCATGTTCTTTGGCGAAGGCTGCCAGCTCATCCACCTTATTATCCGCAATCGGTACACATTCTGCCAATGCTGCGATTCCCGGATTTCCCGGTGCCGCATAAATTTTTGATACAAGTTTACTGCGGCTTACCGCATGCACGATCGCATGTTCACGTCCGCCTTTGCCAATCACAAGAACCTTCATAGTTTTCCTCCTGTTTTATTACCGCACCGCTGTTTTTTTGTTTATGTTACCTGAAACAGCACCGCAGTTCCTTACGTTTCTTTTATCAGTATTATTTTACTTTATTTTTGCCCTCTTTACAATAAGCAGGCTGTGCAATTTTACCCGTAATCGTAAACTTACAGCGATAAAAAAAGATCACCTTATGCAAGGCAATCTCTTTCATTTCGTATGATCAATCAAATTTAATTATAATTTCACAAATTTTTCTACATCCAATACAAAGATGGTCGCTCCGCCTACCTGTACTTCAACCGGGAAAGATGCATATCTTCCGATGTCATAAGATGCAGTACTCGGTACAACCTCAGTACGTCTGCGGCTGTATTCACCGATGACTTCAATCGCTTTTTCTACCTTATCATCATCGGTACCGACGATTAATGTGGTGTTTCCGGCACGTAAGAAACCGCCGGTTGTCGCTAAGCGTGTTACCTGAAAGTTTTCCTTTGTTAATGCGCTTGAAACGGCAGGACTGTCATCGTTAGACATAATCGCTAAAATTAACTTCATAGTAAACACTCCTTTCTGTAAGATCCCTGTTCCTATTCTATCACGTTTTACTTTTTATCGCAATCAAAAACGATCGACGCTGTGAGAATCAAAGTATCTGAATGAAATCTGATTACGGAACCGATTTCATATAATAAATCAACTGTTTTACAGTTCATAAAGTGCAACTTCACAGTTTTTCAACATATACTTGCGCATATCATGATCATTCACAATCCCATGCGCATATGTATAAAACGGCAAAGATACACCGCCGTGTGCGACAACCAAAATCGTTTGATCCGGATAGCGTTGACGACACTCCTCAATAAATGCATATACCCGCGCAAAGAATGCCGAGGTTTTTTCACAGCTGATAAACTGATCCTCTTTTGCTTGATTCCAAAAGCCGCAGAAATCAAATTTTCCGATCGGTGTTCCTTCATAGTCGCCGAAACCGCGCTCTGCCAATCGCTCATCGCATTGAATCGGCAGCTGATGCGGCTGATTGATAATCTCAGCGGTTTCCACCGCTCGCTTTAACGGTGAAGAAAATATTTGATCGATTGCTTGATCTTTTAATAAATCAGCGATTTTTTGTGCTTGTAAACGCCCTGTATCATTTAATTCAATATCGATTTTCCCTTGAATTCGTTCATTAAGATTCCAGTCTGTCTGCCCGTGTCTTGTAATATAAAGCTTCATAAGAATCTCCTTTCAATACATGTATTGTAAACAAATTCATTTATGAAGTCAATTTTTCCCAAGCGCGAGTATTATCTGATAAATACATCATCTTCCGCATAATTTTGTTCTTTTATATAATCTTTAAATTCCTTAATCAATTTTGCGTCTTCCGGATAGAAATACAGATAACGATATGCATGTTTACCGTTTTTTAATTCATAGTCAATGATCAATTCACCGAGAACTTGTTCTCCGTTATGCTTAACGTTATTTGTCACCGATTCATGATGCGATTTCACCATCATTTCTATCAGCTTAGGATCCTTTTGAAAAACATACATGATAATCGAGGACATCTCGCTTTCTTCTGAATCCGTATAGTCATGATATTCACTGCGTACCGCTAGTATTTCATCTGTTTCATAAAATTCATGAATACGCCCAAAGCCGTTTGTATCGATCAATACCTTGTGGATTCACAATAAGGAGATGCCGTAGATTGCCAAAACAGCGATCATTTTCGTTTTGATGACCAGCTTGCGCTCTGCCAGTGCATTCATTAAGAAAAACAGTACGAAGGTAAAGCAGAGATAAGCGATGTCGGTGATATTATAGGCTAATAAAGAGCCGGTAATCAGGGAAATAAATAAGGGAAATATAAATTTAGAGGTTGTTTGTTGTTCACTGTCTTCCCCTTTGCGTTTTACGTAAGTTTTACATGCCCAATCACTAAAGCCGATAAGAAGTAAGAGATAATAGATAAGCATCCACGCGTTAAGCGTTGATTCTTGTAACCAAAGGGTGAGGAAATTTCCACCGCTTTGTGATATATGAAAAAAGGCATTCAAAGAGGCGCTGATCCATTGAAATCCTGCCATTACCGGCTGTGCGCCTTCAAAATAGGATAATGAGAAGAATTCATAGGCACTGCCGCCGTTGTTAACCAATTCAGTGACCGCATTTCTCAACAATCCGTTTACTGCGCTGACAATTAACAGCTGAGAAATCAAAACGGCAGCGGCCGCAAAGCAGGCATCCCACAGTGAATTACATTTCATCACGAAAAAGGTCACAAGTGCATATAAGCTCAAGGCGAACAGCACTAAGCCTGTCATCATAAGCAGATAGTAAGGAATGTACGCATAGGAAGCTTGTTCCCACAACACATTGATGAAAAAGATGACGTTTGGTACACATACCAATGTGGCACCAATTCCATAGTTCAGCCAATACACTGTTGTTTTTTTCATCGGTAACGGATAAAACAAATCAACAGAGTGTTTATTAAATAAATAGCGGAATTGATATAAAGGAATTAACAGCGCCATAAGCAAATTCAGCGCAGAAACGATATAAGCGGAAAGTGCCAAAGGCATTGAAGAGGATTGAGGATCATACGGAAACATCAGCTGCGGCGCTATAATTAAGGTTGCCGCAATCATTAAATATGTCACAAGTATGCGCTGATTGTGCTTGTGATACCATTTAACGTATGCTTTTTCATATGCCATGGCAATTCACCTCCTTTTGATGAATCACTGATTGAATGAACATTTCTTCCAGCTGTACCGGAAGCAGCTCCAGTACGAGCGGATGCAGTGTTTTCAGATAGCTGCGGATTTTTTCCTCATCTCCGCGAACATACAGCTTTACCACTCTTGAGCGGATCTGCATTGTGATTACATCCAACTGATTAAACCATTCTGCTTTTACTTCTTCATGAAATGCCATCTGTATATGATGGATATTTGCCAGTGTATCATTCATTTCACCGCTTGTGGAAACGGTTCCGTTTTCAATCATCGCAAAGCTGTCACAGAAATCCTGCACTTCTTTTAAGTCATGCGAGGAAATGATGACACTCATTGATTTGTCCGCAATGCGCTCGGCGATCACCTGTTTGAAATAGCGGCGCATCATCGGATCTAAGCCGTCAAATGCTTCATCAAGTAACAAGTAGCGCGGAGAAGCTGCCAATCCCAACAGTATAAATGCTTGTCTTTTCATTCCTTTGGAGAAATTATGCAGCGGCTTATGTTCATCTAAGTGAAACATCGTTAAATATTCATGATAACGTTCTTCATCGATGTCATACCATTGTGAATAGAATTGCTTCATATCTGATAAGGAAGAGCGAAAAAACTGAAACGGCTCATCACTGATAAACAAAATCTGTTTTTTACAGCGTTGATTGTCGTAGATAGGTTCCTGATCTAACAGAATTTTACCGCCGTCACATTGATAAATGCCGCTTAATAAGCGCAAGAATGTTGATTTACCCGCACCGTTTTCGCCGATCAGTCCGAATACCGCACCGTCCGGTATCGTCACATTGACATCCTGCAGCACTTGTTTCTTACCGAGAAATTTATATACATGCTGAAACTCAATCATTGCGCTCATCCCCTTCTTCATATACTTTTGTGACAATTGTAATTAATTCATCAGGTGCTATTTGATGACGCTTCATTTCCGATACCGACTGTTCAAATTCCTTTAGTTTCACTTTTTTTATTTGATCATCTAAATGGTTGTCATTCACAAAGCAGCCTTTGCCCGGCATCGTGTATAAATACCCTTGCAGTTCCAGTTCCTGATATGCCTTTGCCACCGTATTGGGATTAATCGCAAGTTCGTTTGCCAAGGAGCGTACTGACGGTAATTTATCGTTCGGTGCTAAGATGCCTAATGATATAAATTCTAAAATCTGTGCTTTTAATTGTTCAAAAATCGGTAATCGACTTTGCGGTTTTAAGATAAACATCGTACACCTCCTATACTGTGTAATTCTGAATAATATTATTTTTCTTCCATTCAGTGATCCGTGCTTCGATATATTCCCTGTCCTCTTGATTAAAGATATATGTGCGCTCAATAAATCCTTGTTCTGCGGTATCGCTGTCATATTGAAATCTCACGATATATGCCTGATCATAAAATTCATTATTTGAATGTTGTTTTTTATAATCCCTGATTTTCGCTTGTTCCCTCAGTATATCGGCAAGCGCTTCATCACTGCTTCCGCTTCCGCTGAGAAAGGTTGTTTGCGGGCTTTCATTATTTGCATCGTATTGGGTGATCTCTAATGTGAATGAATTTACATTTTCAAGTTTCGGTACTTCTTTGAGTGCACCGAATAAATTGGTTTTTGTAAGGCTGATGAACAATAGGAAGCTGCTCGCTGCCAAACTGAAAAACAACAATAATTTACGAATTGAGAAGCTGATTTTGCGGTATGCGATAAAATGTGCCAATAAATAGGCTACAAGAATAAAGATGATACTGATTGAAAATAACTGTTCGCTTTGGGTTGCGATCAATAACAGGAAAGAAACGAGCGGAATTAACAGCGGATAAGTAAAAAAGGCATTTGTGTTTTGTCCGCTTTGTTCACTTCTGATTCGCACAAAGGATCTGCGTGCGCCTAAGAAGCAGCACACCGCAAAGATGATCCATAATAATCCGGCAACGAGTAACAGCTCGAGGGCAATCACTGCTTCACTTGCATAGGAACAGTAATATAACATCCATAAATTCATTTGTGTAGGAATACTTAACACCGCTGTCGGCAGTTCTATCATATTTAATAACGAAGCATCGTCAAATCCTAAAAATAGGTAAGCAGTTGATGCCTCTGCCGCATGAATGATCAATGCTTGGAGCGCATAATAGAAGAGCAGCGGCAACAGTGTATACGCTAACTCCATCAGGATTGCGTCCAACAGGTTATGACAACGTATTACAATATATGTGAAAAAGGTATACAGACAAACGCCCAATCCGATAAAGTAAATGTTTAACAGGATATATGAGAAGCTTCCTGCCGATGTTATTTGATATATGGATAATGCTTTTACAAATACGCTGTACCCTATCAACAGAAGCAGCGATATGGTGATCAAATAAAATAATCCGATGACATAATGTACATAGAATAAGCGTTTTCGCTCAATTGGCAGAGACAGGTATAGATCATTTCCGCTTCGATTCATTTTAAATCGAAATAAATACAGCGGCAGTAAATATGCCAATACACAGACGGAGATAAATACTCGTGACATGCTTTCCCATCCGCTTCCGGAATGGAAATCAAACTGCCCGCCGAACAATGTCAGTCCTATTTCGACTAAAGCTGCGGGTAACAGCAGTCCGGATACAAACAAAGCGAGGATGATAATTGTCGCAATTCCTAATCGTGCTTCCTTTTTTATATAATAATTCACGTAGGAAAGTTCGGTATTTGTCAGTAACAGCTGTTTCATTGAGACACCTCCGTTTTATTCAACATTTTAAATACAAAGATTTCTTCTAAGCTGACCGGAAGCATTTCCATCATGATCGGCTGCTTTTCTTTTAAAAATGCTTTGATTTCCGCTTCTTCTCCCTCTGCGACTAAGTTTACGATACTTGCGGTTATTTGTAAGGATAACAGCTTTAATTCTGAGAATTCTTCTTTATCGATCGGTTTCGCAAAGGCTAATTGGAAGCGATGGACTTCATGAAGCTTATCGCTCACGGATCCCGAGGTCAGCAGTTTGCCGTTTTCTAAAATGCCGAAGCAGTCGCATAGTTCTTCCATTTCTTTTAGGTTATGGGAAGAAATGATCACACTCATTTTCTTTTCTTCAATGCGGTCGCTGATTTCTTTTTTAAACATCATGCGCATATGCGGATCTAAGCCGTCGAATGCTTCGTCCAGTAATAAATAGCGCGGTGCGATACATAGACCGAGGATTAAAAATGCTTGGCGCTTCATTCCTTTGGAGAATTTATATAGGGGTTGGCGATCATCTAATTCAAATGCGGTAATCAGCTTGTGGTAGTAGGCTTCATCTAGGTCAGGATGGGCGATTTGATAGAAGTGTTTCATATCGGATAATGTCGCATGATGAAAATAAAACGGTTCATCTTGAATTAAGAGAATTTCCGCTTTCCTTTCCGGATGCTTATGCAGCTCTTGATCATCGATCATCACACAGCCGTGATCGCATTCGTATACACCTGCCAGTATTCTTAACAAGGTTGATTTGCCGGCGCCGTTTTCACCGATCAGCCCGTAGATACATCCGTCTTCAATCTCCATATTGAGTTGATGTAAAACAAGATGATTCTGTAGTTTTTTCACTAAGTCACAAACTTTCAGCATGTTGATCCCTCCAACTGTACTATCTATAATAATACAGTACACTATTCATTTGTTATTGTCAATAGAAAATAGGCGAGAAAGTTATTTTAGTCATGTATACTGGAAGGATCGGTGCAATTATTCTTTTGAGCGAGAGAGGAAGGGGGAGAATCGATAGAGTGATATATAGTTGGCGGTTATCGGTAAATAGCAGTTCTGTTTTTATAGGAGATACTCATATTTTTGAAATTTGTGTTTTGTATCCTTTGTTCAGTTGACATTATAAAAGGCAGCGGAAGCTTATTTATTTAATTACCCCGATGCCCTTTTAGGATGTTATGATTATTTAAGGTGTTTATATTTTATATCGTTTTGTGTGTTCATAAGTTTGCTTATTTCAGGTTGAAGTTCTTTGTCTATGTCTAATATCTTCATCACTTCATCCGCTGTTTGATTTGTTTTCTTCATCATATTATTAATGATTTTTGATAAAATCGCCAGTCCCTCAGCCAGTCCTTCTTTGCGTCCTTCTTTACGTCCTTTCGCCAATCCTTCTTTACGACCGGCATCCACATGAATTTGAGACAAGTTACACATACCTTCAACCTCCCGTTCTGTTTTCTTTGTCATCATTATACCATAGTTTTTTTCTAATTGACACTTTTTCTCTTTTGCCGTCATGTCTGCTTTAAACAAGATATGTAACAGCTCCATTAAATCGTATTTATCATCATTCATATCATATTTACTCTTTGGATAAATCATGATGATTGCCAGCTTATCATACGTTTCTTTAGGGAAATGAGACGCTCTTCTCAAGCATGTTTCACGGATCTCATATTGATTCATTACACCCTCGGTTGCTTTCTTGGAATTCATTACGATCCATATCGAATAGACTTTTTTTAGATTCTGAAAATCTGAATGTTGGAAGCCGTCCGGACGATTCTTTTGTCTTGCCAGTAATCTACTGCTATAATAAATTGCCCGGTTTAATAACGGGTAGGGTGTATTACTGTTTGCCTGTGCTTCGATATTTAGGATTAATCCGATATTGTCCTTGTTTGGTGAATCCGGTAATCTGATGCCAACTATAATATCAAAGATTATTTTAGCACCGTGAACAGATATATCCTCAGTATTCATTCCATATATTTTATCATTAGCTTTATCAATGTTTTCATTCATTGCTGGATCATTCTCTATATAATTCGGTATCTCAGCTAACGGAATATCATGAAACTCCGAAACACACTCTTTAATAATCCTAGATAATATTTGTTTATCACATAAAATCCTTTTACAATATTCATCATAGGTGATTGGGCGATCGTTGCGATCAATCATTTCATTTAATTCATTTACTTTAATCATAGACTTTGTCATCTCCTTTCGCTTGTCTATAATTCAGCTTTAAAAAGCCCCTATCTTTTATATACACGCTAAAAAGAGAGATCCCTAAAAATTTATAAAAAATTTTTTAATTTCTTCAATTGACGCACATTGTGAAACAACTGTTTACCTCTATCCAGACAAAAGCATACAAAAACATATAAAAGCTATTAAAATAAAAAGTTTACTTACCTGTTACGGCAAGTAAACTCATGTGGTCTTATTCTTTAAATTCAAATTCAATTTTATAAATGTCATTTTCCGCAGTTGTCGCAATCAAGAAATGATTTCCGACAAAACGAACAGTCAAGTCCTTTAATACCGTTTCTTTCTCCGCTGATATTTTATATCCGCTATCATTATCATAATTACGCAGGACGATATTATGCTCGGTATCCGTGAGAACACCGATACCGTCATTATCACCGAAATAACTTAGATTTGCCCAATCAGATTTCGGTACCGAATACGTTTTCTGTAATTCAAAACTGCGATTATAAAGGAATTCTTTCTCACCTCGATATACAGCCACAGCATCATCACTTACCACAAAATAATCAAATGCTTGATCGGTAAGCTGACTCGTAATATTACCGGATTCTGTATCAATTACATAGATAGATTTTGCTTGATCATTAATGACGGTAAGAAACAGATCACTTTGATACAGACTGATTTCAATATCTCCGGATAATTGATCATTAATCGCAACGGTTGCCATTTGAATAAGATTATCATCAAAATAGCGTTTCATATCAATTCTTTCTTGATTTTGAGCAATGATCATCAGAGAAGTTCCTAAATGTTCCAGTTGTATTTTAGCTTCGTCGGTAAAGCGTTCAATTAGTTCATCATCTTTTCCGTCTTCATACCGATACAGATCAACACTGTTTTTCTCATCTTTTGAAGCCGTAAGATAAAACAGCTGATCCTTGATCATTAAATGATCACTGACACACGGTTCTTCCTCCAGCGGAAAGCTGCGAATCCAATCATTTTCTAATACAAGCAGTCTGTTTGTATTAGTTTCCGTCGTAAACTCAGCACCGTTGAGCATCATGCCGTATAGATAATCATTATCGCATCTTGTAAAGTACGGCATAAAGTTATCGTCATTTTCAATGTCTGTGATTCTAGTGATTTTGTAATCGAGGTCCTTGTAAGTCAAGGCTGTTGCTTCCGGTTCTGAAGTTTGCTTTTGACATGCGCACAAGCACAAAAGGAAACAAAGCATAATCATTATTTTTTTCATAGTATCCCTTTCCTAATCTTCTTTATTATTGTCAATACGGTTACTTATTGAATTCACATTGCGGAACATAGCCTGCATCACCGCTGCGCTGTACTTCCCATTTGGCGTTTGGTTTTTTGGTTAAAAAGTAAGTGAACTCCTGCGGATACTTCTCATTGAGGTTAAACTTATCCCAAAATGAAATGATGTCAGTTTTTATGCGGATTAACATGAATTGCATAGAATCAAGATCCGGTGCAGGTTCGTCTGTATTATTTGCCAAATCAGCGATTTCCTGTTTTAAGCAAGCATCTCCAAGATAGCTGATCTCAATAATTTCAGTTTCACGAAGTGTTTCACCGTATGCTTTTTCATTGTATCCGGTGACAAATTCATCAAGGAATTCATGATATTCTTCCTCAGTGTATAATTCTGATTGAAGCGCATTCACCTGTATATCGGATAAGGTGTTTTTGGAGCCGCAGGCAGTGAGTAAGCCCGCACACAGCAGTGTTGACAGAATAATGTAACGTATTTTCTTTTTCTTCATTGTTTTCTATACCTTTCTAAAGGATTCTTTAATGAGGATGATCGGGATTGAACAGATGAGAATAGCTGTTCATTCTTACAAACAGATAGATTCCGATGATCACCAACAATAAAGAAATCATTATTTCTTTTCCCATCATCAAAATATCGGCAGATAACGAAATATCGTATAATACAATTTTTAATAAACCGATAATTACGGGAATAAAGCAAAGATAACTCCATTTACTTGTAACATTGATCCATTTCTTTTTCATGACTTTCACTCCTTTCATCAATTTCTGTATGGAAATGATGGTTAAACAGATGATAAATAAGTATATCGGAATGCAATACTAAATTACTTTTTTCATGATTGTCATTCTTCTTTATATATTTCATGAGAAGCGTTGTATCGTTAAGTATCAGCCTTTCATAAAGCTTTTACTTTTGCAGGATTTAATAACACCGAGTGTAACTAAAAAGTAAATTAAGATATATAAATATAAGTGATCTGCCGCAAATAACATATAGCTTACGATCTTTTCGGGAATACCGGTGCCGAGAATGATAGAGATAATCGGATAAAGCATAAAGAGAATATAAGCCGCTAACACTTCAATGATCAGATAAACAAAATGTTTATGAATGTGAAAAGCACTGATAGCTTCGCCTTTGATCCAATCAGCACTGACTTTAGCGATGACGCTGCCTAACAGACAAGGCAAGATTAATTTACAGAATAATTGCAGGGCAGCGAGCAGATAATTGACTTCATAGCGATTCGCATGAACAGGATTTATTTGATCGGAACAGAGGATAAGTGCGGTCAAGCCAAACATGGCCGCGATATATAAGATTTGTTTTTTATTCATAATGACAGCTCCTTTCTTATTGGAAGGGACACGGTATCTTTGTATCAGAACAGATCCGACATAGTGCTGTTTTTATAACTGTGTTGTGAATGGTTAATTTGTCAGTTGTTTTATTCATCGGGAATAAGCTGTGAAAGGTTTTCCCATTTACCGGTGATATTGTTTAATACTTGAATTTGTGCTTGTGATGAGAGATCTCCTTTGATTTCTCTCAGACCGCCTTCCCAACCAATGATCGGATACGCACCTTTTTCCGGTGAATCTTTTGAGTCGTTTTCTCCTATATAGATCAAATAAGTTTTTCCCGCTTCAATATCAATATCATCTCCGAACATGTGTTTCACATATTTGGGCTGTTGATCCATATGTTCCGCAATTTTTTGTTGGTGATCAGGAAGCAGCCCTTGATAATACTGTTCAAATGTCAGGATAGCACCCATACGCAGATAGGGAACTTGTTGATTCACGAAAAGATTCCCTTTTTTAACAGCCAATATCGTCATTTTTCCATAGGTGAAAGGAAAAACATATTCGCCGGTTTGCTCATTGTAATTACTACTGCCGTCAATTGAATCAACTCGTGCAATTACAACCTGTTCGGCAGTCTGATACATTACCTCAGGATTTCCGTAATTCAAAGAAACGTCTGCTTGTGAAGCTAAATTCATAATTTCAGCTTCATCAATTTGTTCATATGCATTGAAGTATGAAGTGTGTTCCATAACTTCATGGTTGAGCTTGCAGCCGTTCATTAAAAACAGAGTGCTTAATAACGGAATGAAAAGCTTGTTCTTTTTCATAATTAAGTCCTTTCCGCGATGTCTGTATTATACATCCGCAAAATAATTTTTATTATATATTCTCCCGGCAAAACGCCAAGTATCCACCTTCTGCATAAATATAGATATAGCTGTCGTCATTAGGATTACTGAATATTTCAGCACCGACGCGATCGGCATTGGACGCAGTTGTATAACACTCGCGATTCGGTACGGTATCATAGCCTGCTTCACTGCCGATAATCTTATCTTTCGAATCAGCGAATCCCTGCGGCAGTTTACTGCGTTTGTCAGAAATCTTATAATGCTTGCCGTGATAGTAAATCATCGGTTTTATACCGTTATGTTCAGGTGGTTTCTGCGCAGTAGAATTATGTGTTTGGTCAGGATCGTTTCCGCTTGTATTACAACCGCTTAATGTAATACAGCCCGTAACGATCATCAGCGTAAAAATTAATTTTAATGTAGATTTTTTCATAACTTGCTCTTTCTGTTTCATTGTTTGCTTATTGAAGAAATGATTATTTGTATTACTATAAATGAAATACTTAATGTACTTCAAATAAGGAATATTAACTGAATCTTTTTATTTCTCATAAAGCATTCCGACAGTTCTCATAGTATTGTTAGGATTAAGTTGCGATACAACCTCTACTCGATACATTATGTTATGTTCTTTACCGCTTTTCATTAATTCCAGTTGCTTGTTAAAATCCGATAACATGTCTTTATCGTTTATTTCTTTGGTATCAATAACTAAATCAATATTTAAATCCTCGTTGACATCCCAAACAATATTATCAAAGAACAAGTATGGTTCATCAAACTGATTATTTATCAGTGTAACAGATACTGTATACTCAGTGGAGAATAACTCTGTGGCATTGTAAAGTCTTCCTTTTTCAGTCAAATGAATTTTTGTATTTAGATGATTATGA
Organism: uncultured Erysipelotrichaceae bacterium; assembly: GCA_947569705.1. Lineage (GTDB taxonomy): Bacteria > Bacillota_I > Bacilli_A > Erysipelotrichales > Erysipelotrichaceae > C-19. The sequence goes on from CANOSP010000002.1 coordinate 107,954, forward strand.
TTGTATTTAAGAGCGTCTACTTCAAAGAAATCAGGATCAATACTTAATTCTTTTTTCTGAATATCGGCAAATTCATTATTATCACAAATTGGAGTTTCTTGATTATCACTCACCGGCTTTTCTTTATTTTCCACACTGTTAGCTGCCAAATAACCGCAAAGAATGCCGATCATAAAAACAAATAGTAATGAAACTATAATCCCTTTTTTCTGTTTCATCATTTGTTCTCCTTCCTGAAAAGAGCGCTGATGTACGTCTTTTCTTTCTATACTTATATTATAATGGTCAGTATGTAAAAAGGCAATGCTCAGTCAGTGAGCGGTCGATATTTTCACTGAACGGTCAGTTTTTATTTGCGATTAACAATAATACACGAATCTCAAAAATACCGTTTTTTACATCGGTAATCAGCGTTCCGTTATATTTATCGGTGATCTCTTGAACGATTGATTTTTATAATCAGGAACCTTTCTATCAGTCGGTATGTTTATCACGTTATCACAACAAGATCATCAAAAAATGTTACTTAATAGTTTATCAATGTCGCAGAGATTTTATAAAGCTTAACTAAATTATTATAAACTAACAGGGGATAGATTGCTCTTTCCCCTGTTTCACTTACTGTTAATATTACCGTTGGCGTTTCCTTCTCAAACCGATTACAATAACATTTAGCATAGCGAGTATAAATAAAGCTACCCAGTTATTATAGGTACCGAGGTTATATAACCAATAGTTTCCTATCAGTAATAGTGAACCTAGGAATAAAATAATTGCTTCATGTGACTTCTTCATTTACCTTTTCCTCCTTATTTAACCCTTTTGCCTATAAAAGTCTCTTGGTGATCTACTTCCATCAAAAGTTTTTTCTGCCTTGTTCAGTGTTTTTAAAAGGTTAGAGCTAAAATCACTCATAATTACCGCTGCTATCCATTTAACATGCTTTATTGATACTGATACAAACAATGGCTTTATTTACTGCTTTCGTATGCAATATACCGAACGTCTATTCTTTCTATACTTATATTATAATGGTCAGTATGTAAAAAGGCAATATACAGTCAGTGAGCGGTCGATATTTTCACTGAACGGTCAGTTTTCATTTGCGAATAACAATAATATACGAATCTCAAAAACACCGTTTTTTACATCGGTAATCAGCGTTCCGTCATATTTATTAGTAATTTCTTGTATGATTTTTAATCCATAGCCGTGTTCTCGGTGATCCTTATCGGTTTGAAAATCAATTGTTTCGCGGCATTTGTTTTGTGCGACGATTAATAGCTGCGATCGATTTCCGTTGATTTTAAGCTGGAAAGATGATTCATGAATTCGTCTTAATTCTTCACAAGCATTATCGATGATATTGGAAAGCAGTGAGATCAAATATTTTCCGTCAAAGACAAAATCCTTGGTGATCTGTAAATCTAAATGAAAGGTGATGTCAGCGTATTCATTCATTTTCTGCTTTAGAATCGCATCGATAAATATATTGCCTGAAATTGCCGTTTTTGCGGAATCAACGGAATTACACAGATCTGTCAGAATCGTATTTGCTTCATCGTATTTTTTATCTTTTAATAAAATAGATAGAACAGACAATTGATTTTTCATATCATGACGCATCTTTCTGATATTGTCCTGTTCTTTTTGAAGCTTTGTGACATAATCAGAAGTAATATTGATTGACTGCTCAATGATTTCCGCTTCGGATCGACTTTGGATAAAGCGGCTGTAGCGATAAAAGATATAGAAATTGGTTACCATTACGAGTGTTAATAATACCGTATATAAAAGGATTTCGGTATTGTCTTTAGCCACATCAAGCAAGTAATTAAATATGAATTCCGCAATGATCGTTATTACAATTGTTATACGTTCGGTCTTCAAATCCTGCATTCGGAACTTTACAAGAAATTTCACAACAAACCATAATACAATAACGGTAAAGACTTTCAAACACAGGGCAAACACGACTCGTTCATAACCAAACACAAAAGTATTCGCTATATTAACGCCGAACTTGATCGCAATCGAGATAAAAAAGGTGATGCAAAAGTTAAAGGTGATGTCAATCAACAGCGCATAGAAAAAATAGTTTAAGGTGCGTCGATGTGCATGTAAAAACAAAAAGCCGGTGACTAAAAATACATCGATGGCATAGGATTGCGTACCGTATAAAAAAATGCGATCTTTGATAAACTGAATAACGGAAATCAAAAGAATACCGGTGATGATTTTTCGCCGATCCCACTGTTTGTCGATTAACATACAGTAAAAATATAATAAATAAGTATAGTCTATGAGATTAAAGCCGAATTCTACCGCCCATTCCATATTATCCGCTCCTTGCGAAAGCTTCCGTTAAGCTTTTCCAATTACGTCTGCTTACTTTGATCACATCTTTGTTTTTCATTTTAATACTTGTTGAGATTTTCTGTAGCTCTGAAATATTGGTGATCTGAACCAAATGGCTTCGGCTTGCGTAGAAAAAATGAGTATAATCGATCGGCAGCTGTTTCATGGATTTATAGGTTAAGGAATATTTTTTAGTGAAAGTAACCAAATAAACAAACGTATCCTCAGTGTAAAAGTATTGAATATGATCAGAAGAAATCGGTAAAATACCTAAATCGGTATGAAATTGAATGATGGTGGCTCTTTGATTTTTTATTTGGCAGATTTTCGGAATCAGAACATCTTCCATTCGATCCTTTACAATATAGCCTCTGACATTAGGCAGAAAAGAATCAAAAATATATTTATCATATGAGGTGATAAAAAGAATGTCCTGAAACAAAGACGCATAATTTTTAACAAAGGTGATGCCGTCTGTTTCAGGCATTTCAATATCCAGCAACAGCAGTTCATAAGCGGTATTGCTGTGAAGTAATTCCGCTGTGCTCGCAAAAGTATCGACAGCCGCAAAAGGATCATTTTTATAAATGATCTCACTGATTTTATCTCTGTAGATTTTTTCATCATCTAAAACGGCAATTTTCATTCGTTCACCTTTTCGTATCTTCCGGCATTATTATAACATACAATAAATGCCAATCGCTATCATAGATTACAGAGTGAACCCTAAGCACAGGCATCTATGATATAAGTCAGTTCTCATTATTAATATTATTTAGTCCGATATGTTATTCTTCCGTTTCTTCTGTTTTTTCTGTTTCTTCTGTTTCTTTACTTTCTTGCGGCAAAGGTTCTTCAGGTATATTCATATAAGGAAGATCGTTTTTTCTGATAAAAATACCGGATGGTAAATAGTGTGCATTTTTGATTACATAGATCGTCAAGGCTTGATACAATCTGACGATAAGCAGTAAAAAGAATCCGATAATAAGTATATAAATACCGCCGACAATGAATTCCATAAATAAAGCCTCCTTTAAATGCATTGCTTATGCCTTTATTTTACTTGAATTTCGATCGCTTTACCGACTTTTTGACAAACTTGGTACTTAAAACGGCAGAAACAGTGTGATTATTAAATAAAAAAAGCGAATCCTATTCTGCATCGGTATTCGCTTTATCGTTTGAATTGTCACTTTCCTGATCATTAAGTTTATATAAGGTTTCTCCGTCTTTGGATAATAAGAACTTTCCGCGGGCATAACGCTTCACATATTCTTCGTCGGAAAATTTCTGTTTCTGTTCTTCAAGCTTTGCTTCCTGAGTTTTCAAAGCTTCAATTTCAGCTTCAGTTTGCTTGATTTCCTGTTGAAGCTGCATTGTTGTAATAATTTCCTTCGCAGACATATAAGTAAAGCTACAGCCGACCATAACTAAAAAAACACTAAAGAATTTTTTCATCGGATGATATTGTTTCTTTTTGTTTCCGCTTTTCTTTTTTGCGTTTTTCATGTTCCGCTCTCCTTTTTGCCCGTTTTTTGCGACGTACTTTAATTATACCAATTAATTTCAATTTGACAAGATGAAATTTACGTTTTAAAGGGCGAAATAAGCGTATGAACCATGCAAAAAAATGTGTGAATACGGATAAATACCATTTATAGTAAATAAATACACCCAATAGGAAAAATATGGTTAAATATATGTTGGTAACTCCGCCGTTAATTTGATACAAACCATAAAATGCCAGTAATATAAAACCGATATGGAACAGGATTTCCGCTGTTCCTTTCAATAGCTTAAAGTGCAGATAAACAGTAAGGCTGCACAAGAAAGAAAATGTGCAGCCATAGAACCACCCCATCATCAGATGATATAAGATTGCTTGGATCTGTTGCGGTAATAACATAAACTATTTAAAGATTTTAGAAATCATCGATTCCTTACCGCCGTTTTTATTACTGGAAACATAAGAAAGAGATTCTATAATGCCGCGAATGCTGACATCGCCGCGTTCTTTATCCAATTTATCCAACACAAGTTCTTTTCCTTGGATGACCATCCAGCCTTGTGCGGTTTCAATCAGAAATTCCGATGCATCAAAGCTGTCGATTTGTTTTACACCGGTAACGTCCAAAGCCTTACGATCTTTCATAATGACGTTGTGATACGGATTGGTTTCAAAACGAAGCGGATTATTGTTTTCTTCCATGCCGATACCTCCTTATCACTTTATATATATGATGAGGGAACAGGAATCATGCTTTTTCATAAGCGTTTTATGAATTTTTTGTTTTTTTGAGGTGAAGATGAATAGTTTTGCGTAAGAAGAAGACAAATGCTCTTTCCTATATATTATACATAGGAAAATAATGCCAATATACCTTGCTTGGATAAGGACAGCGATGTATATAGAGAATCTTTTGAAAAAGAGTAGGATCCGATAGGAAGTTGAAAGATTATCTGAAATAACGAATGGTAATCGGCTAACTGCTTCAGATAATAGATAATTGTCCAAAACGGAAAATCCATATAGAAAAAAGTGTATAATTCATTACTTTACAGACTATAAATTATCTAAAACGGTAAATATACATGTTTCATAGATGGTTCTTTTAGAGGAGTACAGAGATTCTTTTGATAAATTATCTAATATGGATAAAAATTAGGCTGTATACAGGTTTTTATTGAATATATTTATCTATTTTAGAGAAATTGTATGAAGTAGAAACTTATATAGTAGTTTTCGTTTGAAATTTTCTATTTAAGAGAATTATATGGCTTTTATGCAATTTATGATTATTAAATTATCCAAAATAGAGAATAATGGCGAAAATAACAGAAACTAATCTTATCTTTTAAACGGCTGTTCCACGAAATTATCTAATATCGATAAAAAATAAACTGTATACAAGTTCATATTGGATAAAATTATCCATTATAGAGAAAAAGTATGAAACAGAAACTTATTTTATGATTTATTTATATAAATTTTCTATTTTAGAAAACAATAAGGCTTATGATACGAATTATGACTACTAAATTGTCTAAAATAGATAATAATAGTAGTAATAAACTAAAACTCATATGAAGTACATTTGCTAAAACAGCAAATCTATTAGTATTATTTGGCTATATCACGTCTCTTTTAACACATAAATTATCTAAAACAGCAAAAACGTATGTTTTAGAGTGACAAATCACGATTTACTGCCGGACTTTATGAATCACTGAATCTAACTATAAATATATAAGCTGATTAGTTTTATGATCGCTTATCCTCTATAATAAAGAAAACCGTAATGTATCCCGGCATTCTTGTTTGAAAAGGAATAACATTTGCTAAATTAGCAAATAATTACAAATAAATGCTTTTGTTTATATGATACATTCATCACGAATTATCTAAAATAGCAAATATGTATGAAATATATGTATATTATGGGCGTTTTTTTGTTTATGATTTTCTATTTTAGCAAAAGTGTATCTTTTGTACGTATAATTATACTATTTGTATAAATGGAAATTCATTTATCTTCTGATCTAATAACAAACAAAGCATATCGTTAACAGTCTTTGACTGATACTTTTTCTGAATTATCGGCACCAACAGCCTTGAGATTAACTATGACAACGCCTGTATTTTTCTAAAATAGCAAATCGTGGTGAAAAAAAACACTCAAATTACACTGTTTTAAAAGCTTAAATTTTCTAAAATAGAAAATATGTATGAAATAAGCGGATAATTAACAACATTTTTTTGGTGGCGAATTAGCTATTTCAGTGAATAATACCGGATAAAAAAGCTTGTTTTCATGTATTATATACAACTTAATTATCTATTTAAGAGAATTTATCTGCTATATTTCAAAATTTATTGAACTGCGAATGCCTAATATTTTCCATTTTAGAGAAAGTGTATCTTTTACAGGGATTAATTGCGATTCAGATGTAGAAAGCATTCGTTCGATAATTCATATGCGATAAAAAAAGTCATTATTTACCAATGCGGTAAACATGACTTTTTCAAAATTTACTGATTTCGCAGAAATACGATGAAAAATCATTTAAAGAATTGCTTCACCATCAGCTTGATTCTCTGTTTCGGCAGATTTGCTTACTTCATCATGAGATGGTGCTTTTAGAGGTACATCTGTCGAATCGATGCTTTTCGACTTCTTTGTGTTTTTTCGCTGTTTGCGAAAAACAAATACAATATTTAAGTTACATAAGATCAGAATCAATGTCGCGCCTTTTACAATCCAATCACTTACCGATGATCTTAAAGGATCCGAAGCGATTTCTTTTTGCTTGTGATATAAAGCGATAATTTCAGCTTTAACCTGTTGAATCATTTCATCAGAATAGGTGCGTCCTTTGCCGGCTTTTGTAAGCCACTCAGAAACCATTTGGTCAAGCTGTTCCGCTGTATAATTTTTATATAGACTTCCGGTTTCAAATAAAACAATTTCATCTTTCTGATCTTCATTTAAAGCCGTTTGAATTTCATTGATTTGCTTGTGAAGCGATTCTTCCGCAAGTTTCGCAGATTCACTTTGGGGCAGTGATTCAAAGCCAAAGACAACAATTAACAGTGTGATTGCAGAAATTGCGAGAATACGGCATAAGCTGTTTACTCTTTCCATGATCCATCATCCTCAATTTTAGGTCCGTCAATTTTTTTCGCATAGACGAAATAGCGATACTCGGTACTTAATGCATCGAATGGGTAACAACAATACATGATCAAAAACTCTTCCCGCTTATCCAGCATTGTCACATCAAAATCATCCGCAAGAATCGTCTCGTTTTCTCCTACCTCATAGGTAAAGCTGCCGTAGGCAGTGTCAATCTTCACGTGATCACCTTTTTGGAAATTACGAAGCTCTTTAAAATGGGTACTGTTATGCCCTGCCAATAAGATTGGCTTGCCCTCACCCGGTATGCCGCTGTATTCATACTGTCCGATGGAGATTGATAAAATATCAGGCGTATCTCCGAAATATAATTGTTTCGTAAAGTTCCGCGCCTCATTGGATATTGTCGCATACGCTTCCTTATGCGTCGGACGTTTGACTTGTGAGCTTTTAATAATTGTCTGATCTCCGTCGATCAAAGAATAAATTTTACTGATATGTTGTTGCGCTTCGCGCTTTGCCTGCTCCTCATACTGACGCTGTTGTTCCTGATAATAAGGTTCCAACATATATTTGAGGGCAAACACAAGCGAAACACCGATCACAATATCACAAATTAAAATCAGCCATTTTCGCAAACCGATCACTTCCTTTATAGTCTGTATCGGTATTATACCATAAATTATTTAACATCGTGATTGAAAATAAACACTGTGATTATATTCTTTACCGATCTGTCTTCTCCCAATCAACGCTCATATGAACTATTTGAATAAGTGCTGTCATCTTGATTTCAATAATAATAAAACATAAATCGACAAAATTCGCACTTTTGTGTATAATGAAGACAGTGAAACAGACAACTTTAAGAGGAGGAAAAAATGACAAAGGAGAAGAAACCTCATCGCATACGATCCTTTATTAAAAATACGATACCCATTAAAAGTATTGTGTTTTTGGTAATACTGTTTATCGGATTAGGGCTTTTTATGAAAACAGGATTAGGGATCACGCATTTCAATAAGACTAACACGATAAAAATGGATTTTGAAAATATCGGAGAATTAGCTACTCAGTCCGCATATTGTCGCCAAATCAATGTGACGAGTGATGTAAGAACATTGTTCGGTATGGATATACCCTTTACACAATCCAAATACGTCTACAGCTATGATGTAATTATCAAAGCAGGGTTTAATTTTGCGGAAATTGAACCGGTCATAGATGAAGACAATGAAACAATAACGATAAAAATGCCGCCGGCTAAAGTGTTGAGTAATGAAATCAGAGATGATTCTTTAGAAATCTATTTAGAAAAAGAAAGCATTTTTACACCGATTACCTTAACAGAGAACAATGAAGCACGCATCGAATTAAAGAATAAAGCAGTGAAAGATGCGGTAAGTAATCATTTATTTGATGATGCACGCAAAAATGCCGAGGTGCTGTTAAAGGAATTTATCGCTAAGCAATATGATCTGAATACATATAAGCTTGTTTTTGAACACCAAACATCCACGGAAGAAGAAACGCTGAAAGCAGCGGAAGAAAATGATGCGTTAAACAATACGCAATCAGATAATTCTCCCAATAACCAAGTAAAGAGCCGCGAGGACAAAGATACAGCCAATCAATCGTGATCTTCGTTATTTGACGATCGGGATAAAAAACTAATCTATCATTTAGACAAAGGAGCTGCCTTGATAGGCGGTTCCTTTTACATTTACCAAACATTAATATGAATGATAACTACACGTAACAACAAAACAAATTTACTCCGATAAGAATGTCAATATTATTTATGTCACAAAACGTGACATAAATAATGGTTGAGATTATGATGCATTCTGTGACAATGACATGGTGAAGCAGCTTAAATTACATAAAAAAACTATCTGAATGCGTTATTCAGACAGCTTCTCTTTTTGTATCAGTGTTTCTTCGACAACCTCAAACATCAAAGCGGCATCACTTTTATTTGCCTGCTTTTGAAGCTGCAACACTCGCACGGTCAATTCGCGATTACCGAATAAAACGCGAATCAGATCACCTTCCTTCACCTCGGTGCTTGGTTTGGCGATTCTGCCGTTGACATAAACACGCTGTTGATCAGCCAGTTCCTTAGAAACACTGCGACGCTTTAAAATGCGGGCAGTTTTTAAATATTTATCAAGTCGCATTACGGTACCTTCCTTCTTACAAGAAGTAGTTTACCACATTATTGACTCTGTTGGCGAGTTAAAAGTTCACAATATGCGTGAAAAGCCGGAAGATCCTTGGCATCATAACGGTGACTTTGAAGCAGAATTACAAAAGCACCGAACCAATCACCGAACGCAACGACCGGGAAGATAATACCGTCATAGGCTTCCGCCTGATCCGCATATAATGATTCCTGCTTAAATTTTGTGACTCTGTGTGTCTGTGACATTTTAAAAAATGACTCACTGATTTGAATATGATGAACACGCAGCCATTCCTCTTGGATAAACAACACTTTCTCCTGATAAAAGGACTGCAAGGTTTCAATCATAATATCGATTTCTTCCATATGCTTAGATAATACATCAAAACGCTGAATGACGATATGATCGTTTTCAATAAAAAATTCAATCGAATCGCCTTCCTTTAAGCGATATTGTTTTCTTATTTCTTTAGGAATTACAAGACGACCTAAATCATCTAACCTTCTTACAATGCCTGTTGCTTTCAATTTCATGCACTCCTTTATGCTGACTAATCATAGTATGGGCGATAAAGAAATGCTTATACTTTGAAAGCATATTTTTTGTTTATAGGATAGTTCATACAAAGAACGCTGCTTCAGATTTATATATGCCTTTGCGAACGATGTTACATTACGCAACTGCTTAATAAAAAATGTGACATTTTATCCTATGTCACAGAACGTGACATCAATGTAAAATGACACACATTATCTCCTATTATCCTATGTCACAATGCGTGACATTAATCAAAATGATACACATCTGCTTTAGTTCCTATTCACTTAAATAACGATGAAACACCATAGTTCTGTGAAAAGGCAATGATTATCGATTAAAGAAACAATCAATTAAATTACCGATCGCAGCCATAACAGAATTTCTGACCTTTTCGGGAAATTGATATAATTGACGTAAAACAACAAGTTCATTAATAGACATATGATTTACAAGCCAACGCTTTTGTTTACCGACATCGGGTCTGTCTAATACATAATCAATAAAGTCATTAATATCCTCATCTAAAGCATCCATAATAACGATAAATTCTTGAAATGTGGTTTTTCTTGCTTTGGTTGCGGTTATTTTAGAGATGATTGTATAATCAATACCGATCATGGCACTGAGATCCTTTAAAGAGATGTCACGATCGTTTATTTTTTCTTTAAGAAATTCCCTGAAGTTATAATTTAAAATAGCGTTTATTTCTTTTTTTGTCATTCTTTTTAACCTCTACTTACTATTGTTTTCCATATTATATAAAATACAATGGTGTAATAGGATAATTTTTATAAAATGAAAAATATAATAATATAAAACGATAAATATATGGGCTATAATTGCGAAAAAAGAAATCTATTTAAAGCAATATCTGTCAAAATAAAAAATAATACATAAGCAATATCGACTTGTTTAAGAAACACGTGAACAAGCATTGAAAAGCTGTGATAATAAAAAAATAAGGGCAGAAAAAAACACTGCTTCGTCAATCGTTTGACTCACAGTGTTTGAAAGCTGTAATCAGTTCTTTATGCTTCCTGTTCAATTAACAATTGTGCAATCTGTACGGCATTGGTAGCGGCACCTTTACGTACCTGATCACCGCAGCACCACAGACTCAGTGCATTGGTATGTCCGCTCAGATCCTCACGAATTCTGCCGACATAAACCAAATCTTGATCACTTGTATCTAACGGCATCGGATAGATACTGTTATTTGGATCATCGACAAGCTTTACACCATACCCGTTTTGAATCAATTCACGTGCAGTTTTGACATCAAGAGGCTGTTCAAACTCGACAGTGATAGATTCCGAATGTGAACGATATACAGGTACACGTACACAAGTACAGTTGACCTGCAGGTTCGGCTGTTTCAAAATCTTGCGTCCTTCATTCTGCATTTTCATCTCTTCACTTGAATAACCGGCTTCATCAAAACCGCCGATCTGCGGAATTAAATTAAACGCGATCTGATGTTGGAAAGTTTGAATATCCACAGGCTGATCACAACGTAATGCATCAATTTGTGAATCCAGTTCCTTGATTCCGTTGACGCCCGCACCGGAAACAGCTTGATAAGTGCTGACAATCATACGTTTGATCTTTGCCTGTGCATGTAACGGCTGTAAAGCGACAAGCGCAATAATCGTGGCACAATTCGGATTGGCAATAATTCCGTGATGCTCGTGAATTGCTTCGGGATTCACCTCGGGAATAATTAACGGCACATCCGTATCCAAGCGATATGCACTGGAATTGTCAATAACGACGGCACCGCTTTTCACCGCATGGGGAATAAAGCGTTTCGCAATATCGTTTTCTGCGGCACCCAAGACAATATCGATACCCTCAAAGCTGTTTTCACAAGCTTCTTCTACGGTAAAGCTTTGCCCTTTCATCGTGATGACCTTTCCCGCACTGCGCTTGCTTGCCAGTAAATGCAGACTGGCGAGCGGGAAATTACGCTCCAGCAGCACCTCCAGCATCTGCATACCGACCGCTCCGGTCGCCCCTAATATAGCTACATGATATTGTTTCATCCAATCTCTCCTCATTTCTTCCTTATACTATGCTTCGACAAAGCGATTGTAAATCACTTTTGTCGTTTTTTCAAAATCCTTGTTTTCCACACCGACAATGATATTGATTTCATCACTGCCCTGTGCAATCATACGAATATTAATATCGTTTTTACCGAGTTCCGCAAACAGCTGTCCGGAAATACCCGGTCTTGAAGACATATGACGACCTACGGTAGCGATTAACGCTATATCACTGATCACCTTGACTTTATCGGGACGGCAGTTTTCCTTAACCTGTGCGACAATATCATAAATCTTATCTTTAATATCGGCACTGTTTACTACAATGGAAAAGGAATCGATACCGCTCGGTATATGCTCGATACTGATTTGATAACGCTCGAATACTTCTAAGGCACGTCTTACAATTCCCACTTCATTCGACATATGATTTTTATAAATCGCTACAACGGTAAAATCCTTACTGCCGGCAATACCGGTAATCGGAGAAGCGCATGTTTCGGTATCATTATCATATTCCATAATCAATGTACCGGGATTTTCAGGCTCATTGGTATTTCTGATATTTATCGGAATGTTTTTTTCTTTTACGGGGAAGATCGCATCCTCATGTAAAACATTGGCACCCATATAAGAAAGCTCACGCAATTCACTGTAGGTGATCTTATCAATTCGCTTCGGATTATCAACGATGCGTGGATCTGCCATCAGAATACCGGATACATCGGTCCAGTTTTCATATACATCGGCATCTACTACTTTAGCCGCAATCGCGCCGGTAATATCGCTGCCGCCTCGTGCCATAATACGCACCTGTCCGTCAGGCATCGCACCGTAAAAGCCGGGAATCACAAAATGATCATGTGCAGACAGATGATGATCCATCATTTCTTTTGTTTTCACAAAATCAATTTGTCCGTCATAAGAGAAATAAATAAAATCCTTTGCGTCTAAGAATGTATAGCCGAGATATTCCGCCATCAGCTTTGCGGTCAAATATTCACCGCGGCTCACAAGGTAATCTAAAGGAATACTCTTGCGCAGCGCACTTTTTAAATACGATAAATCTTTTTCAATCGGATAGGAAAGCTTCAGATCATTTTTAATAGCCAAAAAGCGTTCCTCGATCATTTGAAAAATCGGATCACAGTTGACGCTGTATTTTAAATGCGCATGACACAAATACAGTAAATCCGTGATTTTATTATCATCTTTATGGCGGCGACCCGCAGCCGATACTACGACAAAGCGACGTGCATCATCCGCGGAGACAATCTGTTTTACCTTTTGAAATTGAGTCGCATCTGCCAAGGAGCTTCCGCCGAATTTTACTACTTTAATCATGCATTCACCTCGGCAATCTGCGCAAAGAATACATTGCCGTCAGTGCTGCTCAATTCTTTGACCTTTTGATGCATCATATAAGAAGAGATATGTTCCATCCAGTAATAAGTATTATCCTTAAACACTTCTTTTTTCACATAGAAGTCAGTAAACAATTCGTTGATCGCTGTTTCGGGTGCATCGGTGCGGACAATATAAGTACCGCAAACAAGTGAGGTATCAACGCGCAATGCTTTATTTTGGTTTTTCGGCTGTGTGTCAATGTTTTCATGAAGATCCAAAATATCCTGAACCACGGCATTGGCAGTCGGCAATTTGCCTGCGCCCTGTCCGTAGAATTTTAAATCACCGATCGTTGCGCCGTGCAGGCAGGTGAGGTTAAAGTTTTCCGAAATCGATGCTTCTGTCTGCGTTTCTTCATACAGCGTCGGTTCTACTGCGGCATAATAGCGGTCATCGACGCGCTTAGCGATTGCCGGCAGCTTGATTTTCTTATGCAGTGAAGCGGCATAATCAATATCGGTTTTATTAATATTGCGAATACCGAAAACCGGGAAGGTCAAAGGTACATTTCCCTGAAAAGCAATCGTTGCGGAAATACGCAGCTTATTTTGAATATCGAAGCCGTCAATATCGGCACTCGGATCACTTTCAGCATAGCCTAACTGTTGTGCCTTAGCTAAAATCACATCAAACTGTGCCTGTTCCTTTTCCATATGATCTAAGATATAATTTGTGGTACCGTTAAAAATTCCGTGAATTTCATCAATTTCATCAATGCGCAGGGCATTGTATAAGTTATGCAGCCATGGGATACCGCCGCCGCAGCTTGCTTCATACAGAAATCTCACACCGTTTGCGTCTGCACATGCATGAAATTCTTCCATATAACGAGCAATTACTGCTTTATTCGCTGAAACAACGTGTTTCTTCGCATTCAAGGCTGCTGTGATAAATGTATGAGCAGGTTCAATACCACCCATGGTTTCAACGACAACATCGACTTCCTCATCGTTCAAAATCACATTGATGTCATCACACATCAGCGGATGTTTATGTAAGTTTTCTGTTCTTTCTAATATATGTGCGACTTCAATTCCCTTGTCACGTAATGAGTCGATGATTTCACCGACTCCGCTTCCTACCGTTCCGTATCCTAAAATAGCTGCTTTCATATAAATCCTCCTTGATTTCTAAGCATTACACGCAACCGATGCTTGTTTTTTGAGTGTAAACAAGCATATGTTTGTGTATTCTTGAAAAAAACACTTGTATTTAAAGTGTGAACATTGTATCATATTAAGTATGTAAACGCAAGAGAAAAGGAGCAATAAGAATGGAAAAAAAATACAATAGTACGAGAAACAGAGGTCTTCAAAAACAGCCGAAACAAGCGATCATTCAAGGGTTGGCAGCTGACGGCGGATTGTTTGTATTTGATGATATAGATAAAATAAAATTACCGCTCGCCGATATGATGGATATGGATTATAAGCAGATGGCACAGGTTGTGTTATCGGCATTGTTATTTGATTTCAGTGAGGACGAAGTAAAGCAATGTGTAGAAAATGCATATGAAGGAAAATTTGATACTCAGGAAATTACACCGGTGGTGTTCAGCGGAGCTGATGTGATCTGTGAATTGTTCCACGGTCCGACTTCAGCTTTTAAAGATGTCGGTTTAAGAATGCTGCCGCAGCTGATGTCAGTATCATTGAAACAGAAAAAGAATCAAAAAGTAATGATTTTAACGGCAACGAGCGGAGATACCGGAAAAGCAGCGCTGGCAGGTTTTCAGGATGTGGAGAATGTCGGAATTACAGTGTTTTATCCCGATCACGGTGTGAGTGAGATTCAGCGTCTCCAAATGATTACGCAGGAAGGAAACAATACCGGCGTAGTTGCGATCAAAGGGAATTTTGATGATGCACAAAGCGGTGTAAAACGCATTTTCAATGATGTGGCTTTCCGAAGAAAATTTAAACAATATAACACGCTTTTTTCCAGTGCGAATTCAATTAATATCGGTCGTTTAATTCCGCAGGTTGTTTATTATTTCTATGCTTATAAGCGATTGGTCGAGGAAAAGCGAATCCGTTTCGGAGAACAAGTGGATTTCTGTGTGCCTACCGGTAATTTCGGTAATGTTTTGGCAGGATATTATGCGAAGATGATGGGATTGCCGGTTCATCGCTTTATCGTAGCGGCGAATGCGAATAATGTGTTGTATGACTTCTTGACGACAGGTATTTATAATCGCAATCGTCCGTTTCATAAAACAATATCACCGTCAATGGATATTTTAATCTCCAGTAATTTGGAGCGCTTGTTATATTATGCAAGTGATAAAGATGCGAACTATATAAATAATTTAATGGAAGAATTAAATTCCTATGGAAAATATCAAGTGAAAACGTCCATCTTAAGCCGCATTCAGTCACTCTTCAGCACCGGCTTTGCGAGTGATGAGGAATGTGTGGCTGCGATCAAGGAAAAATATGAAAAGGACGGATATGTGTTGGATCCGCACACTGCCTGTGCTTACGCGGTTATGAAACAAGTACAGGACAGCGAGCATGTCTGTGTGTTGATGTCTACAGCCAGTCCGTATAAATTCTGTACGGGTGTTTATGAAGCACTGTTTGATGAAGCTGACAGTGATGAATTTACGGTGATGGAACAGCTGGAACAAAAAACCGGTACTAAGGCACCGCAAAATTTAAAGGGTTTGAAAGAAAAACCGATCAGACATCGCGATGTGATCGGAATCGGTGAAATGAAAGCATGTGTTGCGCAGAAAACAAAGGAGCTGCTTCGATGATTGAGGTTCGAGTGCCTGCGACAAGTGCAAATGTCGGACCCGGCTTTGATTGCATGGGACTTGCGGTAAACCTCTATGCGACATTTCGTTTTGCGGAATGTGACAGCGTATGTATCAGCGGCTGTAAGCAGGAGTGGCAAAATGAACAGAATTTAGTTTATCAAGCCTGTGCAAAAGTGTTCGCTAAATGTAACAAGCAACTGAAAGGGTTAAAAATTGAAATTGATGCCGAAGCGATTCCCGATGCCCGCGGCTTAGGCAGCAGCGCTGTCTGTATTGTCGGCGGGGCAGTCGGCGCAAATGCGTTATTGGGATCGCCGCTGTCAAATGAAGAACTGTTAAATATCTGTACAGAGATGGAAGGTCATCCCGATAATGTGGCGCCTGCGCTGTACGGCGGTTTAACGGTTTCCTTCTGTGTACAGGATCAGGTATACACTGTCAAAAAACAGGTGAATGAACAATTTGTATTTTGTGCCGTAATTCCCGATTATCCGGTTTTAACGGCAGATGCGCGGCGGGTATTGCCGCAATCGGTCGATTATCAAGATGCGTTGTATAATATCGGCAGATGTGCAGCTTTGGCAGCGGGATTGGCGGAAGGAAACAGCGAAATTGTTGCCCATGCCTGTGATGATCGCCTGCATCAGCCGTATCGCAAAGCATTAATTCCCGAATATGAAAAGGTAGAGCATTTATCACACGAACATCACGCTTTGACCTGTTATATCAGCGGTTCGGGTTCGACAATGATGGCGATATTTGATCAGCGAAAGAATGCGGAAGCACTTGAAGCGGAATTGAAGCAGTGTTTTCCAAATTGGCAGGTAAAGCTTTTACAAGTAGATAATAACGGAGCGATTGTGAAGGAGGACTCATCATGGGGAAGTATTTTATAGTAGACAGTGCGATTCTGCCCGATGTTTTGGTTAAGGTCGTTGAAGCTCGCGATATGATCAGAAACGGAAAGGCGCGCCGCATTACCACCGCATCGAAAGCAGTGGGAATTTCACGCGGTACATATTATAAATATAAGGATCGTATTTTTGCGCCCGGCTTCAGTATCGGGAACCGCAAGGCAGTGATTTCGTTGAAGCTGAAGCATCTGTCCGGTGTGTTATCAAATGTTTTAGACCAGATGTCAAGTGTGAAAGCTAATATTATTACCCTGAATCAGAATATTCCGATTCATGATGTCGCCAGTGTTGTCATTTCTTTTGATATGGCGGATATGGAGATCGGTATTGAGGATCTGGTGAAAAAACTAAATCAGATCACGGGTGTACATGATGTACGGCTTGAGGCAGTTGAATAGTCGTACGGATCGCCGCTATGCTTTCGGAAAGCTGAAACTAACTTATATAAGGTTAATTTCACAAATGGTTTTTAATAAAGCAGAAGGCAGGAGTCAGCTATGAAACAAAGATGTTTCGCTCTGCTTGCCTATGCGGCGGCATTCAGTGCCATTCTGTTTCTGCTCGTTACGTGCATTGATCTGAATTGCTTTAACCGCCGTTTTTATGAGCAAGAATATGCGTCGTTAGATACAGCGGCACAATTATCGATGAGTCATCAAGATCTGATGAAGGCAACGAATGCTTTATTGGATTATTTACAAGATCGGCAGGATCATATCGTCGCAGAAATTCGGGTGAACGGTTTTGAGCGTGAGGCGTTTAATGAGCGGGAAACACTGCATATGAAGGATGTAAAAGGATTATATCAATTTGCGTTGTCATTTCGTTTGGCGGCAGGTGTGATCTTTATTGTATCCATCGCTGTTTTACTGTGGAAGCAGCGCGCAAGCTTTTTTGGATATTTATCACTTGCTTATGCACAGTGTGCCTTTATATTTTTACTGTTTGTTGTTTTCTTGGGAATGTGGGCAGCTGTGGATTTTTCATCGCTGTGGGAAAGCTTTCATCATCTGTTTTTCACCAATGATTTATGGCTTTTGAATCCGCATACTGATTTAATGATTAATTTATTTCCCGAAACATTCTTCTTTGATATGGTAATGCGAATTGCATTGAGTTTTATTGCTGTTTTCGGGGGATTGTGGATAGCGGCAGCGGTGTATTTGTATCGTTTTAGGTTATTTCAATATTTTAGGAAGGAGAAGGCATCATGATCGTATTAGCGAGTCAAAGTCCGCGAAGAAAAGAGATTATGGAACAGATCGGACTTTCATTTGTTGTATGTCCGTCACAAAGCGAAGAGTGTTTAGATACTGCTTTGCCGTTGACGGAAGCAATCGAACAGGTGGCAACGGCGAAAGCGAATGAGGTGGCTTCTTTATATCCGAATGATATTGTGATCGGTGCCGATACGCTGGTTTGTATGAACGGACAGGTTTTGGGTAAACCTAAGTGCGATGCGGATGCCGTAAGGATGTTAAAGCTGTTGTCAGGGAAAAGTCATCAGGTGATTACCGGAGTGGCAATCTGCGCAAACGGTAAGAAAGAAAGCTTTCATTCGGTGAGTGAAGTGTCTTTTTATCCGTTGTCCGATGCGGATATCCAAGCTTATATTGACAGCAAAGAGCCGTTCGATAAAGCCGGTGCTTACGGTATTCAAGGAAAAGGTGCAGTTTTTGTTGCAAAAATCGTCGGAGACTATTATAATATAGTAGGCTTACCGATTGCCGAGTTAATGCAACGGTTAAAAGCTTATTATAAATGATGCCGACATAGTATAATGGTAATACAGAGCAATGGTAATGCTCAGCTCGCAGTTCAATTCTGCGTGTCGGCACCAGACTGTCTAAAAACTCGAACTTTTGAAATAGTTATAAAGTTCGAGTTTTCATATGTTAGAATATAGCTTATAATACTTACAGATATTAGTGTGTTTACTATATAGGAGGTATGCATGGAAAAGCCTATAACAACATTATTTATGTTGGAGTCATTAGACGGAAAAATCAATAGCGGCAACAGTGACAGTTTAGATGCAGATAAGGATTGGAGTCAAATCACAGGAGTTAAAGAAGGACTTCATCAATATTATGAAATTGAGTCAGCCACGGATTTTTACTCATTGAATACGGGCAGAGTTATGGCAAAGATCGGTGTGAATGACAAATCGGAATATCACGACAAAGTACATTGTAGATTTATAATAATAGATAATAAACCTCATTTAAATGAAAAGGGTATAGATTATTTATGTCATTGGGTTGATCGTCTTATTCTTGTCACAACAAATAAAAATCATAGCGCATTTTTATTACAAGAAACATATGATAATCTTGATATATTGTTTTATGACTCTTTGAATCTTCATGTTTTATTATCTGACATAAGAAAAAAATATCATATCGAAGCTATTACAATTCAATCCGGAGGAACATTAAACGGTAAATTTTTAAGGGAAAATTTAATTGACTATGTAAATGTAGTTATTGCGCCGTTATTGGTAGGAGGAAAAGAAACTTCTACTTTAATAGACGGAGAAGCAATAACTTCTTCTGCGGAGCTTGGCAAATTAAAAGCTTTACGTTTAATTGAGTGTAAGCAATTAGAAAATTCATATATCCAATTAAAATATAAAGTAACAAAATAGAATCTTGAATGACTTTCCCTAGGTTGAATATGAAGATAAAATCGTCTGTAACGAAATCGGTTGTCGTTAATGAAAAACATCGCATCAAACAACATGAAAGCATTGTTTTTTTGTTAAAATATCTTAATTGACATGCTATAATAACAATATAGAAAGAAGAGGGAACTATAATGAATCCAATTTTAGCGTTTATAACTTATGCCGCATTTATTTTATTAATCGGTACGGGAATCAGGCTGGCTATTGTGAAAAGAAATCAAAAGGAACAAGAGATTGAACAAGCAAAAAATTTATTTAATACAGTCGCAATTATATTTGCAATATCTTTCGTGCTTGCGATAGTTACTGCTAAACCGTCCGATACTGCACAGGATGTCAATACAGATACACCTGCGCAACTGCAAAAATAACTTATTTTAAAAGCTTCTCTAAGCGGTTGCCGAGATAAGGTCCGTCTTGACACTTGCCTTGATAAGTAAATCCGAGCTTTTCATAGTATTGATTTAAAGCAGTGTTATCCACGGCACAGTCGAGCCGTAAATATTTTTTGCCGCACGCCGCGGCAATTTTTTCTGCCTGCGCAAGCATTTTTGTGCCGACACCGTGATATTTAGGATCAGTGACGAGATGATGTATATAAAAAGCAGTGCTGTGGTCACAGATTGACCAGTATTCATCGGTATCGAACAGCGCAAGTGCGCCGATTATTTTATGATCCTGTTTCCATACATATAATTGATGATCTTTTTGAAGTTCTAGGTAATATTCCTTGGGATAAGCGTTTAAGTAATCTGTTACATTCCATTGCTTTAAACCGACAGTATCCATCCATTGAACACGTTGTTCATAAAGGGCAAAAATATCCGAAATATGTTTCGCTTCGGCTGACTCCAATGTACAATTCATAATAAAAACTCCGATTCTAAAAGTGAGATTAGCTGTTCATCTCACTGTTTTTTCAATTCTGCGTTTTGGGTACGTTCCAAGATTTCAATAATTAAAGAAAGCCAATCACTGTTTTTGGGAATCCGCATTGTTATTTTACGATTGCGGTAACGAATTATGGCGTCCTTGCATAAGGTTGTCATCATTTCAAACAGCTTCACTCCGTCTATACTGTCAGACCATTCTTGCGTAAAGCTGAGTTCTGCCTGTATACGATCTTCCTTGTAGCCTTCAATATGCGGTTCGTTTATTAAAATATCGAGACGCTTTTTTTCAAACAACATCGCTACACCGGAAGGCAGATGACCGTAATTGTCTTTGATTTCATCGGTGAAGCTTTGCAAGTCAGCTTTTGTCGTTATTTCATCAATGCGCTGATACAGTTTGATTTTTTCATAATCCTGCGGCGCAAAGCCGTTGGGGATATAAGCATCTACCTTCGCATTGGCTTTTTTCATTTCTTTCACTTCCGGCTTGCTTTCACCTTTGCGCTCCGAAATGGCGTTATTTAACATTTCAATGTACATATCGATACCGACCGTATCGATAAAACCGGCTTGTTTGGGGCCTAACATATCACCGGCACCGCGAATCGCTAAATCACGCATCGCAATTTTATAGCCGCTGCCGAGCTGCGTAAATTCTTTGATTGATTTTAATCGTTTCATTGCCAATTCGCTTAATTGTTTTTGCGGTGAATACATCAAATAGGCATAGGCAAGCCGATCACTGCGTCCGACTCGTCCTTTGATCTGATACAACTGTGCCAAGCCGAAATGGTCTGCCTGATCTATAATAATTGTATTCGCATTAGGAATATCAATGCCTGTTTCAATGATGGTTGTACAAACGAGTACTTGATAGGCGTTGTCGGTAAATTGTAACATGACATCTTCGATTTCCTCACGATTCATTTTACCGTGAGCGACCGCAATATTCACATCCGGCAGCGCTTCTCTCAGCTTGCGTGCGACCTGATAAATCTCACTTACATTATTATACAGATAGAATACTTGTCCGTCTCGTGCCAGTTCCCGCTGAATGATTTCTTTGACCATGCGGAAGTCTTTTTCTATTACATAGGTTTGAACCGGCAGACGATTCAACGGCGGTGTTTCTAATTGTGACAGTGATCGAATTCCTACTAATGACATTTGCAGGGTTCGCGGAATCGGTGTCGCACTCATTGATAATACATCGACACTGTTTCGCAGTTCTTTGATCTTTTCTTTATGCTCTACACCGAAGCGCTGTTCTTCATCGATGACTAAAAAGCCGAGATCTTTAAAGTGAATATCTTTGGAAAGAATACGGTGGGTACCGATTAAAATATCGATTTTACCGTCAGCTAAATCCTGTTTGATTTTAGCAGTGTCTTTCGTTGATACAAAGCGATTCAGGACGGCAATAGTTACGGGATAATTCTTAAAGCGTTCGATAAAGGTACGATAATGTTGTATTGACAGTATTGTGGTAGGACATAAAAATGCGACCTGCTTATTATCGGCAACGGCTTTAAAGGCAGCGCGTATTGCGACCTCGGTCTTACCGAAACCTACATCTCCGCAAAGCAGCCGATCCATTGGTTTTGCGGCTTCCATATCGTGCTTGATTTCCGAAACCGCTTGTTTTTGATCTTGCGTTAGTTCATAGGCAAAATCTTCTTCAAACTGGCGCTGGAACGGAGTATCGACAGAAAATGCATGTCCGATATGATCCTCTCGCAGTGAATATAAAGCGATTAATCGATCTGCCAGCTCTGCGACCTTTCCGCTGACTTTTTTCTTTGTCTTTTCCCATTCACCGCTGCCGAGTTTGTTCAGCTTCGGTACCGCTCCTTCTTTTGACATGAATTTGCGGACAAAACGAAACTGTTCCAACGGCACAAGCAATACATCATCACCCTTATAGACAATATTTAAAAAGTCTTTATGAACACCGTCAATTTCCTTGTTTATGATTCCCATGTATTTCCCGACACCGTATTGATGATGAACAATGTAATCACCGATTTCTAATTCTAAGTAATCATTTAATACCTCTGCGTCTTTAAATTTATTATGGTAACGGACTCGACGCTCTTTTTTATGAAATAATTCTTTTGAGGTATAGACGGCAATGTTTTCATTTACGGCATAAAAGCCTTCGTTCATACTTTGCGTTGTCAAAGTAATGCCTTTGGATAAACGCTGCGGTTCGCTTTGGATTGTATAAGAAAGCTCATGATCTGTTAAATACGACTCAAGTTGCTTGATTTCCGTTTCATCAACGGCGCATAAAATATGTTGTGTGTCTGCCTGCTTGCAGAGTTTTTCCATTGTCGAAAGAAAATCAAGATCACTGAGAGTATGGGGATAGATCTGTGAAGTAATCGGATGCTTCATATCGGTGAATACCGCAATCATTAAATGCGGATGCTTCATCGCTTCCTGAAAAGGATCCGCAAATAACGAAAAGCGCTGTAAAGCCAAGCCTTCTTGACTCAATTCTTGTATATAGGCAATCGTTTCTTCCTGAATATGTGCTATTGTCTGTTTGATTTCTTCCTGTGAGGAAAATATTACATACGGATTGTGCATATAATCCATGATTGTATAGTGCTGTTTTAAAAAGGCAGTGTATTTATACAGACCACCGCTGTTGCGATGTGCCTTTAAATCGGAAAGCTCTTGTTCGATGGTTGATTTCAGCTGATGTTCTGCACTTCCGCTTAATTTTTTAAAATTTTTGCTTAATAACTCCTGTGCTTGTTTACTGATTTCGCAAATATCGTCTTCGCTGAATAAATATTCACTTGCCGGTATGATTTCCGCAGCGTCTAAGATTTGGATTGTGCGCTGTGTCGATATATCAAAAAAGCGAATGCTTTCAATGAGGTTATCAAAGAATTCAATTCTGATCGGATGATCGTAATTCATTGAATAGACATCGATAATACCGCCTCTTGCGGCATAGCACAACGGACGATCGACACGGCTGACAAAATCGTATCCTGCTTCAAACAGTTTTTGTTTGCAGTTTTCAAAATCACATGTTTCATCGGTTTTAAAATGCAGGGTATGTGCTTGAAATTGCTTCGGATCACACAACAGTCTCATCGCCCCTGCCGCATGAGTAATACAGATCAGCGGCGTTTGCGTGGAAAGCTTCGCCATCGTTTCCATTTGAGCTGCTCTTAATTCGGGAGAGGAAGCGATCTTCTCCATTCTTAATGATTCTTCCACGCCGAAAAGCAGCACCTGTGCTTCGGTAAGGGGGGTAAGCTTTTCATAGAGGCGCTGCGCGTTGTATAGGTTGTTTTTAATAATTAACATTGTCTGCGGTTGTTTTTGATAGGCACTCGCAATCAAAACCGCTTCTTCAATCAGTGATAAATTACCTAATCCGGTTTGTTTATGATTGATGGCTTGTACTGCCGGATTGTCGTAAAACTGTTCTAACAGTTTCATTTTAAACGATCCTTTTTATTAAAACGATTCATAGTTTCATTAAAGGTGTGATCGATGCTGTAGACAGCGGCGTCTTTGGCTTTTTCGATGCTTGCCTGATGCAGCGCGGCATCTTCACCTTGTATCTTTCCTAATACATAATCTACCGTATCGATCTGTTGGTTCTTACCGATTCCGATACGGATGCGATTGATTTCATCGCTGTGCAGACAGGAGATAATATGCTTCATGCCTTTTTGTCCGCCGCTGCTTCCTTTTTCTCTTAATCGGATCATACCGACAGCTAAATCCATATCATCATAGATCACTAAAATGTCTTTTGTATCTATTTTATAATAGTTGACTGCCTGAATTACGGCATCTCCCGATAGGTTCATATAGGTTTGCGGCTTCATTAACATCACTTTTTCACCGTTTTTATTCGTTGTCGCAATGAGTGCCTGAAACTTTTTTTCTGTTACTTGGATATTCCATGCTTTCGCTATTTCATCAATCACCCGAAAGCCGGCATTGTGGCGTGTGTGTTCATATTGTTTGCCGGGATTTCCCAGTCCTATGATCAGCTTCATGTGATCACCTTCCTTTTTTTCTTACTTTACGTTTCACTTCTTTGCCGTGTTTTCGATGCATGGCACTTTTATGATCATGGAAATGATATTCTTTTTTCTCTGAAATCGCATTTCTTTCTTGTTCCAATGCGATTTTCTCGTTAATTAAGGATAATTCTTTGAGTTTTGTATACAGATGTTCAGGCTGATCTTTCCAGTATTCATAGATAAAGCTTTCAAACCCGAGCAGTGCATGATGTGAACGATCAAAGATTCGCTGTGCCAGTTTTTCGGCTGTTTTTTGTTGATCTCCCTGCCACAGTATATATTGATTGCCTTGAATATCGTATGCACATACCTCAAAGCAGCCTTTTTTCTTTGCGATGGTTTCTTTCTGATAGATCCATATAAAGTTATCGTATTCATAGACCCGCATAGTAAACGGTTGTTTTTGATACAGGCAGTAGGTACCGATTTTTAAATTTTCAATCGGTGTTGCTTGTTTATAATCTTCATCAATGTATTCTCTGGCCCGATTTGACAGTTTGCGAATATCGGCTTTTAGCGGTTTTAATAAATAGCCGCTGAAGTACAACACCGCGACGATCATAAAGAGGGTGAAGATAAAAATCCACAGCCACAAGAGTGTCCAAAGACTGTCTGTCGTGATATTATTAATTTGATCGATTACGATCGCATAGGGACTGCACAGCTTGTTTAAATCTTCCATGGATTTGATTTCTTTGTCGTAGTTCTTGAAATAATCCAGTGCTAAATACTTTTCTTCTACTTGTAAAAGCTTGAAACCGCCGGTAACGGTGATTTTTTCGGGATAGTCTTTTTCCTCTTTGCCGATGGAATTATAGAATGCCTGTTCCATTTGATCGAGTACTGAGGTAATATCACCGTGGGCGATGATTGTTATAAAGTACTCACCGTTGTTAATCGGCATGAGATAGTATACCGTTTTTTGTTGCATCTCATTCTCTTTGATCTTGCCGTATTGAGCATAGGAACCGGTAATCATTTCAATGTCGGTTTGGATATAGGCGTGCTTTAGCTGGCGGTTGGTTTCGGTGGTGTTGACGGATGATTCATATTCGCTGAATGCGGTGGTTCCTTGAAGCAGTGCATATACATCCTGTCCCCATATAACCGCACTGATTAACAGTATTGACATCAGGCAGTAACAGATAACACCTGCTTTTTTCATAATTATTGCTTTTCCGTCTTGCAGTAAGGCTTTCATTTCATCACCAACCCGTTTTTATCTATCTAAGTTTATCATGTTTTGACTGAAATATCTACATTCAAGTTGCTTCGTTATTGATTTCTTTTGCGAGCAAAGCGCTTTTGCGATCGGCGATGTTTTAAAGGCAGGCGCAAGGCAGCGATTGCCTCGGTTTCAGTACGGTAAGTGTTGTAAAAATTCAAAAAGGCAACATACTTAGATGTACGTTGCCTTTTTGGTGCTTGTGGCACTGTTACTCATTCTTAAAGAATTAAGAAAGCTGAATAAGTAATGCCTAAGTCTTGAATTGTAAAGAAGAAGGGAGTGTACCAGGCTCCCTTTTTTACGTGACTCTTAGGCTCTTACTATGTCACTGTTATTATATGCTATTTTGTTTAAAACTACAATAACAAATCGTATGTGTTTTGTCGCTGACAACGTATTGTTGATTTTTAAAAATAATATCTGCGAATTGTTGATATTTTAGTATAAATGATTGTTTGATGTGTATAACAAAGGGGGATAATACACTTTTTGTAATTATTTATCGATAATATAATGAATATAAATAATTGTTTATAATCGTATAATAGTCGCCTTTTTTATGATATAATTGCAGTACCGCTTTACAGCGGTAAGGGGGAAAGCGTATGCTTCCTCAAATAACCACCGATAGGTTAAACATGGCGGTTTATTCAAGACTTTTAGGCGATTACCGAGTTTTTAACAATTCAGAAAGGATACATATAACATGTACGCTGAGTTTCTGGTGCTTGTAGCGCTGTTACTCATTCTTAAAGAATTAAGAAAACTTAATAAGTAATGCCTAAGTCTTGAATAGTAAAAAAAGGGAGCGGATCAGGCTCCCTTTTTCCGTGACTCTTAGGCTCTTACCGTTTCACCATTATTATATGCTATTTTGCTTAAAACTACAATAGCTAATCAAATATTTTTTGACATTGACAATGAATTTTTGATTGTTTAAAGCTTTTTGTTAAGTGCATTTTTGAGTTATTGACGCAACCTTTCAGCGCAGAGTGAAGATTGCTTTTCATAATAGGCTATGGTATACTTTTTTCAAGTACAAACCGATAAATCGGAATTTACTAGATAAAGAACGCATAAAACGAGGAGGAAAAAACTACATGGCCGGATACTATAAACCCTGTGAAGAATTTGATATTTGCAATAAGCTTATCGAAAAGTATTGGGAAAGCAAGCAATTTGAACTGTGTTTTCAAGGACATTTAAAATTAGCCGAGGAAACAAGCTATCCGTTAGCAGAATGTCAGGTTGGATATTTTTATTTAGAAGGTATTGGTGTTGCAAAAGATTTAGAACGAGCGTTTTATTGGACTGAACGAGGGGCAATACACGGTGATCGAGATGCTCAATACAATTTAGCGGCGATGTACGAAGAAGGAATCGGTACTGAATTGAATCAGGAAGAGGCAATTCACTGGTACAAAGCGGCTCGTGCTCAAGGACATACCTTAGCAGAGGAAAAATGCAAAGAGTTAAACATAAAGTAAATTACTTGTTTCTAACAGGTCCACTTTATTAAGGCAGCCGCCGGCAAACAGCAGCTGCCTTTTTTGATGCTTATATATTGCCACTCAAATTATCGGTCTGATAAAAGTTCAAACAGGGTGACGGTAATAGGTGTTATTTACTGTTAAGATTATGCACTCCAAGTTATTGCCGAATAAACAAAGCAGTTTATCAAGGTTCATGGATGCGACAAGTGCAGTAAAAGTTCAGAAAGGCAATATATATTTTGTATGATGAGTTTTTGGTGCTTATTATCCCGTTACTTATTCTTAAAAAACTGATTAAATAGTGCATCGTCTTGAATAGTAAAAAAGGAATCCGGCACGCTTCATAATTTCTGCCATGCATCTTCATGCTCTATTATCGTAAACACTATTTTAACTTTAATTAATTGCATTATAACAACTGCTGTGTTAAAATGAGATAAACAAATGTTAATATGGTGGTGACACAATGAACGCAATTAATATACTCGGACTGGAAATAGATATAAAAGATTGGGATAAAACGAATCAATTACCGTTTTATATCTTAAATAATTTTTCAATTCATAAAGCTGCCGTCAATAATGTCTTTTGTTTATCACTGACGCCGCATGAAGAGTTACCTAATTTATCTGCATTAAAAAAACAAATAAATACCATACAAGAAGTTGAAAATTTACCTGTATTTTTAAATTTGGATTCTATTTCTAATTTCAGAAAACAGAATCTTCTTGAAAACAAAATCGCATTTATTATAAAAGATAAAATGGTTTATTTACCGTTTATGACAACTCTTTTAACTGATGAATCATGTGAAGAGAATACAAAGATTGAAAAGTTAGCGTTGACTGCTCAGCTTTTATTTATTTGGATTTTATATCAAGATACGAATGAATACTACATTAGTGAAGCTTTAGCAACACTTCATGTTTCCAATATGTCACTTACAAGAGCATATCGGCAATTATGTGCAACAAAGTTATTTGATGAACATAAGGATGGAAGAAAAATTTATTTAACGACCCACTTAAATAAAATTGAATTGTTTCATCAGATGAAAGCTTATCTGCAATCACCTGTTCAAAAACAAGGCTATATCTTAAAATCCGATCGAAATGATTATATGATTCCGGCAGGTGAATTTGTACTTAGTCAATACACCTTTATCAATCCGCCTAAATCGGAAACATATGCGATTGATAAAGTGAACAGTAAGCTAATTAATATACAAAAAGACTATTATTCACAGGAAGAACAAACAAAGCTTCAGATATGGAATTATAATCCTCTATTGTTTAGTCAAGATCAAAAGAGTATCGATAAAATATCTTTGATAATTTCTTTATTGGATCATATAGATGAAAGACTGGAAATAGAAACAGAGCGATTATTAGAAAATATATTAAACAAGGAAGGAGCTTAGTGTGATCGGAATAGATTCATTTAAACAATATTTTAAAGGATTTGAAAACCAATATGTCATTATCGGCGGAACAGCATGTGAACTATTAATGTCAGACAGAGAGTTAAATTTTCGTGCGACTAAAGATATTGATATGGTACTTATTGTGGATGCATTATCGAAAGAGTTTGGAGAAATGTTTTGGAAGTATGTACAAGAAGCCGGTTACAAGCATATCAATAAAGGTAGCGGAAAAACAGAGTTTTATCGTTTTTACGAACCTCAATCATCCGGTTATCCTGAGATGATAGAACTATTTTCAAAGCAACAGAATTGGTTTCTGCCAAAGTCAGATCAAAATATTGTACCTATCCATGTGGATGATGAAATATCAAGCTTATCAGCTATTTTATTAGATGATCATTATTATTCTTTTCTTAAAGACGGACTAACAATGATTGACGGTGTATCTGTATTAAAAGCTGAACACATGATTCCGTTTAAAGCGAAAGCATGGATAGCTTTAACAAAGCGAAAAGAACGTGGTGAACATGTTGACAGCAGAGATATTAAGAAACATAAAAATGACGTTATTCGATTATCTATGTTATTAACACAAATTACTGAAATCAACCTTTCTGATGAGATTAAAGAAGATATGTCTCAATTCATACAAAACTTGAATAAAGAAGAATTGAATTTAAAACAACTTGGTATCAGAAAAATGAATAAAGATGCATTGATTCAATTACTATGCCAAACATATGAATTACCTGTATTCCCAAAAGTTTAAATCAAGCAATAATAAATGATCGAATATTTTATGACAAAAAAACAACTTTATGTTGATTAAAAAAACAATGTCTGCGAATTGTCGATATTTAAGTATTATTGATTGTTTAAAGTGTTTTGTTAAATGCATTTTTGAGTTATTGACGCAACCTTTCAATGCAGTGTTTCGTGGATAGGCAGTTTAAAACCCTGCTCTGTGTTTTCGCGTACTTTATGAAACAATACTACTGTATCTTGACCGTATGGATAGACAAAACGGATGTAGAGCAATAATTGTTTCTCGTAGATGGCTATGGTATAATTTTCTTCGGTACAAACCGATAAATCGAAATTTATAGAGGTAACGAAAATGGATATATTCTTTTTCTCCAATGATTATACTGTACGCCGCCTTGGAAAAGCTGACGTGGCAGATATTTATTCGCTGTGCAGTGAAAACAACTTGTATTACCAATATTGTCCGCCCTTTGTGAGTGAACAGAGTATTCTGGATGATATGAAAGCTTTGCCGCCGAATAAAGAAATGTGCGACAAGTATTATATAGGGTACTATAAAGGGGAAGAATTGATTGCCGTAATGGATTTTATTATGGGTTATCCCGATGAAGAAACTGGTTTTATCGGTTTTTTTATGACAGCGGCATCGATTCAGAATGCCGGGATTGGAAGCGACATTATTAACGCTTTATGCCGCTATCTGAGAGAAATCGGGCTTTCATACGTCCGACTTGGTTGGGTGAAAGGCAATCCGCAGGCTGAGCATTTTTGGCGTAAAAACAATTTTAAGGAAACAGGGATTACAATTGACACGGATCGCTATACGGTCGTTGTAGCTCAGCGGACTTTATAATACGGCAGTATAAGGCTGTGATTTTGCTGTAATCATTTATGTGCATACTCTCCTGTGTCGATATAGGTGTTGCTTACAGTTAAGATTATGCACTCCAAGTTATTGCCGAATAAACAAAGCAGTTTATCAAGGTTCATGGATGCGACAAGTGCAGTAAAAGTTCAGAAAGGCAATATACATTTTGTATGATGAGTTTTTGGTGCTTGTTATCCCGTTACTTATTCTTAAAAAACTGATTAAATAGTTCATCGTCTTTTTTTTGTGACTCATGGTTGCTTTCTGTATTACTGTTATTAAGTGCTGTTTTATTCAAATTACAATGACTAAACGAATGTTTTTAAGCAGGCTAATTAATAAAGATTGATATTTTATTGTATGACAAAACATATTTACATGAAATCGTTTTGACTGTAAAAAAGAGCCGAAGCTCTTTTTTTAGTAATATGAATAAATAATCTTTATTTATGCTTAGATTTTCTTTTCTTAACCTGTGCGTAAATCATGGTTGCTGTAGTTAGAATTAACATGATCCACCACCATACCCATTTAGTATTGTCTCCGGTATTCGCACCACCGAGATTCTTTTTTAATTCAGAATCGTTATCACTGTTGTTATTATTATCTAACAGATTCTTATCCGGAATACCGTCTCCGTTTGTATCGATATTATAGTCGGCTTCTCCATCACCATCCGCATCGATATTCAGATATGGCTTTAATCCGCCCATCGTATTGTAAGTAAAGCCACTTACTGTTACGGTTTTGTTTGGTTTCCATATCTTGATTTCAAGAATGTTGAGATCTGCTTTACCGTCGCCGTCCTTATCAATATTAATGTCCGGTTTGCCATCTCCGTCAGTATCTACATCAAGATCGGGAATACCATCACCATCTAAGTCAATATTTAATTCAGGCTTACAATCTTTGTTTAGATCAAGATTGATGTCAGGAATACCATCTCCATCGGTATCTACATTGATTTCAACACCGTCAAGCTTACATTGTTTATTGGGTTTCTTATTGCCGTTTGAATCATACTCGGTACCGTCAGGTAATACAACAGTTCCGTCCGGCTTGATGATTGCCCCATCAGGTGTATCAATCTCTGTTCCGTTAGGGAATTCTACTTTTCCGCCTTCCGGTACTTCTACACTGCCGTCAGGTTTCTTCTCCGGCTGCTTGCCGTCTTCACTCGCTATCCCACAAACCTCATCTCCGCTGTTCTTATTCCCATCAGGTCCTACTACACAAGTGTTGTCTTTATTGATTTCCTGTTTATCATTACTGATCGCATATCTCATTAATTGATCGGTGATAAACGTTACGAAGTTGCCTTCTTTTTTACTGTTGATTTCTGTTACTCTATCCTTTTCATCAATTTGATAGACAATCGGTTTTGCGGTGACATCATTGTTCGCTCCGCCCATCGCATCTCCCAGTGTTTCAGGTGTTTCTATATACGGTAAGTATACCTTAATACTTCCGTCCGGTTGTACCTTTACATTTCCTTTTTGTAAATATACATCATACACTTTGATTGCTTTTCTCGGTAATTCAGGTAGATTGCTTTCTGTTATATCATCTACGATCAATTCTAAATTAGGATCAAAACTGGTTTCTCCCTGTCCTTCTACCTTGGCACTCTTGTCATCGGTTTCTATGACTTTCTTTCTTGAACTTTCCCATTTCTCTAATGAATCTTTGATCCAGTCTTCAATGTCTTTCTTCTCTGTTTCATCAATCTTGTTTTTGATGTCTTCCAGTTCTTCTATTACTTGATCAATGATTTCTTTTGATTCATCACTTCCGTCAATCTCTGTTTCAATATCAGGTAATGGTACAATCTTGAATGTAATTGTGATTTCATTCCCAACATTATCTACCGCATAAACCTCATATTCTCCGATTTCATCAATCTTTGTCTCTACATTATCTTCAAGTGTTACGGTATTTCCGCCTTTGTTATATTCACTGTATGATAAGCCGCTGACTTCATCATGTACTTTGATATATCTCGGTAAATAGTAATACTTATACTCACTCTTATCCTTTACTCCGCTGATTACAGGTGGTTTTGTATCTACCTGTACTTGTTCTATCACTGTTTCACTGGCATTTCCTGCTTTGTCATAGGCTTTCACCTTGACTTCATAGTTCTTGTCTCCTGATAAGCGATAGCTGCTTCCTTTGCCTTTTTTCGCATTTCCGACATTGTTTCCTTCACTGTCTTTTTCTCTGATCTCATATTCATAATAATCGATTCCGCTTAATGTATCATTCGCTGTAAACTTCGCATCCTGTTCTTTATTGAACATTTGATTAAACGTAATCGCTCTTAAGAAAGATCTCAAGGCACTTTGTTTTACTTCCTGATAAGTGATCTTTAATGCTTCAGGCTTATCCACATCAAGCTTGATCTTAATACTCGCTGTGATTTCATCTCCATCCACATTGGTAGCTTTCACATAATACGTTTCATCATCAATCGAGGTTGTATTCGGGATTGTATAATTACCGTTTGTCATTGCCTGCCATGTGATTTGATCAAAGCTGATCTGTTGGTTGGTTAAAGTTGAATCATCACTTGCTTTCAGTCTTAAGGTAATACTTTGATTCGTCCAGTTCTTTTCGTTATAAGGCTGTTTGGTATTATTATTCAAATAGCCTTTGACTTCTAATGAGATGGTTTGATCACTGATCTTGATCTTTTTAGCATCATAGCTTACTTTATGTCCTACTTGATCTTCTACACTGATTTCAATCAAATAACAGCCTTGTTTAGATAAGGAATAATTCAAGGTTGTATCAGTAGAGGGAGTGTCATAAGTAATCGGTTGTTTGCTTGAATCAACTGTTCCGTCTTTCTTTAACGGTGTTGCTTTAATCACATAACGTCCGATTCCGCTTTCACCGTCTTCTGCACTGATCTTCATATCAGCACTTTCTTTAAACAGATATTGGAAAGTCCCATTGCTTTCACTTTTCACTGAACCGTCTTCACTGAATTCCACACTTGATATTTCAGGATCACTTTTATCAATCTTCAGTGTTTCTTCGATTGTATTGGTTGTGGCACTGTTTCCTTTTTGAAAGCTTAAAGAGACAGTATTCTCTCCTTCAGTAGAATACGTATGATCTCCTGTTTGATAAGTACCGTTATTCACTTTCATCTTATTGTACTCACTGTGTTTCGGATGAATAATGATATTCTCTTTCTGCCATTTAGAGATGTCAGCGATAGACCCGTCACTTAATTGAAATTCATAGAATTGACCTTTATTAGAATCATCAATCGTAACAGGTTTACTCTTTACATTGATCGTAATCTCTTTCTTAAATGTTTCATTTGCGTTATCAGTCACTTTTACATAAAAGGTATAGCTTCCTTCAGTCAGCTTCTGTTTTAGAATCAATTCATCATTATTGATTCTGAAGTAAGTATCAGAGATTGGATTACCTGAAGAATCAACGATTTCATATTTCTGATAATCCTTACCGCTTGTAGGATCAACTGTACCGCTCGTTCCGCCTGTGAAAGAGAAGGAGCCGACAATATCCCCGACAGTAGTAATCCCTGCATCTCCCTCAGACCATTCTGTATTACCGCTTGGATAGTTATCAGCGAAAGAGATGTTTGTAATAGGAGCTGCTTCTATTTCAATCGTGATTTCTTTCCCGTTACCGCGATAGGTAGTATTCGTACCTTCATCTACTTCTTGATAAAGCGTCACATTGAATTCCGTAGATGTTTGGAAATCCTTTAGCGATGTCAGATCGAGTTGAACAGTACCTTTAGAACCGTTTACTTGACCTAAGACATTATATCTAAGACCGTTATTTGTTTCCGCCACAGCACTGACATAACGAGAACCTGAAGTAGTACCGCTTAAGGAAACAGGAATAGAAACAAGTGGATTCTCTCTTTTCGCTTTCAGTTTGTTTCCACTCACATTGGAATCACCGGAATCCAGTGCAATACCTAAATCAGAATCAATAAGTGTAAGATAAGCATTATTACCGTCAACCATCGGCACAGCATTCGTTAAGCTAGCATTACTGTTAAAAGTAGGTTTAGAGGTACTGGAGTAGGCAATCTTACTTTTATCTAAAGTAAGTAGAGGTCTTACTGATGATGTACCCGCCGTTTGTTCATGACCGGGACACGTCACCGGTATAGTTTCTTCACTTAAATTAGATGCAGAAACTTGCATGGGAGGATTCGCGATTCGAAAACTCTTTATTGTTGCCGTACTTTGTACTTCTTGAGGGATTTCTATTGTATGGCAATTAGTATCAGTAATTAAAGGTAAGAACTTATCATATTCTAATGAAGGATCCTTTGCAAAATCCATAAGCCATTCATCCAATCCCCCTTGTGTTAAGCCAATATATGGGAAGATGCTATCGTCAGTTATCTCGGTGATGAATGATGAAGGTAGCTTAGTGTCATCTATAGTTACTTTTGCCGGTAAATAAACAAGCTGCGAACCCGTTCTTGGTACTTTGCAATTACTATCAGTATACACATTTAGTCCACCTGTATAATATGCAAAGGAGTAACCACCTACAAAATTAACTTCTGCTTGTAAAATTGTAATAGATTCTTCGGTGGACGGATCACTTCCTGTATTTGTTGGTTTAATGCCTTGCTCGGTTACAGTTTGATCCAAGTTACATACAGCAGATGTCTTATCAATTACATTTTTCACAATACTAACATCAGTGACCAAAGAATTCGTATCTGCCCCAACAAACTTACTTCGATTATCCACCGATTCATCACCAAGCCACCAATCACTGTTAATCGCATCAATATTAACAAGTGATGTTTGATCGGAACTTATAACATTCGTTAAATCACTTGTCTTTGGCAATTTGAATTTTCCTGACACTGCTTTACTTCCTAATTCACCGTAATTATCTGCCAATGTATCTAATGAAGCCACTGCGTCATTCCATGTTACTTCTCCTGCATCTGTCGCAGTGTTCTTTAGTAAAGTCATTGTGCCTGAATCAATCACGGTATAGGTATCATTACCGATATATACCTTTTTACCTGCCGCATAATTCGTTGCCGCATTTATCTTATCATTATTATTGTTAAATATCGGTATACTGATTACCACTAACGCAAAGATACTGATAAGATAACCAATCTTTTTCATATCAACCATCCTTTCTCCATGTTTCTAAAAGTAGACATTAATAGAGATAGGAAAAAGTTATTGAAATATATGTTTCTGAATAGAAAAACAGGCGTTTTTAATTCAAAAACACCTGTTCTTAATTGTCTACCATTTTAGACATTTTCTTATTGAAATGTATCTTTATGATTAGATCTTCTTGACTTTCTTTTTTTATACTGTGCATAAATCATTGTGACTGATGTGATGATTAATAAGATCCACCACCATGCCCATTTGGTATTGTCTCCGGTATTCGCTCCGCCTAGATTTTTGTTAAAACCTGCGCCGTTATAACTGTCATCTAACAGATTCTTATCTGCTTTACCATCTCCGTCAGTATCAATATTATGATCAGCTTTACCATCACCGTCTGTATCAATATTGAGAGTTGGCTTTAATCCGCTCATCGTATTGTAAGTAAAGCCGTTCACTGTAACTGTTTTATTTGGTTTCCATGACTTGATTTCAAGTATGTTGAGATCAGCTTTACCATCGCCATCTTTATCAATATTGATGTCAGGTTTTCCGTCGCCGTCGGTATCTACATCAAGATCGGGAATACCATCGCCATCTAAGTCGATATTTAATTCAGGTTTACAGTCATTGTTTAGATCAAGGTTGATGTCGGGAATACCGTCACCATCGGTATCTACATTGATTTCAACACCGTCAAGCTTACATTGCTTATTAGGTTTCTTATTACCGTTTGCATCGTATTCGGTTCCATCAGGTAATACAACAGTTCCATCAGGTTTGATAATTGCGCCGTCTGGTGTATCAATCTCTGTTCCGTTAGGGAATTCTACTTTACCGCCATCAGGTATTTCCACGCTGCCATCCGGTTTCTTCTCAGGCTGCTTGCCGTCTTCATTTGGCTTTCCGCATACTTCATCTCCGGTACTTGGTTTTCCATCAGGTCCTACCACACAAGTATCGCCCGGCTTCTTATTACCGTTTGGATCATACTCGGTTCCATCCGGTAATGTGACTGATCCGTCCGGGTGAATGATCGCCCCATCAGGTGTATCAATCTCTGTTCCATTAGGGAACTCTACTTTACCGCCGTCAGGTACTTCCACACTGCCGTCAGGTTTCTTTTCAGGTTGTGTCCCATCTTCACTCGGCAATCCGCATACTTCATCATTGGTATTCGGTTTTCCATCAGGTCCTACTACACAGTTGTTATCTTTGTTTAACTCTTGCTTATCATTACTGATCGCATATCTTAATAATTCATCTGTGATAAAGGTT
>CANOSP010000003.1 GCA_947569705.1 uncultured Erysipelotrichaceae bacterium
GATATAAATTAATTGTCAGATACAGAGATAAGGTGAAGATACCGGAAGAGTTAAATAAGAAAAAATTATACTTCAGAAGAACAGCGAAGCGTTAAACTTTGCTGTTTTTTTGTATGACGGGCATGCCCGTATTCTGTGGTGGAAGTCCACAAAGGCGTAGCTATCAACGAACTAAATAGCGACTGGCAAGTTTCATATCGCGAGGTATGGGAGAGAAGAAGCCATAGCGAAATCGTAGCCCTACGAACAGAAACCTGATAATAAGGCATATATGGCGGGCAAGTTGGCAAGAAACAACGAAGCCCAAAAGATAGCCGTAACCCATGTATGTAAATCAGGAGGGTAGACGAGGAAAGAATACGGACTTATCCCGTGAGGTCTCATTGGCTCAATAGCGAGACGTAGAACGACGTGCAGTGAGGAGTAGTAACAACGAACAATGAGAAGTCAGCAGAGGTCATAGTAGGTGGAAACACTGAAGGACCGAACGTATCAATCGTGCAACACAAATGTATGTTTTCTATGAATGTCCGACAGAGAAACAGCGGAAACGTAAATGAAGCCAAGAACTCATAAACGTAGGATAAATCATGGAAAAGCGGAAAGGAGAGGAGCACACAAAGTATGTCGGAGTTATTAAACAAGATACTTGACAGAGAAAACATGAACCAAGCATACCAAAAGGTAAAAGCCAATAAAGGTAGTGCAGGAATTGATGAAGTGAGCGTAGAGGAACTGAATCAATACATAAAAGACAACTGGAAAAGTATCAAGAAACAAATCGTAAGTAGGACATATCGACCACAACCGGTGAAAAGAATAAAGATACCAAAACCGAACGGCGGAACAAGAAATCTAGGGATACCAACGGTAATGGATAGAGTTATTCAACAAGCAATGGTACAGATAATAAGTCCTATATGTGAGGAACACTTTTCAGAAAGCAGTTATGGATTTAGACCAAAAAGAAGTTGTGAAATGGCAGTCATGAAGCTATTAGAATATATCAATGATGGATATCTATGGATAGTAGACATAGACCTTGAGAAATTCTTTGACAATGTACCGCAAGACAAACTGATGAGCTATGTACACATCATCATAAATGACGGAGATACAGAATCGTTAATCAGAAAATATTTGAAAGCGGGAATCATGGAAAACGGAAAATACGAAAAAAGCGAGAAAGGAACACCACAAGGTGGAAATTTATCACCGCTGTTAAGTAATATTCTGTTAAATGAATTGGATAAAGAACTGGAAAGACGAGGATTACATTTCACAAGATACGCAGATGATTGTGTAATTACAGTAAAAAGTGAAGCAAGTGCCAAACGAGTGATGTACAGTATAACATCGTGGATAGAAAGAAAACTCGGATTAAAAGTCAATATGACAAAGACGAAAATCACAAAGCCTAATGATTTGAAGTATTTAGGTTTTGGATTCTACCACGATAAAACCATAGGAACATGGAAACTGCGAGCACATGAAAGCAGTATAAAGAAATTCAAACAAGCACTGAAAAGACTTACGATAAGGAAAAACTCTATGAAAATGGAAGAGAGAATCAGAAAGCTGAATCAAGTAATCAGAGGGTGGATAAACTATTTTTCGATATGTAATATGAAAACATATATGGAAAAGATAGATGCCCATTTGAGAACAAGATTGCGAGTGATAATCTGGAAGCAGTGGAAAGTGCCAAGCAAAAGGCAGTGGGGCTTACAGAAACTTGGAATTGGAAAAGATTTAGCAAGACAGACATCCTACATGGGAAATAAGTATCAATGGATAGTAACGAAAACATGTGTAGCAAGAGCAATCAGCAAAGAAAAACTAGCCCAAAAAGGATTAGTAAGTTGTTTAGATTATTACACGAAGCAACATACTTTGAATTTGAAACGAACCGCCATGTGCCGAACGGCATGCATGGTGGTGTGAGAGGGCAATTAAATTTGCCCTACTCGATTGTTATCAAGGACGATTTTTCTTGATTTTATATCATTTTACATAAATCTGAATTGAAGTCGATACCCAAAAACAAGCGAAAACTGGCTGATTTTCAAATCAACTTTAATTGGAGCCAATATCATTGAATAAAGGCGATAATTATTTTATCATTATGTCGTGGAAATGATGGCGCCATCAACTCCGAATAAGTTATTTAAGAAAAGGAGAACGATATGAAAAAATTAGTCATTTCTGCAATCTGTGGTTTATGCTTATGCGGTGCTATCGCAAGCATGGCAGCTAACAATAGCTCTAATGGAGATTCTGCAGTAGCTGGCATCAGATCTACAGCAGCTATCACTTGCTAATATAAACTTTCATTAGAGAAGGACGCTACGGGGAGGCAACCATATCCCCGGGGGAGATTTGTTACCTGGGGGAGCAATAGCGGTTAAGACATTTGCTTATAGGATTTACCCCCAACAATATCAATATTCCTGATTTTTCAGTGGATGAAAAGTGTCTGTAGCAAGATGTCTTAGCTGTCAGGGGTTAAGCCCTTGAAGGTGCCCAGAATATTCATGGTCTGTGAAAAACAGACAAACCCGGTAAGGATGCAGATTTATCTGCACCCTTACTACCCCCTTTAATCAAAAGGCATTTCAAACTGTGAAATGTCTTTTGTACTTTTAAATGATGCAGTTAAACTCAAAAGAGTTTTCTAAACAAAACCGTTAACTTTTTGGCAGAATACGCCATAAGCTAACGGTTTTAATATTTTTACTAAGTACATTCAATTATATAGCTATTCCAATTCAAATTGACCGTTATATAATTGAAAATAACGTCCCTTTCTTTGAATCAATTCCTCATGGGAACCACGCTCTATGATTTTGCCATGATCCAGTACAATAATTGCATCCGCATTATGTACCGTGCTTAAACGATGCGCTATTACGAATACTGTTCTCCCTTCCATTAGCTGATCCATCCCTTTTTCAATCAACTGTTCTGTTCGTGTATCTATAGAACTGGTAGCCTCATCTAAAATAAGCACCGGAGGATCACACACTGCTGCACGAGCAATTGCCAATAGCTGCCGTTGTCCCTGTGATAGGTTTGAACCATTACTTTGTACCTGTGTATGATAACCCTGCGGCAAGCGCCTGATAAAGCTGTGCGCATTTGCCAATTTAGCCGCTTCAATGATTTGTTCGTCATTCGCCTGTAAATTCCCGTAACGGATGTTTTCCATTATGCTTGTACTGAACAAATGCGTATCCTGTAATACAACGGCGATAGACTTACGCAGATCAACCTTGCGTATCAGCTTCACATCAATCCCATCATATGTAATACTGCCCTTTGAAATATCGTAAAAACGATTAATTAAATTAATGATGGTTGTTTTTCCCGCTCCGGTACTTCCGACAAAGGCTATTTTTTGCCCCGGCTTTGCGTATAAACTGATTCCCTTTAAAGTCTCTTGATCACTTCGATAACCGAATATGACATTGCGGAAGCGTACATCACCGGCAAGGGGAACATATTCAACACCGTCTTCATGCGGATGTCGCCACGCCCATTGACCTGTATGAGTATCACATTCACAGATTTGACCGTCAGCGTTTGATTTCACCTGCGAAAGTGTGACTTTACCCTCATCTGTTTCCGAAAGCTGCCCCATTAAAGTGAAAATACGCTGTGCCCCTGCCAACGCAGCTAAAATAAAATTCGGCTGTTGTGTAAATTGATTGATCGGCATAGCAGTCTGACGTACATAAATTAGATATGCAGATAACTCGCCAAGCTGCAGCTGGTCGGCAAGGACAAAGAAACCGCCGATACACGCAACGATCGCATAATTGACATAAGAAAGCGACACGACTGTAGGAATGGTGCGTCCTGCATATGTTAAGGCTTGAGCTGAGGCATGGCGCAGCGTTTCATTGTGTCGGTTGAAATCCTGCATGGACTGTTCTTCATGTTGAAACACCTTAACAACCTTACTGCCTTCGATCATCTCTTCGATAAAACCGTTTAATGTTCCCATTGCTTTTTGTTGGATTCGGAAATAATGCTTACTGCGTTTTCCGTAAAACTGAATCAAGCAAGTCATCATCAACATAAACACCGCAACGATACAAGACAGCTTCCAATTCAAAATAAAAATCGCAATCAATGTACCGCAAATAATCGTGAAACTTTGAATAATATTATCAAAGCAATTATGGAAGGCATCTTGAAGCACATCTAAGTCATTTGTAAAATGCGACATAATATCACCGTGAGTGTGTGTATCAAAAAGTTCCAACGGCAGCGTCTGTAAATGATCAAACAAATCAGCGCGTATATCAAAAATAACCGCTTGAGCAATCCGTGTCATACGCTGTTTATACACCGCGGTACTGACGACACCCAGTGCATACATCCCACACATAAACAACACTGCCTGAAGCAATCCGTCATAATTATGCGGTAAGATATAATGATTAATGATCGGCGCAATCAAATAAGTGCCGTATAAATTTACTGCTGCACTGAATATCACTAGAAAGGCAATGAAACAAAAGGAAAACCGATATTTTGCCAAATAAGGAATAAAACAGCGCAGGGTAGTCAGTTTATCGGAAGGCGCTTGATGAGAGTTGTTTTGTTTCATTATAACATCGCCCCTTCCTTTTGCGACTGATATATTTCCTGATAAATCAGATTGTCCTTAAGTAATTGATCATGAGTTCCTACTGCATGGATGCATCCGTCATCAAGAATAACAATCTGATCACAATCCATGATACTGCTGATACGTTGAGCGATAATAATCACAGTAGTATCGCTCAATTTATGAAACGAAGTTTTGATCGATTGTTCGGTAGTGCTGTCTACAGCGCTTGTGGAGTCATCCAAGATTAAGATTTTGGGATGCTTTAATAATGCTCTTGCAATACAAAGACGCTGTTTTTGTCCGCCCGATAAATTAACACCGCCTTGTTCCAAATGCGTATCAAGACCATCCGGAAAAGCATTGACAAACTCATCGGCACAGGCACATTGCATTGCCCATGACAGCTCCTGCTCATCAGCCGTATGATTACCCCACAAAAGATTATCTCTGATTGTTCCCGAAAATAAAGTATTCTTTTGCAGTACCATTCCGACCGCATCTCTTAAATGAGACAGAGAGTATTCATTCACATTGTGACCGTCAATTATAACTCTACCTTCACTGACATCATAAAGACGCGGAATTAATTGAACCAATGTTGATTTTGCAGCTCCTGTTCCGCCCAATATACCGATTGTGCTTCCGGATGATATGGAAAGACAGATGTCGCTTAATACATTTTCTGCGGCATTTTCCTGATATTTGAAACTCACATGATCAAAAACAATATTCCCCTGGGTAATACACAAGTTACTATGCTTAGGATCCGTCATTGTGATCGGTTCGTCCAATACTTCAAGAATACGTTCAGCACCTGCCATACTTCGTGTCAGCATCAAAAATACATTAGAAAGCATCATTAAGCCATTCAATATCTGCAAGACATAGCTCAGAAAACCGGTTAATTCTCCGACCTTCATAGAGCCTTCAAAGATCATGTTTCCGCCAAACCATAAAAGAGCAACCATTGTGGCGTATACCACAGCTTGAAACAACGGAAGATTCCAAACCGATGTCGCGAAAGCATGGACAGATACCGATTGAAGATCGCGACTGACCTTCGTAAATTTAGCTTTTTCAAAATCGCCTCTGACATAAGCCTTCACAACGCGTATGGCATGAATGTTTTCCTGTACGACGACATTCACTTGATCAACAGCACTCTGCATCTGTCGATAGTAGGGTGCTACTTTTGTGACAATGATCCATAATCCGATACCTAAAATCGGCATTGTGATTAAAAAGATACAGGCAAGTTTGAGGTTAATCATAAACGTAAACACCAAAGCGCTGATCATCATAACGGGAGAGCGAACAAGCGGACGAATACCGTTCGACACTGCTCCTTGCAGAATTGCCGTATCACTGCTTAATCTCGTAATTAAAGAAGCAGAGGAAAAATGATCGATATTAGAAAAAGAGAAGGCTTGAATTTTTGCGAATTGCGCTTCTCTTAATTGTGCGCCGAATCCTTGACCCGCCTGTGCCGCATAGCGAGCATATAAAATACCGAGGATTAAAGAACAAACTGCACATCCCAACATTAATAACCCTTTTTCCGCAATGATTGAAGAATTATGCTCGGAAACCCCGATGTCGATTAAATCAGCCATAAATACGGGGATAATTAATTCAAAAACAGTCTCCGCAATTACACATAAGCACGCTAGAATCAAATGCTTTTGATATTTATGCATATACGGATATAAACGCTTCAGCATCGAAATTCTCCTTCCTTATATATATTAACTTAAATACATAGGACTAATAACTAGATATACATGAACCAATAGCTTAATAGATATGAACGAATGAATATAACTTTCACCTTATACCATACGATACAACATCTTAATTCATCATATTTTCTTATCGCTCAGATTTTCATAAATACGGATCATATCTTGTTTAAATCGAAGAATTTCTGATTCATCAAATCCCTGCATGGCGACAGCTTCAATCTCTTTGCAATGAGCTTCCCATAACGACAGAGCCTTTTGCCCTTTCTTTGTGATATTAACTTGTAAAGCCCGCTTGTTTTTCGGATCTATATGACGCATCACCATCTCATTATCAGTCAAGCCATCCAATATCTTACTGGCAGTCGCACATTCAATATCACATTCTTTGGCAATTTCACTCAGTTTGCTGTCTTTATGCGCATTGATATATCTGAGTACTTTCGGCTGTCCCGGATATAAACCGTAATTATGCATATCGCTTAGCATTTGCTTGCGATGGATATGAAAAACTTTAAACAATAATATATGCAGCGGTGTATCCATAACATTCTCCTTACGTAATTCTTTACATATTTCCTTATCGACTTTCATTCATCAATCTGCGATAGCTGCTTTTATCATCTGCGTGATAGCTTTTTCATGTGGTGTATTATGCGAAAAAATATTCAACCATCATATTTAGCAGCCTAACTGTTAGCATACTAAATATTATACCAAAACAGGAAAAAGTCAAGCAAGAACTATAAATGCAATTAACAAAAGAGTATTATAGAGTATTAAATCTGTATTTCGCACTTTATGAATGAAACAAAATCATTTTCTCTTATTAATTTATACAATTTGCCGCATACTACTAGCAGGAGGTATGATGATGTCACATAGAAAAAAAGATTTGCTGAAGGAGCAGAACAATAAAAAAGACGCGGGCAATAATCAGTGGACCAATGCGAATTTAAAGTATTATCCTGATGAAAGAAAACGCCAAGACGGTCCCGGCGGAAACTAGGAGGTAAATTATGAAACTCATAA
This sequence comes from uncultured Erysipelotrichaceae bacterium, assembly GCA_947569705.1. Taxonomy (GTDB): domain Bacteria; phylum Bacillota_I; class Bacilli_A; order Erysipelotrichales; family Erysipelotrichaceae; genus C-19. The sequence goes on from CANOSP010000003.1 coordinate 7,390, forward strand.
AAGGAATAGCGTTAGCAATCGCAATTATCGGCTGTATTAACTGGGGTTTGATCGCCCTGCTGGAATTTGATTTAGTCGCATATTTATTCGGAACAATGACTGTTTTATCACGTATTGTATACGCACTGGTCGCATTAAGCGGTTTATATTTACTGACTTTCTTTATGAAGTTGTCTGATGAATAAATAAAATAAGATTCATTCATCTTCAAAACTGCATAAGAACAGAATACAATCGGCTTACCAATGAAAAGCTGATGAAAAGAAAGCTGCGTCGTAAGAAGATGTTTCTTATTTAAATACGACTCGGCTTTTCTTATGAACTGTTATGAAATGTTATAAATTCATATAAACATTAAATGTGCATTTCCTATTGATTTAAAACTGTTTCTCATGGTATGATGATGAAAGAAACAGAGGTAGATTGATATGAATATAAAAATAGAAAATTGGAAACTGCTCGTATTATCTGCATTTTATTTTATTTTTGCATTTGTTTCCTATCAAGTGCAGGCAAGTGAATTTCTGAGCTTTTTCAAAGTGGCGGGTATTGCCGTTGCGGTTGTCGGAATTCTTCAGATACTTATTTACTTATTAAAAAAGGATTATATGAAACCGCAAGATTTTACTTTTTCTTTCGGATTATTATTGGTATTCGGCGGTTTAGTCGTCACCTTTAAAGCAGACTACATTGTCGATTATTACCGTCCCGTGATCGGCGTTTTAGTGGTACTTGACAGTATTCTGCGTCTGCAATACAGTATGAATTTATTAAGGGTGAAGGATAAGCAATGGTTATGTCATTTATGCTTATCACTGATTCCGGCAATTTTAGGAATTGTACTCGTACTATTTGATTTAGGTTCGCTGTTAGAAAATTATTTCAGCTTTTTATTAATATTAGACGGTATTGCCAATATTTATACGGTATTTTATTATAAACGCTTTGTGAAAAGGGCGGAAAGAATCATGCTCGATTCCGATAACGGAGAGATTATCGTAAGCGAGAAAGAGAAATAATAAAGAACGGGATGACGCGATCATCCTTTTTTATATACAAACAGGTATGATTTTACATTAAAAATAAACATGGAAATCCGATTGAAATAATGGTAAAATATAAAACGTCAAAACGAGTAATATAATCGTTTATGAATAATATATAATCTATAATAATATTCATACAGTAAACTGTAAACAAGAATATTATATAGAGATGTTCTAAAGAAATATTATATAGGAATGTTCTATAGGAATATTATATAAGGAAAAGGGAAAACAAAAACAGGAGGATTTTTATGGATTACGCAAAAGAATCACTGCGCCTGCACAAGCAGTGGAAAGGTAAACTGGATACCGTCGCAAAAATGAAAATTGAAACAAGAGATGATCTTTCATTGGCGTATACACCGGGAGTTGCACAGCCGTGTTTGGAAATTCAAAAGGATATTAACAAGGTATACGAGTATACCGGAAGAGGCAACTGTGTCGCAGTAATCACCGACGGTACTGCGGTACTGGGACTTGGCGATATTGGTCCTGAAGCAGGCATGCCGGTAATGGAAGGTAAGTGTGTATTATTCAAGGAATTCGGTGATATTAATGCAATTCCTTTATGTATTCGCAGTAAAGATACGGAAGAAATTGTTCGTACTGTTTCCTTGCTTGCAGGCAGCTTCGGCGGGATCAATCTGGAAGATATTGCGGCACCGCGCTGTTTTGAAATTGAAAGACGCTTAAAAGAACTTTGCGATATACCGGTATTCCACGATGATCAGCACGGAACGGCGATTGTGACTGCGGCTGCCCTGTTAAATGCAGTAAAATTAAGCAAAAAAACAATGGGTGAATTAAATATTGTCATTAACGGTGCCGGGTCTGCCGGTATGTCGATTGCACAACTGTTGTTGGCAATGGGATTCGGAGATATTATTCTTTGTGATACACGAGGTTTATTGTACGAAGGACGCGCTAATCTGAACGAAACCCAACAGAAAATCGTCGGTCTTACCAATAAACGTCGATTGAGCGGGAAGCTTGCCGATGCGATGAAGGGCGCTGATGTTTTTATCGGTGTTTCGGCTCCTAATATTGTCACTAAAGAAATGGTACAGTCTATGGCTGATAAAGCAATTGTATTCCCGATGGCAAATCCGATTCCGGAGATCATGCCTGATTTAGCAAAGCAAGCCGGAGCTTATATTATCGGAACCGGACGCAGTGATTTTCCGAATCAAATTAACAATGTGTTAGCGTTCCCGGGAATTTTCAGAGGAGCGCTTGATGTAAGGGCATCAGACATCAATGAACCGATGAAAATCGCAGCCGCAAAAGCAATCGCTTCCTTAGTCAGTGAGGAAGAATTAAATGTGGATTATATTATTCCGAGTGCCTTAAACAAACAGGTTGCGGAGGTAATTGCCAAGGCGGTTGCACAAGCAGCGATTGACAGTAAGGTTGCACGCATTTAACTTAATTACAGTACATTACTAAAAAAACATTTAAAAGTAACTTATGAACCATAACGAGAAATGCATCCATTAAGCATCTCTCGTTTTTTTATATGCTTATTTTTACACCCGCATGAAAACGATCAAACGCGATCAAAAACATGCACACATATTCTTATGTCCCATGACAGCTTTCATGATCTGTAATAAAACTTAAATCATCATTTTATCCAATACCGTATAAAAACAAGGCGGATTATGTTACAATAAACAGGAAAAATTTACCAATTAACTATGATATGAAAATAGAATGAATCTTTGCCTGACATGGAAACACATCGAAGGCTGATTAGAAGACTGTCAGATGATTTAAACAATCAGAAAGACAATCATCAGGAGATACAATGATATATATGAGGTGTTTATATGGCTAATACGGAGATTAGGACAATTATAAAAAACGGGTTAAAGCAAAATCATATGACACAAGCAGAATTAGCTTCCATGTTGGGGATAGAACGGGCTACCGTCAATCGCTGGTGTGTGGGAAGAGCGATCCCCGAAGCCGATACATTCTTACAAGTATGCATTATCTTGAATATTCACATCGACTCCTATTTATACGACGGAGACGATCCGCTGCAACTTCAGATCATGGCAATGATGGCACACTTAGATGAAAAGAAAAAAGGGTCTGTGTTAAGAATGTTAACTCAGTTAATGGAAATGGTAAATGAAACCATTCCCGTATAGCATACTCATATAAATAGATAAAATCATATTTGCGCATTTATCGTCTATATGATTTTTCTTTAGAGTTAAATACTCTTAATGTTGAATCATCATATCAAGCAAATCTGAAACATGCATTAAAAACAGTTCTTTATGTTCATTCTCCAATTCATTCAGTTTATTCAATAAAGCTAGTTCCGCTTCACTTAAATGATTAAAATAATAATGCAGCTGTTCATAATAATGCGGCTTTTTCAACAACTTCAAAAAGAAGTCGTCAATGCTTTTGTTCGCAAACTGCATGATTTTATAAAAGTCATTTAAAGACGGTCTCGGTTTGGCACCGCTCGTATACTTGTACAGAACCGTATAGGGAACATCTGATAATTCAGCCATCTGCTTAAAAGTTATATTTAATTCTTTTTTCAGATCGTATAAAAAAGCTGAAAAATCAAAATTTTCAAGCTTTTGAATATCGTTGTTTTTCATGAGTATCTCTCCTTTTTATAACAACACCGCCTCAGGTTGTAAAATCCCAATATAGCTTTAATTCTATCACAATATGTAAAATTGGACTATTCATAATGATAAAGCGATACATGAAATAAAATGACTCATAAAATGATAAGCAAAAAAATACAAAGAGCATCATTACGAGCAATTTATTTAGAATAAAACTATAACAACTGCTGTGAAACAAAAAAAATCATTATATGCGAAATTAAAGAAAATGACCGAAACAAAAAACCATGCGAGATTATCGCATGGTTCAGATTGTTGACAAAGCGGTACTCGAAAAAGAGTATCGCTTTTCATTAGCTTCATAAATTATTATTACATATTCACTTGTTTTACGATCAAAGATGCACTGACTCCTTTATTTAAGGAAATCTCGGCTTCCTGTAAAGAACTGATGCAAAGCTGCAGCTTGTCTTGAGCATTTAAGGTGACCAAAGACTGAGCGGTAAACACGCTGTTTTCGTTTTTAGCGAGGTTATTTGTGACAATCAAGGAAGGAAGGCTGGCATTTTGGTTGCGTACAGATACTGATAATTCAGCCTTTTCATTCGGATTTAGATTGACAATAAAGGTGACTTCATAAGTGCCGCTTTGGGTAATCGTTAAAGCGTTATTACCGTAAAGCACATTTAATAAATCCATGCCATGCTCTAACGGAATTACATTACAGGAGCCGGCTTCAATATCCATCGTCAGCTCATCATCATGATAAGCACCGCCGTATGCATTTAAGCCTTGTGCGGGACCGGCAGGACCTTGGGGACCCTGTGGACCTGTAGCACCTGTTGCGCCGTTAGCGCCTGTAGCACCGGTTGCACCTTGAACCCCTTGCACACCTTGAGCGCCTTGCGGACCTACGGGACCGGCAGGACCTGTTGCGCCTGTTGCACCGGCAGGACCGTTGGCACCGGTCGGACCTTGAATACCTTGCGGACCGGCAGGACCTGTTGCGCCTTGTGGACCTTGAGGGCCTTGCGCACCTGCGGCTCCGGCAGCCCCTGTTGCACCTGTTGCGCCCGTCGGGCCTTGAACTCCGGGAATTCCTTGAGGTCCCATCACACCCTGCGGACCGGTAACACCTTGCGGACCGCGAGCGCCGGTAATTCCTTGCGGACCTTGAATACCCTGAATACCGCGTAAGCCTTGCGGACCGGTTGCGCCTTTAGGACCGCGCGGACCTGTAGGACCTACCTTACATTCACAAGGACTCGGGCAAGAACATGACCCTTGACAAGACATCGGGCAATCGCAGGTATCCTCATCACACATGTCCATGCAGGGATCCATTTCACAGCCGCAATCATCAAAATCATCATAACATTCGTCGTTGTAATAACAGTTATTACGATACATGAGTACTATCTCCTTTCAATAGTGAAACATATGTCTGTTGTTTCAACACTACTATATGTGCAAACGCATAAAACGCCTAGGCGGATGCCTATAGAAGCCGTAAAAGGAAAAAAACGTAAAAAATGCATGCTAATAATTAGAATATTTGGAAATACTAATGTATAATATAGAAGAATATTTGAGGTGAAGACTATGAATCATGAGTATATAGATATTAAAGGCGCAAGAGAAAATAACCTGAAAGATGTGGATATCAAGGTTCCCCGCAATCAGTTTGTCATAATGACCGGAGTGTCGGGATCGGGAAAAACGTCATTGGCATTTGATACGATCTATGCCGAAGGACAACGACGCTATGTAGAAAGTTTGTCAGCCTATGCAAGACAGTTTTTAGGCAACAGTGAAAAACCCGATGTGGATTCCATTGAAGGACTGTCACCGGCAATATCAATCGATCAAAAAACAACAAGCAATAACCCACGATCTACAGTAGGTACGGTTACGGAAATCTATGACTATCTGCGATTGTTATACGCAAGAGTGGGAACACCGTATTGCCCTAACCATAATGAACCGATCACCTCACAAACAATTAAACAGATGGTGGATCGTATTATGGAATTGCCCGATAAGACAAGGCTGATTATTATGGCACCGGCTGTTCACGGCGCAAAGGGTACACATAAGGACCTGTTTGAACATTTACGTAAAGAAGGCTATATTCGCGCTCGCATCGACGGTGAAGTGAAGCTGTTGGAAGAGGTAGAAGCACTGGAAAAAAATAAAAAACATAATATTGATGTAATTGTCGATCGTATTGTGAAAGGAAACGATCGTTCCCGCCTGCATGATTCATTAGAGAGTGCCTGCAAGCTGGGAGACGGATTAGTGATTGTGGAACACGACGGTAAAGAAGCTTTATTTTCCACCAATTATTCATGTAAATACTGCGGTTTTACCATACCGCGTTTAGAACCGCGCTTATTCTCTTTTAATGCGCCGTTTGGGGCATGTGATCATTGTAAAGGATTGGGAATTACTCAAAAAGTTGATCTTGATTATTTAATTCCGGATCGAAATAAAAGTATTCGCCAAGGCGGTATTATCTATTACAGAAATATCATCGCCAAAGAAAATTTAGAATGGCAGCGCTTTAAAGCACTGTGTGATTATTATGAAATTGATATTGACAAGCCGATTAAGCAGCTGACCAAAAAAGAAATGGATCTGTTGCTTTACGGCTCAAAAGATATTATTTCTTACCATATTTATTCCAAATCCGGCAGTGTGATTAAAAAATCGGAATATATCGAAGGTGTATGTACCTTGATTGAACGACGCTATATGGAAACAAGTTCACAGATGTCACGAGAATGGTATGCGACCTTTTTAGCAGAGGCACCATGTCCTACCTGCGGCGGTAAGCGATTAAATGAGCAGGCACTGGCAGTGCGCATCGGCGGCAAAAACATTTATGAATGGACGCAGATGTCGGTAAAACAAGCGATTGTCTTTATGAATGAATTACAGCTGAGTGAGCAGCAGCGTGAAATTGCAAAGCTGATTCTGAAGGAAATTAAAGATCGTCTGCAATTTCTTAACAATGTCGGACTTGCCTATTTAACCTTAGATCGTTTGGCAGGCTCCTTATCCGGCGGTGAAGCGCAGCGTATTCGTTTGGCAACACAGATCGGATCACATTTAAGCGGCGTATTGTATGTGCTGGATGAGCCGAGCATCGGTCTGCATCAGCGTGATAACGATCGATTGATTGCGACGCTGAAAAATATGCGTGATTTAGGCAATTCCTTAATCGTTGTGGAGCATGATGAAGATACAATGCGGGCAAGCGATTATATTATTGATATTGGACCGGGTGCCGGCGTTCACGGCGGACAAGTCGTCGCGGCAGGAACACCCGAAGAAGTCATGAACAATGAACAGTCGATTACCGGCGGTTATCTTTCGGGAAGAATGCGCATCGAAACGCCGAAGGCACGGCGCAAGGGTAATCGCAAATGCTTGGAAGTTGTAGATGCCTATGAAAATAACTTAAAACATATCAGCGTGAAGTTTCCGTTAGGCAAGCTGATTGTCGTTACCGGAGTCTCGGGAAGCGGAAAATCAACGCTTGTGAATGAAGTTTTATCAAAGGGGATTATGCATGAACTGGGACGTACCAAAATCAAAGCCGGTAAGCATAAAAAAATCAAAGGCTTGGAACATATCGATAAGATTATTGATATTTCACAGGATCCGATCGGACGCACCCCGCGTTCCAATCCGGCAACCTATACCGGTGTATTTGATGACATTCGTGATTTATTTGCTCAAACGCCCGAAGCGAAAATGCGCGGTTATGAAAAAGGACGCTTTTCATTCAATGTAAAGGGCGGTCGCTGCGAAGCGTGTCAAGGTGACGGGATTCTGAAAATTTCCATGCACTTTTTGCCGGATGTTTATGTGCCGTGTGAAGAATGCGGCGGCAAACGCTATAATGAAGAAACGCTGCAGGTTACATATAAAGGTAAAAATATCTTTGATATACTGGATATGAGTGTTGAAGAAGCAATCGATTTCTTTGCGAATGTCGCAAAAATCCGTCATAAGTTGGAAACCTTAAAAGATGTCGGCTTAGGCTATATCAAACTGGGACAAAGCGCAACTACACTTTCCGGCGGTGAGGCACAGCGTGTTAAACTGGCAAGTGAATTACAACGCAAGGCAACCGGTAAAACGCTGTTTGTCTTAGATGAGCCGACAACCGGTTTACATACTCATGACGTTAAAAAATTATTAGAAGTATTACAGCGTATCGTTGATAACGGTGATACGGTACTTGTCATCGAGCATAACTTGGATATCATCAAATGTGCCGATCATATCATTGATTTAGGACCGGAAGGCGGCGATGAAGGCGGCAATATTATGGCATTCGGAACACCGGAACAAATCTGTGAGGTAAGCGAAAGCTATACGGGACAATACTTGAAAAAGCTGATAGAAAGAGGATAAGGCATGGAAGAACAAAAAGCGATCACGGTACGCCGTTTAAAAAACTATTTCGGCTTTGAACAAATCTGCGGAAATGAAGAAAGCTTAAATCGTATGATTCAGATTGCCGATACCAATCGTCCCGGCTTAGAGTTGGCAGGTTATTTTGATCATTCACAGGCACGCCGTTTGGTAATTCTCGGTGATAAGGAAATTGCATATATTCAAACGATGAGTGAAAAGAAACAGCGCAAGTCGTTTAACTTTATAACCGATGAAAAAACGCCGGCGATCATTATTTCAAAAAATCATGAATGTCCGCTGCTGTTAAAGCGCATCGCCAAACGCAAACGCTTTCCGATCTTAGTCGCAAACTCACCGACATCACGATTAATTGTCGATATTGTGGCATTTCTGGATGAAGAGTTAGCGACCGGTGACTGCCTTCACGGCGGATTGATCAGTATTTACGGCAAGGGTGTGCTGATTCGCGGTGACAGCGGTATGGGAAAATCGGAAATTGCTTTAGAGCTGATCAAACGAGGACATTTATTAGTGGCAGATGATCGTGTCGATTGTTTCCGTATTCATAATAAAATTGTCGGTAAGGCACCGGATCTTTTGCGCGGAATGCTGGAATTAAGAGGTATCGGTATCATTAATGTTCAGCGAATGTTCGGTATAACCTCAGTCATTCAGAAAGCCGAGGTCTCGTTGGAAATCTGTTTGGAAAAATTTCAAGCACATGCCGATTATGATCGAGTCGGCATCGAGGAGAAAAAATACGACAGTATTTTAGGTGTCGATATTCCTAAAATAGTAATACCGGTAAGAGAAGGTCGTTCCATGGCGGTCATTATCGAATCGGCAGTTACAAACTATATTTTAGGTGAAATGGGTATGGACAGTGCGAAAGAGTTTGAACAAAGAGTATTGGATTATATTGAACAGAATAAAGAACAATAAAAGGGAGGCAGAATCATGGAATTTTTTCCGGATATAAAAACAGTGGTTTCACTGGGATCCGTTACGATCACTTGGTATGCGCTGTTTATTTTGACAGGCGCCTTGCTTGCGTATTATCTCAGTATTCGCACCTTAAAAAAATGGGGTTATGAAACCGCCATGTTTGAGGATTTCTTTATTTGGATGTTGCCGATCGGCATTATCGGAGCGAGATTGTATTATGTACTGTTTGAATGGGATCTGTATGTATCCGATCCGATTCGCATTCTTTATATATGGGAAGGCGGCTTGGCAATTCACGGCGGTTTGCTTGCGTCGATTTTGTTCGGTTTATGGTATTTCCGCAAAAAAGCCATAGACGGTCTGAGAGTGATGGATGCGATTTTTCCTAATATTTTAATTGCACAGGCAATCGGAAGATGGGGTAACTTTATCAATCAGGAAGCTTACGGTCGTGTGGTGTCGGAAGCTTATTTCGATCATTTTCCCGGATTTATCAAAGATCAGATGTTAATATCTAATGCTTATCGCGAACCGACTTTCTTATATGAAAGTATGTTAAATTTATTGGGCTGGGTATTAATTCGTTTTGTTTATAAACGCTACGGCAGAAGAAAACGCGGTGATTTAGCGTTTGCGTATTTGGCTTGGTACGGTGTGGTTCGTATATGGATCGAGTCCATGCGTACCGATGCATTAATGATCGGCTCATTTAAAATGGCACAGCTGATTTCCTTGATCGGTATCGTTATCGGAGTATTGGGAATCATGGGTGTATTTGATCGTTTGTTTAAAAATATTTGGCCATTTCAGCGTCAAAAACCGGCAGTGCTGTTTGATTTAGACGGTACATTGGTTGATACCAAGGATTTGATTTATGCCAGCTTTGAACATACGTTTCAAAAATATTTGCCTGAGCATCAGCTCAGTGAAGAAGAGCTTTCCTCGTTTCTGGGACCGACCTTGAAGGACAGCTTTTTGCGCTATTTTAAAGAAGAACAGATTGACGAAATCATTGCTTATTATCGAGCTTTTAATCATGAAAACCATGATCGCTATATTAAGGGATTTCCGCAAGCGCAGGAAACGCTGCAGTATTTAAAGGAACATGACTACAGTGTCGGAGTGGTATCCAATAAAGTAAGCGCGACAATTCGCATGGGATTGGCGGCTTTCGGCTTAGAGCCGTATGTCGATGTCATTGTCGGTGCAGAGGATATCGAAGCCCCTAAACCTGATCCGCAAGGGTTGCTTCTTGCTTGTCAGAAGCTGTATCATAATCATGATGATGTGATTTATGTCGGAGACAGTCCCGGCGATGTATTGGCATGTAAAAATATGGCAGCATTCTCTGTTGGTGCGGCATTTGATCCGCAACGAGAAACTCAGCTGAAAGCGTCTAAACCTTGTGTGATCATTCATGATTTAGCGGAAATTATCGATATAGTAAAGGAGGATCGTGAATGGAGCGACAATACGATTTAATTATCATCGGGGCCGGACCTGCCGGAATGAGTGCATCGATTTACGGCAGTCGTGCCGGATTGAAAACGGCGATGTTGGAAATGGGCGCACCGGGCGGTAAACTGATCAAAACGGCGGAAATATCAAACTGGCCGGGTATTAAAGGAACCCACGGCGCACAGCTTGCATCGGATATGTTTGAGCATTCAACGGCATTCGGCAGCGAATATTTGTACGGCAATGTGATTCGTGTGGAAGATAACGGAGATTGGAAAAGTGTGATTTGTGATGACGGCAGCGGTTATCAGGCAAAGGCAGTCATTGTGGCGACCGGGACTCAGGAGCGAATGTTGAATATTGAAGGAGAAGCGGACAATATCGGCAGAGGGGTATCTTATTGTGCGGTATGTGACGGTGCCTTCTTTAAAGATCAAGAGGTCGTTGTGATCGGCGGCGGGAATTCAGCTTTAGAAGAAGCGAATTATTTAACACAATTCGCATCAAAGGTTCATGTGGTGATTCGTCGTGATGTTTTTCGTGCCGATCAGATTATTCAGGACAGTGTATTGCAAAATGAAAAAATTCATGTGATCCGAAAGCATCGTCCGGTGCGTATATTAGATGATGGCAAACGTGTCAGCGGTATCGTTTTGAGTGATGTTGAAACAAAGGAAGAAATGACAATCATGTGCAGGGGAATATTTCCGTATATCGGACAGGATCCTGCTACATCATTTCTAGAAGGACTTCATATTCTTGATGAAAACGGTTATATGATTGTCGATGAAAACTGTGAGACATCCTGCAAGGGAATCTACGGTGCCGGTGATGTCATTCATAAAAAACTGCGTCAAGTCGTAACGGCAACTAGCGACGGAGCTATTGCGGCTCAACATGCATTTCATCAGATCAAAGGTGTTTAAGAGGTAAAGCATATGCGAATAAAAAAATATTTATGCGTCGGCATCTTATTGGCAGCATTGTTGGCGGGCTGTAAATCATCCGGCTATGAAAGAAGCAGCGCACCGGGTGAGATCAAGGAAATCACGTTATCGCAAATGGATACGATGATTACACAGGGAAAAACCTTTACAGTGATGCTTACAACGACTTATTGCGGTTATTGTCAAGAATTTCATGAATTGTTAAATGAATATTTAAAAACTCATCATCTTGTAATCTATGAAGTTGTTTTAGATAAGGAAAATGCGACGGAGCAGGAAAATTTAGCGATTATTAATCGACATATCAGTAATTTTACTACTACCCCGGGCGTATTCTATATCGAAGCAGGGAAAGAAGCTTCACATCTTGTTCCTGATGCACAGGGGATTCATGAGAAGTTATTGGATGAATGGGTCGTTGAACATCAATTAGATAAAGAATAATTAATTTAGGCTGTTTTTGTGAGCAGCCTTTTCCTTTTCTAATATCGTTTAAACGCCTAAAGAACGGATATGAGAGGAATTTGTTTAAGGGTGACTGTGACTGTGGTAACATGGATAAGAGCGCTTACATTGGCTGTATGGCGGCGCATAAGCTGTTTTTAAACCTTTTTGTGCGATGACACAAGATAATTCATCGTATTCATATGTAATAACCATGATTGGTAAATTCTTCTGATGTAAAGTGCAAGATTGAAACACGGAGTGCAAGATCGCACTAGTATATAGATAAAAAAGACAGGAATACTTTGTTAATGCATGTATATTATTTACTAAAAATTGTCTATATTTTTCACAAGATCATGGGATAACTAATAAATGCAAACTATTTACTAAAAAGTACAAAAAAATGCTAAGAAACAAAATCCATATAGTTGTATAATTAATGTGCGTGAAAGCGTTATCAGCATTTGCGTGCAGAATGCGAATACAATATATCTTAATGTACACCTTTTGAGACATATAGAAACAGGCAGTAATTGTCTGTTTTTTTGCGTTTTTCATTGATTTTATCAATTCCTCCCTCACGTTTGTAATCGTGTACTATTATAAATGAACAAGAACGCATATGAATATGTTTCTTGAAGAGGAAAGGAGAAAAATATGAAAATAAGCAAAATTATGAAAATAGTACTGTCGTTACTCATGGTCATTTCAATCGGAAGTTACTCCGGTAAATTCTTTGGCGGTTATGTAACAACTGTTGTTGCGGCTACCATAAGCGGAGACTATACCTATGAAATGAACACTGATTCAACGATAACCATTATAAACTACGGAGGCAGTGAGAAAGATTTAATCATACCGTCAGAAATTGACGGATACAAAGTCACTCGTATCGGTTACGGTGCGTTTGCTGAATGTAAAAGCATAGAAACGCTGACAATTCCTGACGGGGTGGTAAGTATCGGTGATTATTCCTTTTCACAATCTACACAGCTTCGTGAAATCAATATTCCGGACAGTGTGGCTTCTTTCGGTAGATATTCTTTTGCCGGATGCAACAGCTTGGAAAAAGTTAAGATACCGAGTCGAATCAGAAGCTTAAGCTACGGAGCATTCTTTGATTGTATTTCATTAAAAGAAGTAATTCTTCCCGATGGATTACAAACGATCGGCGGAACTGCGTTCGGTAACTGTCGTGCTTTAGCGAAAGTGATTTTTCCTTCCAGTCTGTTAAGTATCGAAGGAAACGCATTTACTGAATGTGTATCTTTAGAAAGTGTTGTACTTCCGGAAGGATTTACAACACTGGGTTCGGGTGTATTCTCAGGCTGTTTGTCATTATCTGATATTGCTCTTCCTTCTTCTTTAGTCGGAATCGGTCAGAACGCATTTCAAGAATGTGTCAGTTTAGAAAGCATTGTGATTCCTGAAAATGTAAGTGGATTGGGTTACGGAGCATTTACAGGATGTACTTCTTTGAAAAATGTTAACATCCCAAACAAAATTACCGAAATCGGAGATGCAACATTCAGCGGATGTCAATCACTGGAAAGCATCGTTATTCCTGATACAGTTACTTCTTTAGGAAATAATGTATTCAGCGGATGTTCTAATTTAAAAGAAATCGTATTGCCGGACAGTGTTAAATCTATCGGAGCAGAAACATTTACTAATTGTACCGCATTAAAATCAATTACTCTGCCGAAAAATTTAAAGCAGCTGAGTGCCAGCTTATTTAGATACAGTACTAATTTAGAACAAGTGGTACTTCCCAACGGTATGACTACCATAGAAGCAACTGCATTTGCGGATTGCCCTAACTTAAAGAGTGTAACTATACCTAATACTGTAAATAATTTAGGAAGCCGTGTATTTTCTAATTCACCGAAAGTTGTTGTTTTAATCGGAGAAAATTCTGAGGCTTATCGTTATGCGGTCAATAACAGTGTAGCATATCGTTTTATAACAACAGGAATTAATTTAGATAAAGATAACTTGATGTTGAAAGTAGGAAATAAAAGTACATTTAATGTCATTTTGTCCCCTTATACCGTATTAGATAATGCGAATTTAACTTGGACGTCCAGTGCGCCGGACATTGTCAGTGTTTCTGATGACGGAACCGTTACCGCTAATGCAGTAGGCAGTGCCACAATCACTGTACGTAATGCCAACGGTCACAGTGCCACTGCGACCGTTCAAGTAGATGATGTTGTAGTTCCGATTACAAGTCTTGTTTTAAGTGAAACGACGTTAACAATGAATAAAGAAACTTCACAAGGTCTAAGAGTAATTGTGAATCCAAGTGATACAACTATGGATACAACAATTACTTGGAAAAGCAGTAATGAAGAAATTGCTTCTGTAAGTACTACAGGTTTGGTGCGTGCTAAGCGACCGGGAAATGTTGTGATCAGCGCAACCAGTTCAAACGGAATCGTAGCTGAGTGTACCGTAACAATCAGAAGTGAAATTAAATCAGTAGTATTAAATCAAACGGCTCTTACTTTAGAAGAAGGAAGTAAGCAAAGTTTAAGGGCCACCATTAATCCGAGTGATACCACAGACGCAAAGGATTTAACATGGGTTTCAAGTAACACATCGGTTGCGACTATTGATCAAAACGGCGAGGTAACTGCAGTTGCACCGGGTACTGCGACGATAACAGTTACAACGGTAAACGGTCGAAAAGCAGAATGTAAAATTACTGTTACTCAAGCAGTGATTACTAAGCCGATTACCTCTGTTACATTGAATAAAACATCATTAACATTAGTAGAGGATGAGACAGAGACACTGACTGCCACCATCAATCCGAGTGATACAACGGATTCACATACATTGGTTTGGGAAAGCAGTAATGAGAGTGTAGCTGTTGTAGCAGACGGTGTTATTACTGCTAAGAGCGCAGGAACTGCAACAATTACAGCCACCAGTGTAAACGGAAAACAAGCAAATTGTGTTGTAACGGTTAATGCAAAAGAAATTCCTATTACATCAGTTACATTAAATCAAAATGTTATAACGATAAAGGCAGGAAAAAATGCGACCTTAACAGCAACGATATTACCTGAAAATACAACGCAATCCAAAACATTGACATGGACAAGCAGTGATGAGGCTGTAGCTACTGTAGCAGACGGCGTTATAACCGCTAAGAAATCAGGAACAGTAACAATCACGGCAACGACAGTAAACGGACTAGAAGCCATATGCACCGTTCATGTTTATGAAATTAACAAAGATTCATTATCTGCATTAATCACTAATGCGAATGCACTTGATGCTGAAGACTATACTGCAGCTTCCTATCAGGCTTTAATGAGCGTAGTGGGTGATGCTCAAGATGTATTAACTGATGAGAATGCTACACAAGATCAAGTTGATCAGATGGTTACTTCCTTAACAAATGCGTTGAATGCATTGGTTGAAAGAGTATCCGCAGATGATTATCAAACATTATCAGCGTTGATTGATGAATGTGAAAAATTAGCTGCTGATTTTACTGCATCAGAATTTGCGACAATGAATCAGTTACTTGTTGATGCGAACGCACTGATTGCCGGCGGTATCAGTGAAGCAAGTGCTGCAAATGCAACTGCAATGATGAATGCTCTAAGTGCAGAAAAAGCTAATTTGACTGTTGTGAGTGTTAAAAAAGAATTAGAAAATTTAATAAGTGATGCACACAACTTATTAAACGGAGATACTACAGGCATTGACAATAACAATTTAGAGGCGCTAAATGATGCAATTACTGAAGCAGAGAAATTAATCAGTGATGGATCGAATGATGTAAATCAGCTGCAGAAAAGTATTGATGAAATAACAGCAGCGATTGAAAATTGTAAAGTTGAAGTGAATGTAGTCGTTAAAACACATTTAGAGCAATTATTGGAAATTTGCACAAATTACAATACAGCTCAATTTACCGATACGAGTGTAAAGAAGCTTGATCAGGCAAAGGATAATGCTTCTGCGATTTTGGCAGATGAAAAGTCAACGCAAAATGAAGTTGATGAAGCTTATACTCTATTAATAAGCGCACTTCAAGGTTTACAAGTAAAAGTAGAAGTAAACAAGAATGCGTTAGGAACGAATTTATCGATGGCACAAAATATTGTGGATAACGCTTCGGATTATGAAGCTTCTACAATCAGCGGTCTTGATGATTTGGTTAAGAATGCACGCAGTATCTACAAAGATGTGAATGCGACAAAAAAAGCTGTAGATGATGTTAATGCGGCATTGCGCACTGCTTTAATGAAGGCGAGAAAGAAACCGAAATAAAAAGCAGTTCAGGAGTTATTGATCCGTAAAATCTATGATGTTACCTATTAATGTTTTAAAAAAGTAACAGTGATTGTTATGATCTCAAGG
Source organism: uncultured Erysipelotrichaceae bacterium (assembly GCA_947569705.1). Taxonomy (GTDB): domain Bacteria; phylum Bacillota_I; class Bacilli_A; order Erysipelotrichales; family Erysipelotrichaceae; genus C-19. Next base: position 23,638 of record CANOSP010000003.1, read on the forward strand.
AAAAGAGATGCTTAAAAAATCTATGATAGGTATCGTTTAGATATATAATGCGTTTATTAAATAAGCGTTATGAATGAAGGTGATAAAGAAAAAATATCGGTGTGTACAATTGGATTTAATGTAAATAGAAAGGTAGGAGAACATGATTAAGAAAACAGTAAAAAAATTAGAGATTATTTCTTTAGCTTTTATGATGACAACATCAATGCTTGGCTCTACTACTGCAAGTGTTTTTGCTAAAGGAAATGATGGTATTGCGACTGCTGCTGTTGATGAGGGTGGTTACAATGTTCTTGGATCTGTTGCATCTGTGTCGAATTCAGATAACATTGTTACTTTGGATATTTCTACAGGTGAACGAGTACGCTATACATTCTTAAAAGACAATATGTTTAGAATGTATATGGCACCGCTCGGTGAAGAATTTCAAGAATATCCTACACCTAACAGCTCATCTCATACTGCAACAATCACAAATAAAACAGACAGTCAGTTTGAAACAGAATACGGTGTAAGACCTACAGTAAACGAAACCGCAACAACTGTTACTATTTCAACCGGAAAAATTATCATTGAAATTAACAAAACAGACTCTGTCACAAAGGTAACGAAAGCTGATGGAACAGTGGTATGGGAAGAAGCTGCTCCTTTAAAATATAAGAGTGGAAGTACATATCAAACGCTGAAAACAGATGCGAATGAATATTTCTACGGCGGAGGAACTCAGAACGGACGTTTCTCACACAAAGGAAATGCAATAAAAATTGCAACGACAAACACTTGGGTAGATAAAAGTGTGACAAGCCCAAATCCATTCTATTGGTCTACTGACGGTTATGGTGTTGTTCGTAATACATGGAAACCGGGAGAATACGATTTCGGCAGTACAGGTACCGATACGGTGAAAACAACACACAACGAGAAACGCTTTGATGCTTATTATTTCATTGATGATACACCTGTAGAAATTTTAGGTGATTATTATGAATTAACCGGAAAACCGGCAGAATTACCTGAATATGCATCTTACTTGGGACACTTAAACTGCTACAATCGTGATTATTGGACAGAAGTCTCAGAAGGAACTTCCGGGGCAGTTAGAATGGGTGATAAATGGTATAAAGAATCACAAAGTTACAGTGAAGGCAGTGTTAAAGAAACACTGTTAGGTACTTCCAATGTGACAGCACAGCAAGTGATTGAAGATCATAAAGCATACGATATGCCGTTAGGTTGGTTCTTGCCGAATGACGGTTATGGATGCGGATACGGTCAAACCACTTCACAAGCAGGGGACATCGAAAACTTAAAAGATTTCTCTGATTATGCAATTGAGAACGGTATCCAAACAGGACTATGGACACAGTCCAACTTATGGCCTGCCGATTCAAGTAATCCTCAAAAGGGAGAACGTGATATTTATAAAGAAGTTGAAGCCGGTGTACATTCAGTTAAAACTGACGTTGCTTGGGTAGGTGCCGGATATTCTATGGCATTAAACGGTGTTTCTGTTGCTTATGATGCCATTGCGACTAAATCAGGATTAAAACCAAACATAGTAACATTGAACGGTTGGGCAGGTACACAGCGTTACGGCGGTATTTGGACCGGCGACCAGTCCGGCGGACAGTGGGAATATATTCGTTTCCATATTCCGACTTATATCGGAACAGCTTTGTCAGGACAACCGAATATCGGTAGTGACATGGATGGTATTTTCGGCGGAGCAAACCTGATTGCATGGACACGTGACTTCCAATGGAAAGCATTTACAACTTTTATGTTAGATATGGATGGTTGGGGAAGTAATCAAAAATCACCATGGGCTTTAGGTGAAGATGGTACTTCTATTAACCGTGCTTATTTGAAATTAAAAGCAAAATTATCGCCTTATAATAATACAATTTCACACGAAGCAACCGCTGAAGGTGGATTGCCGATGATAAGAGCGATGATGCTTGAAGAACAAAACAGCTATACATTAGGTACAGATACTCAGTATCAATATATGTGGGGAAATAATTTCCTAATTGCTCCGATTTATCAAAATACATCAGCTAACGGTCAGGGTGATGATGTCAGAAACGGTATTTATTTACCAAGTACCAGTGATATTTGGATTGACTACTTTACCGGTGAACAATATCGAGGCGGCCAAGTATTAAATAACTTTGATGCACCGCTTTGGAAACTTCCGGTATTCGTAAAGAACGGATCAATTATTCCGATGTATCCGGAAAATAACAATCCGGAAGCAAAAACTACTACAAATAGTGATGGATTAGACAGAAGTCAAAGAATTGTTGAATTCTTCCCTTCCGGAGAATCAAGCTTTACAGCTTATGAAGATGACGGAAAAACTTTAGGTGGTAGCGGTGTATATACAGAGCTTAAATCTAAAGTTGATGGAGATACTGTAACATTGACTGCAGAAAAAACAAACGGCAGTTATACCGGTATGGTAAGAGAAAGATCGACCGAATTTGTTGTAAACGTATCTAAAGAGCCTACTTCTGTAACCGGAAATGTAGCCGGCAGTGATGTAACATTCACTAAAGTTACTACTCAAGCAGATTATAATGCAGCTACCGGTAATGTATATTTCTATAATGAGAATCCTTCAATTTTTGTGAAAGAATATGCAAGTGCAGACAGCAGTTATGCAAGTACAACTGAAACTACCGAGCCGAAATTATATGTAAAATCTGCGGCTAAAAATGATATTACAGCACACGGTGTTACTGTTGTAGTAGAAGGCTTTGAAAATAATCAAGATTTAGGTGAAGATGTATTAGATACAACGTTAGATGTTCCGACCGGATTGGCAGAAGTTTCAAAAACAGATTCTGAAATTAATGTAGCTTGGGATGTCGTTGCCGATGCTGCAACTTATGATATTGAAGTTGACGGAATCATCATCAGAAATATTTTAGATCCTGAATATAATCATTCCGGATTAGGATTCTTAACTGACCACACTTACAGAGTACGTACTGTTGCTGCTAACGGACACTTCTCTAATTGGTCTGATTCCATTACTATTCAAACTGCTGATAACCCATATCGTAATGTTCCGGATGCTACTGCTGCTTGGGATTACGGAGATCAATGGGGAGCTTTAGAAAATGCATTTGATCATGACACAGGTACAATGTTCCATTCTACTAATGCAGTTACTCCTGATCAGATGATGACAATAGACTTGGGCGCTGCTTACCAATTAGATAAATTTACTTATCAACCGCGTATGGACAATAAGGGTAACGGTACAGTGAAGCGTATGAATGTTTATTCATCTTTAGATGGTGTAAATTATAAAAAAGTATGGGATGGCGAATCAAATCCAGCTTGGACATATGATACGGATAATATGGATGTTTCTGATATTAAGGAAATTGACTTAAACGGTGTGAAAGCACGTTATTTAAGATTAAGCGTAATAGAATCATCCGGAGGATTCTTCTCTGCTTCTGAATTAACCACCTACAAAAAAGATGGTACCGATGCTTGGGTAGTCGGAGATGTTAATAACTCAGGTGATGTTAACGAAAACGACTTAGTATTCTATGAAAACTATGTAGGATTAAAACCTGTAGATAATGATTGGGAATATTCAGCTTTAGGTAATATCAACGGTGATGAGATTATCGATGCCTATGACATATCGTTTGTCGCAAGGATGTTGGGTACACCGATTACAAGTCCTGTTTCCGGTGTAAACGGAAAGATTCAAATCATTCCTTCTAAGACTGATATTAAAGCCGGAGATGAAGTTACATTAGATATTTACGGCATCGGATTAGAAAATGTGAATGCATTCAGCGTTGAAATTCCTGTAGACAATGATTTGTTTGAAATCGCAAACTTCGGTTCTCCGACATTGTCAACTGCCTTTATGAGAAACTTCTCTAAAACACGTATTCACAACAACGGTGCTATTGATAACTATGTATGCTTCACAAATGTAGGAAAACAAAATCTGATTAACGGTTCCGGAAGTATTGCTACAGTAACTATTAAAGCTGTTGCTGACTTTACTTGGGATACAAAACCGACACAGGCATTGTTGGTGGGTCAAGATCTATCTACTGCAGATGCAATCATTGATGAAACAACAAAACCGGTTGCTCCGGATACAGAAAACATTTTAGGTGTTGATGATATTGCTTCTATCACATTTGACAATGATGTGAAAACGGATATGGACGGAAGTGAATTGTGGCAACAAACAAACTGGAAAGACTTGCTGTTTGACGGTGATCGTACGGGAGCAATGGCAGAGTTTAAATGGTATTTCGATGGTAAAGATAATATTGCCTCCGAAGTAAAAATTCCGGTCGATATGAAATTTACATTTGCCGAAAAGCAACCTTTAAGCAAAGTTAAAGTTTATAACCGTGTTTCAAGTAACGGTAGAGTAACCAGTATTAAGGCTGTCGCATACAGCGGTACTACCGAAATTGATTTAGGTACATTCGATAGTGCGCAAGATATTTTTGAATTTACTGTACCGGCAGGAAGCGGAACAATAGATCGCGTTGTAATTACACCGCTGACTTCAGTGGGTAACGCAGCAGGCACTACTACAGGAACAGAAGAAAACCGTATGCTTTCTTTATACGAAATTGAATTTATTACTGACAGCGCTGTAAATGCTACAGGTATTACATTCGATAGTACAAGCGAAACTGTGGCAAGAATCAATGAAGTAGTGCAGGTAGCTGCAACGGTTGCTCCGGATAATGTAAGCAATCCGTTCTATGATATTACAAGCAGTGATAACAAAATCGCAACAGTTACTAAAGTTCCGAGTGAATCAGGCTATTACTTCTTAGTAAAGGGTGTTTCAGCAGGAAAAGTAACATTAACAGCGACAAGTGAAGATGGCTCTTTTACAGATACATTAGAATTTGAAGTACTTAGCGGTATAAACAGTACAAAAATCAATAAGCAAATTGACAACTTCAAAGCATTACACAAAAACTTGTATACTGAAGCAAGCTATAATGCTGTAAAAGATTTAGTAGACAGTGCAATGGACGCATTGGCGAAAGATGATGTGACGCAGGAAGAAATTGATACGCTGACTGTTAACATTGCGAAAGCATTAGACGAGATTAAATTTAAAGGTTCTGATGAAAGTAAGCCTTCAAGTGCTAACTTAATCGATCAAAATAAATTGAGCAGATTTGATGAATCAAGTATGTCGGCAGTTGAGCAAGAGCATGCCGGTTATGTAATTGACGGTGATCCGGATACTATCTGGCATTCAAATTACAGTGCAAGCTATTCTTTACCTCAGTATGTAACAATTGATTTAGGTTCGATCTATAACTTAGAACAAGTAGATATGTTGCCTCGTCAAAACAACACTAACGGTCAGATTACACATTATCGTATTGAAGTAAGCACTGATGAGGGCGATGACAAAACATTTACACCGGTTGTTGAAGGATATTTTGAAACTGACGGCGGTACTTTAGTAAATCCGGGTATAGCTAAAGAAGTGAAATTTGATCCTACACCGGCAAGATACGTAAGATTCATTGCTATTGAATCAGTAGGCAGTAATGAAGCAAGTGCAAATAAATATGCTTCGATCGCTGAGCTTAACTTCTACGGAGTTTCAGGTTTCCCATCATATGATGAAATTGTTGCTGAAGCTGAAGAAATTATAGCGAATGAAGAATTATATACTACAAGTACATTCGCAGCATTTATAGAGTCTTATGAAGCGTTGAAGTCATTGAAGAATCCTACAGAGGAAGAAATGACATTGGCTATCGCTGCTGTTAAAAACAAAATTAATGATTTGGATTTAAGAGCAAGCAGTACGGTGATTGATTCCTTAAAAGCACATGTTGCAGCCTACAAAGCAATGGAACCTAATTATAGTGAAGTTGAGTTTGCAGAATTGAAAGCAGCAATTGAAGCGGCGGAAGCAATTCTTGCTAAGGGTGATGCTGATATTTCAACTGCCGAAGCAGTAGCAGCTGATGCAGCTATGGTATTAGCGGCAAGTTCACTGCAAGGTGTATCCGCTGATGAATTAAAAGCAAACTTAGCTGAAATTATTGCAATTGCCAATGAAACCTTGGCTAGCAGTGAAATCGAAAATGTTCGTCCAAGTAAAGTAGCAGCTTTAGAAAAAGCTGTGGCCGCCGGACAAGCATTGATTGATGAAGATTCAACTGATACTGCTAAGCTGCGCGAAGCTATTGGAAATATTGTAAAAGCACACAGTGAATTATGGGAAGTTGTAGATAAAGCTGAAATTAATTCTTTAATTGAAACTGCAGAAGCAATTACCGGTAATTATACTTCAGCATCTATGGCAGCATTAAAAGAAGCAATCAAAGCAGCAAAAGAGGTAGCAGCAAATGAAGATGCTACACTGGCCGAAGTTAATGAAGCTTGCGCAGCGTTGCGTGAAGCAATTAACGGATTGGTTGAACTGGCTGATAAAGAAAAATTGGCTGATGAAATTGCTAAGGCAAAAAGAATCTTGGCTAATATTGATAGCTATATTTCAACAAGTGTAGTAGGATTAGATAAATTAGTAGCGTCCGCAGAGGAAATCTTTAAAAACGAATCTGCAACACAAGCTGAAGTTGATGCTATGACTGCTAAGCTGCAAAAAGCAATCAAAGGTGCTGAAAAGAGAGCAAACTTCTCTAAACTGGAACAAGCAGTGAAAAAAGCTGAAGCAATGGATACAAGTAAATATACTGCTGAAAGTGTGAAAACACTGAATGATGCAATCGCAGCGGCGAAAGTTGTATTGAACAATAAAGATGCATCTCAAGGTGATGTGGAGAACGCATTGGCAGTATTGAATAAAGCCATAGTCGGATTAAAGGTTAAGCCAAATAATCCTGATAATCCAAGTAAACCTGATCAGCCGAATAAGCCGGGCAAACCGGTTATTCCGAATCCGGTAGAACCGAATAATCCGGAAAAACCGGGTTATGTTGAACAAATCGATAACAACAAAAACAATGTAAGTGTTATCGGTAAGTTCCCTGTAGATGTTGTGTTGATTGTTGAGGATTTAGTAGCTGATGCGAAAGCTAATATCATTGCGAAAATCACAAACAAAGATGCAGTTGCGAAGTACAAATTTGAAAAAATCTTCGATATTTATATGCTGCGCAACGGTGCAATATATACACCGGAAGGAAGCTTCACGGTTAAGATTAAATTAGATGATGAGTTGAAAGCAAAACGCTATCTGGGAATTGTATATATTTCCGATGACGGTAAAGCAACAACAATTCCATCTAGAGTAGCAGACGGATATATCACATTTACAACAAACCATAATTCATATTATGCAATTGTATCCAGTGATACTCCGATCGTTGATACGGCAACACAGCCGGTAACAGCGAGCAGTATTCCTGCATTCATCTTACTTGGTGCGGTATTGATCTTCGTAACCAAGAAGATGGAAAAGGTGCTGGAAGATTAATCACTCTTGATTAATTAATAAATGCAAAAAAATTAAGCAACAGGTAAAAGTCGTGAGAACGATCGCAGCCTGTTGCTTTTTTTAATGCAGAATATACTGATATAAAAGGATTTTTAGTGCTTTTTCAATGATAAAAAACGAATTCAAAAGCACTGTTTTCTTCATTAGGTTAAGATAGAAATTTTATGAAATTATTAGAATTTGCTTGACTGTTTGAAACTAACAAGTTACAATGAAATTGCTGAAAGCGTTTACCCGATAAAAAATAAAATAGGAAAAGTGCAAAATATTGATAAGAAAGTGATAAAATATTGCGCACTGATTTCCAAAAAAATGACTGAAAATGATTCATTTTCAGTCATTGCCATTTAGGAATGTGTACCTTGAGAGATTATTATAAACAGCTATGAAAACGCTTTCGAAACTAAAAAAAAGATAACAAATGTATTGATAAAAATGTTATCTATAAAAGTACACATTTTTATACTAAGTAAGGGGTGAGTAAAAAGGAAAAAAGAAATCAGAGTATTGTTTATCATTAAGAAAGGAGTAATAGAGCAAAATGAGGTTGAAAAAAATTACACAAAAAATTGGAATTGCGAGTCTTTGTTCAATGATGGCTCTTTCTGCCGTTGGTGCTAATATTACTGCAGCTCATGCTGAGGAAGCAAGTACAAAAAGCACTGAGGGAGCGATGGGTTCTGTAACTTCATCGGCACAGAAATCAGCCAATTCAAAGAACGATGCGGTTCAGAACCAAGTTGACTTGGAAATGTCAAACGGTAAACTGCGTGTTACTTTCATTAAGGATAATGCGTTCCGTTTAAATTTCGAATCTACAGGCAACGATTTTGTAGTAAATGCAAAACCGTTTGTTAATCCAAAGTACAACAAGGTATTTATCTTAGACAAACATGAAAGTGATTATACAGGTGTTGAACCTACTGTAAATGAAACTGCAAACGAAATTACACTTTCTACAAATACATTGACTTTGACAATTAACAAGGACACTTCCTTGATGAAATTGACAAAGAAAACAGGTGAAATCTTGTGGGAAGAAGCAGAACCGATTAAGACGGTGGAGGGTAAAACAACACAGACATTAAAGACAACAGCTGATGAATATTTCTATGGTGGAGGTACACAGAACGGTTACTTCTCTCATAAAAATACAAAACTGTTGATTCAAATCGGCGGTGGCTGGGAAGACGGCGGACGTTCCAATCCGGTTCCGTTCTATATGTCTACCAAGGGTTATGCCGTTATGCGTCATACCTTTACACCGGGTGAATACGATTTCTCCGAAACAGCAACCTTCACTCATAAGGAAGAACGCTTCGATGCTTTCTACTTTGTGAATGACAGCTTGAAGGGTGAAATCAACGATTTCACTGAATTGACAGGCCGCCCGGTTTTCTGGCCGAGATGGGCTCAGTATATCGGACATGCGGACTGCTATAACTATAATGCAAATACCGGTGAGCGTGATCTGAATGTTCACGGTAAAACTGTTTTGGAAAACTATGTAGTCAACAAAGATGTTCCGTTAGGTTGGCTGCTTCCTCAGGATGGCTACGGCTGCCATTACGGTAAGACAGGAACAGTTGACGGAAATATCCAAAACTTAAAACAACTGGTTGATCGTGCAAATGAGTTAGGCGTTCAAGTAGGTATGTGGACACAGAGTGATCTTTACAATGAGTCACCTGATGTTTTACGTAATGTGGACAAGGAAGTATTGACTGCCGGAACACGCGGTATCAAAACCGACGTTGCTTGGGTAGGTCAAGGCTATGATATGCAGATGAATTCGGTATCTACAGGTTACGATGCAATCGCGAAATCAGGCGATCGTCCGTATATCTTCTCCTTATACGGATGGGCAGGTTCACAGCGTTATGCAGGTATGTGGTCAGGTGACCAGACCGGCGGTCGTTGGGAATACATTCGTTTCCAGATTCCTACATACATCGGTTCCGGTTTAAGCGGACAGCCAAATATCGGATCTGATATTGACTCTATCTATAAAGGTACTGCAACTATCGCAACTCGTGACGTTCAATGGAAAGTCTTCACACCGATGCTTTACAACATGGGCGGTTGGGACGGATCCAAGGCTGACGAACTTGATGGTAAAACACCATGGGAATTCGGCGGTCAATATGAAGCGATTCAGCGTTTCTACTTGAAATTAAGAGCAGAGATGACTCCGTACAATTACACGATTGCTCACGATGCAAGCTTAACAGGTACACCGATGCTTCGTGCAATGGTATTAGAATATCCGAATGATCCTTATACATACGGTAAGGAAACTCAGTATCAGTACATGTGGGGTGAAAACTTCTTAGTCGCACCGGTTTATGAAGGTGAAGGCAAGGATACCGACATCGGCAAGCGTAATAATATTTATTTGCCGGATACTGACCAAACATGGATTGACTACTTCTCAGGAGCACAATACCAAGGCGGCGTATCACTCTACAACTATGATGCACCGTTATGGAAATTGCCGTTGTTTGTAAAGAGCGGCGCAATCATTCCGATGACAGAAGAAAACAATGCATCCGGTGAAATTACGGATGATAAAGATCGTATCTTCCAGTTCTATCCTGACGGAGCAACTGATTTCGAATTATTCGAAGATGATGGAAAATCTATTAACAGCGGATCTGCTACAACATTAGTAAAATCCACTGCACCGGAAATCGATGCAACAGGAAATGCTGCTGACGGTACTGCTGTATTGGAAATTGCAAAACGTCAGGAAACAGGCGGATATGCAGCTTCTGATAAAGCAACTGAATTTATCGTAAATACCCATAAGAAACCGACTAAGGTTACTTTGGAATTCAACGGTACAGAGCAGACATTGACTGAAGTTACTAAAGATGAATATATCCAAGCTGTAAACGATGGCGATGATACAAGAAATATCTATTATTATGACACTGCTTACAACATGAATAAATATACAGGTAAGGAGTTAGTAAACGGTGGTGAAATTATTGCAGCACCGCGTTTAATCGTCAGAACAGTGAAAACTGATGTCAGTGAAACAGCAATGAAGCTGACAGTAGAAGGCTTCAATAATTCTAACAAAGCAACAGCGAGCGGAACAATTGCAGATGTACCTACATTTGATGCAGTAAATCAGGATACACTCACTCCGACATCTATCACATTGACTTGGGCAGATGTAGCTGATGCAACAAGCTATGACATCGAAGCAAACGGACATATTTTAACAAATGTAACTTCTCCGTTCTTGCACAAAGATTTACCGAACTTAACAGAATATACTTACAAGATTCGTTCTGTAAATGCAGCAGGACATTCCGCATGGAGCGCTCCGATCACTGCATCTACAAAGGATGATCCGTTCAGACGTGTTCCTGAAACAATCACAGTATCATGGAACGGTCCGAATAACGGGTCTTATGGTGGAAATCTTTCTGATATTGTTGATAAGAATTTCGGTACGCAATATCACTCTTTAGCCGGAGCTACCGGTAAACAAGTAGTGTTTGATATGCAGTATGCTTATCCGATCGAAAGCTTCTTGTATGTACCTCGTCAAGATTATCCTGACGGTATGAATGGTAACGGGACGGTAAAAGACTTAGACTTAGAAGTAAGTATCGACGGTGTAACATGGAAAACCGTAGCTAAGAATTATACAACAAGCGTTCCGGGTGTTCAGCAGCCGCAATTCGATAATGTATACGGTGATTTGATTACATTTGATTCTACTTATGCACGTTATATAAGATTGACTGTCAACAGTACAATCGGTGATTTCTTCACAGCTCAAGAATGTGTGCCTATTATCAGCGAAGGCGGTAAGCCACGTACAGCAGGTTCGGCATTAGAGCATACAAATGCATTAAGCGATACTGACTTGGTACCGATGAAAATGTATTCCGGAAGTATTCCGGGTGATACTACTTGGGGTCAGGTAGAATCAGCGGATGTGAACTATAATAACATTTCCGATGCATATGATCTTGTGAATATCACTTCTAAGATGGGCGGCGGCATTAAACCAAGCGCTGAAAATAAAGTAAGCGGTATGATTAATGCAAAAGCAACCGTAAACGGTACTATTAATACAGGTGATGAGCTTACTGTCACTGTCTTAGGTAATAATTTAACAGATATTAATGCACTCAGTGCTGAATTCGTAGTAAACAAAGAAGACTTTGAAATTGTTGACAGCAAGGAAAAAACTTTGGTTCCTTCTGTTAATACATTAGGTATGTTGAACTATTCAAGATACAATCCGCATGGACAGAATAGTGATAATCCGACATTATTTATGGATTTCGCAAATCTTGGAAATAAGGAGAGATTGAACGGTGATGTAGTTCTCGGTACTTTCAAAATCCGTGCTAAGAAAGCCGGTGTGACACCGGATATCACAGTCCAAAATGCGTTAGTTGTAAACTCTCATATGGCACAGAAGGAAGCTAATCCTGCAACTCCTGAGGTAGAAGTACCTGAAGTTAAGGAAGGCAAGGTTGCCAGAGAAGACTTTACATTGACGTTCAGTACTCCGGGTATCACAGATGATAACGGTGCTAACCTGTTCCAGTATGGTTTATCAGGTGTTGCCGCTCTCTTTGATGGTGATTTGAATACTTTAGGAGAACTGTTGTGGTCTCGTGATGAGGCAACAGAAGAAGTGGTACGCTTGCCGTTGACCATGAACTTCCAGTTCGATGCACCGAAGAATTTGAAAGAAATCAAGGTTTATAACCGTGTTTCCGGAAATGGTGTTGTTCGTGAAATGCAGGCAATCGGCTATCGCGGCGATACTGCTATTGATTTAGGTACTAAGACAGATTCTGATGGTGATTATGCTGACAGTATATATAAGTTCGAAGTACCGGCAGGAAGCGGAGTGTTTGACCGTGTTGAAATTATTGCAAAACGCGCTGATAATATGACCATGATGACACTGCGTGAAATTGAATTATTTGAAACTAATGATATTGCAGTTGAAAGCATCGAGGTCGGAGAAGCAGAAGTTGATTTACATGTCGGTGAAGTAATATCTATTCCTGTAACAGTAAATCCAACAAGCGCAAGAGATCGTAATGTAACGCTCAGTAACGATGCTGATACAATTTCCGAAGCTTCACTTGTTAAGGGTGATGACGGAAAACGTATGGTTCTGCTCAGCGGTCTTGCAAAGGGTACTTCAACAATTACAATCACTTCTACAAGCAATACTTCTGTAACTGCAACAATCAAAGTAAATGTGACTGATGAATTGAATCTTACAGACTTCAATAAATTCAAAGCACAGGCAGAAGCAAAAATCGAAGACGGTGACTTGTGGCAGAAGGAAGGCCGTGACGCCCTGAACGCTGCATACGAAAAAGCAACCGGCTTAGATTTATCTGCTGTTGATCAAGCGAAAGTTGATGAAGTAACACTTGAACTTGCGACAGCGATTGCTAATCTCGTAATGCGTGAAAGCAATCCTGATGAATTGATTCCTGAAACAGAATTGAAAGCTACCGCAAGCCATACTTCCGGTGAAGATGTTCCTGAAAGAGTACTTGATAATGAAAAGAGTACTTATTGGGAATCTCCATGGGGCGGTGAATTTGCGAAACTTCCTCAGAGTGTAACTATTGAGTTGCCGGTTGTTTCCAAAGTTAATCAAATCGATTATGTACCGTTCACAGCTAGAAACGGTCTTATCAGAGAATACAATGTATATGTATCTAAAGACGGAAAGACATTTACAAAAGTATCTTCCGGTTCTACTCAGCGTGCAAGTGATGCAGATTACAGCACTTATTCTGTCCTGTTCAAAACAGTAGAAGCAAAATATGTGAAGTTTGAAGCAACTTCTACTTACGGACGTATTGCTGATGAAGATGATATGTATGCACGTATCGCAGAGCTGGATGTATACGGTACTTGCAATGCAACAGGTATTGAAATCAATAACGAAGCAACTACTTTGAAATTGAATGAAACCTTAACTCTGGATACTGTATTGAAACCGTCTTATGCAAATAATGAAATCACATATACATCCAGTGATGCAAATGTAGTCAGTGTTGATGCAAACGGTGTTGTAACAGGACTGAAAAAAGGTACTGCAACAATTACTGCAACAGCAAACGGCAAAACTGCAACAATTGAAATTACAGTAGATCCGTTCAAAGATCTTACACCATTGATTGAAGAAATCGAAGAATTTGTGGGTAATGATGACAATAAAGTGCTTTATACAACTACATCTTGGAATGACTTAGTGTCTGCTCTTGATGCAGCGAAAGCAATGAATGACACAAATACTCAGGATGAGATCGATGCTGCTCAAGAGGCACTGGAAGCCGCAAAGGAAAACTTGGTAGAACTTACAACTAAGGATAAATTAGAGGCTAAGATCAACCAATTAAAAGAAATCAAGAACGATGATGCAACTTATACAGCAGGAAGCTACCAAGCACTTCAGGATGAAATAGCAAAAGCAGAAGCAGTTCTTGCAGATCCTGATGCAGATGAAGAAGCATGGAGCGTTGCTCTGAAAGGCTTATTAGATGCACAAAAAGGCTTAGTAGATTTAACTGAATTACGTGATGTAGTAAATGCGGTAGTAAAACCGGAAGGTGATTACTCAGCAGCAAGCTCAGCTAAATTCGATGAAATCGTAGCTAATGCAACAGCTTTATTAACTAAGGCAGATGCGAGTGCAGAAGAAGTTGCCGAAGCACTTGAAGCAGTAACAAATATCAATGATGTATTGGTAGATGTTAAAGATTTACGTGCATTAATCGCCGATGCAAAAGCTAATGCAGAAGCAGGAAAGGATACATTCTTACCATCCTACCTTGAAAAACTGCAGACATTGATTGCAAATGCAGAAAAAGCATTAGAAAATGCATTGACTGATCAAGAAATAACTGATGTAACGAAAGCATTGAAACAATGCAACTCTGCTCCGAAATATAAGGGAGATAAGAGTGAATTGACCAAAGCTGTGAAAGATGCAGAAAAATATGTTTCTAAGAAAGATGATTATACTGCGTCCAGCTATGTAATGTTTGAAAAAGCATTAGAAAAAGCAAAAGCAACTTTGGAAGATGAAAATGCCGATCAAACTGCAATCAATAACGCATTGAATGCATTGAACAAGGCAATCGAAGGATTGAAGGTAAAACCGAGTGATCCGTCTAAGCCGGATACACCTGATAATCCAAGCAAGCCTGATCAGCCGAATAAGCCGGGCAAACCGGTTATTCCAAATCCGGTTGAACCTAATAAACCGGTAAAACCTGGTTATGTTGATCAAATCGATAACAACAAAAACAATGTAAGTGTTATCGGTAAGTTCCCTGTAGATGTTGTGTTGATTGTTGAGGATTTAGTAGCTGATGCGAAAGCTAATATCATTGCGAAAATCACAAACAAAGATGCAGTTGCGAAGTACAAATTTGAAAAAATCTTCGATATTTATATGCTGCGCAACGGTGCAATATATACACCGGAAGGAAGCTTCACGGTTAAGATTAAATTAGATGATGAGTTGAAAGCAAAACGCTATCTGGGAATTGTATATATTTCCGATGACGGTAAAGCAACAACAATTCCATCTAGAGTAGCAGACGGATATATCACATTTACAACAAACCATAATTCATATTATGCAATTGTATCCAGTGATTCTCCGATCGTTGATACGGCAACACAGCCGGTAACAGCGAGCAGCATTCCTGCATTCATCTTACTTGGTGCGGTATTGATCTTCGTAACTAAGAAGATGGAAAAAGTGTTGGAAGATTAATCACTCTTGATTAATTAACTGCATTTGAATAAATCGGCAGCTGATATACGTAAAAGGTATATCGGCTGCTTTTTTTATGTTAAACTTACAAATAATGTAAAATTGTATCGTAACGGTAGCTTTCAAATTCATATTGGTGTAAAATAAAAAGGGTGATTATTTTATGGAATACGGATATTTAACAACACCGATCGGTACCTTGAAAATAGGGGCGGATCCTATCGGCATTTGTGAGGTAGAATTTACAGATGAAGAAATACATACAGAAAATGAAAATCCTTTGATCATACAAGCGAAGAATCAGTTGGAAGAATATTTTGCGGGAAAGCGTAAAGTATTTGATTTACCGCTTCATTTGACAAAAAGTACTGAATTTCAACGTATATGTTGGGATGCTTTGATGAAGATTCCGTACGGAGAAACACGCAGCTATTATGATCAGGCAGTAAGCATTCATAAGCCCAAGGCAGTAAGGGCTGTCGGAGGTGCGAACCATCATAATCCGATCAGTATTATTATTCCCTGTCATCGCGTGATTGCTAAAAACGGTACATTATGCGGATATGGCGGCGGTTTAGAGCGGAAGGAATATTTGCTTAAATTGGAAGCCGGTGCTGAGAATGAGTAAGGTCACTGTTTATGCCGGTGCTAATCCAATTAAAAATGCCGGTATCTATCGTTATCAGTTAGACACTCTGAAAGGAACATTAGACGGCGGCGCTCTCGCTTATGAATGCGATCAGATTACGACTTTCCATTACAGTCACTTTCAATTACTGGCGTCTTGTAAAAAAGAAAATGAGCCGCTGTTGACATGCCTAGATTGTCATCAACCGATGCCTTACGAAATCGATCGGCGTCATGTAATGGATCATTGCGATTGCGGTGTTGTACAAGATAAAGAACGCATTTATACAGTAAATGATCAAACGAATGTGATCACCGTATATCGAAAAGAACACGGTAAACTGAAATTGGAAAAACGTATTAAGCTGAAGGAACATGCGGAGTGCTGTGAAATCGTATTGAATGGACAAACAATCTATGTAGTATGCAGAGGAAATGACTGTGTTCTGCTTTATGATCGAGATACTTGTGAACCTTTAGAAAAATCGTTGGTGCTGCCGAAAGGAAGTGCACCCGAGAAATTATTAATTGATCCTGCAGGTCAGTACTTATACGTGCTTTGTTCCGATGCCAATGAAATATTTGTATATAAGCTGGGGAAGCACGGAAGCTATCGCTGCCAACAGATCTGCGGCTTATTGCCGAAGGGGTGGAAACAATCCTGTATCAGTCGAAAAATGTTGATGTCCCCAAACGGTAAGTTTCTGTATGTATTCATTGACGGCATTCACGCTGTTGCTCGCTTTGATATTATTCACGGTAACTTAAAAGAAGCAGAAATGATTGAAAGCGGCGGTTTGAATCCTTATGATGCTCTGATTGATGAAACAGGAAGATGGATGATTGTGATCCATAAAGACAGCGATAATATTATTGTCTTTCAAATGAATCCGGAAAGCGGTGAAGCGATTACTATCACTGATGAAAAAATCTTGTCAAAAGGCACCTGTCTGACTTTTGCATATCGTATCTGATTTTTTATAAGCAAAAGCTTTCAATAAATCATCTTCTTATACGAAAAAAGCTGTAATTCATAAGATTAATTTTTATCAATTACAGCTCTTGTTATTTTTGTTAAGCCGTTAGCTTTTCATAGACATCAAGCGGCTCCAACACTTCAATATTTTCAATCGGATTATCCACTAAACGCAGCTCAATTAAATTCTTCAGTTTCAATAATGGTTTTACATCCGTCACATAGTTTGCTTTCAATGTCAGTGAAGTTAAATAACTGAGCGATTCCAACGGTTTTAAATCATAGATACCGTTATGATCCAATCGCAGAGAAACAAGATTGATCAGCTTTTTCAACGGCTTTAGATCAGTAATCACATTTGCATATAAATCCAATGTACCGAGATTAGTTAATCCCGATAACGGCGATAGATCTTTGATATTGTTATTCGCTAAACCAAGACCTTCTAAATTTTTCATCTCAGCCAAGCATGATATATCTTTAATATTATTATTACCGACATCTAAATTGGTCATTTCCGTGCAGTTTTTTAATATATCAATCGATTCAATATTATTGTTAAACAAATTTAACTCTCGAATATGCTTTGCATCTTTTAAGAAATCAATGTGCTTAATACCGCAGCTACTTGCTCTGAAATAACGCAGCTTTTTCATATGCTTTAATGCATCACAATTCACAATACGATTATCAGAAATATCCAGTTTTTCCATATCGGAAAGATGCTCCAAAATACTCAGATCATGGAAACCGGATTGCAGTAAGCGAAGATCCTTTAAATGCTTTAGCTTTTTTAAAAAGCTGAAATCCGCTAATTCATTATAAGAAATGTTTAATTCCTCTAGTTCAGGTAAATCCTCTAAAATATGATAATCCTTTAAATAACAGTTATTTGCTAAATTCAGACTGCGTAAATGCTTCATGGAAGCGAGCGGAGATAAATCAGAAAATAAATTCGTGGATAAATTCAGTTTTTCCAGTTGGGTCAAATAGGTCAAATCAGAAATTTCATACATCCACATTTTACTTAAATGCAGTTCTTTTAATTCCTTTAATGTACCTAAAATACCAAACGGGAAGCGTGCGCCTTCAATGCCGAGCCATAAGCGTTTTAAGCGATGGCAGCCTTCCAGATACGTAATTGAATCGACCTTACAGCGATCCAAGTTTAATTCTTCAAGGTTGATCATTGTATTAATCGCTGAAATATCCATTACATATAGATTATTGCGTGATAAATTCAAACGCTTTAAATTACGAGAATCATGTAATGCGGTAATGTCGCGAAGCAGATTTTTACTAAGATCGATTACTTCAAGATTGCGCAAATCACGCAACGCATTCAATACCTCGATGCGATTGCCGGATAAATCCAAATAGCTTAAATTTTCACAATATTCCAAACCGTCTAAGGTTTGAATATCCATTCCGCGTGCATGGATTTCTTTAATGGATTTTAAGTCATCAGCTGTAATATCAGCTTTATCTTTATGAAGTGAGCGAGCGATTGTCTCCGCCAGCATTTTATCTTTTATCAGCATACTATTCCTCCGCTTTTCATATATTCTTATTATACCGCAAATGCAGAAATTTAGAAACGGTATATTGAATACTTTTTTGATAAAAGAAAACGGTATCAGATTTTTATGCACATGATGGAGAAAAATGCTATAATAAAGAAAAGGGAGTGATGAAATGGATCGCTTAGAGATGATTAGGATGAAGGTAGATCAAATGATTCAGGCTTTAGCAGATGAAAATGACCGCAAGTTTGCTTATATCCATCTTTACGGGACCTCACAGTTCGCATCAATGTTGGCAATTAAGCGACGAGCAGATGTGACCGTTGCGGCAACAGCGGCGATGCTTCATGATATAGCTTCCTATGCTTATAATGTTTCGGAAGCCGATCATGCCAAGCGAAGTGCTGAAATTGCTCAAGAAATGCTGACAGGCAGTAAGCTGTTTCAAGAAGATGAAATTAAGCTTATTACACATGCGATTTCGGTTCATTCCGATAAGCAGACTAAGGATGATAATGTTTATGCGGAAATATTAAAGGACGCCGATGTTATGTCTCATTATTTTTATAATCCGAAAATTGAAATCAGCGATAAAGAACGCGTTCGTTTATATTATTTACTGGAAATGCTGGAAAAGAAAAATACCGTGTCGTAATCTAAAAAATAAGCAGGGAGTTGCGTTCCCTGCTTTTTCATTTTTTATTTTTAATTTTAATAGAATGCGTTATCATTCGTATAATTACAGCTTTATGATTGCTTTTCGGCCTGTTGTTTTTCGTAGATGTATTTTAAACCTTTAAAGGTAAGATCGGGATCGTAAATATCGATCAATTTTGTATTGTTATAGATGATTTTGCCTAATCCGCCGGTAGCGACGACTTTCATATTTGTGTGAAGTTCTTCCTTTAGCTTTTGGATAATATATTCACTTTGTCCGATATAACCATAGACAAGACCTGCCTGCATACTTGTTATCGTACTTTTATTTAAAATTGTCTTAGGTTTTTTAATTTCAATTTCCGGAAGCTTGGCAGTTTGCGTCCATAAGGCTTGTGCGCCTGCTTCAATTCCCAGTGTGATCAAGCCATATTCAAACACGCCGTCAGCGTCTATATAATCATAGGTTGTGGCAGTGCCGAAATCAATCACAAGAACCGGTCCGCCGTAAACGTGATAGGCGCCCGCCGCATCGACGATTCGATCGGCTCCCACAGCTTTTGGATTTTCGGCGCGTACCGAAATACCGGTGCGAATACCGGGACCGACAATGATCGGCTCCTTTTTTAAATATTTGCGAATTCCGTTGTTAAAGGAATGCATCACTTTAGGAACGACACTTGATACAATAACATCTTTGATCTGCTCGGCATCGATATGTGTCGCATTTAAAAAATTCATAATCATAAAACCGTATTCATCACTCGTTCGTTTCATTTTAGTTGTAAGACGATAGCTCGCAAGCAACTTGTCCTTTTGATAAATTCCGATGGTAATATTGGTGTTACCGATGTCCATAACTACCAGCATACTAAACTCCTTTCGCTTCTGCCGCCGCAATAATTTGTTTCCAAATTTCTGCGCTGACATCACGCTTATTCATACAAGGAAGCTGTTTTTGATCTGTTGGGGTCAAGATCGTTACCACATTGGTATCGCCCGCAAAACCGGCTCCCTGTTCCCTTAAATGATTCGCAATTAATAAATCACAATGTTTATTCAATAGCTTTGCTTTCGCATTTTCGATAAGCTGTTCTGTTTCCATAGCGAAGCCGCACAGTATTTGATGTGCTTTTTTATGTTCTCCGAGCCATTGTAAAATATCGGGATTTTTAATTAATTCAAGCGATTTCACATCATCATTTTTCTTGATTTTATGATCTGCGACCGATGCAGTGCGATAATCGCTGACTGCTGCAGCTTTGATAATTATATCGGCTTGTTTATATTCCTTTTGAAAGACTTCCGCCATTTCTAAAGCTGAAGTTACGGAGACGGTGCGAATGCCGTAGGGGATGCGGTGATTGATCGGTCCGTGAACAAGCGTCACTTCCGCACCGAGCGCTTTAGCAACCCATGCCATTGCGATTCCCATTTTACCCGTGGAATGATTGGAAATAAAGCGAACCGGATCAATTGCTTCCTGCGTAGGACCGGCACTGATCAAAACACGCTTGCCAAGCAGCGGCTTTCCCCGATACAGAGCCATTTCAACAGCGTCCTCAATAAGCGAAAGATCACATAAACGCCCCTTTCCTACATCACCGCATGCCAATCTTCCCGACTGCGGTTCCACGATTTCCATACCTAACTCTTTCAGTAAAGCCAAATTACGCTGCGTGAGCGGGTTTTCATACATTCCGGTATTCATGGCAGGACAGATGATTTTAGGGCATGAAGCGGCTAAAAAGGTTGTTGTGAGCATATCATCGGCGATGCCGTGCGCAGCTTTCGCAATCACATTGGCGGTAGCCGGAACGATAACGAAAACATCACAGCGCTGTGCGATAGAAATATGTTTGACACTGCGATCTGCCACTTTATCAAAAGTAGATACCATCACATTGTGTTTGGTTAAAGATTCAAAGGTTAAAGGATTGATAAATTCAGTCGCATTTTTTGTCATGATGACTTCTACATCATATCCTTTTTTTATTAAATTACCGGTTAATTGAGCAGCTTTATATGCGGCAATACCGCCGCAGACACCCAATACCACACACTTTTTATTTTCCATCGTTATTTCCTCTTAATCATTATGCAAGTATTATAACGCTTTTAGAAACACAACACAACCCATTTGTGAATTGATTACCAAGTGAATCTTTAAGAAAATAAAATAAAATTGCTTTTTCCTAACAAGATAAGAATTCGATTTAACATTAAACAAGTTTACTCAATTCGACTTTAAAATGCTATAATTGAGATAACAAAAAGCAGGTGATAAAATGAAAATACGGCGATGTGAAGATATAAGAGCTGCCGATCAAAAGGCGCAGGAGCTTGGAATTGCGGGAATTGTGTTGATGGAACATGCGGCAATCGCACTGGCAAAGGTTGTTATCGAAGCGTCAAAAAGCTATGGAAGACGCATTGCGATCATATGCGGCTGCGGAAATAACGGAGGGGATGGGTATGCACTGGCACGGCTGTTGAAACAAAATGATGCTTTACAGGTCACAATTGTAAAAAATCATGAAATTGACAATTTGTCCGGTGATGCGAAAACGAATGCAAAGACAGCGGAAAGCTTGGAGATCCCGATGATAACTTTGAAGCAGTTTTCACCCGATGCTTATGATATTCT
Source organism: uncultured Erysipelotrichaceae bacterium (assembly GCA_947569705.1). Lineage (GTDB taxonomy): Bacteria > Bacillota_I > Bacilli_A > Erysipelotrichales > Erysipelotrichaceae > C-19. The sequence goes on from CANOSP010000003.1 coordinate 45,349, forward strand.
TGTGGATTGTTTGTTCGGAAGCGGTTTAACAGGAGCAATTGGCGGAGAGAATGCACATTTGATCGACCGAATGAATACATCCGATGCGTATCGTATTGCTTGTGATATACCAAGTGGTTTATCGGCAGATGACGGACTTATTCAAGGCTGTGCCTTTCATGCCCATGAAACGGTGACATTCGGCGGCGGTAAGCTCGGTCTTTATATGAATGACGGTATTACTCACAGCGGAACGATTACGATTGCGGATATTGGTATCCCGCCGCAAGTTATGAATGAATATGAATCGATTGTAATCTTAGACGATGACATCATTGAACAACGATTGCCTAGGCGAACAATGAATTCTCATAAGCGAACTTATGGAAATCTATTGTTGATCGGCGGTAAAAAAGGAATGCACGGGGCATTGTGCATGGCGAGTGAAGCATCGCTGCGATGCGGTGCGGGACTGGTAACGATGATGGGAGAAGAACTGTATTTTGGTTCTGCCTTTGCACTTCAAGAAGCAATGTGCCTGGATTATCCAAAACTTGATTCAGAAGTATTTCAAAAGCAGTTATGCCAGTTTGACTGTGTGGCTGTCGGCAACGGCTTGGGACGTGATGAACGCGCCATGTGGTTGGTACAGCAGGTTTGGAACAGCGATCTTCCGGCAGTATTTGACGGCGATGCTTTATATTTGTTGGGACAATGGGCAAAACGAAAACCGCGAACAGCACCTTATGTGCTTACACCTCATCCTAAGGAACTTTCTTATCTGTTGGGAGTCGATACTAAAGATTTATTAAAAAATCCCTCAGAAGCGCTGAAACTAAGCGAGAAGACGTTTTCTGACGGTGTAATTGTGCTGAAGAATGCACGAACGCTTATCAGTGACGGTACAACTCGTTATTTGAATTTGACCGGAAATCATGGCTTGGCGACCGGCGGCAGCGGAGATGTGCTGTGCGGTATGATTCTCGGTATGATGGGACAGGGAAGCAGCGGATTGGATGCGGCAGCCTGTGCAGTGTATCTGCATGGAAAATGTGCCGATTCATTAAGCAAGGACATGGCCGCAAGATCAATTCTTCCGCGTGATCTGCTTCGTCAAATACCCAAAGAGCTGATGGCATTCAATTGTAAATAAATAAAAAAACGAGCATTACTCGTTTTTTTTTGTGACAATTATTCTGCGATATGTATAAATACCGGACCTGATCCGCCGTAAACACGATTGACTACGGTCGTATGACCTGTCCAACCGCCGTGAACTGCTTCATTACCGCCCAAATAAACGGCAACATGCGGTACTCCGACACCGCCGTCGGCATAATAGATAATATCGCCCGGCTGTGCTTCTGCGGCAGATACAATTGTACCCAACTGCATATATCCGGCAGGCGCACTATGGAAGTTAATTCCCGCAGCCGCTAACGAATTGGTAACCAACATCGTGCAGTCTTGGCTTTTGCCTAATTGCGCTAATGCCGCATTTACCACTGCATTTCCGTTTACACTTACTGCACCGTCAAATTCACCGCTGTAATAATATTCAGCCGCATTCGGCAATTCTTCTTCCGGTTTTTCTTCTACAGTGATCTTAATATCAGCTGATGTTTTATTACCGGACTTGTCTTTTGCCTCATAAGTAACCGTATAAACACCCGGTGTTTCACTGTCTACATTTGAAACTGTCGTATGTTCTACATTGCCGTCAACATCATCAACAGCACTTTCAAAATAATCCTCTGCATTGAACTCATCGCCCTCAGTAATCGTATCCTCGTTTTGCGAAACCTTGATCACCGGTGCGGTAGTATCAGAAACAGCTACCTTCAGTCGGTAAGTGGAAACAACGTCATTCGCCAGTGATGCATCGTTCTCTTCACTTACTGCATTTAATACAAGATCATTTTCTTTCGCAACTGCATTTGCTTTACGGAAAGAAACGAATATTTCCTGTTGAGAGGATTTCTTAATATTGAAATTCTCTAAGGTAACTTCATAATCGCCTAATTGATAAACAGAAGTAAGACCTTTTTTACTGATCAACTCTGCCGTAGCCATCGGTGACAGCTTATCTCCTAAAATAACATTTGCGATTTTATGTACGGATGCAAGATCACCGGCTTTGATTTTAACCGGCTCATCCACAAATAATTTCATTGCTTCTTTTTGTTGCAGAAGGGATGGTGTGCCTTGAATCGGGAGTTCCTCTTTATTCATGAAACCGGAACCGATAATACCCATAAACATCGCCGATAACAGAAACATTGGTTTGTAATTTACATTATCGTTTTTACCCGTCATACAGATACCTCCTTGTCTGACCTCAGACATTCTACATCAAAACAACACTAGCTTGCAAGTGTTTCCCATATTTTCACATATTTTAGCAAACAATATAATTGACTGCTAATATCACAATCCGCTTTATAAGCAAGGGGGTATTGAAACCTTGTGAAAAATTAAACAAAGAAATATTTTTAAAATTTCACATAATTCATAAAGTCGCAGATCAGCTTTTTGCGCAGAAAGCCATGCAGAATAAGCTTCGAGGTATGATTTTCTTTTGTTTGAAGCTGAATCAGTGACAAAACGGTGCTTATTACATCACTTTTTATGTACGGGATACAAAGGGTAACGGGTTCTTTCGGACCGTAAAGCGTTTCAGCGATCTGTTCCGCTAACAGTTTGATGCTTTCGCGATCCTGCGCACTGATATAAACGGCATTGTTCTGTGCTTTGGGATACAGACAATCACTGAGATCGCACTTATTGTATACATCAATTACGGGAAGCGTATCGGCTTGCAGAGTTGTCAATGTATGCAAGGTCGCTTCCTGTTGTACATAGCGCATCGGGCTGTGATGATCAATGACATGAAGCAACAAGTCCGCATGACGTATTTCATCTAAGGTCGCATGAAATGCATCAATTAGTTCATGCGGAAGATTTGATACAAAACCGACGGTATCGACAATGAGAACATCGGGGGCGTAGGGCAATGAAATTCTGCGCATTGCGGTATCCAAGGTCGCAAACAACTGATCCTGTGCATACACCTGTTTGTGCTTTGCCGCATTTGTCTGTTTTAACAATTCATTCAGAATTGTTGATTTACCGGCATTGGTATAGCCGACAAGTGCTGCGACTGAAATTCGCTGCTTTGTACGACGTGTATAGTGAAGAGCGTTTTGTTTTTTTAAGGCTTGAATTTGTCGATCGCATTCCTTGATCCGCTGTTTCAATAAACGTCGGTTTAATTCCAGCTGTGTTTCGCCGCTGCCTTTGTTTTGTCCCCCGCCTTGTCGCCCCAATGATTTGGTTTTGCCGATTAAGCGGCTGCGCTGTTTTTCCATTTTCGCTTTTTGAACTTGCAGCTTTGCTTCCTGTGTATGAGCACGCTGTTCAAAAATTTCAATAATCAGTTCACTGCGATCAATGACCGGAAGCTCCCATGCTTCACTTAAATAACCTGCCTGCAGTGAAGAAAGCGGCTGCTGAAAGATCACGCAGTCGACATTCTGTTCTTTCAAGCTTATCGCAAACTCTTCAACCTTTCCGCTGCCGATATAGGATAAATGCTTGACTTCTTTAATTCGCTGATGCCACACCTCGCAAAGCCCCATATCGCATGCCTGTATTAATTCCGTTGTTTCTTGAAGTGCCTCTTCATTTGAATCAATATCCGCATCGATTAAAATCACTTGTCTTTTTTTCTTTTGCATAAGTTCACCATTTTTATTTTTGCCGTTTTTATTTCTTTCATGCTGTTTATTTTATCATAGTTGAAGAAAGCGGTAAATGTTGGAAAAGGAAAAGCATCAGCACAATAATTTTAAGAGTATGCTTACAGTATTTAACAAATATAAATGAAAAATACATGTTATAAATTTATAATATACAAAAATTAGAATTATAAGCTTGAAAATCATTAAAAGATAGAATGCTTGATGATAAAGGGGGTATTTGTATTTCATATGTTTCATGAAAGAATGAATCTCAATCATAATAAAAAATCTACACCGGTTGGTTGTAGATTTCATTAGACTGTTGTTTTGTAATAATCTGCTGGTCGATCATCGCTTCCAACACAATTCGTTGTCGCTTTTTCGCATACATCATTCCGTCACTCAGCTGATAGATCGCAGGAGCCTGCGGCAACCCTGCCAATAAAGTTGCTTGGGCAGGTGTCAAGTTTTTCGGTAAACATCCGAAATAACCGTCGGCCGCTTCTTTAATTCCATAGTATCCGTCACCGAAATAAATGACATTGATATACAGCTCTAAAATTTCATCTTTGGAATAAGTATTTTCAATATCGTGGACAAAAAACAATTCGGCAATTTTACGCTGAAAGGTTTTCTTACTGTCAAGATAGAGGTTTTTACTTAACTGTTGTGTAATAGTACTTCCTCCCATCACAAAATCCTGTTCGCGCAAGTTAGTAGCGATCGCCTCTACAATATTGGAAAAAACAATTCCGTTGTGGCTGTAAAAGGTAGGATCCTCGACAGCCAGTAAGGCATCTATAAAATCATCATCTACATCATCTAAGGAAATGTAATTAGGGTCTGATTGGATTTCGGCAATGACTTGCTTCAGCGGTTTTTCATTGATTAAGGTTTCATAACGAATAAAGCCGATGATAAAAATGCTGCCTATGGCTACACTGAATAAAACTGCTAAAGCTATCAAGATGTGTTTCCATTTTTTCACATTGCCGCCCTCCTTCCTATTTATTATAACAAAACTGCATAAAAAATAAACGGTTATATTATGTGAAACGAGATCTTTTAGGAAAATCCTTTATTTACGAAGTTATCTGATGATGCTGTTTTAAAACTGATGAAAGTGTTTTCCTTATATTATATAGGATAAATGAGCAGATATGCGCGGCAATTATGAAACGAACGAAATATGTATTTTATTTCACGTGCAGCAGTATCTATCTATATATTATATTCTGAAAATGCAGTAGTATCTGTATGTCTATATTGTATGTCTGTATATTATATAGGAAATAGAAATGATAAAAATGTGCAGGATCAAACAGAACATGCAATTAAAAAACAGCGGTGGAAGAGTTGCAAAGCAAAGATGCTGTTAAATTCTTGTCGGATTGATTTTCAGAAATGCTCACTTGAAAATACTTACTTAGAAATATTCACTTGAATATGTTCACTTGACAGAATCGTGCGATTAGGTATGTACCGTGATAATTTCGAATATATATTATATATAGGAAAGGAAAAAGGACATATATGGATAAATTATGGATGATAAATGAGCGAATCAACAGCTTTGTATGGGGGAAGGAAATGATTTTTTTCCTGATGTTCAGCGGTGCTTTACTTTTGGTGCGCTGTCGTTTTTTACCGTTTACGCATTTACGGTTGATTTATCAAAAGACAATCGGCTCTCTGTTTTCCAAAGAAACAAAATCGCAGGGGATCACTTCTTTTCAGGCAGTAGCGACGGCACTGGCAGGCACGCTCGGAGTGGGCAGTGTGATCGGCGTTGCGACAGCGATTACGATGGGGGGAGCGGGAGCGCTTTTTTGGATGTGGGTGAGTGCTTTTTTCGGCATGATGACCAAGTACGGTGAGGTGGTACTGGCGATCGTCTTTCGTAAAAGACAAAAGGACGGGCAATATTTGGGCGGACCGATGATGACACTGGAATACGGCTGTCATATGCGCCTTTTGGCAGTAATCTTTGCACTTTTATGCCTATTTGCATCGTTCGGGATCGGAAATGTAACACCTGCCAATACAATTACCAAAAGTGTTCAAGCCTATCTGCCGATTCCCTCATGGTTCATCGGCTGTATCACAGCACTAGTTGTCGGGGCTGTGATTTTAGGCAGTGCGAAACGCATTATGAAGGTGAACGAGATTGCGATACCGATCATTTCTGTGTGTTATGTTGCGGCATGTATTTATATGTTAGTCATACAGAAGGATCGATTGCTGCCGGCAGTGATCGAAGTGTTTCAAGATGCCTTCAATTTCTCGTCGGCTGTCGGCGGGATCGGCGGTTTTGCGATCACCAAAGCAATTCATTACGGAGTTTCCCGCGGTGTTTTCTCTAATGAAGCAGGCATGGGAAGTTCACCGATTTCACATGCGGCTGTAGAAAAGGTTTCTGCGGTTGAACAGGGTTTTTGGGGAATCTTTGAGGTGTTTTTTGATACGATTGTGGTTTGTACGTTGACGGCAATGGTGATTTTGACAAGCGGATTGTTAGATCAAGGGTTAGACGGTGTATCATTATCAATTGCTTGCTTTGAACAAAGCTTCGGTGCTTTCGGGGGGATTTTATTTGCGGTCTCCATTGTCGCATTTGCGATTCCTTCCATCTTAGGCTGGTATTTTTATGCACAGGAATGCATTCGTTATTTATTTACCGCAAAATGGATTCTGCCGCTCTATCAGCTTGTGTTTTTAGGTTTAATTATTGTCGGTTCTATGATGGAACTGCACTATGTATGGGAGCTAGCCGATACCTTGAACGGATTAATGGCAATTCCTAACTTAATTTCACTGGTAATTTTACATGGGATTGTGGTAAAATGTACCAAAGAGTATCTGAAGAATTCATAGGAGTGATAATATGAAAGTAGTGGTTGCCTGCGATTCGTTTAAAGGCTGTTTAAAATCAGAAGAGGTTGCTTATCATGTGGAACAGGGAATTCACCGCTTCGACAACACGATTGATGTCATCTCTTATGCGATCGGCGACGGGGGCGAGGGCAGTGCGGAAGCATTTGCGAAAAGCTGTCAGGGTATCATGGTAAAAACCGGCGCAACGGATGCTTACGGTAAAAAAATCACTACCGAATATGCGTTGATCGAGGACGGTAAAACGGCAGTGATTGAAGTTGCGTCAATTATCGGATTAAGCATGACTCCCAAAGAACGACGCACACCGTTTTTTGGTTCCAGCTTCGGCGTAGGTACGGTAATGCTGGATGCGGTGAATCGCGGCTGTAAGAAAATAATTCTCGCCTTGGGCGGCAGTGCTACCAATGACGGAGGTATGGGACTTTTGCAGGCATTGGGATGCCGCTTTTATGATAGCAGGCATAAATACTTATCACCGCAGGCTGTGAATTTAGATAAAATAAAATATATTGACTTTAATCGCCTGAATCGTTTGGAAGGCATTGAAATTATCGCAGCTTGTGATGTGAAAAATCACTTGTTGGGAGAAAACGGTGCTACCTATGTGTTCGGTAAACAAAAGGGTTTTTATCCGAATCAAATCAAACAGGTAGATGAAGCCATGCATAATTATCGCGATCAAATACAGCGTTATTTAGATGTTGATATAAACGCCTTTGAAGGCGGCGGAGCTGCAGGCGGTATCGGATCTGTCGTAATCGGAATACTACACGCCAAGATGATTCCCGGCATTCAGTTGTTGTTTCAATATTGCGATATTGAGCAAGCGATTCAAGAATGTGATCTTGTCATAACCGGTGAAGGACAAAGTGATCGACAGACAATGTACGGAAAAGTACCGGTAGGGGTATTAGAAATTGCGAACCGTTACCGAAAACCAACACTTTGTATCAGCGGTGCACTGGGACTCGGTTATCAGGAATTATATGATTTAGGCTTTATCGGTATATTCAGTATCGCAGATCGCGCTATGTCATTTCAACAGGCACTGGATCAGGCAGGCGAAAAAATGGAAGCGGCTGTTTATACCATTATGAAAACGATTGTCTCATTACAAGGACGACTTTGAAGCATGAAAGCATAAGATGATCTTGTGCTTTTTTTTAATGTTGTTTCATAAAAAAACTCTTTACATTTTTGAAAAAATGGATATAATTATATATGAACAACCGTTCATATATAACATATAATACAATAAGAGGTGATAGTATGAAGAAAAAACTGTGTTGTGATGTTGTAGAGGTACATCCGCAGGTCGTTACAAAGCTGAAAGAAACAATGCCGGCACATGAGCAGTATCAAACACTGTCTGAGCTGTTTAAAATGTTTGCGGATCCGACACGTTTAAAAATATTGAGTTTGTTGTTTCAACAGGAGTTATGCGTTTGTGATATTGCAGAGGTTTTATCAATGACTCATTCCGCTGTTTCTCATCAATTAAGTGTTTTAAGACAAAATCGCATTATTAAATATCGCAGAGAAGGCAAAAACATTTTTTATTCTTTAGATGATGAGCATATTCAAATGATATATAATGCCGGAATGGAACATATTATCGAATCATAGTTAATGTAAAATGATAATAGGAAAGCAATCAGAAATAATGAAGAAGAACAGGAGATGATTTTATGGATCAGAAACAAGAAAACATCAAGAATCATTCGCATCACCATGAATGCGGTCACTGTCATGATCATGAACATGAGCATCTGTATGAAGCAGATCATTCTCATCATCATGATTATAATGATTCTCACAGTCATCACGGCAGTTGTACTTGTGATCATGAGCATTCGCATACCCATACAGAAAGAACACTCAGCGATGCGGTTAAGTTTAAGGTAGCGAATCTTGATTGTGCAAATTGTGCGCAAAAGGTTGAAAATGCAATAAAAAAAGCTGACGGTGTTGAAGATGCCGCTTTGAATTTTTCAAGCTCGCTGTTATTTGTAAAGACACATCATGCCGTTGACTTGCAGGATTTACAAAAGCAGTTACAGGATATTGCGAGTGAAGCGGAACCGGGAGTGTTAATTACACCGTATGATCATAAAGCAGCGTCAAAGGATGAAACACATCACGGGCAAACAAAGGAGCTTTTGCGTTTAGCGATTGCTTTGGGACTGTTTGTTTTCGGTGCAGTTATGGAAGAAAAGCTGTTTTTTGCGGCAGCGCTGATTGTTTCGGGATTTCCGGTAGTTGTTAAGGCATTGCGAAATTTATGGCACGGAGAATGGTTTGATGAAAACTTTTTAATGACAATAGCGGCGTTCGGAGCGTTTGTGATCGGCGAATGGGCAGAAGGCAGCGCAGTTATGGTATTTTATGAAATCGGTGAATTATTCCAGTCCTATGCAGTAAATCGTTCACGGCGATCAATATCTTCCTTAATGGATATACGTGCGGAATATGCGAATGTATTGAAGGACGGCCGTGAAGTCAGACTGTCTCCGGAAGAAGCGGCGATCGGTGATATTATGGTAATCAGACCCGGTGAGCGTGTGGCATTAGACGGAATTTTAATTCAAGGGGAAACATCACTGGATACCTCGGCATTGAGCGGAGAAAGCTTACCGAGAGAGGTTGAAACAGGCGATGAAATCCTAGCCGGGAGTGTGAATCTAAGCGGTTTGATACAGGTGCGGGTTACGCGCGAATTCGCTCAAAGCAGTGTTTCACGAATCTTAGAGTTGGTGGAAAATGCCGGAAGTAAAAAAGCACCGGTAGAAAAATTTATAACGAAATTTGCACGTATTTATACACCGCTTGTCGTAGGTAGTGCATTGCTTGTATTATTGCTTCCGATGCTTCTGCTTGACAATGCAATGTTTGATCAGTGGCTTTATCGTGCCTTAACCTTCCTTGTTGTATCATGTCCTTGTGCGCTCGTTGTATCCGTTCCGCTCGGATTATTTGCAGGGATCGGCGGCGCAGGTAAAAAAGGCATTCTTGTGAAAGGTGGAAATTATTTAGAAGCCTTGGATACAATCGATACCGTTGTGTTTGATAAAACCGGTACGTTGACGAAAGGAAGCTTTACCGTAAGCGGTATTCACTCATCAAAACTGACAGAAGCAGAATTGTTGGAACTGGGTGCTTATGGGGAAGTTTATTCCAATCATCCGATTGCGAAATCAATCAGTACGGCATACGGTAAACCGATTCAAAAAGAGCGCATCTCTGATTTTGAAGAACTCAGCGGACGCGGAATCCATTGTAAAATGGATCAAAAAGAGCTGTACTTAGGGAATCATAAGTTAATGGAACAGCTGCGGCTTCCCTATGAAAAAAATACACCGATCGGGACGATTATCCATATTGCAGCCGATTCGGATTATCTCGGCTATATTGTAATTAATGATGAAATAAAGGAACACAGTCGACAAGCAATACAAGAACTGAAAACAACGGGTGTTTCTCAATGTATCATGTTAAGCGGTGATAGAAACGAAGTCGCACAGGCTGTGGGAAAGGAATTGGGCTTGGATGCCGTATATGCGCAGCTTTTGCCGGAACAAAAGGTCGAAAAGGTGGAAGAACTGATGCGTGATCATCACGGTCGCCTTGCCTTTGTCGGTGACGGCATCAATGATGCACCGGTCTTAGCACGTGCAGATATAGGCGTTGCTATGGGCGGAATCGGTTCTGACGCGGCAATCGAGGCAGCGGATGTCGTCTTAATGAAAGATGATCCGATTGCCTTGGCACAAGCAGTTCAAATATCTAAGCGCACCAAACGCATTCTTCGCCAAAATATCATATTCTCACTTGCGGTAAAGGGAGCGGTACTGGTATTAACCGTATTCGGTTTATCTACTATGTGGATGGGCGTATTTGCCGATGTCGGTGTTACACTGCTTGCCGTAATGAATTCAATGAGAGCTTTAAAGGTTTCATAACAATATCAGCGGTGACTTTTTCATTCTGTCACTGCTTTTTTATCATTTTTATTGAGAATGGAATGAAAAAACAATGAAAGTGAAAGAAAAAGATTGATAATTTCTTTCATAAACAGTATAATAATATAGCACATTGGAATGTTTGCTTTAATTATTATGGGGAAAGAACCACACCTCAGGTATTTGCATATACTGTAGCAAACAGCGTAAATTTGAAATTATACGAAGAGGATCAACGAGGAGGAAGCAATATGAATAGTTTAGAAAATAACGCTTTTTTTTGGCAGAAATTAGATACACTGTTTTTTTCGTCTAAATTGGTTGTTGATCGCCCCCGTAATACTGTTCATTATAAATATTCTAATTTAGTTTATCCAGTAGACTACGGATATTTAAGTGATACTACCGGAAGTGATCAGGCACCGATTGATGTATTTAAAGGATCGCAGAAATCCAATCAAGTGGGAGCTATTGTTGTAAGTGCCGATATTTTAAAAAAGGATTGCGAAGTAAAGCTGTTGATCGGATGCAGTGAAGAAGAGGAACATGAAGTGTTAGCGTTTTTGAATCAAACGGAATTTCAAAAGGCTATCATGATTCATCGCGGTAATGAAGTTCCCGAATGGGCGCAAAATGATTAAAAAGTAAGCAGAAGTGCTTATTTTTTTTATTCTTTTTCATATGTTAGTTACAGGAGCAATGCTTTAATTTGAAAAAAAGAATTGAATGATCAGTGTGCAAAGCACATGAGAAGCAAATGAACGGAGCGAATGATATGAAACTATGGATATGCTTGTGTTTTTGTTTGACGTTGATTATTTCCGGATGCAGGGCATCGGTAGGAAGCTTTCATGATGATTCGTTAAATATGACGGTTCTTTCCGATGTAATCAATGAGAAAATTTCCGCAAAAGAATGGAATATAGATCCTCTTTTGGAATCTTACAGTATTCAAGAAGCAGAACTGCTTTACGGAATTGAAGATGCATTTTGTGAAGAAGTCCTGATTCGCAGAGCATTGTCGGATGCCGCATGTGAAGAAATCGTCATTGTTCGTGCGAAGGATCAGCATCAAAGTGATATTATGAAGCAGTTTCAAACATATCAGCAGGATCGTGCCGCAGCTTTTGCAAGATTGGTGAATCAACAGGCGATGGTTCAACAGGCAGTAACGGTAAACTATGGAAACTATGTCATCTTTGTATGTAGTAAAGATCAGACAAACGTGTTACAATATATGCGTTCTTTATCGGAATAACGGATGTCTGAAACAATGATTATTTTATTTTTCCAACAGCTGATGCGGGTTTGAGTGCATTTACAGCACTGCGGCTTCAAAAGCAGTTTTGTATCTATAGAATTGAAGAAAGGAGTGTTTGCATGGATAAGATGAAAGATGTGATTATGGAATTTTTATCACCGGAAGCTAATCTGTTTGTGTATTCATTATCCTTCGGTTTGTTGTTGTCGCTTGCGCCAGGATTGATTATTTTTGCGATGATGTTTAAATGGGGGACTTTTTTAGATATTAATGTGGTGATTGATTTATTTCGCAGCCTGCATTTATCAGGTGATATTCAAGCAATTGTGGAAGATATTTTCATGGAGTTTATGAATAAGGATTACGGTTTTATTCCTGCTATTACCACTTTGTGTTTATCCTTTTGGCTGGCTTCCCGCAGTGTAAACTCATTTCTTTTGATCTCTGCAAGTCATGAAAAAGTAGATGTAGTGAAATTCTCGATTCGCATTCAATCTATATTTATGTTTATTATTTTTGTAGCTTTGTTAATCGGCGGAGTATTTTTGGCAACATTTTTGTATAATCTGGTGGATCCTTCATGGCTGCCGCTTTTAGGTGCGCTTATTATGGTGCCGGTGTTTTCTTTGATGTATCGCGCTTTATCGTTTCGTAAGCGCAGCTTGACTTTTGGCTTGGTCGGCGGATTGTTCACAACGACCGCTATGATTATACTGTTTTATTTATCGTTTATTTTAATTCATCAGATGATCACATATAACCGGATTTACGGATCCTTGGCTTCTTTGGTTGCGTTATTGCTGGTGATTTATATTATCGGCAGTGTGATTTATCTCGGATTCTTGTTAAACCTTGTTTTTGAGGAAAGCTATGGAAAAGAAGAAACCTTGCCGATGAAGCATGTGAAGTATTATGCATTATGTGAGCGAGTTTATAACCGTTTGCCTTTTGTAATAAAGGATTAAAGAATTGATATTTGTTTAATAGAAAAAGAGGATTGTAAAATGAAGGTTGAAGTGATTAAAACAGGAATTAACGGAGAGGGAATTGCTTATATTGACCATACTCCGGTGTTTATCCCGCAGGTGCTTGTCGGTGAGGTTGTGGATATTGAAATCGTTGATAAGCAGAAACGCTTTATGCATGGTAAGCTGAAGCGTATTTTGAAAAAAAGTCCGAAGCGTGTGCTTCCGCCGTGCAAGATACAGGCAAGATGCGGGGGTTGTCCGCTGATGATCGCCGATTATGATGCACAGTTAGAAGCGAAACAGGCGTTGTTGCGTCAATCGCTGATTAAATATGCACAGATTGATCCGAAGCTGATTCGTCCGATTATCGGAAGTGAGGTACAGCTTGGTTATCGAAACCAGTGCAAGCTTCCTTGTGCTATGGTGGATCGTCGTTTAACGACCGGCATGTATATGGCAAACTCCAATTATTTTGAAGCGGTAGAGTATTGTGCTGTGCATGAGCAGGGGTTAGAGCAGATTCGTCACAAAATCGTAGAAGTGTTAAATGCGCATCATTTACGGGCATATGATTATCATAATAAAAGCGGAATCCGTACTGTAATTATTCGTGGCTTTGATCATGCTTATCAAGCTTGTATCGTAAGCGGTGAAGAGCCTTTGAGTAAAGAGTGCATCGCCGATTTAATGGAAATTGACGGTTTGGTAAGCTTATGGCAAAGTTATCATACGGTAAAAAAGACAACGGATATGTTCGGTAAAAAAATGATCCATTTAGGCGGTGCGAAGCAGTTACATATGAAGTTTGATCATTTAGAGTTGAAGCTTTCGCCACGCTCTTTCTTTCAGTTGAATACCAAACAGGCACAACATCTCTATCATGTTGTGGCTGACTTGGTGGGAGATAATAATGAGTTGATTGTGGAAGCCTACAGCGGTATCGGAGCTATTTCTTTATATTTGAAAGACAAGGCGAAAGAAATCATCGGTATTGAGGAAGTGAAGGACGCCGTGGTTAATGCGAATGAAAATGCTTTGATCAACGGTGCCGAACATGTTTCCTTTTTGTGTGCCGACGCTGCGGATAAATTATCTTATCTGTCTAAAACGCGCAAGATTGATACGCTGGTTGTCGATCCGCCGCGCAGCGGACTTGATGATGCGATGTTGTATTGTATATTGAAAAGCAAAATCAAGCAAATAATTTATGTTTCATGTAATCCTGCGACATTGGGTAAGAATCTTGCGATTTTAAAGGAACGTTACGAGGTTAAGGTGATACAGCCGATTGATATGTTTCCGCAGACGCAGCATGTTGAAAGTGTAATTCTGATAGTAAGAAAATAAAAGTGCAAATAAGCCGATAACAAAAGGTTGAAATGCACTGTGCGATTAATATGAATCTTGTATTCATCGATTAGACTTGTGACAAGCAGAGAAATAGATGTTATGGAAGGAGTAGCATACTATATGGAAGATATTTTTACAGAAGATATTTTTGAAAAACTAGATCCTTTACATAGTGTGTCGTTTAAGTTTGAAGGAACTCCATTACCTACAAATCAAGATTTTTATTTTGTAGCAAAATGACATGAGATTTTTGAACGATATACTACTGCTAGATTATTTGTGAGAAAAGCATTAGAAGATAACCGGGATTATTGGTACAACAGAATAGATGATGATAAAGTGCAGAGGGCAGTTGAATATTCATTCAAAGCTGAGTTATATGAAACTGCATTACTGAGCTATAACATTCTAGTTGATCTGACATGGACATGGACATATGTTTCTGCCGAGTATGTATTATATTCATTTGATGGTGAAGGGAATGTAACAAATGCAGAAGATATCTGTGGAATGCATCCAATTGAAGAAGCATATGAGCTGTTACGAAAAACTGAAAATGGAGTATCTTCACCACACGCAGAAGGAAATCCTTTTACTTATCTAAAGGTAATGATACCTGAGTTTTCGGAGGCTGTAGAAACTATTGTTGAGTTTTGGAAAGTATTTTCTAATAGCTCAATTAGAAATCTATATAATTTTGTGAAACATAAAGGGAAGCCTCTTTATGAAGAAACCGAAAAATTGCGTGGTAGAAAATTAATGTCAATCTATATTGACGATGAAGAATGCCCATCAGATATTAGAGATGTCCAAAAAATAATAAGTGTGGAAAAAGGATTACAAGAATTAATAGACTTTGATAATAATATGCTGTTTCCGTATGTTGAAAAATTGCTGTACCATTTAAAAATAGCAGTTGACCCATCGCCACTGACATTTGTATAAAAATTTCTGTTTAAAAGTAATGTAGTAACCATTAATATAGGTTAGCACTTAGAAAGAGCATTAATAAAAAAGCGGTGATAGTGATTAAAATAAGTTGATCACAAGAGGGTACTATGCCTATATTTGTTGAGCTTAAAAGGTGTAAGCCATGTGGAAAGTATAGTAACGTTATTGAGAACATAAAAGTGCAATAAGCCGATCACAATAGGCTGAAGTGCACTTTTTACTTATCACAAATCAAGTGTGATACAACGATGATACAACGAACTGAAGCATTTCGAGCAGTCAAATGATCTCCATGGAAAGTGAAGCTTCAAAGGATGCAATTCTGTAAGACGGTAGTTTTAAAATGTATTTCAGTTAATGAGGATTAGAATTCTAAATAGTTTTTGTTATAATTTATATAGGGAGTGATGACTTGATGATAATTAAACTGGAACAAGATTTAACTTGTACCGATATGGAAGTGACAATTAAATACGGCAGGGACAAAGAGAATCTTCAACGTATTATAAAACTGTTAAAATCAGTTACGATACAGATTAAATGTGAAAAGGACGGAACAGAGACAATGGTAAATTCTTCCGACATCTATTACATAGAAAGTGTCGACAAGCAAACATTCATTTATCTTGAGAAAGCAGTATATCGTACAGATTTTCGCTTATATCAACTGATCGAGCAATTGAGCAAATACGGCTTTGTCCAAATCAGTAAATCATGTATATTGAATATTCATTACATGGACAGCATCAAACCGCTGTTTAACAGCAGAATGGAAGCAACATTAAAAAACGGTGAACGAGTCTACATCAATCGTAAATATATAGGTGATGTAAAACAAGTTCTGAGAGGAGAAACAAGTATATGAGAAAAGGTATTATAAATATATTTGCGACAACGGGAATATCTTTGGTATTGCTGTCAATTATCGCAATGTGTTACAGTGCAGAACTTATATGCGTCACAACCGTATTTCAAGTATTTTTAGTAAATATAGTTGCCCACTTGATACTTATCTATTTATCTAAAACGGAAATAAAATATTTGGCAGTCGAGATTGTCATAGAAATTGGATTGATCATTATCTTATCGCTGTTCTTCGGAGCAATCTTTCATTGGTATACAAGCACACCGATTATTGTTCTTATTCCGATGAGTATTACAATATATGTCATCTCGATTGTTCTGAATATCCTGCGTATGAAACAAGACGCAGATGAAATTAACAAACTGATTCAAATCAATAAACAAGACCGGAAAAATGTTTCGGTAAAGGGGTGAGATCATATGCTGATAAAAAGAGACAAAATATTAAATACAGTGTTGTTAATCTATATTTTATGCTTTGTATTTCGCGGCTTTGAATATTTTATATTACGAACAGACGAAACATTTTTGGGAGAGGCTTTCATTCACAAATTGATAGGCATTTTGATAATTTATGTTGCGGCTAAAATATATGGTATGAATTTTAAAAAAATAGGGTTCGCAAAAAACAGTGTATTAAGCAGTCTGATGAAAGGCTTAGGATTCGGATTGTTAGTTTTTACCGCGGCATATACGATTGAAATACTTATTCTGCTTGCACAAAATAAATTCATGACATTAGAGCTTTATGTAAGTGCCTATGCGGTTGACGGAAATATCGGCAATCAAACAACGTTGTCCTTCTTTATTATTTGCATTATCGGTAATATCATCAATGTGATCATGGAAGAAGGCTTGTTCAGAGGATTGTTTCAAAAAATGCTTGAATATAAATATTTATTTATGACAAGTACGATCATCTCATCAACTCTTTTCGGCATATGGCATATTATGGCGCCTATCAGAAGTTATTGTGACGGAATGATCACAGAGAGCGAGCTCATTTCCGGTATAATTATGTTAGCAGCTGCTTCATTTATGGTTGGCATTAAATTTTGCTTGCTTACGAAAATGACAGGCAGTTTATATATGGGAATGAGTGACCATTTTGTAAATAACACAATAATAAATATTCTTCATGTAATGAGTAATACAGGGGCAGATGAGCTTCAGGCAGTGAGAATAGCTATTGCGCAAAGCCTGTCATTCATTATAGTGTTATACTTTTATATGCGAAATTATAAGGGGAAATCAGAGTGTGACGATCAAAAGAAAGAACGTTGCTAAAACAAGAGATTTATCAATAATACATCAAAGAGCCGATGAACGAGTGAGTAACAACAGTTCTGCGGCTCTGTTATATTTCATACAATTTTAAGGCAGTCATTTCACATATAAAGAATAATTGAAAGCTATAGAACTAAAGATATATTACCAAACTGTTATCAGCTAAATCAGTGATTGAAAGGAATTCTCAAAGCGTTTTCTGTCTCCATTTGTTTCATAATGAGAAAAAAGGTATCCGTTTCATTACAATGGTTTAACTTCCTTAAAGCCAGAATCACCTGTTCATCAAAATAACGGACCTGATAAATATATTCAAAGTCTTTTCCGTTATGCTTTCTTATTCTTACTGCCGAGAAAGCTTCATAATGAGAATATAAATTCATCTGTTTAGCCAGTTTGGAAATCATCCGTTCCATCTTGGCTTTGTTTACTTGAAATAATAATTGCAGTTGCTTCAAATTCAGCCAAATACGCTGATCCCATAATACAACGGAATCGATAACCGGATGTGCAATCTTGATAATGCGATAATCAGTAATCATAAGCTATTGTATCTGTGTTGCTTTCAAGTGGTCAATCAACTGTCTTGCACATCTGCCCGATACACCGCCGTGTCTTAATTCCCATGCGGTCGCTGCCTGCCATAATTCCTGTTCACTGTAACCGGTTAAATGTGCCGCCTTAGCCAGTTCGGTAACGATTGTTTGATATTCTTGATTGCTCGGTTTGCCGTAATAGATAGAAATACCGAAGCGTGCTACCAAAGACAGCTTCTCAGACATTGTCTCTGAAATATGGATGTCTTGATTTGCATTCACATCACTTCGATCTCGCCATGTTTCCTTAATTAAATGGCGACGATTGCTGGTCGCATATATTAATACATGATTCGGCTTCATTTCTAAATCGCCTTCAATCACTGCCTTAAGATATTTATACTCGATTTCATTCTCTTCAAACGACAAGTCGTCCATATAAATAATAAAACCGTAATTTCGTGATTTCAACACCTGCATCAACTCATTCAATAAATAAAATTGATGCTTGTGAATTTCAATCAGACGTAATCCCTGCTCATAATACTGATTGGCGATTGCTTTAATACTGGTGGATTTTCCCGTACCGCTTTCACCGTATAACAATACATTGTTTGCCTGACAGCCGGCTAAGAATGCTTCGGTATTTTCAGCCAGTTCTTTCTTTTGTGATTCATATCCGATTAAATCATGAAACGTAATCTTTGCCATATTGGTAATCGGAATGATTTCCAATTCATTTGCCCCCTCACAAATACGAAATGCTTTATGAAAAGCGAATTTACCGCAGCCGTAGCGTCCGTAAAAATCATCGATAATTTTAAGCATTGCATTACCGTTTTCGGCATTTGCCAGTTTTTGATTGATTTCAATGATTTTTGTGCCGGTTAAATCATCAACGATTTCTTCGCGTTTTTCAATTGCCTGATAATCGGTGATAATTCGGAAACAATCTACATTCAGTGATTCTTCAACCTCGCTGAAATCATAATGAAACAGTTCATAAAATAACTGCATATCATGACGCAGAAACTGATGAATACTACCGTCGAATTCATCGGTTATCCGCTCTTTACTTAAAGTATAAGAATTCTCATCATAAAGCAAATGATAGGTCAATAAGCACTGCCATAAATTATGATTCCATCCGTATTTTGTCGCAACATCCAACAACTCTTTCACTGCGGCATAGCACAGTGAGCGCTGTTTTTCGACATTTTCGGAATGATTCACAGCCTCAGCGATTCGCATAATTAATGAATCTTTATCAACGCGATAAATAATTAGATTTTCTAAACGATTCTGCATGATTCCTCTACCTTCCTTTAAGGGTAGTTTATCATAAAAACAGCTTTTCGTATAGCACCTGTGAGGAAGTAATCGGAAATAAAGTGAAATCTGTTTCGTTCACGAACCATCGCAATTTAATGATCATTGTGATATAATATTGACAGGAAAAGAATACATAGTTTAAACAGGAGGAAAAAACAATGAAAAAAGGATTATTGGTATTATTTGCGGCAGTGCTGCTTGCCGGATGCGGCGGAAACAAAGAGAAAGTCGTGAAAACATGCAAAATGGAAGAAGAAGGCATGAGTGCAGTGTTAGATATGGAAGGCGAAGGCGATACATTAACAAAGGCTTCCCTGTTATTCAAAGTTTCCTTTGATGCACTCGGAATTGATGAAGAAACATATTCAAGCATTACAGAAGATAACAAATCACTGTTTTTGGATAAAATGGAAGAAACACTGTTAGAAGAATTAGATATGAGTGAAGAAGAAGGCTATGACGTAGATACGAAGCTTGATGAAAATGGTTTCGAGATGAGAATATCCGCGGAAGCAGGAATTTTTGAACAAACCTTCAATGCGACCAGTGTAACAGAAATGGTAAGCTCTTTAGAAAAAGAAGGATATACTTGTAAATAAGCAAAGGATCTCGCAGCGATGTGAGATTTTTTTATTTGACATCACACAGCGTATATCATAGAATTAATTAAAAAAATGATAAATAAAAAAGAACATTTATATCAAATAACGCTCCGAATATATCAGTATAGTTTCCATAACGGTTACCGATATGGTACAATTTTATAATAATGAGCAAATAAGAAAGTGAGGTAATTTCATGTATCGAATAATGGTAATTGAAGATCATGAAAAAATCAGAAATGAACTATGTGATTTTTTAAATAAAAACGGTTATGAATGTATCAGTGTAAATGATTTTGAGCATGTGATGGAAGCGATACAAAAACATAACCCCGATCTGATCTTATTAGATTTGAATTTACCCGTATATGACGGACACTATATATGCAGAGAAGTACGCAAAAGCAATCAAAATGTCGCAATCATCGTTGTAACAAGCAGGGATTCGGATATGGATGAGCTGATTTCAATGAATTTAGGGGCAGATGATTTTATAACCAAGCCATACAATTTACAGATTTTGCTGGCACGAATTGCGCGCATTCTTCATCGTACTTATGAAAGCGGCGGATCGAATATTTTATCTATCAATGATATTTTATTGGATATTGGAAAAAGTACCGTTACCTATCAAAATAAAAGCATTGACTTAACGAAAAATGAACTGCGTATTATGCATTGTCTGTTTCAAAATAAGAACAAAATCGTATCAAGAGAAGAACTGATGAAGCATATGTGGGACTGTGAAATCTTTGTCGATGACAATACCTTGACCGTAAATATCAATCGATTGCGTAAAAAACTGGAATATCTGCGCTTAGATGATATGATTCAGACAAAACGGGGGATGGGGTATATGATCTATGAAGATTAGCACCTTTCTCAGAGATAAGCTGTATATTCTGCTTGCGTCTGTATTGACATCGTTGATTATGGTGCTGTTTCTTCGAGCGGTGCACTGTAATCCGTATGTAGTGATTGTTATTATCATGTTATTTTGGGGTGTGATCGCCGCAATATTAATCGTTGAATACTTTCGCAGAAAAGTGTTTTATCAGACTTTGGAAGAAGTGTTAAATGATTTGGATCAAAAGTATTTGATCAGTGAAATCATCGAAGCACCGCAGTTTATTGACGGTATTTTAATGAGTGAATATCTTCAGGAAATCAATAAGAGTATGTTGGAACATGTCAATGAATATCGCCAAAGAGAAGAGGATTACCGCAGCTATGTGGAAATGTGGGTACATGAAATTAAAACACCGTTGGCAGCTGCGAAGCTGATCAGTGATAATCATGATAATGATGTGATGCGCAGTATTGCCGAAGAGATGGAAAAGGTTGAGAGTTTTGTGGAACAGGCGCTTTATTATGCGCGATCAACGACACTTGAAAAAGATTATATGATTAAAGAAATGCCGCTTCAGCCGATTGTGAACAAGGTCATTCGTAAACATGCCAAACAGTTTATCTATCGCAGAATTAAACTGGAAACAGAGGGATTGGATGCCTTGGTTTATTGTGACGGAAAATGGCTGGAATTTATTATCAATCAAATTCTTTCCAATGCTTTAAAATACAGTGAAGACGGAAGCAGTATCCGTATCTATACCAAAAAGGCACAGGAGAATGTTATTTTAACTATTGAAGACCACGGCATCGGAATAGCGCTGAATGAGCTGCAAAAAGTGTTTGAAAAAGGTTTTACCGGAACAAACGGCAGAAACTTTGAAAAGGCTACCGGTATGGGGCTGTACTTATGCAGGCAGTTATGTGATAAACTGTATTTAGATTTAAAAATATCCTCGCAAGAGGGAATCGGTACAAGTGTGAGTATCATTTTTCCGATCAATACCATGATGCTTTTGAAATAAGCAATGCGAAAAATGAAAGCATATGGTAAACAATATATCGTTTATGAATTATCTTTAAAAAAGTTTGATCAACCAATAAAAAACTTAATATAAGAAGCAGAAAAAAGATCAAGTCTGATACTTGATCCGTTAAAACGCATGTTGTCTGCTTCTTTTTCTGATTGACCGTCATGAATATTGAACTCACTGAGTTCAGTTTTCATATCTAATACTTTTCAATCGGTTTGCGTTCTGCTTTAAGATTGCCTTGTTTTTGCGAACGCTTGGTAAGCTCTGCTTCAACCTGTTCCAAGGTTACACCGCTCGCTGCCATTAAGACGAACAGATGATAAATTTCATCACTGATTTCACAGATCAATTCCTCTTGATCTTGTTTCATTGCCGCAATAATGACCTCGGTCGTTTCTTCTCCTACTTTCTTACAAATCTTCTCCAAACCTTTTTCAAATAAGTAGGCGGTATAGCTTCCGGGTTCCGGATTTTGTTTGCGCTGTTGAATTGTTTCATATAAATGCTTCATTTCTTGTGACATGGGAGTTCCTCACTTTCTATTATTGATCGCCTTGTTGATAAAGCAGCTGATAAAAACAGCTGTATGCGTCCGTATGACAGGCTGCCGTTGTTTGAGTTACCGAGAATAATAACGTATCACGGTCGCAGTCTAAACGAATTTCATGAATGGCTTGATAGTGTCCGCTTGTTTCTCCCTTTAGCCATAATTCATTACGGGAGCGACTGTAATAACAGGCAAGTCCTTTTTTCCAAGTGATCTGTAAGGACTCCTTGTTTGAATATGCAAGCATTAACACTTCCTTTGACTCATGATCCTGTACTATTGTAGGAATCAAGCCGTTTTGTTTCGCAAAATCAAGCTGTGAGAACAGCGCAGATAAATCCTGCGGCATTGTTTTCTTACGCACGGGAATGCCGCGATAGGTTAAGTAATCCTTAACCTCACCGACACTTAATTCCCCATAGTGAAACAGGGAAGCAGCCAGTGCCGCGTCTGCCGCATTTTCCGCAAATACCTCATAGAAATGCGCTAAGCTGCCGCAACCGCCCGATGCGATGACGGGAATATCGGAAATTTGATTGACTGCACTTAATAAGGGAAGATCAAACCCTTGCTTTCGACCGTCTTGATCCATACTCGTCAACAGGATTTCGCCTGCGCCCAATTCCTGAATTTTCTTGACCCATTCCAACACATCAATTCCTGTATCGATGCGACCGCCGTTGATTACAACATTCCAGCCGTCTTTTGTCTCACGCTGTTTGGCATCGATCGCAACTACGATACATTGGGATCCGAAGATCTTGGCACCCTCGCTGATCAATTCCGGATTTCTGATCGCTGCGGAATTCAAGGATACTTTATCCGCACCTGAGCGTAAAATGCGTTTAATATCATCAATCGTTCTGATTCCGCCGCCGACCGTGAAAGGAATAAATATTTTAGCGGCGACCTGTTCACACAGTTCACTGATCGTATCACGTGCTTCATGCGTGGCAGTAATATCTAAAAATACCAGTTCATCGGCTCCTTGTCGATAATACTCATAAGCAAGCTCTACAGGATCACCGACTTCCTTCAATCCGACGAAATTAACACCCTTTACTACTTTACCGTCTTTTACATCAAGACAGGGGATGATTCGTTTTGTGTGCATATCGTTCTCCTTTATTCTGTCTCACATAAGCGAAGCGCATCTTTCAGCTGAAGTGTTCCTGCATACATCGCTTTACCGGTGATTGCGCCGTAAAGCGAAAGCTCCTTCAACGCTTTTATATGAGAAAGATCCTTAATTCCGCCCGATGCGATAATATTCAATGACACCTGCTTGCTTAATCGCTCCAGCATTGCCAGATTCGGTCCTTCTAAAGTACCGTCGGTAGCTATATCGGTAAAGATGATTGTTTGTACGCCTAAAGATTCTAAGTGTTCGGCAAACGTTAAATAATCTACTTGACTGTCATTGAGCCAGCCTCTTGTACATACGTAACCGTTTTTACAATCCAAACCGACCGCAATACGTTCTTGATAACGCGATACAGCTTCCTTTAAAAAAGCTTCGTCTTCGATTGCCGCAGTTCCTAAAATAATCCGTGATACGCCGTGCTCCAAATAATAAGCAGCTGTTTCGATATTGCGGATTCCGCCGCCTACCTCTATCGGAATTGATAAAGCTTGCGCTGTTTCACAGATGATGCTTTGATTCACAAGCTTACCTTCCTTGGCACCGTCTAAATCTACCAAATGAAGATACGTTGCCCCTTGTTTTTCAAACGCTTGAGCTATTTCCAATATGCTTTCGCCGACAACTTCTTTTTTGGCATAATCACCTTGATATAAGCGAACCGGCTGTTTATTTATAATATCGATTGCGGGTAAAATAATCATCTTAACGCCCCTTTCCTTAAATCACATTCCATTATATAAGCGTCGTAATCTTTTCCGTCTATTCTGAAAAACTGATGCAGGCATCCGCTGATTTGGAAACCGAAGCGCTCATATAAATGAATCGCATGTTCATTTTCACAGATGACTTCTAAGGTCAGTATCGTAATGTCACCGAGTGCTTTTGCATGTTCCATCAGCTTTCGCATCATCGCTGTGGCGATTCCCTGATTCCAATATGCTTTTCTTACCGAGATACCGATCGAAGCACGATGTGCCATGCGCTTGTTTTTTATCGCATCGAAGGAACAAACGGCAATGATGTCTTCATGATCGATTGCGCACCACATGGCATTGTGAGAATCATTTTGACAATTGCGGATGAAGGCGGCTTCCGCTTGAATTGAAATCGGAATACCGTCTTTACCGAAGCTGAGATAATCAGATTCACTGCCGACAGTTTTGGTATAAGCTAAAAATGCTTCCGCATCACTTTCTCTTGCTTCTCTGATCAAATATGTCTGTTTCATAAGGATACCTCAAAGGCTAAGAAGTTTTTCAACATCGTTATGCCGTCTTCGCCGCTTTTTTCGGGATGAAATTGACATGCCCAAATATGATCCTTATGAAAGGCACCGGGAACTTTTAAATCTCCGTAAGTGCTGTAAGCAATTAAATCACTTTCCTCATAGGCAGTGGCACGATAGGAATGCACATAATATACATAAGGCTGATGTAAACCGGCGAACAGCGGATCAGAATGGGTGAAACAAAGATCATTCCATCCGATATGCGGGATTTTTACATTTGGATCTTCCATTCTTCGGATATGTCCCTTAAATATGCCCAATCCCTCACATTCTTCCATTTCATCACTGCTTTCAAACAGCACCTGCATACCTAAACAGATACCCAAAAACGGCACTTTATTATTGATAGCCTGTTTGATCGCATCGATAAGATCACGCTGTTCCAACTGTTTCATACAATCCGCAAAAGCGCCGACACCGGGAAGAATCAGGCGGTCGCAATGTTCGAAATCAGTCTTTGTCCCGCAAAGCATATGCGGGGCATGAAGACGTGTCAGGGCATTTTGAACACTTTTTAAATTACCGGCACCGTAGTCAATAATTCCGATCATTATAACATCCCCTTAGTGGAAGGCAGGGCATCAGAGGTAATGCGAATCGCTTCCCTGAAAGCACGACCGAAGCCTTTGAATACAGCCTCCAGCTTGTGATGATCATTTTCACCGTAAAGCACATTGATATGTAAAGTAATTCCTGCCTGATTAACAACGGCACGGAAAAATTCACTGACCATCTCACAAGAGAACGTACCGATCATATCACGCTTTATATCTGCCTGATAAACAAGATACGCGCGATTGGATAGATCTAATGCGACTTGTGCCAATGTTTCATCCATCGGTAATAAAAAGCTGCCGTAGCGTTGAATGCCTTTTTTATCACCGAGAGCGGCTTTGATACACTCTCCTAATACAATCCCGCAATCCTCTACCGTGTGATGATCACAGACATGAAGATCACCCTTTGCCTCAATCTGCAGGGAAATTCCTGCATGAAAGGCAAACAGCTCCAGCATATGATCAAAGAAACCGATTCCGGTAGAAATCTTTGTGTCTTCTTGATTGTCTAAATTAAGCTTGATATAAATATCGCTTTCTTTGGTTGTTCGTCTTTTTTCAGCTGTTCTCATAAAACCCCTCCTTATTCAATCTTCATTTAATTTTATTATTTCAATCATTGTATTGCTTATCTTTTTTAGAATACGATCTATTTCACAATATTCTATTAAGAAAAAACCTGCTTCATAACATCTAACACCAGATCATTTTCCTGCGGTGTACCGATACTGATGCGAAAGCTGTCATTGTGAGCATAATCACGAATGACGATGTTTTGAGCTTTTAAAGCACTCAAAAAAGCCTGTTTATTTGATGATGTACCAAATAGATAATTAGCCTTTGAAGGATAGATCACTACGTCAGATAAATCTGCTTTTTGAATTTCTTGAAGCATACGTTCGCGTTCCGAAATCAAGGTGCGAATATTTTCTTTCATTGCTTGTGAATGTCGTAACAGTACGATGGCACATGCCTGCGTAAGTGAATTAATATTATACGGAACTTTGTAGGGAAGCAGTTTTGAAACAGTGGCTTTTGTGCCGACCATACAGCCGCAGCGAATCGCTGCCATGCCGAAGGCTTTCGACATTGTACGCAATATGATTAAATTATCATATTGATCCAAGTACGGCAACATACTCATATCACTAAATTCACCATAGGCTTCATCAATCACGACATAACAGTCATGAAAGGCTTCAATAATTTTAATAAGATCACTTTGGGCAATGCATTGGCCGCCGGGATTATTCGGATTAGAGAACATGACAAGTTTTGCCTTAGCTGCTTTCCCTTGTTCGATAAATGCTTGAACATCAAATGGTTGATCTAACGGATACGGGTATTTTTTCATAATACCTTCATGTAAATGTGTATAATAATCATACATGGAGAAATCCGGATCCATGGTATAGACACAATCGCCCTTTGAAATTTGCGTTGCGATTAACAGACCGATCATTTCATCACTGCCGTTTCCCATGATCAGCTGCTCGCCGGTTACCTCTAAATACTTCGCATATTCCTCTTTTAGCTGTTGGTGCGTATCATCGGGATAGCGATGAAAGTCAATGTTTGCGAGGGCATCACGGATTTCATTGAGACATTCCGCTGAAATCGGAAACGGAGATTCATTGGCATTTAAACGAATGCCGTCTGTCTGAATAACCTGATACGTGCTACTCATGTTCTAACCTCACTTTTACGGCATTTGCGTGAGCATCTAAATGTTCATGCTCGGCAATATGTATGATTTTTTTGCCGTCTTTTTTCAACGCTTCTTCACTCCAGTACAGGTAAGAAGATTTTTTTACAAAGTTATCGACATTTAAGGCCGAATAGAAGCGTGCTGTTCCGCCGGTCGGTAATACGTGGTTGGTGCCGCCGAAATAATCACCGATCGATTCACAGGTCATATAGCCGAGGAAGATACTGCCGGCATTGCGAACCTGATCCAAATATTGCTTCGGCTCTTTTAACATTAATTCCAAATGTTCGGGGGCGAGTTCGTTGGAAATTTCAAAGCATTCTTCCAAAGTATCCAGCACCATAATCGCACCGTAATTAGCTAGGCTTTCTTCGACAATATCCTGCTTCGGCAGCTGCGCGCTTTGAATTTGAAGCTGTGTAATTACTCCTTGTGCCAAGGTGTGATCGGTAGTTAAAAGGATCGCAGATGCCATCGGATCATGTTCTGCCTGTGACAGTAAATCGGCAGCGACATAGCGAGGATTTGCGTCTGCGTCGGCGATGACAAGAATTTCGCTCGGACCGGCGATCATATCAATATCTACCTGTCCGTATACCAGCTTTTTGGCGGTTGCGACGAAGATATTCCCGGGACCGATAATTTTATCCACACGCGGTATGCTTTGTGTACCGTAAGCCAAAGCAGCGACTGCCTGCGCTCCGCCGACTTTATAAATCTGATCGACACCGGCGATTTTTGCCGCAGCGGCAATATACGGATCAATCCCGCCTTCTTTATTCGGCGGCGTTACCATGATGATTTCTTCAACGCCGGCAATGCGGGCAGGCAATACATTCATCAATACGCTGGAAGGATAAGCGGCACGACCTCCAGGAACATAAACACCGACACGCTGAAGCGGTGTGATGCGCTGTCCTAAATAAATGCCGTTTGCTTTTGTCAATTCAAATCCTTGTTTCTTTTGTGCTTCATGATAGAAAATGATATTTGTTTTCGCTTCTTCCATGTATTGTATAAATTCTTGATCAACACTCTGATATGCGTCGTTTAATTCTTCCTCACTGACACGCAGTGAAGAAAGGTTTACATGATCGAATGCTTTTGTATAATCAAATAATGCTTGATCACCTTTTGCGATCACGCTATCAATAATCGCTTTTACCTGATCAATGATTTTGGGATCATCATTGCCTTTTCGCTCATTAATCCATTTGGCAATAGCGGCTTTATCATTTTTAGTAAATTGTCTAATCATAATCAGTCTCCTTAATTGCGTTTTTCAGATCATTCAATAATTCCTGTATTTCATTGCGCTTTAAGCGAAAACTTGCCTTATTCACAATAACACGGGCGCTGATTTCACACACGGTATCAAATACAACAAGTCCGTTTTCTTTCAGTGTCGTACCGGTTTCCATAATATCAACGATCGCATCGCACAGACCTAAGATCGGTGCCAATTCGACCGAGCCGTCTATTTTAATAATTTCTACATCTAAGCCTTTTTGTTTAAAGTAGCGCTTTGTGACAGTCGGATACTTTGTGCCGATTTTAATGTGTCCCTGCTTTTTTAAGACGTTGTTTTCCGGTAAAGAGGCAAGGATGAAACGGCATTTTCCGATGCCTAAATCCATCACCTCATAATATTGGTCATTGCTTTCCAGCAGTGTATCCTTACCGACAACACCGACATCCGCAACACCGTGTTCTACATAGGTAACGCAGTCATTGGCTTTCACTAAGAAATATGAAATATCTTTTTTAGAATCAGGAAAGACAAGCGCTCTGCCTTTGTCCTTTAAGGCTTCGATTCCGTAGCTGCTTTGTTCCAGCAGCTTTACGGTTTGTTTTTCCAGTCTGCCTTTGGTTAATGCCACTGATAACATATTAAGCCTCCTCCTTGATTTGTATTTGTTTGATCGTATCGTCTGCCAAAAGCTTTACGACGGTTGTTTCGCGAAGCTTATGTGCCTGCTTCAATGCCTCGCTCTGCATCGAAGTCGGATAGGACAGGGTAATTGTTTTTTGAGAAGGTGTATGATGCAGTAAAGTTGCCAGTGCATCTAAGCGGATCGCAAAGCCGATCGCACTGATATTTTTGCCGAATCGTTGGGTCAGCTGATCATAACGGCCGCCGCTTAAAATACTGTCGCCGATCCCTTCCGCATACGCATCAAAGATAATGCCGGTATAGTATTCCATGCGCGGCAGTTTGCTTAAATCAATCGAGATCTGTTGTTCATAGCCGAGTTCTTTTAATTGATCACACAAGCTTTCCAGTTCATCAAGAATGGCGTGTAAAGATTCATCGAAAGCAATGCTTCGTGCTTCCGCAATTGTCGAAAGATCACCGCACAGCCACGGCAGTTGCTTAAAGAAATGCTTATGTTTTTCACTGATCGCTAATTCATCAACGTAATCCTGGAGTTCCTTTAAGCTTTTGCGGTTAATAAAATCTGCCAGTTTTTCAACTGCGCTTTTTTCTAATGATAATGCGGTACATGCGTTATGAAAGAAATTACGGTTGCCGATTTCCAACGTATATTGACAGCCTTCCAATAAGGATAAAGCGTCTAACGCACAGACTAAAATCTCTAAATCGCCGATCGGCGCATCAACTCCGTAGAGTTCAACACCGCAGTCGGTGCTTTCATTTTGATTGCCGCTTAAGCGCTCCTTAACCTTAAACACATTGGCACAGTATTGGAAACGCAAAGGCAACGGACTGTCTTTGAATTTAGTCGCAACGACACGTGAAATCGGAATTGTCATATCACCGCGCAAGGTTACGATGCGATTCGATGCATCCAGTATTTTATAAACCTCTTTTTCTTTCATGTTGGCGATGGAAAAGGTTTGATAATATTCCAGCATCGGTGTCATAACTTCTTCATATCCCCAGCGGGTAAATATATTGCGAAAATGTTGTTCTAAAAAGCGTTTGTCCACACATTCCTGACGAATTAAATCCCTCGTTCCCGGCGGTGTTGTAAATTCTACCATACGATCACTCCTTTAATAAAAAAGCCTTCATCCTAAGGACGAAAGCTGATACTTACGTGGTTCCACCTTATTTTATTATTCTTTTCACAAAGAATAACCTTGTCGAGTATAAAAATACTCCGGTGCTTGTAACGTAGCACAGGGGGACGATCAAAGCTACTGTTGTTCACTCTGACAGCTCAGGGGCGTGTTCTCTGAACAGATTCGATTTCCTTTCACCAAACGGAAACTCTCTGAGCGAATCATATTCAGTTACTATTCCCTTCATTGCTTTTCTTATATAATATAATATTATATTTCAGTGTAATATGTCAACGCTTTTCATAATTTTCAGAAAGAAAATGAAAGTAAAAGAATATATCAATTTACTGGGGACGGGAATCCATGGAATACGTATGAATTATGGTTTGAAAAAGATGAAAAAAGACAGGACATCCGATATAAAATGTTTCTCTCATTTGAACAGTCAAATAAAGAAGATTTATTTTAATCGATTCCTGTCTGATGTCAACGTGTTTTCATTGTTATTTCAATCTGTTATGTTCAGCTAATCTCTGAAGTAATGAATCAGTTCCTCTTCTTCCTGTTCTTTTTCAGCTTCCGGCTGTATCACTTCTTCAGGCTGCGGTTTCGCTGCTTCTGCCTGCGGCTTCTGTTTTTTTCGCCGTGGCTTTTTTATTTTTTGTTTCGGTGTTTTTTTCGTCCCTTTCGGATTGTGCTTTTTACGAAGGATCACTGTGACAATCACAGCGATGATTATAAAGGCAACAGTGATAAGGATCCACAACAGATAGTCCCAAAGCGAATGCGGATTTGTTAAAACACTGTTATTCTCACTGACTTCATCGGGATCATAAACAGAAGAACTGTTTCGATAAACAAGGGCAAAATCACCGATATGGTCAGTCAAGAAACGAATTTGATTGCTTGCCTGTTCCACCGGAATCTGAACAACTTCCTGATCCTCATAGGCTAATACCATATATTGTCGATTGACATTACTGTCATTTTTAACCGGCAATGCATAGATGAGTTTTTCTTTCGGTGAAACCGGCGCAGAGCCGTGTGCAGTTTTTAAATGGAAACAATAGTCCATGGAATAGCCGTTTCCTTGTGCAACCTTTTCTAACAGTGTTTCCGCTTCCTCATCAATACCTTTTGAAAAGTACAGATGAAGCGACTGCGGGAAAAAGGATGGTTTTTCTAACGGTACGGCAACACTTAATCCCGAAACACTGATTCCGCTGTCATCGTCATGAACCATTGTGCGTAAGGATTTACCGTATGCCTTTTGAATAAGGGTGTCAAAGGAGCGATAGCTGCCGATATGAAAGTCAGCCACTCCCTGTCGGTCCATTTTTTCTTTTAATGTGAGGATTTCATTTTCATCTGTTTCACTCAGCGATTCTGAAGAATTTATTTTTTCTAATAATGCATTGACCTGTTCGGTAAGTGTCGAGGTCTGTTCTTTTTTCGCTGCTTGGAATTCAACTTCATAATCTACAGATGCCCCCTGATAAGAGACATGAATGGTCTGTTTACCGCTTTTTTCATTATCGAAAGCGGATACCATGGAGCTGTTTAACGGGATATGTTGGGTTTCACCCTCTGCCAATACAAGTTCTAAGACACCGCCGCTTACATCAAGCTGTTCTTCTGATTCATATTGTTGCTTAGGCAGCTTCACTAATTTTGCGCTTGTGATTTGAACATATTGCGCTGTATATTCCGCATCTTGAGTTACCGGTTGTATTTCTTTATCCCATCCGGTAAATAAATACCCTTCTTTGATCGGTGCGACAACCGATGGCAGCTGTCCTTCTTTTAAATGATATTGAAGCTTACTGCTTTGATTGTTAAATTTGCCGTCTGCGGCATCAAAACTGACGGAATAGCGCTTTTCTTTTTTTGCTTCAACGGGTTTACTGATAATATCTACATCGCTTTTTTTCACATAAGCGACATCTCGAGCATAATCATAACCGTTGTCTGTTGCCGGTTCACTTTGAATTTGATAATAGTCCTGTACTTCATCTAAAATGATCACGGCAAAATCTTTTAATCCCTGAGTGCTGTAAAGCTTGGTATCTTCGTTTGCGTCTTTATAAAAGGATACAGTATGATCTCCTTCAATAATTCCTAATGAGTATTGATGAAGGTCTTTATTTCCTAATGCTTCATCTAATCTCAAACAGTATTGCGCTGCTTTTTCGCCCCAATACGGATCGGATGCATACATCACATTCATACCGCTTGCTTTATTACCGAAGTAGCCGCCGTGCCATACATAATTATCGGGATCGACATATCCTTCATGCAGATAGTGATAAGCGTGTGAATAAACACTTGCTTCAATGCTGTGATAACGCGATGCATTTTCTTCCACGGCAGAATCAAACGCCGCATGTCCGAATAAATTATTGCGGGTATAAGCCAGATAGCTTCGTCCCATGGCGCTCTCATTCATTGATAATGCCAGCATCATCAGTGCATTTGTACCGAATTCGCTTTGGTTTTGCAGGAATGCCGCGGCACTGCCTTTTAATAAGCTTTGTGTTAATATCGCATGGTAAGAGGTTTGAATACTGCGATAGCTTGTCAGCGGTCCTTTGATTTGCAGATAATCGCTGAAATAGTTTTCAAGTTCCGCTTCGCTGTAAGAGGTTTCCGAGCGATGTGACAAATATTGATAATATTGATAAAACGGATCTGCCGCATTCACTGCATGGGAATGAGTTTTAGCTTCCAGATCGTCAATCATTTGATGAAATCCGCTGTAATCCTCATTCACGGGATAAAAATAATGACCGTCATAGGAATAATACTCCGCTCCGTCTTTTAGATAATCAGGTGCTTCTCCCAAATAAATGAGTGAGGAATATGTCTGATGATTCATATCCGTTTTAATTTGATGATACAGTTTGCCTTCCGCTACGCGATAGTTTGAAACCTGCTTCGCTGTTTCAATCGGCATCAGGGTGACATCATCGCCGGTAGTGCTGCCGAAAATGCCCGAAATATAAAAATCCAAATAGCCGGGATTCGCCGATCCCACATATGCGGCATCAATTCCGTAGCACCCGTTGGTATAGCCGTTTCCGCTTTCACTCAGATACGTTACATTATAATCACATGTATCTGTTGTATGAAAGAGAACTACTCCGTACTTCATTTTCCAAACGGTATCGCCTTGGCGGATCTGTATATTATTGGTATTGGCGGCATGAGAATCATAGCTTGCTTTCGCAGCTTCATAGGATTCTGCCTGATCCAACAAAGCGGTAGTGCCGTCAGTTTTTATTTCCTCAACATAAAAGGTATTTTCATTTCCATAGGTACTCGATAGGGTACATAAAAATAAGCAAATAATCAGTGTAAGTTTATAAAAGCTTTTTCTCATTTTTTTATCCCTTCTTTTATTGCATATATATTATAAAGGAAATAATCGGAAAAAGGCAAAGTTTTTTATTATTTTTATAAAAATTACCAAAGATATATGAGATCTTAAAAAAACTTTGATACTTATTTTATTGTACAATTTTGAAGTTAATCCTCTTTTGTACTCTGTGAATCATGAACGATTATACTTTCCGAAAAAAAAACAATTCCTTTCCCAGCGAAAATGAATTGTCCTTTTATATTTTGTTTGATCATATGAGCGTCTTCTCGGATATGATTAAGCAACTACATCATAACCGACAGCTTCGATCGTCTCTTTAATTTGATCGACACTGATTTTTGTTTCATCATAATCACATACGACAGTGTGATTTGCCGCACTTGCTTCTGCTTCATGAAGACCGTCTAATTCTTTGCATGCCTGTATGACGCGATTTTCACAATGAGCGCACATCATACCTTGAACTTGTAATGTCACCTTCATTTTTATCACCTCATCATTATTATAGCACAGTCTTTGTAAGGATACACCGAACAAGCTTCTTTTGTTCAATGCGGTAATTGTCAGCGTGTTTAAAAGCGAACATCGGATTATTTGTATCAAAGGATTTCGCTTGTAATTTTTTATCATATCCGCTACAATGATGAGGAAAGAGGGAATGTCATGCGAAAGGTTGAGTTATTGGCACCGGCAGGTTCTATGGAAGCGTTGATTGCCGCAGTACAAAACGGATGTGATGCAGTGTATTTAGGCGGGCATCAGTTTAATGCACGTGCATACAGTGATAATTTTGATCATGAAAAAATGATTGAAGCAATTCGTTATGCACACGGTTACGGTGTAAAGATCTATGTCACAATGAATACGCTGTTATATGAAAATGAGATGGCGAATGCGATCGCATATGCGCGTTTTTTATATGAACACGGTGTAGATGCGCTGATTATTCAAGACCTGGGTTTGTTTGATGTAGTGCGTCAATGCTTTCCCGATATGGAATGTCACGCCTCAACACAGCTTCATATTCATAATGAAGCAGGCATTCGTAAAATGGCAGAACTTGGCTTTTCACGAATCGTACTTCCGCGAGAAACGCCGATTGAAGCAGTGCGTCAATATGCAAAGCTCAAAGTGGAATTAGAAGTATTTGTACAGGGAGCGTTATGTGTATCATACAGCGGACAGTGTTTGATGAGTGCCAAAAAGCTGAATCGTAGCGGCAATCGCGGAGCCTGTGCGCAAATGTGCCGCATGAAATATCGTTTAGGCTATGAAGAAAAAGGCGAGCTTCGCTATGCGAAACAAAACGGTGAATATTTAATCAGTCCCAAGGACTTAAATACATTAAAGCACGTACCTGAATTGATAGCGGCGGGAATAACTTCCTTTAAAATTGAGGGGAGAATGAAGCGTCCCGAATATGTGGCGCAAATGACGGCACTGTATCGTCAGGCAATTGATGCATATGAACAAAGTAGTTTTTATGATGCGGGCGCAGCCGATACGGAAATGTGCAAGGTGTTTAACCGCGGCTTTACCTCGGGACTGTTGTTTCATGAACAGGATCAGGAATGGATCAATCAAAAGCGACCGAATCACATCGGCATTTTGATCGGAGAAGTGTTGGGGCGAAAAAAAAAGCGCGTCACTGTACGATTAAGCGGACCGCTTTCGCAACATGACGGTATTCGCTTTATTACCGATAAAGAAGATGTCGGATGTATGGTGAATAAGCTATATCATCGTCAGCTGTTGGTGAATCAGGCACAAAGCGGCGATATTGTCGAAATTGAAGTTGACGGTTTTATTCCCAAACACAGTCAGGTAGTAAAAACCAGTGATAAGCTGCAGTTACAAAGGCTGCATAAAACGTATGAAAATATTCAACGCCGAGTACCCATTACAATGAATATGGATATGCGGATCGGTAAACCGGCAAAACTAACTGTATATGATGATTTAGGAAATATTTGTGAAGAAAATAGTAATACAATTGCGGAACCTGCGTTAAAAACACCGTTAAGCAATGAGCGGATGATTCAACAGCTGAATAAAACCAATGATACAATTTTTCAAGTAACGCAGATAACGGTTGAAGCTGATGATAACGCAACGATGCCGATTAAAGAAATCAATGCGATGCGAAGAAATGTATTGGTGAAGCTGTATGAAAAACGCACTGCGGTTTTCAAGCGTGCAGTGCTTCCGTATAAACAGAATCCGTCTGTCTCAAAGGCGAGCGGTTTATTTGTGAAAGTGATGACTGCACAACAGCTGGAAGCTGCTTCAAACTATCAGGCTGCGATTTACGCAGTTTCATCCTTATACAAGAACAAACAATCGGAATATCCGAAGCTTGGATATTGGGGCAAGCGAGTAATGAAAGAAGCGTATCCGAACACTGCGCTTTTGGCATGTGAAATCAGCGGATGCAAAAAAGGCGCAATCGTTGATCATTTTATGAATTGTACCAATTCATATGCGGCAGCGTTATTATTTTCGCTCGGTGTTGAAGGAATTATCTTATCCAATGAATGTGATGAAAAACAGATTGCGGAAATCAAGCAGGCATTTCTTGAACGCTATCAATTTACGGGGGCTTTTATTACCTACGGTTACGGGAGAGAGGAACTGATGCTCAGTGAGTATTGTGTCATTCATTCCTGTTATCGAGATCAAAAGCCAAAGCATTGCGGACTATGTAAAAAGCATGATTATTTTTTGGAAGATATTAAGCATCATCGCTATCCGCTGTACGGTGATGAGGATTGCCGCATTCATGTATTAGATGATGAAGTATTTCAAAGCACTCAGCGAAGTAATGCAATTTATCTTGATTTTTATAATGAAACTGCCGATGAGGTCCATCGGGTGATGCAAAAAGCACTTGAACTTATCGAATCTGAAGAATGATTTTTTATTCAAATAAAAGCCCGCGATTATTTATGATTGCGGGCTTTTGTTATTTGCGAATTTGTCCGTTTCCCTGAATAATATATTTGGTTGTGGTTAAAGCGTTCAGTCCCATCGGACCGCGGGCATGAAGCTTTTGCGTACTGATGCCGATTTCAGCGCCTAAACCAAATTCAAAGCCGTCTGAAAAGCGGGTACTTGCATTTGCATATACACAAGCGGAATCGACTTCAGTTAAAAACTGTGTAATCGCATCGGTGTTCTCTGCAATAATTGCTTCTGAATGATGCGTAGAATACTGATTGATATGTGCGATCGCTTCATTAATATCTGTGACTGTTTTAACAGAGATTTCCAGATCCAAATACTCTTTGGCATAATCGTTTTCATCGGCAGGGAGAATATCACTATCAAGTGCGGCAATCGTTTCATCACCGTGGATAATCACATGATGTTCTTTTAACAGCTGAATCAGCCTTTCCGCAAATTGATCGACACAATCCTGATGAATTAAAACACTCTCACATGCGTTACAAACGCTTGTTCGCTGTGTTTTCGCATTGATGATGATCGATGCGGCTTTATCAAAATCAGCTGAGGAATCCACATATATATGGCAGTTTCCCGTTCCCGTTTCAATGAGCGGTACACTGGCTTTTTCCACACACCGCGCAATCAGCTCGGCACCGCCGCGGGGAATCAATACATCAAGGTATCCGTGCAGCCGCATAAAGCGCTCGGCACTTTCATGGCTCGGATCCTCTACAAACTGAATGATGTCACAAGGTAAATCGTTGCACATACAGGCTCTTTTCATACAGCCGATCAATACAAGATTTGTCTGCATAATATCCTTACTGCCTCTTAGAAATACGGCATTTCCTGCTTTTAAGCACAGCACCGCCGCATCAATCGTTACATTGGGGCGCGCTTCATAAATCATGCCGACCACACCTAACGGCACTCGCATTTGTGCAATTTTCAAACCGTTTTCAAGGGTATCAAACGGAGTAAAATCACCGACCGGATCCGGCAGTGCGATTAATTCGTGAATTCCGATGACCATGTCTATAATTCGTTTTTCATCTAATCGCATGCGATCAATGCGGTTTTCGTTTTTATGAGCGGCTTTTGCCGCAAGAATATCTGCGTTATTTGCGCTCAATATTTCTTCAATATGTGCGACTAATTCATCTGCGATCGCTTCCAACAGTAGATTTTTTTGTTCGCTGTCGGCACGAGCGATCTTGGGTGCCGCAGCTTTAATTGCTTTTGCCTGTGTTAATAAATCCATTTACTTATTCGGATACAGACGGATTGGTTTCTGTAAATACTTTGTCTGTATCATTATCCTTTCTGTTTATTTTTCCCGATAAATTTAGTACAGCGGGCGCTTCCGTTAAGAATATCGAAGAGAATATCGGGATTCTCACCGTTCGCAATTACCATATCCATATGATTGTTCAATGCGATTTCCGCTGCCTGTAATTTCGTAATCATTCCGCCGGTGCCTACTTTTCCGCTGCTGTCTTTCGCTAAGCTTTTCAGCGATTCATCGATTCCGTTTACTTCATGAATCAGTTCGGCGTTTGGATTCAAAGTCGGATCGTCATTAAATAAACCGTCAATATCACTTAATAAGATCAATAGGTCTGCGTGAATAATGCTTGCGGTAACGGCGGATAAAGTATCATTATCACCGTAGGCGATTTCATCAACGGCAACACTGTCATTTTCATTGACGATCGGAATAACACCGTAGGAAAGCAGTGTGCTTAAAGTATTCGTCGCATTTTCACGCAGTGCTTCATTGGTCAATACGGTTTTTGTAAGCAACAGCTGTGATACAATCTGTCCGTATTGTGAGAACATCTTATCATATAAGAACATCAATTCACATTGACCGATGGACGCCGCTGCTTGTTTTTCTTTCATTAAAGTCGGCCGTTTTTGTAAAGCGAGCTTTGCCGCTCCGGCAGCCACTGCACCGCTTGAAACGAGAATAATCTCGTGGTTGCTGTTTTTTATATCGGATAACACCATCGCTAAGCGATCGATGCGGCGAAGATTTAATCCGCCCTGTGCATGAGTCAGTGTAGAGGAACCTACCTTAACCACAATGCGACGATAGTTTTGTTTTGTCATATGCGTACCTCTTTTGTTTCTGATATATTTTCATAATCTAATAAATACTGATGTTTCATTGTTTTTGATTATGAAACAGCGGACAGTGCTTCCATGCATAGGCGATGCCGTCTTGATCAACCGCTGCGGTAATATAATCGGCATGTACTTTGGCGAATTCACTTCCTTGTCCCATGACGATTGCGTAACGACTGTTTTTTAACATGCCTATATCATTATCACTGTCACCGAAGGCAATATAGGAATCCTGATGAAGCAGCTTCAGCGCTTCTTTGATTCCGACCTCTTTGCCGCTGTTTGCTGCGATAATATCACAATATCCTGCGGCGGCACTGATTACTTGGATTCCCGGAATACTGCGATACTTATCATAATCGCTGTCATTCGCTCCGAAGGCCACAAACATATAAACAGCGGCGTCTTCCGGAAGCTGATCCTTAGGAATATCCATATGAAAAAAGCGATGTGCATGTATTTGGTTTGCGTTCGGCGTTCCGACCTGACACCAGTTCGGAGTACCTGCCAGCAGCGGTTCCTCATGAAGCTTTGCCGCAGCTATGATCCGTTTAACAATCTCGGGGTCTAAATGAGCTTGATAACGTACTTCTTGATTATGATCATAAACGAGCTGACCGTTATTGCAGACATAAGCCGACCATGGAAATGCGGCTGCTACACCGTTTTCAATCAAGGTTGAAAGGGAACGTCCTGTCACGATTCCCAAATCATAAAACGCTGCCATTTCACGCAAAGTTTGTCGTGTACTGTCGGGGATTTTATGCGTTTTACTGTCTAACAGTGTATTATCAACATCAAAAAATATGAGTTCTTTCATGCCGCCACCTCTTTTTTCTCCATCATTATACGCTATCTAACTTCACTTTGAAAGCAAAGAATATGTTTTCTGTCTTAAAC
Source organism: uncultured Erysipelotrichaceae bacterium (assembly GCA_947569705.1). Taxonomy (GTDB): domain Bacteria; phylum Bacillota_I; class Bacilli_A; order Erysipelotrichales; family Erysipelotrichaceae; genus C-19. The sequence goes on from CANOSP010000003.1 coordinate 84,579, forward strand.
ATTGGAAATATTTGCGAGTTTCGTGGTATACTAAAGATAATGTTCAAGGAGTTGGTTGAATGAAAGGGAAAATGTTATTCTGCAGCGGTATTCTTCTTTTCGTGCATGCCGATTCCTTTTTTCCGTCTGATTATGACGCTCGCTATTCTTTAACCAAAGATGAGGTCTATATTGAGATCGGATCCTTGGATACTTTTGATCCCTATAATTATTTACTGGAAAATCGTCATGAAGTAAGTGAAACTAAGCAAAAGCGGTTTAATGTACGCGGTGATGTTGATGTGAAAAAACTCGGAGAATACACTGTTCATTTTAATGAAGATATGAGTTTAAAGGTCATCGTACAGGATACAACACCGCCGCAGTTGGAGCTTGCGTCCATGACATTAAAACAGAATGATGCATTTTCATGGAATAAAGATACATTAACTAAGGTAATTAAGAAGCTTTCGGATAATGAGACAAGCAGTGATGCGTTAAAGGAAAAGCTTCAATGTGATAAGGTGGATACGGCAAAAAGCGGTAATCAGTATATAAATTGCAGTGTCAAAGATAACAGCGGCAATGTAGCTAAGCATGCACTGACCGTATATGTAGAATCACCGCACATTCTTTCTTCAGTCAATCGCTCAGCGACACCGGCGATCGCCAAGGAAGATAAAATCGATCCCGTGATTCATATACCTACTGCTTCTTACAGTAATTATGAATTATATCAGATTCAACAAGTAGCGGGTTTGGTAAATCAGATTCGAGCTGAAAACGGTTTAAATTCATTAAGCTTAGATTTAAGTGATTTTCATAATGTTACTTTTTTACGTGTGCTTGAGGTTGCGAGCAATTATTCCCACACAAGACCTGACGGCAGAGCTTGCTATACTATTTACGGTGATTACGGTTTAGGTTATCGTTCTTCGGGTGAAAATATCGCAAGAGGGCAAAAGACAGCACAAGAGGTTGTGAATGACTGGATGAATTCTCCGGCACATCGTGCTAATATTCTGCGACCGGAATTCACGAGAATCTGCATCGGTACATACGGACACGGAGATTCAAAGTTTTGGGTACAGGAATTCTTTTCTTAGGCTTTCCTATAGATCATTTCATTTGATTTTTATGTTTTTTTCAAAAAAAGATAGATTATTTTCTAAAAATACGATATGATATTAAGGTAAGTTTCATGCAGTCGTGGTGGAATGGCAGACACGCTACTTTGAGGGGGTAGTGAGCGTATGCTCGTGTGAGTTCAAATCTCATCGACTGCACCATTGATCAATGAAAGTCTTTCTGTAAGGCTTTTTTCTTTTATGTGGGCAATTAGATACGGAAAAAAGATGCCGATATAAAATGTATATAAGCAAAGAAAACGGATAAGCTCAGGAATAAATGCATCTCAACGGTGATTCGATACATAGAATCAGTGAAAACGGAAATACTGTTTACAGGAGGTATGCGTGTGAAAAGTATACAATATGCATTAGATCAGCCGTTGGATAAGCATGATGAAGGAACGATTAAACGTCGATTGGATGAAATACCGGGAGTAAAGAGTGTCGCTTTGAACTTGCGAAGCTGCTTGCTTTGCGTGGATTATGATGATACGGCAACAGATGAACGAGAGCTTGAACATCGTTTAACGCAAATGCACTATCCCGTGACATTTATAGACTCCATCTCTTTTTAACATGTTAAAAGAAACGTGATATGCGGACATTGTCTTACTATCACGATTTTTTATTTTTATCAAAAGGCATTTGCACACATTGTTTTATTGCGCATAGGATAGGAAGAAAGCAACAGCGTGCAGGGGAGAATCTATTTGCCTTTTCATAGGATTGTTGTTATACTAATACATACAGATGAATGCTGAAAAACGTATTTCAATAAATAAAAAGGATGACGGGAGGACAACATGTATGAAGCTATTTAACAGCATGCACAATGAAATAGAAAAAATTAAACCGCTGAAAGAAAATGAAATCAGTATGTATGTGTGCGGTCCTACTGTTTATAATGATGCACATATTGGGAATGCACGCCCGATTATCGTTTTCGATACACTGAAGAAAACATTAGAGGAATTGGGTTATAAAGTACACTTTGTCAGTAATTATACCGATGTCGATGATAAAATTATCCGTAAAGCTAAGGAATTACAGGAGAGCGAAAAAGCAGTCAGTGAGCGTTATATCGAAGCATATCAAGAAGTGCGTATGCGTTTGAATGCCGATATGCCCGATGCTTGTCCTAAGGTAACGGAAACAATGGACGATATTATTGCGTTTATTGAATTATTAGTGAAAAACGGTTCTGCGTATGCGGTAGACGGTGATGTATTCTTTCGTATATCAAATGTTTCTGATTACGGCTGCCTGTCCAACCAACAGATTGCCGACTTACAGGTAGGCGCTCGTATCGATGAAAATACCAAAAAGGAAAATCCGTTGGATTTTACATTGTGGAAAAAAACGGAAGAAGGCATTAAATGGGATTCACCGTGGTCCGTGGGACGCCCCGGTTGGCATACCGAGTGTGTTGTCATGATCAATCGCGAGTTTCAAAAGCACTTAATTGATATTCACGGCGGCGGCATGGACTTAAAATTTCCGCATCATGAGAATGAAATAGCGCAGTCAAAGACAGCTTACGGTACGGCAATTGCGAATTATTGGGTGCATAACGGCATGGTGAATATCGACGGTGAAAAAATGTCTAAATCACTGGGAAATGTCGTGTGGGCAAAAGATATGATTGAAAAGATCGGGGCGAATACAATGCGTTGGATGATGCTTTCCGCACATTATCGCGCTCCGCTGAATATTAATGAAGAAAGTGTTGAAACAGCACAAAAAGAATTGACTAAAACATTAAATACATTAAAACAGGCAATGATTTTCAGTGAGCGAAAACAATTGTCGGTTGTACAAGATGTGAATGATGACGTTTATGTGTCATTTTTGGAAGCAATGCGTAATGATTTGAATACACCGAATGCCTTTGCGGCAGTATTTGAGACATGCAAAAGGCTGAATCAAGCTATGCGTCAAAAAGCATTCGACGGCGCGGAGATCAATTCTTTGATCAATGCATTAAAGCGCATGTTGCATGTGCTGGGAATCGCTTATGAGGAAATTACATTGAGTGAAGCAGATCATCAGCTGTTTGCCGCATGGGAAGATGCCAAGGCACAGCGTGATTTTGCGAAAGCAGATGAATATCGAAACGAATTGACGCAGCGAGGTCTTTTATAAATGAATGCGAATGAATGCAACGCAACGACATTGGCATATATCGGAGATGCGGTCATGTCACTTTGGGTACGGGAGCTGCTGGTTGAGCAAGGCTGGCAGAAACCGAAGATCCTGCAACAGAAAAGTATCGCTTGGGTGAGCGCACGCGCTCAGGCTAAAATGGTGATCGCATTGCTGGAAGAAGAATTTTTTACGGAAGCAGAGCGTGCAGCGTTTATGCGCGGACGCAATGCAAAATGTGAAAGTCACGCGAAAAATGCCGATATGATCGAGTATCGCATGGCAACGGGACTGGAAACCGTGATCGGTTATTTGTATTTAAATAAAGAAGAAGTGCGCTTACAGGCATTATGGGCTGAAATTAAACGAATAGGAGAGCAGTAAATGACACAATATGTCTACGGTAAAAATGTAATCAGACAAATCCTTTCTTCCGAAAAGAAGGTTTATGAAGTGGTCATTTCTGATTCTTTGAAAGACAAGGAAATTAAACGCATGCTGAATGAGCGCCGCATACCTGTGCGCTTATTACCGAAAAAGAAAATGGATGCGTTATTGCGAAATGATACCCATCAGGGAATCGCAGCGAAAATCGATGATTATCGTACTTATTCGATTGAGGAATTGACAGCTTCGATACCGGAAGGGAAAACACCGCTTTTGATCATGCTGGACGGCTTAGAGGATCCTCATAATCTCGGGGCAATTTTAAGAACGGCTGATTGTGTCGGCGTAGATGGTATCATATTAGGCAAGCATCGCAGTGTGGCTTTAACGCCTACCGTGGCAAAAGTCAGCACCGGTGCGATAGATACTGTGAAGGTTGCGGTTGTAAACAACCTTTCTCAGACACTGGAGAAATTAAAGAAACAGGGGTTCTGGGTTGTCGGCGCAGATGCGCAAAATGCACAGGATTACCGTCAAGGACAATATGATGTGCCTTTGGTATTGGTCATCGGCTCGGAAGGCTTCGGCATATCTTCACTTGTGCGAAGACATTGCGATTATGCGATTGCATTACCGATGGCAGGAAGTGTAACTTCCCTGAATGCATCGGTTGCTTGTGCAGTATTGCTCTATGAAATCTATTCCCAACGCCATCCCCTGAAATAACAGGAGGATTTATGAATTTATACGACAGTGAAAATGATTCTGTTCTGTTGTATATGATCTATCAAATGGATGAAGAAAGCTTAGAAACAATGCTGGATAAATATTATGTGTACAGTGTAAAGCTGTTGAAGTGTTATTTATATCATCAAGAATATGAAATGTTCGGTGAGGACTGCTTAAAGGATATTCAAACAGTAATATTAAAAGCAATTTACGGTTATCGATATGATCGCAGAGCCAGTTTTATGACATATTATCATAAGATGTTCTATTATCGCATTCTTAATTATCGCCGCCGTTTATTGTCTTATAAAGGCATTATGGAGCGCAGTTTGGTATCATTGGATAACTTTGTCAACAAAGAAAGTTCCGATACCTTTATGGATTTTATGGTAAATGATGATGTTACACTGGAAGGAAGCTATACCTTGCATAAAGAAGAATATCGATATGTTTTAAAGCGGCTGCTTTTTGATTTGCGGCCCGATGAGCAGCAAGCCGTCATCATGCATCAAGACGGATATTCTTATCGAGATATCGCAGAAACGTTACATATGAATCAGCGGCATGTTGAATATGTTATTATGAAAGTGCGGAAATCAAAAGCATTGATTGACTAAAGAGCCGGTTTGTGATAAAGTTATTAGGCAAAGGTGAGGTGTTTGCCAATGAATGATAAAGTGATCTTGACTTGCACCGTATGCTTATCACGCAATTATACGACGCATCGAAATAAAAAAACGCATGCAGAGCGTTTGGAATTGAAAAAATATTGTAAGAAATGCGGCTGTCATACGCTGCATAAAGAGACTAAGTAAGGAGTGATGTTCATGAAGTGGTTCAGCATCGCAGGGATTCGTTCTGAAATCAGCAGAATCCGTTGGCCAAAGGGTAAGGATTTAATGGGAAACAGCGGCAAGGTGATTTTCTTCACTGTTGCGTTTGCCTTGTTTTTTACCGTATGCGAGATCATAGCTTCAGGATTCCTGAAGTTTGTAGGAATTTAGGAGGAGCTTATGGCTGAAGGTAATAAAGAATGGTACGTAGTTAATACGTATGCCGGGCATGAGAATCGAGTAAAAGAAAATCTGGAGCGTCGTATGGAAACGATGGGTCTGCAGGATTACTTGTTTCGAGTAATTGTCGCTGAAGAAAAAGAGATTGAATATAAAAACGGCAAGGAAGTTGAAAAAGTTAAAAACCTTTTCTCCGGATATGTTTTTGTAGAGATGATCATGACGGATGAAGCTTGGTATATTGTTCGTAATACACCGGGTGTTACCGGATTTATCGGATCCAGCGGCGGCGGCGCTAAGCCTTTCCCGGTTGCTGAGGATGAAATGGAATCCATTCTGAGACGTCTCGGTATGAGTGAGCGCAGAGTGAATGTTGACTTTACAATCGGGGATCGCGTGAAGATTTTATCGGGCGCATTCGACGGTGTAGAGGGAACTGTTGAAGAATTAGACAACGAAACACAGACAGCAGTCGTATTAACAATTCTATTTGGTAGAGAAACACCGACAGAAATCAGCTACAGTGATTTAGAAAAAGTTGAATTTTAAATAAGAAATGCACATGGTTCTGAGTGAATCGGTGCATTTTTTTATGAGAAAGAGACTTAGGTAATTGAACTTTTTAATGTGTTATCCTGTTTATTATTAAGGTTTGTTATTTACAAATCGGAGCCCAAAAAAGCTCACAGGTATTTGAATGGTACAGTCGCTTCGCAAGAGGATAAACACGACGAGTTATTTTGACAAGTTTTTACGATCGACTTCGTTATAATATGAAAAAGGAAGTGAGGAATATGCGCAGGCGCGTCGGCATTATTCTGATCGTAAGCGGTCTGATTTTGATCATTAAGCCAAACTTAGATTTTGACACTATGATGATGGGGTTCAATTACATAGCGGTACATTATTGGCCGATCGGTTTTATCTTTGTCGGTGCTTTGTTATTGTGGCCGCAAAAGCATAGCGCAAAACGAAAACGGTGAACAAGCCGTTTTTTTATGTAAGCATGTAAGATGTTCGTGTTGCTCTGAATACAGGGTATTTTCTTTAAGAACAAAGTGATTGATAAGAGAAAAATTGCGGATTTATCATGTGAATTTATAACTTTAATTCACTGTATTAGAAGATATACTGCTAAAAAAAGATAATTTTTGAACATTATTCTTATCGAATGTCAGAAATACCTCTTTGGGTAAAATTACCTGATAATTTTCATAAACTTTTACTGCTTTCTATGTTATAATAATAAACGGCAAGCAAGGAGGGGTGTACGTGATCTTATTGGAAAACGTCTCTAAATCATTTAAAAATGGTGTTCATGCTTTACGTGATGTAAATTTATATATTGAAGAGGGCGAATTTGTTTATATTATCGGCCCGACAGGAAGCGGTAAATCAACCCTGATCAAGCTGCTGGACGGTGAATTGATTCCGTCAAGCGGCCGTGTTGTCGTTGCCGGAACCGATGTAGGAAAACTGCGTCATTCTAAAGTACCTCTGTATCGCCGCAATATCGGTGTCGTATTTCAGGACTTTCGCTTATTGCCGGAATTGACGGTATTTGAGAATATCGCATTTGCTTTGCAGGTGATCGGATTGGATAAGGTTACGATTCGTCGTCGCGTGCGTGAAATACTGGAGCTTGTTTCTTTAGAGGATAAGGCGAAATCCTTTCCGCGTGAATTATCCGGCGGGCAACAGCAGCGTGCTACGATCGGTCGTGCGATTGCGAACAGTCCGCGTGTATTAATTGCGGATGAGCCTACGGGAAATCTTGACCCCGAAAAAAGTCAAGAGATTATGGATTTATTAGAGAAGATTAATCAAGAAGAGAATACCACGATATTGATGGTTACTCATGATTCTAATTTGGTTGATATGAATAAAAAGCGCACGATTGCTTTAGAGGAAGGATATATTGTAGCTGATATTCAGAAGGGTGGGTATATCCACCATGATTAGATTTTTCCGCTTATTGCCTTATCATTTAAAATCGGCAATACAGGGATTGGTTCGCCACAGTGCAACCGCTTTTTCTGCTATATCGGCTGTTACAATGACATTGATTCTGATGGCATTGTTTATGCTGCTGACGGGAAACATCTCAAGCTTTACTAAGAATATCGAATCGGATTTCCGTATTCATGCTTCTATTGACGCTGTTCAAGATGAAGCTGATATTGCGAAGCTGCAACAGAAGGTGGAAAGCATACCCGGTGTGAAAATAGTAGAATTTTCAAACAAGGATCAGGAATTGGCAAAGCTGAAAGAAGAAAATGAAAATATTTTCGGCATGTATGAGGAAGGCGATGCGAATCCGCTGCGTGATGTTTTTATTATTGAAACTGCAACACCGGAAGATATTGAACCGGTGACTGCGACTTTAAATACAACCGAAGGCATCAATAAGGCGGAATACGGCGGAGACGGCGTGTCGGTAATGGTAGATTTGTTTAAGGCAATTCGTAACGGCGGTTTTATCTTTGTCGGCGCATTGAGTCTTTTGGCGGTATTTTTAATATCAACTACAATTAAAATGACTATTTATGCGCGTAGTACGGAAATCGGTATTATGCGTAATGTCGGCGCAACAAACGGTTTTATTCGTGTTCCTTTCATTGCGGAAGGCTTAGTGATCGGTTTAGTCGGAGCGTTGTTGCCGTGTATTTTTACGTATTTCGGATATAGCTATTTATATCAAATATTAAACGGACAATTTTTATCAAATATGCTTGTGATGCAGGAAGTATATCCGTTTGCGTTAAATATCTGTTATGTGCTGTTGGGGTGCGGTGTACTTGTCGGTGTACTCGGCAGTTTTATGGCAGTATCGAAATATTTGAGGTGGAAACGATGAAAAAGAAATTAACAGCATTGATTACTGCATTTGCATTAATATGTATTATACCTTATTCAAGCGAGGTAGTACATGCGGAAGACTTTGCGAGCAATCAAGACTACTATGATTCTGTATGTCGTCAATACAATAAGGATTCAGAAACTACAGCTTTATGTAATCGTTATCGTGATTGGCTGAGTAATGAGCAGGATGCGTTAAAAGGTCAGGTTGCGAATATTAATTCATCAATTGAGAAGCTTCAGGGCAACATTGATGCACTACAGTCTGAAATCAATAAGAATCAAGCTTCAATCGATAAGTTAGATGCTCAGATCGCAAAGAATGAGGAAGCGATCCAACAGATTCAAGGTGTTATTGAAAATTTACAAGTAGAAATCAAAGAAACAGAGAACGATATTGAAGTTCGTGATGATCAGATTAAGGACCGCATGGTCAGTGAGCAGGCTTCCATCGGAACCAATGCCTATGCGGAGTTTATTATGGGAGCGACGGATCTGGTTGATATGGTGCGTATTGTTGAGGGTATTACACGCATTACGGAAAATGATCAAGATGAAATCAAAGCGTTAGAGGAAGATAAAGCGAAGCTGGATCAACAAAAGGATGAACAGGAGCGCTTAAAGAACGATCAGGAAATCGCAAAAAAGGAAAATGAGGAAAACCGAGCAGTGATCATTGAGGCAAAGGAAGCCAATGAAGCATTAAAAAGCGAATATTTAAAACAAGAAGCAGAATTAATTGAACAAAAGCGTAGTGCAGAAGGTGCTTCTCAAGCAATTCAAAGTCAAATAGCCAGTATAAACTCAGCTGATTTAGGCTTTGTCGCAAGCAGCGGCTGGATCGTACCGGTGCCGAGTGCCTATATTTCCGCGGGAACATGGGCTTATCCGGGCGGCGGGTTCCATCCCGGAAGAGATTTTGCGGCATCTGTCGGTACACCGATTTATGCGCCGATCGGCGGGGTAATCGTTTATGCAAATAATCCGATTCCTACATATAACGGCTTTTTAGGAAACTGGGTAGGTTATCCGGCAGGCGGCGGAAATACGATTCATATGATCGGATCTGTGAACGGAACGACTTATGCGATTTCTTTCTTCCATATGGCACAAGAAAATTTCTTAGCTTCTCCGGGCATGGCTGTTACGCAAGGTCAGCAGCTCGGCGCAGTCGGTCATACAGGGAACAGTACCGGTCCGCATTGTCATGTGGAAGTGTTCAATCTCGGCAGTATGTCGGTTGAAACAGCAGTAGCACAGTTCTCATACAGTGCCGATTTTGCATGGGGCTGCGGCTGGCGCACGGAGTCTACAAGCTGTGATGCGAAAGGCGCTGCACCGTGTCGCGAGCGACCGGAAAAATTCTTCGGATAAAAATAGAAAGGCGGTAAGACAGAGATATGATTCAATTTTTCAAAAGCATACCTTTTCATATAAAATCCGCTGCGAAAAGTTTGGTAAGGCACTTGGTTATGACCTTGTCGGCAGCTTCCGCAGTCATGGTAACCTTAGTACTGCTTGCCGCATTTTTAATGATTGCCGGCAATGTCAGCGGCTTTGCCGATCATATCGAAGACGAAATCCGTATTCATGTGATTTTGGGAGAAAACATCGTCAGTGAAGAACAGCTTCAGGAAACAAAAACTGAAATAGAAGCGATCGACGGTGTAAAAGAGGCTGAATTATCTGATAAGGAAAATGAATTAAAACTGTGGATTGCGGAAAAGGGTGAAATCTTTTCTATGTATGAGGGCGAAAATAACCCGCTCCACAATGCGTTCTTTGTCAGTGTCACTGATCCTGATCGTATTGCCGAGATCAATGATACAATTATCGCGCTTGATTTTGTAGATGATGCGATGTACGGAGGAAACAGTATTTCTACTTTGATATCAATGCTTAACACAGTACGCAGCGGTATCATTGTCTTTGTGGCATTGTTAGGTGTACTTGCCATCTTCCTGATCAGTAATACGATTAAAATGGGTATTTACGCTCGAACTAATGAAATTGCGATTATGCGCAATGTCGGTGCGACGAATACCTTTATCAAAACACCGTTTATGATCGAAGGTATGATCATCGGCTTACTGGGATCAATTCTGCCTTGTATCGGAGCTTATTTCGGCTATGCTTATCTATACAATGCGATGGGCGGACAGCTCTTCAGTAATGTATTTGCATTCCAGCCGATCAATCCGTTTGTATTTGAAATCATCGGTATTTTGATTATCACCGGAATGTTTGTCGGTGTCTTTGGTTCTTTCTTATCAACGACTAAATATTTGCGTTGGAAACGATAATAAAAATCAGCTTTCGGGCTGATTTTCTTTATGTGCGCTGATTACACAGCTTTTCGTATAAACATCCAAATAAGTAATGGTGGTTTTGTAGCTTCCGTATTCTTTAGTATCCACTTCAACTTCAAAAAAATGGCGAAACAATGCGGTAACCTTTGCATCTCCCTGCTTAATCATACGATATGTCGAATGCGGGTGATAAACGATATCAACACGCTGTCCTTTCAGCTTTGCTATTTCTTCTTTGATTTTAGCCACACAAGCATCCATTTTATCACTCCTTATTTAATTGTATGAAGAATGTGCCGGCTTTATGTTATAATACAGAACAGAAGGTGATCACTATGCCGAAAATCGGAATGAGACTCATAAAAACTGCACTTGCCGTATTTCTTTGCTTTATTATCTATCAGATCAGAGGCGAAGGAATTCCGTTTTATTCCGCGATTGCGGCTGTGCTTTGTATGCAAAGAGAGATCGAGGACTCAAAGGAAAAAGGGAAAAGCCGAATGCTTGCGACGCTGATCGGGGGTATTGCCGGCATGGGAATTTTGTATTTATTCAAATATTACGGTATTGACGCAACATCATGGCTTTGTTATCTGCTTGTGTCTGTATCCTTAATTCCGTTAATATATACCACTGTGCTGTTGAAACAGCCGGATTGTGCATATATCAGTTGTGTCGTATTTTTATGTATTTGTATATCTCACGGCAATGATGCAGATCCGTTTGCGTTTGCACTGAATCGAATGTTAGATACATGGATCGGAATTCTTGTCGCTATCGGTGTCAATGCTTTTCATTTGCCCCATCGTAAGCATAAGCATTTATGGTTGGAAATTCCGTTTGGCTACTTAAGTGAAAACGGCAGCTTATCCGTTTATATGCAGCATTATTTAAGGCGATTTTCCAAAGAAGGATTGCATTTGTTGATCACATCATCTAAAACACCGGCGCAGCTGAATCAATGTGTTTCCGATTCGTTCCCGCTGTCAGCCTTTGCATTGTTAGACGGGGCGATTTATTATGATCGACAAAACGATCGCTGTCAAGCACTGTGCGAGATGCCTTATCCATTATGGTCAAAACTGGCGAATACATTGTCAGCTTCCGGATTTTTACCGTTTTTATATGAAATCAGTGATCAGCGATTATATATTCATCATCAAGAGATCATGACTGATGCAGAAAGACAATTTTACATACAATGCTTAAGCAATCATGAAAATCACTTTGTCCTGAGTGAACACGCAATCAGTGAAAGTTATCGTCATGATTGTGTTATGTTGGAATTGTTGGTGGAAAAAGAACGGATAGAAGCGCTGTATCATCTGTTAAAGGTGTTCATTCAGGAAATTACATGGATTGCATATGAGCGAGATCATGAGATGACGCAGATTCGCATTTATTCACAGCGATTAGTACAAAACGATTGTTTGAAAGACGCGATGGGTCAATCTGCACAAACTGATATTCAACATTTGCGCTATAAGCATCAACCGAGTGAAAAACAGATCATTCAAGATATGAAAAAGCTGTTTTATCATCATGAGCATAAAAGTGACGGATCATGATGATATTAGCTTCAAAATAGGAGTCTGATAGGATATAATTCAGCTTGAAAGTAGTTTTGTTTCAAAGAAGCATGATATAATACTCATATCCAAAATAAAGATGGAAATACAGAAAGGCAGTGATAGTAATGTGGGGTATGATCGCAACATGGAGAATGGCATTAGAAGGTGTGGAAAAAGCATCATCCTTATTAAAGGAAAACGGTTCTTGTTTTGATGCGCTGGAAACAGCGGTGAAAGAGGTAGAGGACTTTCCGTTTTATAAATCAGTCGGTTACGGCGGTTTACCGAACGAGGAAATGGAAGTTGAATTGGATGCGGCTTTTATGAACGGTACGACCATGGATTTCGGCGCAGTGGCTGCGCTCCGTGACTTTGCGAATCCGATCAGTATAGCCAGAGCGTTAAGCAAAGAGCCGGTGAATAATATGTTAGTAGGTGACGGAGCGGCGAAGTATGCGGCGCTCAACGGCTTTGAGCGGAAAAATATGTTGACTGAGCGTGCTAAGCATTACTATGAGAAACGGCGCAAAGAATTGTCACAGGCTGATCGTCCTTATGACGGACATGATACTGTCGGTGTTGTCAGCTTAGATCAAAATAGGCAAATGTGTGCAGGTACCAGTACATCAGGATTATTCATGAAACGCCGAGGCAGAGTCGGAGATTCCCCGATTTGCGGTTCAGGCTGTTATGTAGACAGTGAGGTCGGCGGTGCTTCGGCAACCGGATTAGGTGAGGACTTAATGAAAGGATGTATTTCCTATGAAATCGTTCGCCGCATGAAAGAAGGCATGACACCGCAAGAAGCTTGTGAGACAGCTGTCAATGAACTTGATGAACGACTTCGTAAACAGCGCGGAAGTGCCGGAGACTTATCTGTGGTTGCGATGAATGCCAAAGGGGAATGGGGTTGTGCGACGAATATCGAAACCTTTTCCGTAGTGGTTTGCAGCGAAGTACAGCCGTTAAGCGTCTATCGTGTATCAAGAGATCAGGAAGGCAATATGAAGCGTGAATTGGCTGATCAGGAATGGATCGATGACTATGTGACACAGCGATCTAAGCCGTTGGAGTAATAAAATGAAGTATACGGCAGAGATCTGTTGCGGCAGCTATTATGACGGTGTACAGGCAATACTCGGCGGTGCGAAGCGCATTGAATTAAATTCGGCGCTGCATATGGGCGGGTTAACTCCGAGCATTGCGCACTTGCGCATGTTAAAACAAAATTTTGATTGTATGATTATTGCGATGGCAAGAGTGCGAGGCGGCGGCTTTTGTTATAATCAATTAGATAAAGAGGCTATGTTTGCCGATGCGGCATTATTACTGGAAAACGACGCAGACGGCATTGCATTTGGTTTTTTAGATGAACAAGGCAATATCGATACAGAAAGCAGTCGAAAAATGATCGATCTAATTCATTCTGCGGGAAAACAAGCTGTCTTTCATCGGGCGTTTGACTGTTGCAGCGATCCGTATCGAGCGATTGAACAGTTGGTGGAATTACAGGCAGATCGAATTTTAACGAGCGGCGGTAAGCCCACGGCTTTGCAGGGAAAGCAGTTGATCAAAGAACTGCAAATGCGCTATGGCAAGCGGATTGAACTGTTGGCAGGCAGCGGTATCAATGAAACCAATGCGAAAGAAATACTCACAGACTGTGGCATTACGCAAATTCATTCTTCCTGTAAATGCTGGATCAGTGATCCGACAACAATTTCCGCAAATGTCAGCTATGCCTATGCATCTGCGAAATACAGTGACTGTTATGATGCCGTTGATCAAGCTAAGGTTAAGGCATTAATTAACAGTATTCAATGAAAAGAGGAACACTATGCTTATCAGTATCGAGTCTTTAAGCAAATATCATAATGAAAAATGTATTTTAGATCATGTTTCTTTTACGATCGAAGCAAAACAAAAATGGGCGTTTATCGGTATTAACGGTACCGGTAAAAGCACTTTTTTGCGTATTTTGGCAGGATTGGAGCCTTATAAAGAGGGTACGATTTTAAAGAAAAAGGATCTGCGCATCGCCTATCTTTCGCAAGTCGATCAGTTGAATGAAAATTATACGATATTGGAACAAGTGATTTCTCATGCGCAAAATGATCATCAAGCACAAACGAAAGCTTATGAAGCAAAAGCCATATTAGGTAAATTGGGCATTACGCAATATGATCGTAAAATAGCACAGTTATCGGGCGGAGAGCGTAAGCGTGTTTCTTTGGCAGAGGTTTTATTAAGAGACTGTGATTTATATTTGCTTGATGAGCCGACCAATCATTTAGATGCAGAAATGATTGAATGGTTGGAAAACTTTCTGATTAAGACAACCAAGGCAGTGTTGATGGTTACGCATGATCGATATTTTATGGAGCGCATCACCACGCGTATTCTTGAACTTGATCAAGGGAAGTTGTACAGCTATGAAGGAAATTATGATACTTATATTCAAACAAAACAGCAGCGTTATGAAAATGCCAAAATCAATGAAGCGAAGCGTCAAAGCTTTTTAAAGAAAGAATTGGAATGGGTAAGAGCCGGTGTTCAGGCACGCGGCACCAAAAGCAAAGAGCGATTACAGCGGTTTGAGAAGCTGAATGAGGTTAAGCAGCCGATCGAAACCGGAACATTAAAACTGACTGCTGTCTCATCTCGATTGGGCAAAAAGACACTGTGCATTCATAACATCAGTAAACAGTATCACGACAAACAATTATTTTATCCGTTTTCTTATCAAATGAAGCGATATGAGCGAATCGGAATCATCGGCAGAAACGGATGCGGAAAATCTACGCTGCTAAAAATTTTGGCTAATGAAATAAACAGTGATCAAGGAAATATTGATTACGGTGATACGGTGAAAATCGGATTTTTTAAACAAAGTGCCGATGCGCTTGATCCGCAAAAACGCATCATTGATGTAATCAGTGAAATCAGTGATGATATTCAAACACAGGAAGGAAGCTGCAGTGCCGCACAGATGCTGGAACAGTTTCTGTTTCCGCGAGCGACCCATTATCAAAAGGTTTCAGCGTTGTCCGGCGGAGAGCGCAGACGCTTATATTTATTATGTGTACTGATGAGCGCGCCGAATGTATTGTTGCTGGATGAACCGACAAATGATTTGGATATCGCTACCTTACAAGTATTGGAAGGCTATTTAGATGATTTCTGCGGGAATGTCATCGTGGTTTCTCATGATCGTTGGTTTCTTGATCGTATTTGTGATACGATGTTTATCTTTCAGGAGGATGGGTATATCACAACTTCGATCGGCGGTTATTCACAATATATGACGCAAAAGAAGCAGTCGCTTTTAAAGAGTGATCAAGCCATTGATAAAAAAGAAAAAGGAAAGCGTTATCGTATGCCTGCTTTAACAAGCAAAGAGAAACAAGAACTGCAGGCAATGGAACAAGTGACCTTCGATTTGGAACAGAAAATCGCAGCTGTAGATCAACAGATGGAAAAGGCGGCAGATGATTTTGTGCAATTACAGGTTTTAAGTGAAACTAGAGCGAGTATTGAACAGGAATTAGAGCGCACAATGGAGCGTTGGATGGAGTTGGAAGCGAAACAGGCTGCTTTAAATAAAAGTTAAAGAGTATATTATCATACTTGTTCATAACAAAAAATGAACAAGCAATTATGATTTGATTCAGGATAAATTACCGAGAAAAAGAGTGTATCTGTTCAAAACCACTTTATTTTTATTACAATTTCGTTTATACTATATACATTGAGGTGAAATACATGAAGATAAGAAGATATTTATGTGTATTTGCGTTTGTGCTTATATCACTTGTCGGTTGCGGCGGTGAAAAGGATAATGATACAACGAAAGAACCCGGACAGGTTGTTGAAATTAACACCGACGCATTAGTTAAAAAAATGAATGATAAAGAAGATTTCGCGATTGTCTTTACTCAGACAACCTGCGGACATTGTGAAACTTTTTTAGGCTTAATGGACAATTATATGAAAAATCACAATGTGACATTGTATAATCTTGTTTTAGATAAAGAGGCGGATGTAGATGAAGCCTTGAAAAAGCTAAAAACAGTTTTCCCTGAATTTACGGCAACTCCTGATATCTACTGTGTAGAAAAGGGGGAAATTAAAAGTCGATTCTGGAAAGAGTATCAAGATAAGGGACTGGATAAAGATACATTTCATGAATGGGTCATGAAATACGGATTAATGAAGCTTGATCCGCAATAATCTTCTTTGAGCAATCAAGGAAGATTTTCTTTTTTATGATCGATGTACAGAATAATAAGCGAGCTGATGATTTTTTAACAAGCCGCTTGGGAGGCAGAAAATGGTACAAATAGGAAATGATTGGGATGAATTATTAAAGGATGAATTCACAAAGGATTATTATCAACAGCTGCGGCGTTTTTTAGCGACAGAATACCGGACAAGAAAAATATTTCCCGATATGTATGATATTTTCAATGCATTAAAATATACTGCATATGAGGATGTAAAGGCAGTGATATTGGGACAGGATCCTTATCACGGTGTCAATCAAGCGCATGGTTTATGTTTTTCGGTTCAAAAGGGAATAACTCCGCCGCCTTCATTAGTGAACATCTTTCAAGAGCTTCATGAAGATTTAGGCTGTACGATACCGAATCACGGTAATTTAACTTCATGGGCAAAACAGGGGGTATTGATGTTAAACACTGTGTTGACGGTAAGGCAGGGAATGGCGAATTCTCATCAGGGAAAAGGCTGGGAACAGCTGACTGATCGTGTGATTTCGTTGATTGATCAAAAGAATACACCGGTGGTTTATTTATTATGGGGTAAGAATGCAAAAGCAAAGATGTCACTGCTTCATAATCCCGATCATCTTGTGTTGACAAGCTCTCATCCAAGTCCGTACAGTGTGGATTACGGCTTTCACGGATGCCGCCATTTTTCTAAAGCCAATGCTTATTTAACTGAGCATGGTTTAGCGGAAATTAACTGGCAGCTGTAAATAAAATTGATTATTGAAGTAGTTTAGAAAGGAGTGATAGGATGCGGTTAATATTATCCTATTTAAAAAGATATAAAGGATTGTTTGTGATCAATGTGATTTCGGTTTTCGGCTTTGCGCTTGTAGAACTGGGAATACCGACAATCGTTGCACAAATGATCGATGAAGGCGTAGCAAAGCAGGATCAGTTTTATCTTTATCAAATGAGTGTGGTGATTGCGGTCATTTCTTTATTGGGCGTTGCCGGAACGATTTTATTGGGATATTGTTGTGCAAAAATATCTACCTCGATCACAAGAGATATGCGCAATGATATTTTTACAAAGGTTCAGACTTTTTCTCATCATGAATTTAATCATTTCGGTGTTTCTTCCTTAATTACAAGAACAAATAATGATGCTTTTCAAATTCAAATGTTTGTGAATGTATTGTTAAGAACGGCATTGATGACACCGGTCATGGCGATCTTAAGCATGTTTATGACAATACGGGCATCGCTGCCGCTGTCTTTGGTCATCGGGGCTACGATTCCGGTTATTATTATCGGTGTTTATGCCGTTGCGAGAAGCTCTAAACCGATCTCCGAGCATCAACAGGAGTCAATAGACGCATTAAATCGTATTTCCCGGGAAAATTTGACAGGAATTCGTGTTATTCGCGCTTTTAATAATGACGCATATGAAGCAGAACGCTTTGATGTCAAGAATAAAGATTTTATGCGCTATTCCAAGCACCTGTTTAAATTGATGATGATTACTCAACCGATCTTTTTTCTTTTGATGAATTTAGCATCGATGGGAATTTATTGGATTGCGGCAGGCTTGATTGATGCAGGATCACTTCCGGTCGGACAGCTGATCGCATTTAATGAATATTTATTCCATGCGATGTTTTCCATGATGTTATTTTGTACCGTATTCATGATGTATCCGCGAGCCGCAGTTTCGGCGCATCGTATTGAGGCAGTGTTAAACAGCACTACAAGTATTGAATCAGATGAAAACGGTATACGCTTAGATGATGTTTCATCTATTCGTTTTGAGCATGTGACCTTTGCGTATCCGGATGGTGAAGAGCCGGTGTTAAAGGACATTAGCTTTGAAGTGCATAAAGGCGAAAAAATTGCGTTTATCGGCAGTACCGGATCGGGAAAAAGTACATTGATTAATCTGTTGCCGCGGTTTTATGATATTTCACAAGGTCATATTTATATTGATGATACGGAGCTGCGCAAATTAGAAGTTTCGTCATGGCGTTCTCTGATCGGTATGATTGCTCAAAAAGCGAATCTATTCACCGGTACGATTGCGGATAATATTCGTTTCGGAAAAGCCGATGCAAGTGAGGCAGAAATGATTCATGCGGCGAAGATTGCACAGGCATATGATTTTATCACAGAAAAGCCGAACGGTTTTGATGAACAAATTGTGGAAGGAGCCACCAATCTGTCCGGCGGGCAGAAACAGCGTCTTTCCATTGCTCGTGCATTAGTCAGAAAACCAAAGGTTTATGTGTTCGATGATTCTTTTTCAGCCTTGGACTTTAAAACAGATGCGAAGCTGCGCAATGCTTTAAGCAGTGAAACAAAGGATGCGATCACAATGATTGTAGCGCAGCGTATTGCGACGATTATGGATGCCGATCAAATTCTTGTTCTGCATGAAGGAAAATTGGTTGGTAAGGGAACCCATCAGGAGCTTTTAAAGAACTGTGCGATTTATTATGAAATAGCAGCTTCTCAGTTAAGTGAGGAGGAATTACAGCGATGAAAACGACAAAAATAAAATGGAATGTGATGTGGAAAACGCTGTATCCTTATATCGCGCCTTATAAATGGGGTTATATTACAGCGATTCTAATGGTTTTTATTACAACCTTAACACTGGCGATCGCTCCGAGTGTGGAAGGAAGTATCACATCAGGTTTGATTGAAGATGTGATGCAGCAGCGCAGTGTTCGTTTTGATCTCATCTTTGAAACCTTAGTGGTTCTGTTAGCTTTGTATATGATCAAAACAGTCTCACAGATATTAGAAATCTTTTGTTTGACCAATGCGATTCAAAATGCGATGCACGATTTGCGCAATGCACTCCAACAAAAGATTCGCAGACTTCCCGTTCGATATTTTGATAATCATAAATACGGTGATATTTTAAGCATTATTACCAATGATGTCGATACGATGTCAAATGCGCTTCAACAGAGCTTTATGAATATTTTGCAGGGAATTTTGACACTTTGTATGGCTATTGTTATGATGTGGCGCATCAATGCACAGATGGCGCTGATTGCGATGATGCTGGTTCCGTTGGCATTGTTAATTACGCAATGGATTGTGCATCGTTCACAAAAAAAGTTTAATGCCCAACAAGATGCATTAGGTCGCTTGAACGGAACGATTACGGAACTGTACGGCGGCTTTCATGAAATCTTATTATATAATCGCCAAAAGCAAGCGATCAGTGATTTTAAAAAGGTCAATTCAGAGCTTCAGAGCAATGCGTTTCAGGCTCAGTTTATGTCTTCGATGATCTCTCCGCTGATCTCACTTTGTACGTATTTGATTATCGGTACAATAGCTTTAATCGGCAGTATTTATGCAATCAGTAAAACTATTTTGGTCGGAGAGCTTCAGGCGTTTATTCGCTATATTTGGCAGGTCAATGATCCGCTGTCGCAAGTTTCCAATCTGTCGGCACAGATTCAATCAGCATTTGCGGCAATGCGCAGAATTGTGATTTTGTTAGAGGAAGCGGAAGAAGTTGCCGAAGCCAAAGAACCGATCCGCTTACCGCAGGTAAAAGGCAATGTCAGCTTTGAACATGTTCGTTTCGGTTACGGAGATGAAGCTGTTATTAAGGATTTCAGTGTTGAGGTAAAGGCAGGTCAAATGATTGCGATTGTCGGACCTACCGGTGCCGGCAAAACGACCTTAATCAATTTACTGGAGCGTTTCTATGATGTAAACGGCGGCGCAATTAAAATTGACGGTGTGGATATCAGAGATATGACTCGTCAGGATTTGAGAGATATTTTTGCGATGGTACTTCAGGACACATGGCTGTTCAGCGGTTCAATTTACGATAATATCCGTTACGGCCGCTTAGATGCTCGTAAGGATGAGGTCATTCAGGCGGCAAAGGATGCAAATGTTCATCACTTTATCCGCACATTGAGTGATGGTTATGATATGGTGTTGAATGAGGAAGGCAACAATATTTCTCAAGGCGAAAAACAGCTGTTGACAATTGCACGAGCGTTTTTAAAGGATCCGCAGATTTTGATTTTGGATGAAGCAACCTCATCGGTTGATACACGCTTAGAAAAAATGTTGCAGGAAGCGATGCACAATGTGATGAAAGGCAGAACCTCTTTTGTGATAGCACATCGTCTGTCTACGATTCGTAATGCGGATTTGATTTTAGTACTTCAAAACGGCAATATTGTGGAACAGGGAACTCATGATGAGCTGTTGGCACAAAAAGGTGTATATGAATCCTTATATCATTCTCAGTTTGCCCTGAATGATTAAGCTGAGGCAGATAAAGTATTTATCAGGTTTCATTAGAAATATGCCGGCAGTGATTGATCTGCCTGTCAAACAGATATTGGATAGTGCGGAGAGACGACAAACAAATACAAATAAGAAAGGGACTTCCTCAATCCTTTAAAGGCTATGACAATCGGTTATAGTCTTTTTTTCATGCGGTAATTACCCTATAAGATGAACTCCATTCCCACAAGCAGAGAAATACCCAACACCAATATTACGCAATCCAATCTCCAGTCGCCTTTATACAAGGGATCAGATGGTCATACGGAAACTTGACACACTTATTACCGACTTTCCCTACATCTACAAACTGACAAGGCAGGATGAGGTATCTAAGACCTATTCTTTTCCGAAGCCATACGTCAGTTACCGAAAGCCGAGAGCGGTTCACACAGAGAAAAGGGAATGGGCAAAGCAGATGATGATTGCAGCAAATAAGGTAAAAGAAGTTTAAGGGATATTTAATAGAATTAAGTATTTGCTTATGATAAAATAATGTTGCTATACAATTCAACAAAAACAGATTGAAACGAGGAAAATGAAATGAATACAAGAAAATTGAATAAAGAAGTATTATTGTGGACAGCTTTAACTCTTATACTTTCTTACTTATGTTATCTTCCCATGTTTTTAGAAAAAAAGAGTATTCACATTTCCCAAGTGTTACTTAATTCAAAATACTTGTTTATTATTGTGCCATTTTTGGTATCAATATTCATTATGCTAAAACATGGATACTTAAAAAAATGGTTTAAGGCTTTATTTGTGGAAAAGATAAAACTTCAAGCAATATTTAGTTGCATAATATTGGGAAGTATTGGGTTGAGTTTTTCAATAATATACTGTTTGTTTGCGGGCGAAAAAGATTTGTTCATAAGCAGTTATCCAAGCGTTTTAGCAGTTGTCTTTAATTGTTCTTATTTGTTTGTGACAGCCTTGCTTGAAGAAATGGCATGGAGAGGTTTTTTATTGAATAAATTAGCTACTGCAAAAGGAAAAAAATTTGCTTTAGTATATGTTGGAATTATTTGGACAATATGGCATATTCCCATGTGGGCAGTTAGAAATTCGCTGGAATTTAGCGAGATACTAATGTATGCTATATGGACAATTTTAATTTCGCTAATTTTAGGATTACTTTTTTACAGATATAAAAATATATTAATAGTTTCATTATCACATATGATATTTAACACTTGTTTTATAGCACCTGTAAAATATAATGTAATTTTATTGATGTGCATAATCAGTTTATCATTTGTCATTTTTAATAAAAAGATTAATACAGTTTAACTCAAAAAATGAATATACGTTTACTAAGAACATATATTAAGAACTTAGGAAATTTTAAGTGAATATTTATGGAATAGTTTTGCAGATAGCGTATATAAACTAAAAGAAAAACAATGAGTTTTTATGTCCGTATTTGTAATATGATTTTGTTTCTTTTTTTAAGAACAAGTAATTCAGTGATAAACGATACGGTTATTTGCGGTACACAACTTTAAATTCCTCACATACAACTTTCATATCATCACTGAATTTTAAATGCGCTTCTTCTAAACATGCGGTAAAGAATTCTTTATGAACTTTTCGCCAATACGCCAAAGATTTATCTCCCTCGCCTTCTTTAAATGCATGTTCTGCACTGACATCATGAAATGCCGTTACATATACACGCTGCATTTGAATTACACATACAGCATTATTTTGAGCGTCTAAAATTACACTGTAATCACCTGCTTTAGGCAAAGGTTCATTCTCTGTTTCATACAGCTGATAAGCAGAAGATGTTGCGTTTTTTTCGCCGGTTGCCGTTAAATGAGCAAGTAAATCAGCTTCTGCGCCGAATGCCCATGCAGTATAATCAGCTTCATTGATGTTGTGTTTTGTTATAAATTCATTCCAAAGTGCTTTATCTGTCATTCGTATTTTACCTGTAAACCTTTCGCAGAAAGTATTATATCATAATACGATATTGAAAAATATAGAATTGCCGAATATAAAAAAGGTTGCATGATCCTAAAATCATACAACCGACTTCTATCCGTAACCATCAAACAGATGCGGGATAGAGAGTTTATGATGCTAAAGTACGGAAACTACTGTTCCTGATAATAGCATCCTTCCTCTTGTGCAGGAGGAAATCTTCTGTCCTTTTCCATGTCTACGTCATCGTTGACAAGCTTACCTTTGCTGTTGTAGCAAGCATACTTGCCGCTTTTTTCGCAGTTCATGCCCGGACGATATTTCTTCTGTGCCATTTGGTAACACCTCCTGATGATATTGTGGGTTTAATTCTGTATCTTATACGTTTTTCTTAAAAAAAAGTGTATCTTATGATAAAATATAGAAGTGAAAACGAGGGAATAATGATGAAAATATTTGCGAGTGATTATGACGGAACATTGCGTACATCGGAATATGTGTCACAGCGTGATCGACAAGCGATTGCCGCTTGGCAGAAACAAGGAAACTTATTCGGCATTGTAAGCGGACGCAGTATGGAAAGTATGCGCGCAGAAGCTTTGAAAAATGAGCTTCATGCGGACTTCTATATCGGTAATAACGGCGGTGCTGTTTATGATAAGCATTTTAATGAAATGAAAGTTTATTTTTTTCCGTTTTTTAAGGCATTGGATTTATTAAATTATATCCGTCAGGAAAAGACGATTTCTTATGTAATCAATGATGGCTTCTATCGCGCTAAAAGGGTGATTGATGAATCACGCGAAGATAAAAAATATGCGAATACGAAAACGACAAAGAGCGAAGCGGAAATTTTAGATGCCCAAAAGATTGCACAGATTGTCGTGTCACTGGACAGTTCTGTCGATTGTCAGCGAATTGCGGATTATATCAATGCGACCTTCGGTGATGCGGCATGTGCGTATCGCAATATTAATTGTGTGGATATTGCGCCTCACGGTGTTTCAAAGGCAACCGGGTTGGCATATATGGCATCTGAATTTCATGTAAAACCAAGCGATATTTATACGATCGGTGATTCATATAATGACATCCCGATGCTTTCTACTTTTCACGGCATTGCGATGAACAGTGCTGATGCACAAGTGAAAAGTTATGCGAAAACAACGGCAGCGGATGTTGCGGAAGCAATCAACTGTTTACTGTCATCAGCGGATTGACAGCCTGCGTAAAAGAAAAATGAAAAAAACGAAAGAATCCGATATAAATATGGTATAATAATACTTATGAAAGGAGTCATTCTATGTTTGATTACTTTACAATAAATAATGTGATTCAATTTATAAAAATGGTTCTGAATGTTGCCGTTGTTTGGGTAGCGTTCTACTTTATATTAAAAATTGTGAAGAATAATTCACGAACGATTCAAATATTTAAAGGGATTCTGCTTGTCTTTATTATTAAAGGGGCAGCCGATCTTTTAGGCTTAAAAGCGATGCAGTATTTGGCTGATCTGTTTGTTCAATACGGACCGATTGCGATCATTATCATCTTTCAGCCGGAATTCCGTGCGTTATTTGAGAAGATCGGTAAAACCAATATATTTTCACGCATCTCAACTTTAACTTTAAATGAAAGAGAGCGTCTTGTGGATGAATTGGTAAAAGCCTGTGCAGAGATGTCAAAAACCAAAACCGGTGCTTTGATCTCATTGGAACAGGGGCATTCACTGAGCGACTTTATTAAAACCGGAACACCGATGAATTCAGTGGTGACAAGTGAACTGTTATGCTCGATTTTTGTGCCGGGTACACCGCTTCATGACGGTGCGGTTATTTTACAGGGGGTTAAGATTGCCTGTGCGGCTGCGTATTTCCCGCCGACTACGCAAGATTTGGCAACGATGTACGGTGCGCGTCACCGCGCCGCTGTCGGTATCAGTGAAATTACCGATTCAATTACGATTATCGTCAGTGAGGAAACCGGTAATATTTCTATCGCAGAAGGCGGAAAATTAAGTGTCGTAACGGAAAAGAGCCTGCGTGAATTCTTAACTATGGTGATTTGTCAGACACAAACGGAAGTACAAAATGAAAAAATCCGTAAGGACAGCGATGCGGAAAAAGAGACGCCGGCGGTAAAACCGGAGGAAATTGTTGAGCCTGATAAAAACAAAGGAATTTCCGCAATATTCCGTGCTAAAAATAAAAATGAAAAACAAAAAGGCGTGAAAAAACGCTTTACTAAAACAAAAGAAAATAAACCGGTGAAAAAACAAGAGGTGAAAACCGAAAAAATCGGTATTGCGAATTTAGTGGAAGAAAGTATGCCGTTAGATAATCTATTTGATTCCATTGTATCTGACAGTGAAAATAAGCAAAGCGATGCGAAGCCGAAATCACTGTTGACACAGGTGAAAGAGGAAAGCGAAAAGCAGCGCAAGCCGATTCGTAAGCAGCGCCATAATGTTGAAAAGAATGATTCCGAAACCATCAGTGCGCTTTTGAATCCGACTGTTAAGATCAATGAGAAAAAGCCGGTTTCGGATAAAGCGAAAAACGATAAAAAAGAAAAGAAAAACGAAGTAATTGAAGCGAGTACAACCGAAAAGCATGTGGTAAAACGCACTCATGTGAAAAAGCAAACGGTGACGAATGAAGCCGCATCGCTGTTGGATGATGTGATTTCTCCGGAAGCGATTGTGCTGAATTATAAAAATGATAAATCAAATACACAGGACGGTAAGAATACTTCCCTTGACAAAGCAACAAAAGAAGGGGGTGAGCGCTGATGGCTAAGAAAAAGAAATCGCAGCTGAGTGCGGAAGGCAAGACTGAGCTGGCAAAAGCGATAGCGGAAAAGAGTCAAACCTTTGCGCGTACTTATGCCAATATGGAAACGAGTGTAACGAAGTTCTTTCGTTGGTTAAGCAGTTGGATCGATCGTTTGTTGTTTAATCAAAAGCATGGTAAGTTGGTCGCTTTAATATTGGCGATACTCTTCTGCTTTATGGTAGGCAGCGATGAAGACTTTGATTTATTTAAAGCAAATCGTGAAGTAAAAACATTGAATAACTTAAATGTCAGTACTATTGTATCCGAACAAGCCTATGAAGTCAGCGGCATTCCCGAGAATGTTACGGTTGAGGTCATCGGTGAATCAGGGGACTTGCAGATGCTGAATTTGCAGGATAACTATCAGATTGTTGCCGATTTAAGCGGTTTAACCGAGGGTACACACGATGTAACACTGCAGGCAAAAAACTTCTCTTCACGCTTAGAGGTTATTATTAAACCGAGTACGGCAGTTGTAACAATTAAGCGTAAGGAATCAAAACGCTATACATTGGGATATGATTTTGTAAATACAAGCAAGATGGATTCGATCTATGCGTTAAGCGAGCCGGAATTTGATCAGGGCGAGGTCGTGGTCAGAGCGTCATCGGAAACATTGAATAAGATAGCGTTTGTAAAAGCGCTGATTGATGTGAGTGATGTGGATTCAGATTTTGAATCCGATGCGGAAATTGCGGCTTATGATCAGTCCGGTAATCGTATTAATGTAGATATTCGTCCTTCAAATGTGAAGGCGAAAGTGAAAGTAACCACTCCGAGCAAATCCGTTCCTATCACTTTAATACCGAACGGTACAATGCCTGATAATAAGGCGATCGCTTCTTATAAGATGGATACGCAGTCAGTAACTATTTATGCGCCGGAAGATGTATTGGAAACGATCACTGAGCTTCCGATTTATATTCCTGTGAATAATCTTCGCGGTGATCAGCGTATTCCGATGCCGATTAATCTTCCTTCAAAGGTTACGAGCGCATCGGTGAAAAACGTGATGATTGAAATCAAAGTGGAAGAAGCGCAGACAAAAGAAATTAAAGATGTTGTGATTCAATTCAAGAATGCACCGGATGCGGCTTATGATGTTCGTGCGATTGAAGGCGGCGGTACCATTACGGTCAAAGTGATCGGTGCCAAAGGACAAATTGATAAGCTGACAAAGAATGATATAAATGTTGTGGCTGATTTCAGTAGCGTAACCGAGCCGGGTGTATATAATATACCGTTGAGTGTCAGCGGATCTAATAAATTAGTAACCTATGAATTGGAAAACACAACAGCTAAACTGGAGTTTAAAAGTAAGGAGTAGTGAACATGGCTAAATATTTCGGAACTGACGGCGCACGAGGTCGTGCCAATGATACCTTAACCTTGGATATGGCGGTAAAAATCGGACAGTATGTCGGATGGTATTACGGGAAAGAGCGTCATGCAAAGATCTTGATCGGCAAGGATACTCGCTTATCAAGTGATATGTTTGAAATGGCTTTGGCTGCCGGTGCCAGTGCCGCAGGGGCAAAGGTGTATCTGTTAGGAGTTTGTCCGACACCGAGTGTTTCGTTTTTGATCCAAAAGGAAGGCTTTGACTGCGGTATTATGGTATCCGCAAGTCATAATCCGTTCTATGATAACGGGATCAAGCTGTTCAACGGTTCCGGTATGAAAATGAATCCTGAGGTAGAAGCACAAATTGAAGCGTATATCGACAAAGAAACAACAATTCCGATGGCAATTAATGAAGCAATCGGCAATGTGATCGAATGGAGCGAAGGCTTAGAGATTTATGAGTCATGGTTGAAATCATTAATGAGCTGTGATTTCAACGGTATGAAAATTGCTTTAGATTTAGCAAACGGAAGTGCTACTTCCTGCGCAGCGGCAGTTTTAAGTGAATTAGGCGCAACCGTTGAGGTCATTCATACCTCACCGAACGGCATCAATATTAATACGAAATGCGGTTCAACTCATCCTGAGGAACTGCAGGAAATGATGAAGAACGGTGATTTTGATGCAGGCTTTGCGTTTGACGGAGATGCCGATCGCTTAATAGCGGTTGATGAAACGGGTAATTTGATTACCGGGGATCATACTATGTATATCTGCGGCTGCTATATGCATGATCATAACTGCTTAAATGAGAATAAGGTAGTTACTACCGTCATGTCTAATCTGGGTTTGTATCGCGCATTTGATCGCAGAGGCATTGCTTACGAACAGACACAGGTCGGAGATAAATACGTGTTTGAATGTATGAATGAATACAATTATTCAATCGGTGGTGAACAAAGCGGACATATTATCTTTAAGAAGCATGCGAATACGGGTGACGGCTTATTAACGGCTATGAAGCTGTTAGAGGTGATGAAGCACACGAAGCAAAGCTTAAAGGAGCTGAGTGAGGACTTATTTATCTATCCGCAGTTACTTGTTAATATTGAGGTCAAGGATAAGCATCAGGCGCTGCAAGATCAAGGATTGCTTCAGGAAGTTCAAAAAGTAGCTGACAGCTTGGGACAAGACGGCAGAATTTTAGTAAGACCGAGCGGAACCGAGCCGTTAGTGCGCGTCATGGTAGAAGCGAAAACAGATGAATTATGTCATCAGTATGTATATCAAGTGATTGATTATATAAAAGAAAAGGGCTTGTAGTCTGTTTGAGTAAGACGCTGTAAAAGTATGAATCTTATTAATAATTATGGGATTCATGCGGAAATCAAGTAGTAAATTATCTAAATTGAAAGGGACTGTAAGAAAGTCCTTTTTTTTTATCGGCTTTTACGGTACAATGATAGAGAGGTGTTTGTATGAAAAAAGTGATATGTGTTGTAGAAGATGAAGTCGCAATCAATGACTTGGTTTGTCAATATTTACGTAAAGAAGATTACGAGGTTCGTTCTTATTATACTTATGAACAAGCCAGTGCTCATGTCAGCGATGATGATGTGCATTTGTGGATCTTAGATATTATGTTAGATGATAAAAGCGGTTTTGATCTGATTGAAGAAATTCGCCTTCAGGCAAAGGATATTCCGGTGATTTTTATGTCGGCACGTGACAAAGAATTTGATCGAATCATCGGTTTGGAAAAGGGCAGTGATGATTATATCACTAAGCCGTTTTCACCTAAGGAGCTTGTATTAAGAGTCAATAATGTAATTAAACGAGTTTATAAAAACGAAAACAGCCGCATAGCGATTGACGGCTATGAATTGGATGAGGAACAGCGCAAGGTTTTTGATAACGGAGAAGAAATTGATCTAACGACGAAAGAGTTTGATCTGTTAATGATGTTTATCAAAAACAAAGGTATTGCTTTCTCTCGTGATATGATTCTTACGAATGTGTGGGAAGAAAACTATTACGGCAGTGATCGTGTTGTCGATGATACATTACGTCGTTTGCGCAAAAAACTCCCGAATTTAAATATTCATACGATTTACGGATTTGGTTATCGTTTAGGATAGTATATGAAGCGCTTTTCATTATTCATAAAACGATTATCGCTGTCTCAACAGCTGTTTGCGCTGATCTTTTTCTTCGTTACTTTTTTTGCGGCATTCTTTTTTGTATATTTGAACGGCAAGGTAGATACTGTTATTCAAACCAAAACCTTTAATGACTTGGTGAGGATGCAGAATGCGATTGCGGATAAGCTGCGCGGAGAATACAATTCCTATTTATATTTGAATGTCGGTGATTCTTCAATAACTAATATTATCATTATTGGCTCCAAAGCCTATTATCTCGGTGAACCGAATGAAGAAATCGATCGTTCTTCACCGCGTTTTCAGGATATGTATAATAAAGCACAAATGGCTACCGAGGTACCTACTACATATACGTTTCAAGGGGATAAAACTTATTACAGTGTTGTAATGATCGATCATAATCAGATGCTGATATCTTTTACACGCAGTCAGGAGTTGGAATCATTTCGTAATGATTTAGTATCCTCTGTGATCAACATCACGGTAATGGTTGTCGGTTTCTTCTTTATAATCTTAATGATTTGGGTGGCGTCGCTGATTCATCCGCTGAATCAAATACGTAATTATATTGAGAAAGTAAAATTAGGAAAAACAACCGGTGAGTTAAAAATCAATCGTGAGGATGAAATCGGTGAACTGGCAGAAGCGCTTGTTTCCATGCGACGTGAATTGCAGAAGCAAGAACAGACAAAAGAGGATATGATTCATAATATCTCACATGATCTAAAGACGCCGATAGCTACTATTAAATCATACGGAGAAAGTATTAAGGACGGTATTTATCCTTATGATACATTAGAAAAAAGTGTGGATGTCATCATTGAAAATGCAGAGCGTTTAGAGAAAAAGGTACACAGTTTGTTATATCTGAATCGTGTTGAATATTTGATCTCACAAGATCACGGCATGAATCGAACGGATATGAAACAGGTAATTGAAACGGTGATTTTGAATCATCGGGTCATGCATCCGAATATTGAAATCAATACGGATTTATCCGAAAATGTATATTTCGACGGTGTAGAAGAGGCATGGCGTGTTACGGTTGAAAACATCATGGAAAATGCGCTGCGTTATGCGAAAACGACCATTACGATTCAGTTGAATAATGATGAATTAACCATTGAAAATGACGGTCCGTCGATTGATGAGGAGCGCTTAAAAGTGTTGTTTAAGCCGTATGAAAAAGGACAAGGCGGTAAGTTCGGTTTAGGTCTTTCGATTGTTTGGAAGGTCGCTACGGCAAATCATTATACAGTGACCGGAGAAAATACGGCAAACGGTGTAATTTTCCGTATTGTGAAGCGTAAGGATTAAGTACAGTACAGATGATTCTAAGGCATTTGTATTAATCGTTAAATATTCAAATAAATTTAAAATCGTGATGATGCAAAATGAGTTTCGTTTTGTGATCTCACGATTTTTTTGTGCTTTTTTACCGGCGAAACAATCGTGAATTAAAAATCTTATGTCGAATTAAAAAAAATTCAACTTTTTTTAGTAATTTCACTTTTTTGCGTGTATAACAATAGTAGAGGCTTGTTAAAGCCGCACAGCGTTATTCGCGAAAGGAGAAACCAAATTTATGCATACAAGTACAGAACTCGTTGAGTCAATCAATCGAAATCCTTACAATCTCACCTATGATGAATATTGTAAAAGGATTTTATGTAATAAGCAGATCTTGGCTCGGATTATTAAAGAGTGTGTTTCGGAATTTCATGATATTCCGTTAGCCGAGATTCCCAATTACATGGAAAGTGGTCCGACAAGGAATATAAATATTGATAAAGCCGCCGATAAAGTCTATGGGATGAATACTGAGGATATCTCTGTACCCGGTGCTAAAATCATCTTTGATATTATAGTAGGTATCAGATTACCTGATTCACCTAACAAGGAAAATATTGGTTTAATCCTGAATATCGAAGCACAGGCAAACGGTAATACCTCTTATCCGTTATTAAACCGTGCGATTTATTATTGCAGTAGATTACTGGCAAGACAAAAGAATCGTCCGGATGGCTTCCAACATTCTGACATTCAAAATCTAAAAAAGGTCTATTCGATATGGATCGTAATGAATTCTAAAAAGGCAACCGAGGGTGTAATGAATCAATATTCAATCAGTGAGAAATGTTTGAAGCGGGCATATCATTTTTCTAAAGAAGAATATGATAAATTGACGATCATTATGATTTATCCCAACAGTAAATATGATGTGAATGATGATAAATATAGTTTGATGGAGATGTTACATATCTTACTTAAAGCAAAAATGACAGCAACGGAGAAAAAGTGCCAACTGGAACAAAATTATGGTATAATGATGACAACAAAAACAGAACGGGAGGTTGAAGGTATGTGTAACTTGTCACAGATTCATGTGGATGAAGGTCTTAAACGCGGTTTGGCAAAAGGACGCATAGAGGGTCGTAAAGAAGGTCGTAATAAGGGATTGATCGAGGGACTGGCGATTTCAGCGAAAATTATCGTTACTATAATGAATAAGACGAATCAATCAGTGATTGAAGTAATGAATCAGTTAGGCATAGATGAAACCGTTCGACCCCAATTAATTCAGCTTATCGATGAACAGAACATCAAAGAATCCATGACAGCTATATAAAATTCTTATTTTATGATTCAATCGTGAAGGTACAAAGTGAATTGCTGCTTTGTGTATTCACGATTTTTTTATCTTTTGAGTTGATTCTTATTGCTTCATACAAAACTTGATTGAGTTATTCGATCGTTTGTCTTTATCAATTACCATACTTCAAGGAGTGCATTTCCTTTTTTATTTATGACATAGGAAGCGATGCAAATGAATAATATAGAAAGAATAAGAACGGAGGAATTTCATGGATAGTATGATTACGATACAGGGGGAACAGCTTCGTATTCACTACACGCTGGAAGGAAAAGGAACACCTTTGATACTGCTTCACGGATGGGGACAAAATCTCGAGATGATGAAATTTATCGCCGACTATTTTCAACGACGCTTTCAAGTATTGAATTTGGATTTACCCGGATTCGGTGAAAGTGAAGAACCGCATCATGCATGGAGTTTAGACGATTATGTTTTATTTATTCATGAAATCTGCATAAAAGAAAACCTGCAAAATCCAATCCTGGTCGCACACTCTTTCGGAGCCAGAATTGCCCTGTTGTATGCGCATAAATATCAAGCAGATAAATTGGTTTTGACCGGTGCTGCGGGAATTAAAAAACCGAAAACATTCAGCTATTATGCAAAAGTATACAGCTACAAGCTGTTAAAGAAGCTGCGCATGGCACCACATATGGGAAGCGAGGATTATAAAGCGGCAAGCGATGTGATGAAAGGGGTTCTGATTCAAAGCGTCGAACGTGATTTATCACCGTTACTGCCTAAAATAACGAATGAAACACTGTTGGTATGGGGTGAAAAGGATCAGGCAACACCGCTGTGGATGGGGGAAGCGATGGAAAAAGCCATGCCGAATGCGACGTTAATTGTATTAGAAGATGATGATCATTTTGCCTATTTTCATCAGCCGAAGCGCTTTCTTGCAATCTTGGAGTATTTTTTATGAGTGTAATATTATTCTATAGCTTCTATGCGGTATTTCTTTATGTGCCGCTGAAAGAGTCCATCCATATGCTTCAACAAAATCGTTATCAAAGAGATCGCTATCGCACTTGGCTGAAGGAAGCGTTCTCTTCAAAGCAGCGCGCTATTCAGCTTCGTTTTTTATCACTGTTGCCGCTGTGGCTGATGGTATTTGCTTTACACTTAACCGTATATCCGTATTTATGGTATTTATGTATCGCGGTGTATGCTTATCTGTATATTAAGGCAGATCAGAAAAAAGAGTATATAAAAAAAATCGTTTTTACTCATCGAGCAAAGCGTTTATTTTTCATCCATACCATATGCAGCGTATCATTACTATATCTAATGTCTGTTTGTCTCAATCCGTTGTTGTATATTCTTTGTATGCCTATACTATATTTTATACCGTGGGTGCTGTTATGCTTCACGGCACAGCTTTGTGAACCGTTAGAACAATGGATCAAAGACAGTTATGTACAAGATGCAAAAAAGATCCTGGCAAAACGTGATGACTTGATTAAAATCGGAATTACCGGAAGTTATGGGAAAACAAGTGTGAAGCATATTTTGCATACGGTGCTTTCAGAGGAATATTATGCATATATGACACCGCATTCTTATAATAACCTGATGGGCTTAACAATTTCAATTCGCACACAGTTGAATGCCTTGCATCAGGTGTTGATTGCGGAAATGGGTGCGGATCATGTCGGTGAGATTGATGAACTGGCTTGTTTTATTCAGCCTTCTGTTGCGGTGGTCACAGCTGTAGGACCTCAGCATTTATCAACTTTTCATACGCAGGAAAATATTTTGAATGAAAAAATGCGTTTGGTAGAGCGTTTACCGTTTCACGGAACCGCGGTGTTAAATTATGATAATGAACTGATTCGCTCTTATC
Source organism: uncultured Erysipelotrichaceae bacterium (assembly GCA_947569705.1). Taxonomy (GTDB): domain Bacteria; phylum Bacillota_I; class Bacilli_A; order Erysipelotrichales; family Erysipelotrichaceae; genus C-19. The sequence goes on from CANOSP010000003.1 coordinate 118,018, forward strand.
CGCTTTCGCATTTTGTGAATCGCATTACCTATGGCATACACTATGAAGATGCGGATGTCAGAGCAACACAGATTCATTACAGCGTGAAAGGCACAAGCTTTACAATCCTTTATCCCGGCGGTGCTTTTGCGGTAGAAACGGTACTGCTCGGGGAACATAACGTATTAAATATCTTGGCGGCTGCGGCAGCCGCATTATCAATGAAAATCGCTCCCGAACAAATCAGTACGGCAGTTAAGCGGCTTCGTTATGTGGAGCATCGCTTAGAGGTGCGAAAGATGGGGAATTATACCTTGTTGGATGATGCTTATAATTCCAATCCGCAAGGTGCCGGCTATGCGCTGGATGTATTGGCTGCGATGCCGAACAAGCGCTTTTTACTGACGCCGGGATTTTTGGATCTGGGTGAACAAACCAAGGAAGCACATATTGCCTATGCCAAAAAAATGAGTCGCTGTGCCGATGAAATTCTGTTAATCGGCAAGAAACAAACTCATGATATTTATGATACATTGATTGAACAAGCCTATCCTTCGGAACAGATTCATGTTTGTGACTCAACCAAGGAAGCGTTTGCCTTATTGCAGCGACTGGCTGTACAGGGAGATTGTGCGTTGATTGAAAACGATCTGCCGGATGCCTTTAATCATTAACCAAATCGTGATGAACGCATAGACTATGTGTGAAGGCGGTGGAGGAATGAAATTACAGCTCGGGGTATTATTCGGCGGAGCTTCCGTTGAACATGAAATCAGTATTATATCGGCTATTCAGGCAATGAAACATTTGGATCAAGATCGTTATCATATCATACCGATTTATGTCGCAAAGGATCATCAGCTTTATCATAGTTCGATGTTAACAGATGTGAAAAATTTTCGTGATTTAGATCAGCTATGCGCGAAACTGACACCGGTTGCGTTTTATCGAAAAGGCAATCAAACCGTATTGAAAAGCAGTTCGTTATTTCAAAAGGACATCGTTATTGATCTCGTCTTACCGATCATGCACGGAACCTTTGGGGAAGACGGTACTTTACAAGGTTATCTGCGCATGTTGAAGGTACCGTTTTGTGCGTGTGAATTAAGTGCAGCGGTGTTAGGGCAGGATAAAGAATTGATGAAACAAGTACTGGAAGCTCATCAGCTGCCGATTGTACCGTGGTTTGCCGTAGAAAAAAACAAATTGGATGAAGCAGCGCTTATCAAACAGTGCGATGAAATCGGTTGGCCGCTGATTATTAAACCGGCAACGCTCGGTTCCAGTGTAGGCATTCATGTCGCAGCGAATGCGGAACAATTAAACGAAGGATTGGCAGATGCATTTCAATACGATTCTCATGTTGTGATTGAACATGCAGTAACGCAAATGCGTGAATTTAACTGTGCGTTAATCGGCGATGAAGAGGAAGTGACACTCAGTTGTATTGAGGAAGTGTTAAAAGGTGATGAAATCTTATCCTATAAGGATAAATATGAAGGAAACGGCAAAAGCAAGGGAATTGTTTCAACCGGTCGAAAAATTCCGGCAGATTTGACAGCAGAACAACAGGAGACCATTGAAACATTGGCTCGTCAGGGTTTTCATGCATTGCGCGGCTTCGGTATTGCGCGGATTGACTTTCTGATGGATTCTGATACTCAAACTATTTATATCAATGAAATTAATACGATTCCCGGTTCGTTATCTTTCTATTTATTTGAACCGAAAGGAATTGCTTTTGCACAACTATTGGATCAGTTGATTCAGCTTACCTTGAAAAGACAGCGAAAACAAGCTCAGATGATTTTCTCTTATTCGACAAATGTATTGTCTGCGTATTCCGGCGGCGCTAAAATGATGAAGTAATATTACCTAGGAAATAATCCTATTGCGCAGAATCAGAATTTGTAATATTTATCAATGAACAGTGTTCGTAAGCTCAGTCTTGCGAACTTTTTGTTTTTGGTCAAAGAAATATTCATTTATTTCTATAAAAAGAACGCTTTTTCTATCAATTTAACTGAAAAAATAGTAAAATAAAAGCAGAAAGGAGGATACGACATGGAAATGACGGAAATGATTCAAACCGAAGATTTAAAAAGATTGATTGAAACGAAACAAATCGCTCAATTACGCGAATTATTTGATAAGCATAATGTTGTAGATATGAGTGAATTGGTTGGCGAGTTAGAACCGCAGGAAGCATTATTCATATTTAAAACATTAAAAAAAGATCAGACTTCTCAAATCTTTGCCTATTTACCTCATGATAAACAAGAGACTTTGATTCAGTTATTTACCGGTCCGCAGATTCAAGAAATGCTGGATGCACTCTACGATGATGATATTATTGAATTCATTGAGGATTTGCCTGCGAATATTGTGAAGCATGTCTTACAGAGTGCCAGTGCCGAACAGCGCATGGAATTGAATCGTTTGTTAAGCTATGAGGAAAACAGCGCCGGATCGATTATGTCGACTAATTTTGTGGTGCTGAAGGAAAAGGATACGGTCGCGGATGCGCTCATGAAAATACGTGAGCAGGGAAAGGAAGCCGAAACGATCAACTACTGTTATATTACGGATTCCAGAAAGATTCTGCGCGGTGTTATAACGATGCGTGATATTGTACTGTCTTCTTTGAATGAAACTGTATGTGATTTAATGGACAGTGATCTGGTAATGGTAAAAACCAATGATGACCAGGAAGATGTCGCTAAGCTGTTTGAAAAATATGACTTGACTGTGATTCCGGTAGTAAATGATGATTCATGTTTGGTCGGTATTGTCACCGTAGATGATATTATTGATGTTATTCATGAGGAAGCGACCGAGGATATTCATAAGATGAATGCGATTGCGCCGATCGATAAAACCTATTTGGAAACCGGTATATGGGAAATGGCAAAGGCACGCATTGTGTGGCTGTTGATTTTAATGATTTCAGCGACTTTTACCGGCTATATCATGTCAGGCTATGAGGAGGTTTTGGCTGCGAATGTAACGCTGTCGATCTTTATTCCGATGCTGATGGATGCGGCGGGGAACGCTGGCAATCAAGCGAGTACGATGGTGATCAGAGCGTTGGCAACCGGGGAATTACATGCGAAGGATATGCTTAAAATCTGGTTGAAGGAGATACGGATTGCGGCGATATGCGGTACGATTATGGGGATCGTCAATTTCCTGCGCATTTTGTTGTTCATGGGAGAAACTGATTTTGCCGTTTCATTGGTAGTCAGTGCAACCGTATTTATCACAGTGGCGCTTGCTAAAATGGTCGGCTGTACCTTGCCGGTAATTGCGCAGCGTTTGCATTTTGATCCGGCAGTTATGGCAGGTCCTTTGATTACAACATTGGTAGATGCGATGAGTTTAATGGTATATTTTCAATTAACCGTACATTTTGTATTATAGTTCGACAAAAAACAGAGGTCAGCCTCTGTTTTCATTTTGCTTAAAATTGATTGTTACTTCTTTACCCATCTGCCGTAAATACCGCAAGGCAATAATGTATCGGTGCGCGTAATCGGCAGATTCATTTCGCCGGCTTCAATGATTCCGTTCGGATATTTATTTAACAAATAATGATCTAGGATATTATACAGTACAGTGGATGAAAATCCGGTTGTATAAGAATTCACCAAGAAAAACAACGGATGATCATCAAGAATATCCAAACAGGCTTCGATCAGTCCGATCAGCTGTTCTTCCAGCTTCCACATTTCACCGTTCGGTCCTCTGCCGTAGCTCGGCGGATCCATAACAATCGCGTGGTAGGTTCTGCCGCGGCGCTTTTCTCTGGCGACAAACTTTAACACATCATCAACGATAAAGCGAATCTTGCGATCGCCGAGATTTGACAACTGCATGTTTTCCTTTGCCCATGCGACCATGCCTTTGCTCGCATCGACATGAACAACTTCCGCTGCGCCTGCCTTTGCACATGCCATTGTAGCACCGCCGCTGTAAGCAAATAAGTTTAACACGCGAATTTCGCGATCGGCTTGTGAAATCTGTTCCATCATAAAATCCCAGTTCGCAGCCTGTTCGGGAAACAATCCCGTATGCTTAAAGCCGGTTGGTGCTACTTTGAAGCGCAGCTCTTTGTAATTTACGGTCCAATGCTCAGGCAGCTTTTTCATGAATTCCCAATGCCCGCCGCCGCTTTTGGAACGGTGATAGCGTGCATGCGGTTTCAGCCATGCTTCGTCTTCATTGTAAATCGGCCATAATACCTGCGGATCGGGACGGCGCAGAATAATATCGCCCCATCGCTCCAGTTTTTCTTTATTTCCGGCATCTATGCATTCGTAATCATGCCAATTTGTCGCTGTTTGATTCATAATTTGCTCCTATCTTTATCCAGTGTTTGAATTTTCATTGTTTTTTTACTTTATTTGCTTTTCTATTATAACATGATTTCACATACTTTTTGTGCTGCTTCTATAACAAAAACATTGAAAAATGTGATACAATGATAAATATAAGCAGATTGGGAGGAATTAGATGATTAATAAATTGTTAGATAATTGTTTTTTAACCGAATTAAATACCATTGTCACCGATGTGGAAGAAGATAATCATTTATATTGGTATGCCTTTAAGGAAACTGTTTTCTTTATGAAGCAGGGCGGTATGGAAGGCGATATCGGTGTCATTAACGGTCATGAAGTATTGGATGTGAAAATCAAGGATAATAAACAATGGCATTTGATGGCAGAGGAAATGCAGGTAGGTGATGCGGCATTTATGAGCATCAATCTGCATGAACGTTTTCGTAAATGTCAAATACACACAGCTCAGCATTTAATCAGTGCGCTGTTATGCAATGTATATAAAGTAGATACACTGTCTCATCATGTCAGTGATGATGAAAATGATATAGAATTTAACTTGGAAAGCTTTACCGATAAAATGAAGAATGAATTGATGGTGTTATGTAACGGCTTGATTCGCGATGATTTAGAAGTCTCTGTTCTGTATCCGTCAAGAAGTGAAGCGGCATTACATGCCCCTGCGGAAAAGCTGAATCATGATGAGCTTCGTGTCGTTCGTATCGGCGCTTTGGATTATAATTTATGCGGCTGTATGCATGTTCCGAGTCTTCGTTATCTGCAAATGATTTATATCAGCGGTTATGAAAAGACACCGCGCGGTTATAAAATCAAATATATTTGCGGTGATCAGCTGTTGGACAGTGTCAGTCGTCGCTATAAAGTACTGAATGAAGCGAGTCAAACCCTTGCGTTGTCACATCTGTACTTAAATACCGGAATTAATAGGCTGATTAATGAACAAAAAGCTTTAAGCCGTGATATTGTATTATGGAAACAGAAGTATTTTGTTTTATTTGCGGAAAAGCTGAATCAAAGCGATTGTGCATGTGTCACTTATGAATTTGATGATATTGATGTGAAATCGCTTGTACAGCTGGCACAATATCTCACAACGGAATATCAAAAGCCATGTGTATTGTTGGCGAAGCTGTATGATAAGTGTCATTTGGTTGTCGGTGCGCCCAAGGATTTTGATATTGATTGCAGCACTTGCTTTAAAGCGATTGCACAACAGTTTGAACTCAACGGCGGCGGCAGTCGAACACTTTCTCAAGGCGGCGGATCTTATACAAAATCACTGTCAGATTACGTAAAAGCAATACAAAAATTATAAAAATATGATATACTAATACTGGCTTTTACGGAGGATGAATATGGAAAAGAGAATAAAGCGCGGTATGCTTTGTTTGATGGCTACCTGCTTATGCATGGTTGGCGGATGTTCAAAGGATACAGAAGAAGAAAATAAACAGGAAGAGGTCAGTCTGATTGCCAATGCAGTCTATGAATCGCCTAAAAATGCGACCCCGGAACAAACTAAGGTCTTTAATGAATTAAGCAATGCCTTAAATAATAATGCGGAACAACGCAAGGTCGCAGAACTTGTCGCAGTCAATTTTGCTTATGAATTTTTCTCTTTATATCAAAAGGAAGGGAAAGAGGATATAGGCGGCTTAACTTTCTTACCGAAAGATGAGCAAGCGGATTTCAAAGAATATGCGATGTATCATTACTATAACAATTATACGACTGTTGTATCTCAATACAGTAAAAAAGATTTACCGAATGTAATTATGCATGAGGTAAAAGCGACAGAACCGATTGAAGTCACTTTTCATGAACAGGCTTATGAAGGCTATGCGGTATCACTTATTTTAAAATACAGTGACAGTAAGCTTCCTGCGGATGGTATGAAAACAAAGATGCAGGTACAAGTCATTCAAATGGACGGTGTCTATCGAGTGATTGCGGTAGAGGATCCGCAGAACGAATAAAGAACAAGCGCTCTCAATGAGCGTTTTATTTAGCACAGCCTGCAAGGAAAGGAGCTTTTATGGCAATTGAGGTAACTTTAGAAGGTAGATTGGAAGAAGAAAATGATTTTGAAGGGTATATGAAGTTTATTCAGGAAACAGCGATTCAAAATCAGTTGAAAATGGAAATTTATGAGGATTGTGCAGTAATTGATGTATGTCCGGAAGGCTACATTGAAATCAGCTGTGAAAATCTATATGTAAGTATCAGTGCGCAAACTAATGTGGCAGGTCCCGGCTTTCATGCATTTGTCTGTGATTTCTTTGCGCAGATTCAAAAACAGAGTCCGATTGCGCTCAATGCCAATGATCCGACCGGCTATTATGACCGGCGTAATTTCAATCATTTGAAATACGGAATTTTTCATCGTTGGTTGGCAGATATTGCGGCATATGTGAGGGAAGAGCAAAATACAGTGTCAGAGCTTTGTATATCATGGCCTTTGGATTATTATCAACCGAAACATAAACAAGGTTATATTGTAACACCGCTTGGTTATATGAATAAACAGGATTTCTGTGATACGGATATTAATGAACTGGCAGAACGCTTCTTTATTTGGAATCAGCTCGGTCGAACAGCGGACTATTATCGCAATGCGGCTTTGAATTTATTATGGAAGGAATGTTATTTTGAATTTTCCGATATGAATGAGGAAACCAAAAAACAAGCAGATACAATTTTAGATTTATTAGAAATCGCATATGAAAAAAATCCTGAGCTTCCGTTACCGTTAGCGGAATATCATTTGCTTTGTGATATTAGAAAACGTGAGAAAAAGCTGGTCGATGCTAAAGCGATGACAAGTCCGATTAAAGTCGGTTATCGTTATGATACTGTTGAATATCATTACGGAAACTGGTGTATCACTTCAGAAGGCTTTTGTGAAAAAAACTTTGATCATATCAATCAGCTTTGTTATCTGATGTCACCGTATCGAAGTGAGGAAGAACCTTGGAAATGGATGATTCGTATGGAAGCGGTAAATGATTTGATCGATTTGAATCAACAGGAAAATGATTGGAAAGCCATCGGCAAGAGTATTTCATGGAAACAGGAAGAGGTTTCAGGTATCGGGGTACTGATTGTCAATGAAGATCATGTCTTAATCGAAGCTTATTTAGCGCATCATGATGAACAACTGTTTGTGCAGGCGGTTGTTTGTGATGAAAGTGACGTTGAATATCTATTAAAGCAAATACAAAGAATTTCATATCAAAACAAAGCGATGCCTTCCTTACAGGCATAATAAAAAACAGCGCGAGCTGTTCTTTATTTTTTATCAGGCTTCTTATCGGCACTGCTTCCTGTATCTTTTTCGGGAGCAGTGTTTTCCTGTGATCCGCCCGGTTTATTATTATCCGGTTTAGAGGTATCCGGCTTTGATGTGTCGGGTTTAGAGGTGTCCGGTTTTTCCGTATCGGGCTTCTCTGTTGTTGAATCATCCGGTGTCGGTTTTTCCGGTGTTGTATCCTCGGGATCGTTTGTTTCAGGCTGATCCGGTTGTTCTTCCTTGGGCGGCTGCGGAGTTGTTTCCTCCGGCTGTTCCGGTGTAATCGGTGCTTCCGGTTCTGTCGGTTCTTCCGCCGGCGGGGTTTCACTCGGTGGTGTGATTACATAGTCGCTGACATTGGAGCCTGCCCATAAAACACCACTGTTTTCCGGCATTTGCGCCTTGTTTTGATCTAATGCGTCTAAACGGAAGGTAAAGGATGAGAACTGCATTTGATTGACCATAGCGGTATATGCATCAAATGCGACCTGTACATCATCTCGATTTAACAACATTACATATAACAGCTGTCCCGGCATACTGGCAGTGACTAAATGCGCATCTGCGCCGTTTTCCAGTACGATCGAATGAATCGTCCAAGGCTTTAGATTATCCAGCTGTGCCGATACAAAGTTTGTCACCTGTTGCATCGGCATATTTGTACTGACTGCCTTTGTGGCAATCGACAGCACCTGATTAATATTCACAATACCGCTTCCTGAGGTAAGTACGTTAATAATACCCTTGATGACTTCTTGTTGCGCCTTTCCGCGCATTACATCGGTATAGGATTTACGATGACGGGCGAATGCCAAGGCTTGCTTACCGTTGACTTTTTGTTTTCCTTCATTTAAGCAAATTAAGTCTTTTTGTGCAAAGCTGCGATTTTCATCTTGTTCACAGAAAGAAATCGGCACATCAACTTCAATCAGTCCCACTGCATCGATAATATCGATGACGGAAAAGAAATTTAATTTTACGTAGTAATCAATTTCAAATCCGAATACTGCTTCAATGCCTTCCATTGAATTTTTGATTCCGCTCAGTCCCAAATGGGTCAGCTTATCATTATGCGAATTTAATGCAGGATTCGGCACAAAAGCATCACGCGGTATCGATACCATTTCAATATGATTCGCAAGCGGATTTACCATTAATACGATGTTTACATCACTGCGGGCATCAATCGAAGGATCATCACCTTCATCTACACCGGCAATATAAACGGTAAACGGTTCATAGCGAATATCTTTATTGCTTGTGGAAATATCATTTTCGCGTTCTTTCTGATAGCTTTTCAGTATGAAAATATCATCTTCAATTGTCGGATAGTTTTCTTTTAATAAAGTTTTAAAATAATAATCTGTGATGATCAGCGCATCAATTTCATCATTCATCAGTTTTTTATACAATGTTTCATAATCCAGTTCTTCCACATAAGTGATGTTTTTTAATTCACTTTCTTTTTCAAGCTGTTCCTTCACATAAGAGCTGTTTACGGTATCATTTGCGTTTTGAATACCGATTTTTTTACCGCTTAGCTCACTTAACAGCTTTGCCCCTCCGTCTTTTTTCGTAATAAGAGACACATTGACGGTTGTCGCTGTTTCCGGTTTTGTGATTTCTTCTAATGAGGACTGCAGCTGATTCACAAACAGACTGCCGTAGGTTAAAGCAGCACAGATCAAGATCATCAGTACTCTTCTGACCCACATTGTCCAATTCGGCATTTTACGCAATGCCATGAATAAAATAAAGATCACATTAAGAATTGCTAAAATCAATGCGATTTTCCAGATCCAGTTAAATGATAAAATGGAAAATTCATTGATTCGATAAACACAGACACAGGATAACAGTGCCATAATCACAGCTAATCCAATATCCCAACCTTTGTGCAGCCACCAAGCCTTCTTTGTCGGCTTTGATTTCATCGGTGTTGATGTCTTTGTCTTTGCTTCTGTTTTATTTTTCGGTTCTTGTTTGAGCTTTTCTTTCCCTGGTTCAAGCTCGGTTTGTTTCGAATCGTTGTTTGCTTTTTTGGTTTGATCTGAAACAGCTTCAGTTTTTTCTATCTTATGTTCTTCCGGTTTGTTTTCTTTCAAAACGGCAGTTTCTTTCTTTCCCTCTGTTTGTGATGATTCCGCTTGTTTGTTTTGCGGCGGAACATGGCTTTGTGTTGATTCAATGTTTTCTATCCCTTGTTTTTTTTCATCTTCCATAGCTTTACCTCACAATCGTATTTAATTATACTTAAAATTGTGTGTTTCGTAAATATGTTAAGGTAAATTTACTTCCGCAAAATGTTTATTTATTCAATGAAAATGCATATAAAGGCAAATAAAAAGGATTGCTTAAGAACAATCCCTTTCACTTAATGAGGCTGTTGGGCAAGGAAATCCCAAACGATTGCCTGATTGTCTGTTATTTCGGGCAGATATTTCATCGGCTCGCTGAAGCTGAAATTAAAATTAGAAAAGGCTAAATTCTGTCGTGTTGCTTGATAGGCATCTAAAACCTGTGCATAATCATATTGATTCCAAAGGTAACAATCGGCTCCCTGCGGAATATTGGGAACGGATCTTGTGTCGAAGATTCCGCGGTTATTGCTTAATGATTGAATGCTCCAAGGCTTTAATTCCGATAATTCGCCTTTAATAAATGAGGTGATCTGATTGCCCGGCATGTCGGTAACGACGTATTTCGGTACCGTATCCATCAGTTGATTCACATAAACCGTGATGCCCTCGGCAGTTAACAGCTTATCGATGATCGCTTTGATAATGCGCTGTTGGGCGCGTTCTCGACCGGCCACATCATAGTTTTCGGTTTTACGATGACGTGCATAGGCAAGTGCCTGCTTGCCGTTAAGATGCTGCTCTCCCGCTTCTAAGGAGATGAGATCATCAGCCGCAAAGCTGCGGTTTTCATCTTGTTCGCTGAAAGCAATCTCGACATTGACGTCAATACCGCCGATCGCATCAACGATTTCAATCAGTGATGAAAAACTGACTTTAGCATAATAATCAATTTCAATCCCGAAGAAATGCTCGATTGTCTGCTTTGTATCCTCTACACCCGCCCAACCGGTATGTGTCAGCTTATCATTGACAAAATCCATGGAATAGCGCGGCATTAAAGAATCACGCGGTAAGGAAAGCATCATAATGGAATTGGATATTGGATTAATAAACAACAGAATATTCACATCCGAAAGTGAAGTCATATCGGCAGCGCCCATTTCATCAACACCGCTGACAAGCAGCACAAAGCTTTCCTTTGTAATATCCTTTTGATCACCGGTTTTTTGCGGGCGTTCTTTTTCATAGGTTTCAATCACCGTATAGCTGTCTTTAAATCCTTCAATATTGGCATTTAACATATCTAAATAATCATTGGTGATGATCATACCGTCTAACATATTCGCTAAGAACAGATCAGCCAGTGTCGAATAGGCAATTTCTTCCGTATAATCGGCGGATGAACCGATGACTGCTTCTATCTGTTGTCGACCGTATGCCGTATTATCTTGATCGGTACCGCTTTGTAATCCGATGTTTTTTTTGTTAAAATCACTGAGTTTTTGAATATCACTGTTTTTATTGGCAATCACATGAATTTTCAGCTTACTGTCCTTCGCATGAATCGATACCTTATCAATCGCTTTACCGGCATTTCCCATTGAATATCCGATAAAGCCGATCGCAACGCATAATAGGCTCAAAACCGTTCGCTTTATAATAAGCACCCAGCGCGGTGTTTTTTTCAGCATTAAGATAAAAAAGATTAAGAAAATAATAATATATGCGGCAATCATTAAAAGCAGCCAGCTTTCAGGCAGAATTGATAAGCGAACCGCTTTCCATATTGCATAGATGCATATGATAAATAATATGATATTTAAAATCAAATCAATCAGTCGTGTGTAACAACGCTTTGGTTTGTTTCTCATAGGTTCACCTCGCGGTCTTTATTATAATATAGAACAGGCTTTATATCAATCGGTTCATGAAAATCCTTTAAAATCAGCTTGCTTTTATAAGAGTGAATTGTTATGGATTGGCAAATATGAACAAACCATGATATAATCTAGCAGGTTTTTACAAGAGATTCATCTTTTAAAAGGAATCTAAATAGATATTGAATATAATAAAAGGAAAGCTGAAAGGCTGATAAGATAAACGGTGAGGTAGCTATGGATTGTAATGAACTGTTGAATGTGGCCGGTTATGCAGGTAAAATCCTGTTAGAAAGCGGTGCTGAGGTTTATCGCTGTGAAGAAACAATGGTGAAGATTGCACAAAGCTTTGATGTAGATGAAGTACAGGCTTTTGTTATGACAACGGGAATTATGTTGTCTATTACGCATAACCAACAAAATTATACAAAGATTTTGCGTATTCAAAAGCGCGGTGTCGATCTTCATAAAATTGATTCCATCAACGAATTATCTCGTACGATCAAAGCGAAACAATATAAGATCAATGATGTGATGGAATTGTTAAAGCAGTTGGATCAAGAACCGCGTTATTCATTATTTGTGACTTTGTTTTTTTCGGCATTATCGGCATTCGGTTTTGCGCTGTTTTTTCAAGGAAGCTTATTTGATGCTTTCTGTGCATTTACAGTCGGTTTTTGTATTAAAATCACAGCTGTCGGTATGGAGCGAAACAATGTCAATGCGTTTTTTCAAAATGCGGTAGCTGCCGGTGTCGGTGCATTTATCACCTTATTATGTGTGCAGCTGTCCGTTTGTGATTCTATGGATACGGTTATGATTTCCGGTATGATGTTATTGGTTCCCGGTTTAGCGATCACCAATGCGATTCGTGATACGGTAGCGGGTGATTATGTTTCAGGCTTATCACGCGGTGCAGAGGCGTTTCTTACAGCGATTGCGATTGCTGTGGGAATCGGTGCTGTATTGGCAGTATGGATGAATGTGACGGGAGGAATTTAACATGTGGTTAATCGCTGTTTCCGGATTTACGGCAACTGTCGGCTTCGGTGTATTGTTTAATATCAAAGGAAAAAAACTGTATTTGGCAGGCATCGGCGGAATGCTTGGCGGAGTTATTTATTCGTTATGTAAAATGAATGAGTGTCCCGAAGCCTTGTCATTGTTTTATGCAGGAGTCGGCTTTGCGCTTTATTCCGAAATATTTGCCCGCATCTGCCGCACTCCCGTAACCACCTTTATTATTTGTGCGCTGATTCCTTTGGTTCCCGGTAAAGGAATGTATGAAACGATGCGTTACGCTGTCGCAGGTGATGCACAGACCGCTTTACAAACAGGCTTAGATACGCTGATCTATGCCGGTGCGCTTGCTTTGGGAATTATTTTGGTCTCCACACTGATGCGGTTTTTGTGTCATCATCCAAAGCCGTCAAAGACAATATAATTATTTATGATAATTTTATTCAGTTCAAATGACCCTAACGAAAGGGTCTTTATTTTTACTCTACTTATGACATACTTATGACACATCACAGGGCATCCAGTGTGACCATATCCATCGCTTCAATCAATCGATCCAAGCTTTTATGAATATATACTCTTTCATCAAGATCCGAACTCACATGTCCGAGAATCTTTTGGGCTGCCACCTTATTTACGTTTGCATTGTCAAACATCGTACTTAAGGTATGGCGGCAACAATGGTTTGTTACATCTTTAATATTGTATTTCTCCATCACTTTCATAAATTGAAAGCGATAGGTTGACTTATTATACGGCTTTCCTTTTTTATCTGTGATTAAGTATTCAAAACCTTTCGCATACCAATCAATAATATATTGCTCAATATAATGATGTATCGGTATGATCCGATTTTTTCCTGCCGCGGTCTTAATACCGCCGATCAAATAGCGTTCTTTGATATGAACATCGCTTCGTTTAATCAAAAGCAGCTCACTGATTCTAAGACCGGTAAAGATATAGATCAGGATTGTATTAACAATTGGATCCTGATCATTCGCAAAAAACAATTCCACTTGTTCTCTTGTAAAGATCTTTTTTTCTTTCGGCTTATCTGCCGTTCCGATTTTTAAAAAGTCCGCATAATTTTTATCGACTAAATCATTCTCATAGGCATAGGAAAACACTTGCTTACAAATATGTTTCATATTGGAGATTGTTTTACTTCCGAGTCCTTTATTTTCTCTGAGATCATCAAAGATAGCTTGGATAGCGGCTGCTTTGATCTCATTGATCGGTAAATGATATATTTTATTCAAATGCTTATAAGCAGAACGATATGCAGTGATAATAGATGCGCTGCGATCCTTGGTGTATTTCGGTAAAATGATCGTATGTATTTCATCAAAGGTCGCATATTTTGTCAGAACACAACCGTCTCCGTATTTTTTCTTATTATTGTAATCTCTTAAAATCTGATCACCTTCCTCCCATGTTTTTACATAGCACAGTGTTTTATAGCGGTATTGTGATTTTACCGTACCATCCTTTGCCTGATAAGTTTTTATCCCGTCGGGAATTTGCACAATATACGGATTTCTTCTTTTTTCGGGACATGATAAAAGATGAACAGTTCCATATCCGTTGGGATAACGAAGCTTCCGTGTTTTTCGTTCATTTTTCTTTTTTCCTTTAGCCATTTATAAAGACCTTCCATTTCTTTTTAGGCGTTTAAAAACGATTCCTTTTTATATCAATTAGACGCTGGATTATTAGGGTGAGGGCGATAAGCTTATTTTATTTTTTACAAATAAAACGGACTTGTCGAGTATGACAAGTCCCCATAGCATTCTGATAAATCTATGTCAGAATTTGGTAATATTCTAAATGAGTGATTCCTTTTTGTCAATAGCTGTGTAAATCTTTTCATCAATCAGATTATTGAATCAGTCTATTTGAATAAATGAATGGAATAAAAGAAAGATTAGGAAAATGAATTGACGATAAAAAAGCAATTGAACTTATAACATACTTATAACAAATACCTCTGTTTTATCGGTGCGAAAGCAAATTATCTTTCTTCTTAGGAAAGGAGAAACAAATTTATGGATTTCAATATTGTTGAATGTGTGTTACTGGCAATCCTTACATTCTTCTTCGCGATTGACCAGTTCTCATTAACAGAAATTGTTTACCGTCCTATCATTGCTTGTCCTATTATCGGTTTGGTATTAGGCGATATGGAAACCGGCTTAGTTGTTGGTGGTACTTATGAGCTGATGATGATCGGTAACATGCCTGTCGGTGGTGCTCAGCCACCTAACGCCGTGCTTGGTGGTATCGTTGCCATGATCTTCGCTGTTAAAGCAAACATGGATACAAACGCTGCACTTGGTGCTTGTATGATCTTCGCTACTTTCGGTCAGTATGTAGTTACTTTGACATTTACAATCATGTCAGGTTTAATGGCTAAGGCTGATAAAGCAGCTGAGGAAGCTAACCCTAAAGGAATTACTAATGTATTGAACATTTCTATGTTAATCTTAGGTTCTTTATTTGCAGTTATCACTGTTCTTGCTTATGTAGGTGGTACAGCTATGTCTGAAACACTGCAGAGCTTAAATGAGAATGCAAGCTGGTTTATGGGTGGTTTATCCGCTGCCGGCTTAATGATGCGTTTCGTAGGTTTCGGTGTATTATTGAAAATTATGTTCGCAAACGATATGTGGGGCTACTTGCTTGCAGGATTCGCACTTGCATTAATATTCGGTAATGTTGGCGCTACTGCATCTGCAGCATTAATCTTGGTTGCATTTGTCGGTATTATGTTGGCATTAATTGACTTTAAGTTAAGCTCTATGAGCAAAAATGCAGGAAACGGAGGTATGAGCGATGGCATCTAATGAATTGTTAAACTATAAAGATACTACGCCTGCCGCTAGACTTGACAATAAAACCTTAAATAAAATGGTTTGGCGTTCTTGCCAGTTACAGGCAGCGTTCAACTATGAGCGTATGCAGGCTGCAGGTTGGTTATGGTCAATCTTGCCTGGTCTTCAGAAAATTCATACAAACAAAGAAGACTTAGCAGCATCCATGACTCATAACATGGACTTCTTTAATACTCACCCATTCGCTGTAACATTCGTTATGGGTATGGTATTGTCTATGGAACAGCAGAAGTTGGATATCCCGACAATTCGTTCCGTACGTATTTCTACCGGTGCTCCGTTAGGCGGTATCGGTGATGCATTATTCTGGATGACATTAATTCCGATCACTGCCGGTATGACAGCTAACATGGCAATCGACGGCAGCATCTTAGGACCGGTTCTTTACTTCGTTATCGCATTCGGTGCTGAAATGGCACTTCGTTACGGTTTATTGTACTGGTCTTACAACATGGGTACTAAGGCTGTAAGCATGATGACTGCTTACGCTAAAGAATTTACTCACGCAGCATCTGTATTAGGTGTATTCATTATCGGTGCGTTGATTGCGAACTACGGCGGTCAAACAAAACTCGGTATCTCTATTCCTAACGGAACTACTAATGTTGAAAAAGAAGTTGAGACAGTTGTAGACGGTGTATACAATAAAGTAAAAGTTATGACTGAAGAAGCTGTTAATATCAACGTACAGGAATACTTAGATAAGATCGTTCCTTGCTTGATTCCGTTACTGTTCACATTAATGTGCTACTTCTTAATCAAGAAAAAAGGATTCACTCCTGTTAAGCTGATCGGCTTATTCTTGGTTATCGGTATTGTAGGTGCAATCTTCGGTATTTGGGCAGGCGAATATACTCCGCTTGTACCGGTACCTTGGAATGTCATTAAATAAGATACACGGACAATAGATGATTTTCTCTCTATCATCTTTCTGAATAATAAAGCGTTGTTGTGGAAGCAGCAGCGCTTTTCCTTAATATAAACTATATAGAACGGTGGTATATATATGAATCCGATAACATTTACTATTATATGTATTCTGTTTGCTTTAGGTTTAGCGTATTTATTTATGCGGAGTATTTTTTTGAAAAGCATGAATCATGCGCTGAAGCAGGCAGATTATCCGACGGTACAAAGACTGCTGAAAAAATCACAGGCAAAGTGGCTGCTCAGTGATTATTTGCGAGATTTATACCAAGCACGTGTTTATTATTTGTCAAAAGATGAAACCGCATTAATCTCACATTTACGTGGAATGATGAAGAAAAGCTATGAAAAGGCGGATGAAGAACAATATTTAGCTCTGTATTATCATACCTTTCTCGCTTACGGTAATTATGATGCAGCACTTGAACTGCTTGAACAGATTTATCATTGTGAAAATGATAAACTGATTCGTTATTGTGATTGGACCCGTGATGTATTGTTGTATCATCGTAATGATCTGTGTGATGAAATTATTGCGGCATTGGATAATAAGGATTACTATGGTTTTCCTTTAGGTACTTGTGCTTATTTGGTCGCAGTTCAAAAAAAGCGTTTGGAAGCATATGAAGAAGCAATTTTGTGGTTTGATGCCGCAAAGGATGTATTACAGCCTCATGATCTTTATCGAAATGAGATTTTAGCGGAAATTGCAGCGCTACAGGAACAAGGCTATCAGCTTCCGCAAAAGATACAGCGAAGGAGAAAACAGAAATAGCGTAATGAAAGTGATTGATAATGAATGTTGTTAATCGCTTTTTTTAGCCTTCTTATTCTAATAGTTATGCTTACTTGTATCTTTCAAGTAAACTGTTTTTGTAGTATAATATTACAAACTGCAGGGAGGAATTGATGTGCGGCATATATTGGTAGAAATCGTATGCAGAAACTGTAACTATCATTCTCATATTAAAAGTCACACATTGGTTAATTCACAGCTTGAGCCTGAATTAAAGGAGCGGATTGTGCAAGGAACAATGTTTCGTTATCAATGCCCCTGTTGTCATACGGTGATTGCATTCATTCACAGCTTTTTATATCACGACAATGAACAAAAGCTGTTAATCGGCATGGATCTGAAAGAACAAACAATTACCGCTTTAAAGGATCAGCATCCGGATTCGCAGCTTTATTTGGTAAAGGATCCCGAACAGTTAAGGGAAGCAGTGAACATCACTGCGGATTATTTACGGCTCGATGCGATCACACGATTAAAAAAGCAGCTGATAAAGCAAGATGCTTCTATACAGAAAGTCATTTATCATGATTATGATCGAGAAAATCAAATGCTGTGATTTACTTGCCAGTATGATAGTTATGAGCAATATAAAGCAGTGGCATATACATCCTATCAAAAATGCAGCGATATAAGAAAGGAAGGGATCTGTTATGAATAATAAAAAAGAATGGGATACTGCCTCACTCGGCGTAACCTATCAGATGTCATTAGATGCCTTTCTTAAAGACAGCTATCATGCTTCTTACAGTAAATCGCAGGAATATGAAGAAGCCTTAATGAAGCTTAAAGAAATGCGCCAGTATCGCGGCTGGCAAAAGAAAAAATATATTGCGCATCAAGCATTATTGATCTGCCGTGACTGCATTGAGGCATATTTAGCTATGGGATTATATTGTGAAGATATGTTTGAAACACTGAAAGTATACAAAGAAGGCATGGAATTGGTGACGATGAATTTAGGCAGAGAATATTTTCAACAGCCGGTCAGTGATTTTTATGAATTGGATGATGCCAAAGTATTCTTCCATATCAAATTTGCCTATGCTTGTGCGCTTTATGAGGTTGGATATATGCGTCGTTCGCAAGCACAATTTCAAGAGATTCTGTCATTGAATCCCTCAGATGTATTCGGTGTGCGCTATTATTTATATGCCGGATTTTTGTATTTTGAAGAGTATGAAAAGTTTAAACAGCTTTATGAGCGTTATCCGAAACAGGATACATTTACACTGTATGCGAATTTCCTGTATTATTATAAGAAACAATTGTTATCGGAAGCTAGAGTATTGCTCAGACCGTTGTTGGAATATAATCGGTATTTATATGAAGTGATGTCCTATGAACGAATGAATACAGCGACAATTCAAAAACATTTGATTCCGGGAAGTAACGAGGAAGCAGCTTATTGTTATGCGATTTTACAAAAGGTGACTAATTCATTAGAGTATTTGCCTACCTTTATGGTAAAGGAAAAAAACAGAGAAGAACTTTCAAACTGAAACAGCGGTTGATGATCGCTGTTTTATCATAGCTGCAATTTTAAATAAAGGGAATTAAGAAAAAAGATTGGAATAAATCCGATAAAAGATCACGGCGGTACGAACAAATAGAGAACAAGTACACTCTATAATGTGAGTTTTACGGTTTTGGATAAAAACATCAGAAACATATATAAAAATGTCATTATGTTTCTAAAAGCAGACATTAATAGAGATAGGAAAATGTTATTGAAATATATGTTTCTGAATAGAAAAACAGGCGTTTTTAATTTAAAAACACCTGTTCCTAATTGTCTACTTTTAGAAACATGGAGAAAGGATGGTAGATATGAAAAAGATTGGGTATCTTATCAGTATTTTCGCATTAGTGGTAATCAGTATACCGATATTCAACACTAATAATGATAAGATAAGTGCCGCGACGAATTATGCGGCAGGTAAAAAGGTATATATCGGTAATGATACCTATACCGTTATTGATTCAAACACAATGACTTTATTAAAGAACACTGCGACAGATGCAGGAGAAGTAACATGGAATGATGCTGTGACTTCATTAGATACATTGGCAGATAATTACGGTGAATTAGGAAGTAAAGCAGTGTCAGGAAAATTCACATTGCCAAAGACGAGTGATTTAACTAATGTTATAAGTTCTGATCAAACATCGTTGGTTAATATCGATGCGATCAACAGTGATTGGTGGCTCGGTGATGAATCAGTAGATAACAGAAGTAAGTTTGTCGGGGCAGATACGAACTCTTTGGTTACTGATGTCAGTATTGTGAAAAATGTTGTAGATACCAATGACTATGTTTGCTTAAATGATCAAACTGTTACTGAACAAGGAATTAAGCCCACAAGAACAGAAGCTGATAAAGTAACGACTGATACATTTGATCTGCCTATTCCGAGATTAACAATTGCTTCTACTTCAGTAGCAAAGGGTTCATTTTGGAAGTTAAATCAGGTCAATGGGAAAGTTTGTGCTACATCACAACAAATTACAGATGGAGATTCTATAAATGCTAGATTCAATGTAACTTTGGATCTTACCCCCTTATTAGACGATGATACTATCTTACCGTCATCACTGGTTAATTTTGAAGGCTATGGGATTTTTATATATTACGACCACTTCAAAAATAGCGGACTTGATTCTTTTTTACAGGAATATGTTAGAAATTTTAAAAAAGATCCTTCTACTCAAATAGATCAGAGCAGACGATTTGGTTCTTTTTCATTAAATACATGTTATCAAGTGGCTCCTGCCTTAGCTGCTTTGCGTTATGATAGTTTCAAAATAAGAAGTTTTTCTGAAGGATCAGATTCTCAATTATATGTATCTCAAGTAATAGATAAAGTTTCTGTCACATGCGGCGGTCATGAACAAACTGCCGGGACTTCATCAGTAAGACCTCTGCTTACTTTAGATAAAAGCAAGATTGCTTATTCAAGTAATGCGAAACCATCGTTTGACAGTAATGCAAGCTTAATGAATGCTGTGCCAATGGTTGATGGTAATAATGCTTATCTTTCACTTATTGATACTGATTTAGGTATTGCACTGGATTCCGGTGATTCCAATGTGAGCGGAAACAAACTGAAAGCGAAAAGAGAGAATCCGCTTGTCTCTATTCCTGTTTCCTTAAGCGGCACTACTTCAGGTTCTCGTTATGTCAGTGCTGTTGCGGAAACGGATAACGGTCTCAGATACAATGTCTTAGGTCAAGTAAACGGTTCTAAAGGTACTGTTCAACTCGATCTCACATCGTTAAAGGATTTTCAAACATCTACGGAATTCAATGTGACGCTAT